>JBJERU010000027.1:0-14710 GCA_051882415.1 Faecalibacterium sp. | reverse complement strand
CTTTGCCCGGATGCTCCCGGGATACTGCCATATTCAGGGCATCCAGAACAAGCTGCGTGTCGATCCTGTGGGAGAAAGCGTATCCTACTACTTTTTTGGTACATAAATCCTTGACCACAGCCAGATAAAAGCCGAGACTGTCCCATTTTTTGTGTAATCTCAAAATTTTTGACGTTATTATGATGTTTATTTGGAGTTTGCACAAAATTCGGGATAGTCTCTTCATCTCTTCATCATCGTGTCCTCCATACTCTTGTTGTGTGTTTACGGTCTATGACAAGGTATCGGAGTTTTGTATCTTCCACGTGAGCCTTCGTTATCATACCCGAAGAAAACGAAAAATCCGAACCCTTCTCCAATCGGAAACAGGTTCGGATTTTTCTTGTTTGGTGGGCGCGGGTGGATTCGAACCACCGAAGCTGAAAGCAGCAGATTTACAGTCTGTCCCCATTGGCCACTCGGGAACACGCCCAGATTTTCCATGTCATCCGTTTTCCCTCAGACGACTTAATTAGTTTAGCATGGAAACCGAAATTTGTCAACTGCTTTTCTGCTTTTTTCTGTTTTTTAGTGATAAAAAGGGAGGTACTCAGGCTTCGGCATCTTCATAGCCGATCAACAGGCCGCCCAGTTCGGCATAATAGCTGCATAATGCGCCGCAAGGCTCGATGTCCACTTCGGCACCGCTGAACACAGCGCAGATCATCTTTTTCAGCCGGTCGGCAGCAGCGAGATTGTTGCAGTGGGCAATATGTACGCGGCCTCCGGCATATCCGTGTGCTTTCAACTCCAGAACAATGCGCTCTAAAGCGCCGTGTTCGCCGCGGGTCTTGCTGATGACCTCCAGCTCGCCGGCATCACTGGCTTGGCCTATGATCCGAATGCCCAGCATGCGTGCCATGGTAGCAATCGCAGGGTTCACGCGGCCATTGCGGGCCAGATTTGCCAGAGACTCCAGAGAGAACAACAGATGGGTGTGCTTGTGATAGGTGAGGAGCTCCTCGCAGATCTGGTCAAAAGCTTTGCCTTCCTGCACCAGATGCAAAATTTTTTCGGCCAAAAGCCGAACCTCTGGGCCAGTGGAAAGGCTGTCCAGTACATAGACCCGTGCATCCGGATGGTCGGATTCGTATTCCTGTGCGGCCAGCAGAGCAGCATTGTACGCGCCGGAAAGCGCGCCGGTGATGGTGATGATGAACACCTGGTCTGCGCCTTCGCAGGCGGACAGCCAGTCGCTGACGTTTGGGCAGGAGGTGCTGGTGCGGCCTTTGTAGGTGCGCAGCATTTCTGCCATGCCAACAGCGTCCACATCGGCAGTGTCGATGTACTCCTGATCGTCGGTAATGACCTTCAGCGGCACGCAGGCAAAATCGATGCCTGGCAGCTCATATACATTTGAAGAAGAATCCACAAGGATCTTGGTTTTCAACATCGTCTTTTTCTCCCATCCGGCGGCGTGTTGACCGCAGCTTCCGTTTTATCAGCATTCCGCTGCGGGCAAACGGCCCGGCGGAATGCCTTCTATCTGCTATGATATCAGTTTTTGAAAAACCTGTCAACCGATTTTCAAAAATCTTTCACAAGGAAAAAATTTGGGTTGACCCGGATTTTCAAATGCGATATACTTTCTTCTATGGAACAAGAAACAAAACGCCGCATTGCGGCTTGTGCCGCGGGCTTTGCCCTGCCGCGGTACGAGGAACTGCCTCAGGTAGGGCTTTATCTGGATCAGACGGTTCAGTATGTCAACGGTTTTTTTGCTGCCTTTCCGGGCGTAGAGCTCACTCCGTCGATGGTGAGCAATTACGTCAAAAAGGGGGTCATCGGTCATCCGGTCAAAAAGAAATACACCCGGGAGCAGCTTGCATCGCTCATCTATATCGCCGTGGCCAAAACGGTGTTGTCGCTGGAAAATATCGACACCCTGCTAAAAATGCAGCGGGATCACTGCTTGGCTTCTACAGCGTACAACTCCTTTTGCACAGAGCTGGAATCCTGCCTGCCCTATGTGTTTGGCCTGCGCAAGGAAACGCCGTCTCTGTCGGAACAGGTCACGGACGAGCGTTTTTTGATGCGCAGCACTATCTTTGCCGCGGCGAATAAAATGTACCTGGATTGCTGCTTTATGGCACTGCATCAGGAACAATCCCTCTGGCCAGCTATTTTATCGGATCTTCAATAAACAAAAATGGCATCCTCCCAAACAGGAGAATGCCCGGATTCGTGCGCACCGGATAGACCGGTGCGTTTTGTTTTTCAGCTGTCCAGTGCGTTTATAACAGCTTTTTGCAGATCCGAAATAGAGATCGTACACAAAGCGGATAGATCGGCGCTGCTTCCATCGTCTGGGATGCCCTGGATCTGCGCGGCAGTCTTGCCTTTGATATAATCGCAGAATCCATCGCTGTGCTCATACCATTCCTTGCCCAAAGAGGATGCGGTGCGCATACCGTAATCATCGCCCTGTTCCCGCTTGGTACGCACTGCCTCCGGAGCGGAAACGCCGCCGTCCGAGGCAACGGTCAGGGCCGGTTCGCTGGAATCGCACAGCGCGCTGGTCACGCGACCATCGGAATCAAAGGTCACTGCCGCAAAGGTGATATCCACCTGTGCGTTCACATCCTGGTCATCGGTCGCGGTCAGGCTGGAAGAACCGTTGGCCGCTTCCACACCCAGCGAAAGCGTATCGCCCTGTGCGGCACCCAGTGCCTGCGCCTGTGCACAGGCCTTGGCAATGGTATCACGGTAGACATCTACCGCGATGGTGCAGCTGGAAAGCAGATCGGTATCCTTGGGCTTTCCATCGGCATCGGTCTCCAGCATGGAGACCTGCTCTGCTGTCATGCCCACAAGGTATTTTCCAAAGGCATCGGCTTGTTCTGCCCAGCCTTTATTGATACCGGAAGCAGCAGCCAGCGGATAATCGGATCCCTTCTGCCGTTTGGTTCGGTAGTCGGTGGGCATGGTCACTGCACCTGCGCCGTCCGCGCTTACGGTGCATTCCAGTTCATCCAGCACGACCTGAACCAATTTTCCGTCTGCATCCAACAATACGGCGGCTGCGGTAGTGGTGATTTTTCCGGTGCGGTTGTCCTCTGCTGTGGAGGTCGTCACACCAAGGCCAGTGCGCCAGGCTCCGCTGGATGAACTGGAGGAACTGCTTCCTGCGCTGCCGGACATGTTGGTGCCGGAACTACTGCTCGAACCGGATGGTGCTCGTTTGCCGCAGCCGGTGAGAAGCAGAGCAGCCGCCAGCGCGCCGCAGAGCAGGGCCAAATGCTGTTGTTTCATTAAAATCTCGCTCCCTTTCCAGATCGCGCTGCGCCCGGGGCGCAGGCTTTGGGAATAGTGTGTCCTGGTTTTTTCAGCTTATGCGGAAAAAGGGAAGTGGTGCAAAGCAAAAAAGCAGCGGCCCTGCCGTCGGCAGGGCCGCTATCATATAAAGAACAAATGTAAAAATGTTTACAGCGTTTTGGCAAATTCCTTGAGATATGCGCGGAACGCTTCGCCGATCTCCGGATGCTTCAGCGCCATCTCCACCTGCGCTTCCACCACGCACAGCTTGTTGCCCATGTCGTAGTGCTTGCCGGTAAACTCCACTGCCGTCATGCCACCGTGATTGCGGGCATATTCCGCCATGGCATCGGTCAGCTGGATCTCGCCGCCTGCGCCGGGCTTGGTGTGGGCGAGAATGTCATAGATCTCCGGGGTCAGCAGCACACGTCCCAGGATGGAATAGTTGCTGAACTCCTGGCCCTTTTTGGGCTTTTCGATCATGTCATCCACAAAGAAGTAATTGTCGTGCAGCGGGGTGGTTTTCAGGCTGCAATAGCGGCTCACGTCTGCCCAGGGCACAGCAGAAACACCGGCAGCCGGACGGCCAAATTCCTCATAAGCGCGGATCAACTGTGCGCATACGGGATCTTCGCCTATGATCACGTCATCGCCGTAAATGACAACAAAGGGATCATCCCCGGTGAAAGCTTTTGCAACGCTGACGGCATGGCCCAGGCCAAGCGTCTGCTTCTGGCGCACAAAATAGATGTTGGCCATGTTGGAAATGCCCAGACACTCCTCCAGCATCTTCTCCTTGCCGGGGCTGGCCAGCTTTTCTTCCAGCTCAGGGCTGCGGTCAAAATGATCCTCGATCAGACTTTGATTGCGGCCCAGGATGATCAGGATATCCGTGATGCCGGAACGAACCGCTTCTTCCACAAGATACTGGATGGCAGGCTTGTCCACGATGGGCAGCATGCCTTTGGGCATAGCTTTGGTGGCGGGCAGCACGCGAGTGCCCAGGCCCGCAGCCGGGATAACGGCCTTGGTGACTTTTTTCATGATCGACCTCCTGATGATTTAAAACGATCGCACTCAGCTGTACATCGCGCTGAGCAAGGCATCCAGGTTGGGGCCAAGTGCCAGGGAAGCGACACCGCCCACTACCATCAACAGAACAAATGCACCCACAACCGCAGCCCAGCTCACGCCGCCCTGCGCGGCCAGCACGACCCGGCGCTTGGCTGCGTCCGGAAAATCCTTGCGGATACGGCGAATCTGTTCGGCGGCGCTCTTGCGGTAGAACCATTTGCCGAACATGCCCCGCAGGATCATCAGCACAAAGCTCAAAACCGAACAGATCCGTGCCAGCAGCACAAGGGCCGAAGCGCTCAGCGCCGGGGCCAGCGGGCTTTCCGAGATCTGAAGCATGCTGATAAAGGTAGGGGCAGCCAGTAAAAGCTCGGCAGCCAGAAACGCAAAAGCGGGCTTCCAGGCCTTGCGGTAGAAGAAATAGAACGGCCCAAACAGCAGCGCGGAAAAGCACATGGATGTCTTGCTGTTTTGCAGCTGCATACGGCCGTAGTCAGCCAGATAGGTGCTGGCGGAAGGGCCGATATAGTCCATCCAGTCCTGGCAGGGGATGCCATCCAGCATCTGTTCGGCACCAAATGCCGCCTGGGTCGCCTGCCGCATGGGGTCGGCGGCGCTTCCTGTCTGGCCAAACTGACGGTACATGCCAGCATAGTCAAACGCGCCGTTCTGCTCGGATTCGGCTGCGGCCCGGTCGTTGGGCTGAGCCTGGCCTTCCGGCGGCATGTCTGCGCCGCAGCAGCGGCAGCGCTCCTCGCTGCGCAGGGTGCGCTCGCCGCATGCGGGGCAGGTGCGCAGCTCGGAATCCTGGTAGGGGAAGTGCCATTCATAGTGGTTTGCGTGGGCAGGAGCGTGGACGCACATGCCCAGTTTTTCGTAACAGGAGCGGTGATAGGGCGAACCGCAGTCCGGACATACAACGATGTCATCCTGCAAAGTCAGCGGTCTGCCGCAGCCCTCACACGGACAACCATAGTATTTTGGCATAAAGTTCCTCCGATTCATTGGTACTTACATGGTATTATACTCTCCCGGACGGGAAAAGAAAAGGTGGAAATCTTCAAATTTCCAGCATGTTAACAATTTTTCCTCTTTACTTTACCACAGATTCCCGGTATACTAATGAAGTATCTGTAAATATTTCAAAGCCCGATTCTAAATGATTTGCTGCCCCTGCTGTATGCGGGGGTGGTTTCGCCGTAGGATCCAAGAGAACACGAGAGGACGAGACGAACGCACTATGATTACCATTGACGAGTTGAAAGTTCAGCTGGCCGACTATGGCCACGCAGTAAAGGATCTGGAGGAAGCGCTGGCGATCGACGCAAGCCGCAAGCGTGTGATGGAGCTGGAGCACACTATGTCCCGCCCCGGTTTTTATGACGATGCCGAGCAGAGCAAGAAGGTATTCGATGAGGTCGGCGATCTGAAAGGCAAGCTGGCTCGCTATGAAAAGCTGCAAGGCCTGTATGACGATGCTGAGACCATGCTGGTGATGCTGGACGAAGAGTATGACCCTGCCCTGGTGCCGGAAGGCGAGGAGGCGGTGAACGCTGTGGGCAAGGCTGTGGAAGAGCTCCAGCTGATGACTATGCTGAATGGCGAGTATGACCACAGCAACGCCATCCTGACCTTCCATGCCGGCACCGGCGGCACCGAGGCACAGGACTGGGCCGAAATGCTCTACCGTATGTACAATAAGTGGGCACAGGCGCATGGCATGACGGTGGAAGTGCTGGATTATCTGGACGGCGACGAAGCCGGCCTGAAGAGCGCTTCCCTGATGCTCAAAGGCCCCAATGCCTATGGTCTGCTCAAAAGCGAAAATGGTGTGCACCGTCTGGTGCGCGTCAGCCCCTTTGACTCCAATGCCCGCCGTCAGACCTCCTTTGCTTCGCTGGAGGTCATGCCCGAGCTGGATCACAATATCCAGGTGGATATCCGCCCGGAGGATGTTGAGATGCAGGTCTACCGTTCCTCTGGTGCGGGCGGCCAGCACATCAACAAGACTTCGTCTGCTGTTCGTCTGATCCACAAGCCTACCGGCATCGTAGTCAGCTGCCAGACCCAGCGCAGCCAGTTCCAGAACCGTGACTATGCCATGGAAATGCTGAAAGCCAAGCTGTACCAGATCGCCAAACAGCAGCACATGGATAAGATCGAGGACATCAAGGGCGTGCAGAATGAGATCGCCTGGGGCCATCAGATCCGCAGCTATGTCTTTATGCCTTACACGATGGTCAAGGATCACCGCACCAGCTTTGAGACCAGCAACGTCGATGCGGTGATGGACGGCGATCTGGACGGATTCATTTTTGCCTATCTCAAGGCGGCTTCCCGCGGCGAGCTTCAGGAAGCCTGATCCCTTCCATAAAATAGGTTTGAACGCACGCTCTGTTTTCCGGGGTGTGCGTTTTTGTATGCGTGGGCAGAAAAAGACCTATACTAAAGCCGGAGAAGCACTGTATTTGAGAACCTGTTGCAGGCGGTAAAAACAGGCTCTGAAAATGTCTCCGGAGAGGAAGTTTGTCCATGTCAGGCCGGCGGGTATTTGCGCTGTACGCCCTGCTTTTGGGCGGTTTTTTTGTGGTGGTATGCCGACTGTATCTTATCTCCTCGAATACGGCATATGCTGCACGGAGCCAGAGCCAGAGCACGGTGGCTCTGGCTCTGCCCGCCCGCCGCGGCAATTTTTACGATTGCGATGGTCTGCCGCTTACGGGGCTTTCTCAGCGGTGGTATGCTCTCTGTCTGCCCCGGTCAGATAGCTATGCCCGCCTGTACGATGAAACGGATCCTGCTGGTCAGGCGCTGCTCTACCGCAGCCGGAACGCGGCCGCGCCTTTTCTGGTGCAGGTCGGCCGGGATCTGAGCGCTTTGGGGGTGTCGTGCTATCCGGATCCCAGGCGCTATTGCACGGTGCCGCTGTGTCAGCACCTGATCGGTTATCTGGACGGCGAGGGCCGCGGCGTGGCCGGGCTGGAAAGCGCGCTGGACGGACTGCTGTCCGGGACGGGTGCGCATTCTGAGGTACGATGCTGCATCACAGCACAGGGGACTTTGCGCAGCGGCACCCAGCCGCAGCTTGTGGAAGCAGACAGCGGGGCCGTGGGCGTGCGTCTGACCATCTCCCGCCCCGTGCAGCGCGCGGCCGAAGCGGTGGCAGCCCAGACGATGACCACCGGCTGCATTTTGGTGCTGGATACAGCAACGGCAAAGGTGCGGGCTTGTGTCAGCTTGCCCGGCTATGACCCGGAAAAGATATCTGCCAGTCTGGATGCAGCGGACAGTCCGCTTTTGAACCGTGCTCTGTGTGCTTACGCAGTTGGCTCGGTGTTCAAGCCGGTGCTGGCCGCGGCCGCTTTGGAGCAGGGCAGGGCGGATTTTGTATATGATTGTCCGGGTTATACCACAGTGGATGGCCAGGTGTTCCGCTGTGCGGGCGGTGTTGCTCACGGGGAGATGGATCTTGCGGGAGCACTGGAAAA
Organism: Faecalibacterium sp.; assembly: GCA_051882415.1. Lineage (GTDB taxonomy): Bacteria > Bacillota > Clostridia > Oscillospirales > Ruminococcaceae > Faecalibacterium. Next base: position 6,854 of record JBJERU010000027.1, on the reverse strand, counting down.
AAGCTGCAACGGATACTTCATTCATCTGGGGCAGCTTCTGGGGGCGGAAAAGGTTCTGGAATCAGCCCGTCGGCTGGGTTTTGGCGAGACAGTACAGGTGGCGGGCAGCCTGTATGCGGCGGCAGGGCATCTGCCCGAAGCACAGGATCTGGAGAACAGCGGTGCGTTTGCAAATTTCTGTTTTGGGCAGGGGACTCTGCTGGCCTCTCCAGTGCAGGTGGCGGGGATGATGAATACCATCGCGGCAGGCGGCGTTTACCGTACACCCACTTTTGTGGAGTGTACGCTGGACGAGACGACCGGCGAAGAGCTGGAAGCTCTGGTCAGCTTGTCCAGGCGCCGTGTGCTGGCGGAAAAGACGGCTTCTGCTTTGCAGGATCTACTGGGCGGAGTAGTAGCAGAAGGCACCGGCCAGGAGGCCGCCCCGCACGAAGGCGATGCCGCAGGCAAGACCGGGACTGCCCAAACCGGTCAGTTCACCGCAGAGGGCGAGGAGCTGAAAAACTTGTGGTTTGCGGGGGGTTATCCTGCAAAAAGCCCTCGCTATACCATCGTAGTGCTTCAGGATACGCAGACCGAACCAAATTTTTCCAGTGCGGCAGTTTTTGCGCAGCTGTGCGATATGCTGGCAGCGCAGGCAGATGATCTTGAAATGTGATTTTCGCTTGCAATTTACCCAAGGATATGATACTATATATTTGTATTTTTATGCTGTAAACTCTGATCTTATCAATAAAAGGAGCGTTTCATTCATGTCTGTAATCGAAATCGTCGGCGGCGTGATCCTGCTGGTCGTCTCTCTCGCGATTGTGGTGCTGACTCTGATGCAGCACACCCACGGTCAGGGCCTTTCGGGTGCGATCAATGGCCAGGCCGGTGGCGCGAACAATGCACGTCTGACCCCGGCGGATCAGATGCTTTCCAAAGTGACCCGCATTGCCGGCATCGTCTTTTTTGTGGTGGCGATTCTGGCCTGTGTGTTCGCCAGCCGTCTGGGTTAAGCGGAACGTTGCAGCCCCGTGGGAATACGGGGCTGTTTTTTCTGCGCAGAAAACGGTTTTGCGCAAGAGGATGGGAACAATGTATTCATCAGGCAGCACCGTGCCCCGGCGGAGGGCGCGGCGGACGTAAGGAGAAGAAAATATTATGGCAATTCGTGATAAAATCGAGCGTGCAATTCAAAATCAGCCCTGTACGGTCAAACAGCTGAAAGCCGAATTCGGCGGCGAGCGCGGCGCAGACCGCAAGGTGATGGAAGCCCTGGATCAGCTTGTGCGCGAGGCGGTAGTCTGCCAGCGGCACGGCGTGTTCTTTACGGTGCGCTCCGGCCGGGCGGACAAGGCCCTGCTGTGCAGAGTCGTCAAGCTGGGCAAAAACTTTGGCTTTGTCATGGTGGAAGGAGCCGATACGGATATCTTCATTCCGGGCCGCTTTATGTGTGGGGCGATGCCCGGTGATCAAGTGCTGGTGGAAAAATTCGATCATCCCCGGGTCGAAGGCAGCGACGAGGGCCAGATCCTGGCTGTGCTGCAGGAAAAGAACGACCTGGTGGGCACTGTGCGCCGCATCGAGGGCGTGCTGAGATTTGTCCCGGATGACTGCCCGGCCCTTTCTATGAACCTGGCAAAGGACTGCGAAGGCGGTGCCCGGGACGGTGACAAGGTGGCCGTTGAGATCCTGATGCGCGGCGCGCGCACCGAGGATCACCGTGTAGGTGTGGCGATGCGTTTTGGCAGCTCGGACGAAGCCAAGCGCTGCGCCAAGGCCCTGCTGTATGCGCAGAACATCCGCTCTCGCTTTCCGGATAAGGTGCGGGATGAGGCAAAAAGGTTCGAGGATGCCCAGGTGTCCGGGGCAGATGCCGAGGGCCGCATGGATCTGCGCACCCTGCCCATTTTCACCATCGACAGCGCCGAAACAAAGGACATCGACGATGCGATCAGCCTGACCAAAACTCCGGAAGGCGGCTTTGAGCTGGGGGTTCATATTGCGGACGTATCCCACTATGTCCGTCCGGGCAGTGAGCTGGATGCCGAAGCGTTCAACCGTGCTACCAGCGTGTATTATGCAGACCAGGTCGTGCCCATGCTCCCCAAACAGCTGTCCAACGGCATTTGCAGCCTGAACGAAGGCGAGCTTCGGCTGGCGTTCTCCTGTCTGATGCGGCTGGACAAAAACGGCGAACTGACGGATTATCGCTTTGTCAAGTCGGTCATTTGCAGCCGTGTCAAGGGTGTGTACAGCGAGGTCAACGCTCTGCTGTCGGGCAGCGCAGATGCAGAGCTGCGGGCCAAGTATGCAGAGGTGGCGGGCCAGCTTCCCGCTATGAAGGAGCTGTACAATCTGCGCGCAGGCCTGCGCCGCAAGCGCGGCTGTATGGATATCGAGAGCGGGGAAGTCAAGCTCATTCTGGATGAGGACGGCCGCTGCATCGATGTAAAAAAGCGCGTCTCGGGCGAGAGCGAGTCCATGATCGAGGAGTTCATGCTGCTGGCCAATCAGTGTGCGGCTCATTTTGCACGGGTCAGGCAGGTGCCATTTGTCTATCGTGTGCACGAAGAGCCGAACAGCGAAAAGCTGGAGCGTCTGCATGCGCTGCTTCAGGCCTGCGGCATCAATGACCGCTTTGCCAAGGATGTGCCCACGCCTAAGGAGCTGAGCGCTATTCTGGATCGTGTGCGGGACACGCCCTATGAAAAGATCATCCACACAGGCATGCTGCGCTGCATGTCCAAAGCAGAATATCAGCCGGTGCCCAAAGGCCACTATGGTCTGGTGCTGAAGGATTATGCCCACTTTACCAGCCCCATCCGCCGCTATCCCGACCTGGCCATCCACCGTATCCTCACCGATCTGCTGAAGGGCACGGACAAGGAAACCATGATCCTGCGCTATTCCGATTTTGCGGAAAAAGCCAGCAAGCAGTCCAGCGAGCGTGAGGTGATCGCCATGCAGATCGAGCGCCGGGCAGAGGACTGCTATAAGGCGGAGTATGCCCGCCGTCATCTGGGCGAATGCTATGAGGGAACCATCTCTGGCGTGACCCAGCGAGGCCTGTTTGTGGAACTGGGCAACGGTGTGGAAGGATTTGTGCCCGCGTCCAGTCTGACTCCCTCCGGCACGCTGCTTACCGAGGGGGTGCGCCTGTCTGACCCAGTTTCAGGCAAAAACTGGAACCTGGGCGATAGCATGATGATCACCATTGTGCGCGCCGATGTCAATCTAGGCAAGGTCGACTTTGAATCAGCGTCTGCCCGCGCCGGGAAATAAGGAGGGGTCATGTATATTCGTCATGCAGTGATGGAGGATCTGGATGTCCTGGCTGCCCTCGAAGCAGTCTCCTATCCGCCCGCAGAAGGTGCATCCCGCGAGAGCATCCGCGGGCGTCTGGCAGTGTATCCGGACTGCTTCTGGCTGCTGGAGGAGCAGGGAAGGGTCTGCGCTTTTGTCAACGGATTTGTCACCGATCAGCCGGATCTGCTGGATGTGATGTATGAGGATCCTGTCATGCATCATCCCGACGGTGCATGGCAGATGATCTTCAGTGTAGTCACCGCGCCCGAGGTGCGCGGCCGCGGCTGTGCCTCCGCGCTGCTGCGCCGTGTACTGGAGGATGCCCGTGCTGCGGGCCGCAAAGGTGTGGTGCTTACCTGTAAGGAAAAACTGCTGCCGTTTTATACCCGTTTTGGCTTTGTGGATGAGGGAGTATCCGGTTCGGCCCATGGCGGCGTGGTCTGGCATCAAATGCGCTGTACTTTTTAAGGATCTACTTTTATATGCATTGATCTCAACACCTGCGCCTTGACGGGCGCGGGTGCTTTTTTACAATTCATTTACAACAAATTTGTGTATTTGTCCTAAAAGTAATACATTTTGCGACAGGAGCCTTGATATTTTGCCGTTTTGCTCTTGCCCCGGGGCCGGTTCTGTGCTACCATTAAACCAATGAATTTCCCAGGGCTGCACTCTTTGTTCCGGCTGTGGATACGCCGCAGTGGAAAGGGCGCTTCGCCTGGAATGAGGAGGGCGTTTTCCATGAAACACTTTATTTCCCGCCGCAGCTTCCTGAAGGCTGCGGGCGCCACGACTGCTGTTGCAGCGATGTCTGCCGCAGTGCCGGCCGCATCCGCCTGCTTCTGGCCCAAAAAAGCTGTCACCATCCTTTACACCAACGACTCGCATACTTACATTGATAACAAATCTCCCGAGCTGAGCTATGCTTCTATTGCGGCTCTGAAAAAGAGCTATGCGGATGCCGGCGAAGCAGTTCTTCTGGTGGATGCCGGTGACCATGTCCAAGGCACTGCCTACGGTTCTATGGACGAAGGCGCAAGCATCATCCAGCTGATGAATGAGGCCGGTTACGATGTGGCTGCCCTGGGCAACCATGAGTTTGACTATGGCATGGCCCGCGCAAAGAAGATCATTGAAGAGGCAGCGTTCCCCTATGTTTCCTGCAACTTCATTGACCTGGCGACCCAAAAGAGCGTCGTGAAGAATGTTGTCGTGCGCTGGGTCGGTGGTGTGAGCGTGGCCTTTGTCGGTGTGAGCACGCCGGAAACCATTACTAAGTCCACTCCTGCCTATTTCATGGACGAAACGCAGACCAATTATCTCTACGATTTCAGAGGCGGCGAAGATGGCCAGGAGCTGTATGACACGGTTCAGGCGACAGTGAACGCAGTGCGCCCGTTTGTCAACTATGTCATCGGTCTGGGACATCTGGGTGTGGATCCTTCTTCCTCTCCCTGGACCAGTGAGGAAGTGATCGCTCATACCACCGGCTTTGATGCCTTTATCGATGGTCACTCTCACACTGTCATGGCCAACAAGCAGGTGCTGGACGCATCCGGCAAGGCTGTCACCCTGACCCAGACCGGTTCTTACCTGTCCAACGTGGGCAAGATGACCATCAGCCCCGACGGTGTGATCTCTACCGAGCTGATCCCCACCTATGAGGGCGTGGACAGCGAGATTGAGTCCATCCAGAACGCCTGGATCGCAGCTGTGGACGATATGCTGGGCGAGAAGATCGCTACGGGCGATGTCAACTTCTACATCAGTGACCCTGTCACCGGCAAGCGCCGTATTCGTTCCGCAGAAACCAATCTTGGTGACTTTGTGGCCGATGGCATCTATACCTATTTTAATGAAGTGGAACAGCTGAACTGCGATATCGCTATCATGAATGGCGGCGGCATCCGTGCGGACGTTGCCGCAGGCGACTGGACCTTCAAGACCTGCAAACAGGTCAGTCCCTTCGGCAATGTGGCCTGCCTGATGTCGGTCACTGGTCAGCAGATCGTGGACGCCCTGGAGTTTGGTGCACGCTATGCGGGCAGCGGCCAGGAGAATGGCGGCTTCCTGCAGGTGGCTGGTGCGACCTATGAGATCCACACGGCTGTACCCAACACGGTTCAGACCGATGAGAAGAGCGTTTGGCAGGGCAGCGCCACTGGCACCCCGCGTGTGCAGAATGTTCGTATCTACAACAAAAAGACTGGCACCTATGACCCGATTGACCCGGCGGCTACTTATGCCCTGGCTGGTATGAACTACACCCTGCGCAATTTGGGTGACGGCTTTGCTATGTTTGACGGCGCAACCCTGATCAAGGATTACGTTTCCGAGGACTACCTGGTTATGGCTACCTATGCAATGACTTTTAATGCGGGCCATCTGTGCACTGTAAACAGCCCGCTGGCTGCCTATCCGGGCTACCTGATCGACTATGAGAATCCGTATGGCGCAGGCCGTATCGCTCTGGTTTGATTTCAGAGGGGTTTAAAGGCACTTAAAAAGGAGTCTCTGTGTGTAAAACGCACAGAGACTCCTTTTTACGGGGAGAAAGGCGGAGACCATCCCGAATTTTGTGTAAACTCTAAATAAACATCATAATAACGTCAAAAATTTTGAGATTACACAAAAAATGGGACAGTCTCGAAAGGCGCGGCTTCTGCGGATGGCGGAATTTGTACGGTGTTATTTCAGCTGGAACTGTTTCTATCCTTTCTTTCCAAGAGGAAAGAAAGGAAAATTTGACTTGCATTCAACAGGAAAAATCAGAAAAAGCAAAGTAATCAAGGCTCTTTTTGTCAAAATTCACCTCGTTAATTTATAACTAAAAACCCCCGAAAGTTGGCTTTACAAGCCATTTTTCGGGGGTTTTATTTGTGGAGCTACTGACCTGATTCGAACAGGCGACCTGCTCATTACGAGTTAATTAAGTGTTGTTTTTCGTATTTTTTGAATGCGTAATATATTGAAGATAATTACGTTAAATCGAAAAAATAAATTGTTGTCTTGTTTTATTGTGTTTGGTGGTTTGTGGAGTTTTTTCGTGTATGTTGCGGTTTTTGTTGCGGTTGCTCTAAAGAGTTTTCAGCCTTTATTTTTATACATCAAAACGGAGCCAATGGGAAAAGGGCAGGGGAGAGACTGCTTTACTTCTGCGCCTTTAAATCGTTCATCACCTGGTCGCCGTGCAGAGCCTCCTGGGTAAAGCTGTTGTTCTTCCACCAGGCCCAGAGGCTGGCAGCCACGGTCAGACCGCTGGTCACAAGCTGCTCCAGCTGCGCCGATTCAATGGGCAGCACGGGCTTGCCTGCCGCGCTCAGCAGCTGGTTGGTCAGCGCCAGACCCAGCACGGCGGTGCGGGCGATGGTGGCGGCGGAGATGTTCAGTTTGGTATTCATGTGTACCTCTTTCCGTGTTCTATGGTATAGAACACTTTTTTGATTTTGGCTGATTTCAGCGCAAATTAGATGGTTTCAGCGCAAATTGCGCTTAATCCTGTTCATGTGCTTTCTTGTTGAGGTGCTTGTCCATCTTTTCAATGGCCTCCGTCACCGGGC
>JBJERU010000026.1:0-14752 GCA_051882415.1 Faecalibacterium sp. | reverse complement strand
ATGAGCTGGCTGCACTGCATGTGGGGCGTGGGCACCACCATCGGCCCTATGGTCATGGGTACAGCGCTGACCCACGGAGCCGGGTGGAATATGGGATATCGGGCCATCGGCCTGTTCCAGATGGTTTTGGCGGCCATCCTGATTTTCAGCCTGCCGCTGTGGAAGCGCCAGCCGGGTTCTGACGGACAGGAACGATCCGCTTCTTCCCGGCCATTGACTCCGGCCCAGATCCTGCGCCTGCCGGGTGCAAAAGAGGTCATGCTCTGCTTTTTCTGCTACTGTGCACTGGAATCTACCGCCGGGCTGTGGGCCAGCAGCTACCTGACCCTGGTGCGCGGCGCAGATGCACAGACCGCCGCCAGCTTTGCCAGCCTGTTCTACATCGGCATCACTGCCGGGCGCGGGGTCAGCGGCTTTTTGACTTTGCGTTTGAACGACACTCAGATGATCCGTTTGGGTCAGACAGTCCTGGCCGTAGGCGTAGCATCCCTTTTACTGCCTGGGCCGCAGATCCTGGCGCTGACCGGTTTTGTTCTGACGGGTGTGGGCTGTGCGCCCATCTACCCCAGCATCATTCACAGTACCCCTGCACGCTTTGGAGCAGAACGTTCCCAGGCTCTGATCGGCGTACAGATGGCCAGCGCCTATGTGGGCAGCATGCTGATGCCGCCGCTGTATGGGCTGGCTGCTCAATATCTCTCCCCTGCTCTCCTGCCGGTATATCTTCTGGTGCTGCTGTGCGTCATGTTCCTGATGCATGAGCGGCTGATACGCACGGCAAGCTGCTCCTGATGCCAGCCACCTTCTGTGTGCATGGGACCTGCTGACCTGTGCCGCGAAGGTCCTGATTTTTGGGGATGCGTGAGGCACCGCATGGTTTCTGCTGCCTGACCATAAAGGGATCCGCCGCTTTTCTGCGGCGGATCCCTTTTTTGAGATTCCAGGCATTTTTGCGGGCTTGCTGCACAAAAAAGGCTCTCTCGCATTTTTCTGACGGGTATGGTATACTCTGAGCAAAAGATCTTACCCGGAAACGAGGTTTTGAATGCAATGGAACTGATCATCCGTCAGGCGATCCTGCATGTGCTGGACACCACGCTGGACGCGCCGCTGCTCTCCGGCTGCGGCATGGAGCTGACCGCCGAAAAAAACGCCTATCTGCTGGCACATCTGGAAAAACTGTTTGCCAGTGATGATATCCGCCAATGCCGCCCCCTGTCTGACTCAGCTTTCCGCAACGAGCTGGAGCAGAACGGAGATTTTGTAGATCTGTCCTGCCGCATTGCAGGGGTGTTGTTCGATTATATGCACGCGCATCCCACCATCCCCAGCGCAGACCTCGCCGTGGTGGATTTCACCCGCGAGGGTATGCCCTGGCTGAGCGTCCTGAAGCTGAACTACAAAAATGGTTACACCCATATCGCGGATACGGTAGATGGTGTTCCGGTAAATTCCATCCAGCAGCAGCGGGCCTGTCTGCCCACCCAAAGCGGCCGCGTAGAGGAAGGTGCGCTGATCGATCTGAGCGATTATTCCATGCGTCTGCTGGAGAAAAAATACGACATCGACGGCCACAAGGAGTTTTATCTTTCCACAGTGGTGTTCCAGTATGCCCAGGCCGAGCCGGAAAAGAAAAAGCTGCAAGCCATCCGGGAGGCGGCCGCCCAAGCTGTTCGGGATGCCTATGCAGACGAGCCTCATGCAGATGCCCAGGTCGCCATGCTGATCGCGAACCAGGCAGCGGAAAACGAAAACCGCGTCAGTGTACAGCAGGTGCGCCGCCAGCTGGCAGAGGACTATCCTCTGGCGGCAGTGCCTTTTGACGATTATGTTGAAAAGAGCGAGATCCTTGATCACATCGAGCAGCCTGTGACCGTGGCCCCTGCCCGCATTCGCCGCATGGAGAGTCGCAGCATCCGCACAGCCAGCGGCATCGAGGTCAGGATCCCCACCGAGATCCTCTCCGAGGAAGCAGAAGTGGAATTTTTGCACGACGCAGACGGTTCGGTTTCTCTGCTGATCAAAAACGTCATTTTGTAGCAGCAGACAGGGTATTCCAGCCGCAAGCCAAGAACGAAGCAGGAAAGGAACGAAAGTGTTATGAAAACGATCGGATTGATGAAGGCCATGCGGCTTTGTTCAAAATACCAGAAGCTTCCTGCTGCCCAGCGGCAAAAATTGCAGCAGCAACGGCTGTGGAAGCTGGTAGACTATGCAAAAGCCAACAGTCCCTATCTTGGAAAGCTGTATGCCGACGTCCCGAAGGATCATTCCCTCTCCGACTTGCCCCCAACCAACAAGCGGGACCTGATGGAGCATTGGAATGATTGGGTGACGGATCCTTCTGTCACTTTAGAACAGATCAATGCGTTCATGCTGGACAAGGATAACATCGGCCGGAAATGGCAGAACAAATATATGGTCATCACCACCTCCGGTTCTACGGGCGATCCTCTCGTTATGCTCTGTGACGACACAGTGAACAATGTGATGGGGGCGATCAGCGCCAGTCGTTCCTATGCCCGAAAAGAGGATCTGCGGGCCTTTATCCGCAAGGGAGGAAAATCCATAGGCGTTTTTGCGGACGGCGGTTTTTATCTGGCCAACAGCAGCATCCGTTCCAGGCTTTTGGCCATGCCATGGAAAAAACGTCAGCTGGGAATATCCAGCGCCTTGTATCCCACAGAAAAGATCGTAGATCAGCTCAACCGCTTCCAGCCTGCCATGCTGGGCGGATATCCTTCCAATCTGGAGCTTTTGATCGACGAGCAGAAAAGCGGGCGGCTGCATATCTCTCCGGTGATCATCATGACCGGCGGCGAACACCTGTCCGATTCGCTGCGCAAGCGGCTGGCGGATGCGTTCCATTGTTATGTCCAGACCTCCTATGCCTGTACGGAGGGCGGAGCGGTGGCCTGTGAATGTATCCGGCAGCATTTTCATCTCAACGATGACTGGGTGATCGTTGAGCCGGTGGATGCCGCAGGGAACCCTGTGCCGGATGGTCAACTGGCAGATAAATATTTTCTGACAAATCTCTATAACTACACCCAGCCGATGATCCGTTATCAAGTGACGGATCGCATTATTTATCATAGCGAACCGTGTTCCTGCGGGAATCCATCCCCCTGGATCGAGGTTGAGGGACGCAGCGATGATGTGCTGACCTTTGAAAAGAACGGATCGGAGCTTCGGATCCCTCCGTTGACCATTTACGCGGAACTGAAAGAGGTGCACGAGCTGCGGCGGTTCCAGCTTCTCAAACACTCGGACGATCGGTTGGAGCTGCGATTGGAACCGATGCCAGGTGTCAGCCGGGAAACTGCTTTTGAAAAAGCCAGACAGTCACTGATCGCCTGCCTGAACGTCTACGGTGTTGAGGCTCCGGAGATCTTCCTTTCTGAGGAGCTGCCCAGACAGCACCCGGTCAGCGGGAAATTCAAGCATGTGATCCATTGCGTATAAAACCCTGTTTTATAGCCAGCGTATGTTGGGCAAATAGGGCTCCTTCCTTTTTCACGGAGAAAAGCATGAGCGGAAATCAAGAAAGACACCGGCTGACTGCCGCAGATATCCTTACATTGCTTCGCATTGCAGGGACAATTTTGTTGTTGGGGATTCAACCGTTTTCGGCAGTGTTCTTCCTTCTGTATGCCCTGACAGGACTAACGGATGTATTGGATGGCTGGATCGCCCGGAAAACAAAAACGGTCAGCGACTTTGGTGCAAGGCTGGACAGCGCGGCAGATCTGCTGTTTTACGCAGTGATCCTGTTTCGTATTTTTCCGGCTCTTTGGAATACCCTTCCCGGCAGTATCTGGTACGCAGTTGCGGGCATTGTGATGGTACGCATCTCTGCGTACCTGATCGCAATGGTAAAATACCGCCTGTTTGTATCCCTGCATACATATCTCAACAAGTTTACAGGCATTGCTGTTTTTCTGATTCCGTTTGTGCTTATTACGGACTACGCCGTAGTGTTTTGTTGGATCACATGTGCTGTTGCGATGGCTTCAGCTTTCGAGGAACTGGGCATCTCCCTTCAAAGCAAGACTTATTGTCCAAATACAAAATCGATCTTTCATAAATAGAATATGAAGAAGTCCTGCTTGGCCGCTCGATCCCCGGCATCCATACGGCTGATCCCGATTTGGGGATAGGGACATTCTAAAAAGAAAGCGAGCGTGTGAATCGATGAAGAAGATTTTGATCGTTGAAGACGATGAAGCGATCCGTACCGAGCTGATCACATTGCTGCGCAGCAACGGCTACATGACCGTGGAAGCACCGCCCTGTGACCTGGTTCTGATGGACATCAATCTGCCGGGAGAAAATGGTTTTACACGCTGCCGGAAGCTGCGTCAAGCATCTGCTACGCCGGTGATCTTTCTGACCGCCCGGGACACCCCGGAGGACGAATTGCTGGCCTTTGGCGTGGGCGGAGACGACTTTATCCGTAAGCCCTACAATTCTGCCGTCCTGCTTGCGCGGATCGGCAGGATGCTGAAAAACACATCCAGTGATATCCACACGATCCGGGGACTTACCTTGGATCTGCCGGGCATGAAGGCTGCTTTTGGTGACAGCACCGTGGAACTGACCAAAAACGAGACCCGCATTCTCTGGTGCCTGATGCAGAAGGAATTGTGTTCCCGGAATGAGCTGATCGAAGATCTGTGGACGAACGGGATGTATATCGATGGCAACACCCTCTATGTCAACATTGGCAGACTTCGGGATAAACTGGAGCAAATCGGCGCAAAGGACTTTATCCGCACCGTGCGGGGCGTGGGGTATCGCTTATGAGCTTTAAAGACTATCTCGGGTCAAAAGCAGTTTTCCTGTGTCTGGCCGGAATCGCGATGCTGTATCTCGGTTTCATTCTCTATCTTTGCGGGCTTTCCTTTTCTTTGCTGCTGATCCTTTTGACCAGCAGCGTTTTTGTATTGCTGTCCGGTATACTCATCGGCTGGCGGCGAGCCGACCAGCGGCTGCGGGTGCTGAGAAGCCGTTTGGATGCTCTGCCGGAAAAGTATCTGATCGGTGAAACGCTGGAAAAGCCCCGGAATGCGGTGGAGCTGGAATACTACCTGCTGATGAAGGAGGTCTCCCGCTCTGCCATTGGCGCTGTGGAACAGGCCAGAGCAGAAAAACAGGACTACTGCGATTATGTGGAAAGCTGGATCCATGAGATCAAGACACCTCTGACTGCCTGTTCGCTGATTCTTGCCAACGGAGCGGATCCCGCAAAGCTCCGGCGAGAAATTCGCAGGGCAGACAACCTCACCGAAACGATACTGACCTATGCAAAGCTGCAAACAATGGAAAAAGACACCCAGATCACCCTGGTAGAGCTACGCGAAGTGTGCAGCAGAGCGATCCGGGAAGAGATGGAGCTTTTGATCGCGGCAGACATTGGCATCTCCGTGGATGGATGTACCATCGTTTATTCCGATGCCAAGCTGCTGGTGTTTATCCTCAAACAGCTGCTCATCAACTGTGCCAAATACTGTCCGGGCTGTCAGATACGGATTTCCCTGGAGGAGGGCCTGCTGCGCTTTGAGGACAACGGCTCCGGAATCCCTGCACACGAGCTTTCACGGGTAACAGAGCGGGGCTTTACCGGCATTGCAGGCCGGAAGCATGGACAAAGCACTGGAATGGGCCTGTACATTGTCAGCCAGCTTGCCGAAAAACTGAATATCTGCTTGGAAATCGTTTCCCAGGAGCATTGCTTCACCCGGTTTTTGCTCCGGTTCCCTACCGGAACCTGACAAAACTGTTAGATTCCATCCGGACAGTGTTAGAACAGATCCCAGCCTTCTGTGCTACAATAGCGGCGAAAGGTTGGTGAAAAACCATGAATATTTTACTTGAGATCAACAAAGTGACGAAATACTACGGCGGCGGAGATGCGGTCTCCAAGGCCCTGAATGGGGTCAGCTTTCGGATGGAACAGGGGGAATTCGCCGCCGTTATGGGCGCTTCCGGCTCCGGCAAAAGCACGCTGCTGAACGTCATCTCCACCATCGACCGCCCCAGCTCCGGCAGCATTCTTTTGGAGGGAAAGGACATTGCCGAAATGCGGGAGCAGGAACTGGCAGCCTTCCGCCGTGATCGTCTGGGCTTCATCTTTCAGGAATACAACCTGCTGGATACGCTGACGGTGGCGGAAAACATTGTTCTTCCCCTGAATCTACAGCACCGTTCCGTTCAGGAGACGCAGCAAAAACTCAAATCTGTCTCTGCTTCTCTGGAGATCACCCAGCAGCTTTCCCGGTTTCCCCGGCAGCTTTCCGGCGGACAGCGGCAGCGAGCCGCCTGCGCCCGGGCACTTATCACAGATCCTGCTCTGATTCTGGCGGATGAGCCTACCGGCGCACTGGACAGCGCAAACTCCAAAAGCCTGATGCAGACCTTCGCGCTGATGAACCAACAGCTCGGCTCCACCATTCTGATGGTCACTCATGACGCTGTGGTAGGCTCCTACGCCTCCCGGGTGCTGTTTTTGAAGGACGGCCAGATCTGGAACGAGCTGTACCGGGGAAACCGGACCCGCCAGGCGATGTATCAGGAGATATTAAATACCATGGCAGTGCTGGGAGGGGAAGCCGATGTTCGCTAAGCTGGCTTTTCGGAACGTGCGCCGCCAGATCCGGAGTTATTTGATTTATTTCATCACCGTGGCACTGAGCATTGCCCTGATGTTCGCCGTCAACAATCTCAGCTACAGCGACCGGATCCGGGCGCTGATGGAGATCTCTTCTGATATGAGCACCATGTTCACGATGGTCACGGTGCTGTGCTGTCTGGTGACGGCTCTGGTGCTGAGCTATGCCACCGGTTTTATGCTGAAGCTGCGAAAAAAGGAATTCGGGCTGTATCTGACCTTGGGCATGACCCGGTGGAACATCCAGACGCTCTTTGTCTGCGAGACATGGCTGCTGTCGGGCCTTGCCCTGCTGGTGGGCATGGGGGCAGGGCTGGTGCTCTTTCAGCTTCTTTCGGCTCTGTTTGCCTTCATCATGGAGTTCCCGTTCGCCCTTTCCGCCTATTCCGTTCCGGGGATTTTGTTGACGCTTGCCGTCAGCATCGGCCTGTTCCTCCTGTCCTCACTGGCATCCCTGCGGTATCTGAAAAAGGTCACGGTGACAGAGCTGCTGAAAGAGGAGGCGGCAGAGCAAACAGACCGGCATCCGGTTTTCTGGTGTGGCGTCTGTGCTGTGCTGCTGGCTGGCTTTATCGGCAGTCTGGTGGTTACTTACCGGAATCTGATGGCTGCGTTCGACGGTGAAAACGCCGTAGAACTGCTCCTGTGGCTGGTGCTGGATCTCGTGATGGTCTTTCTGGTCCACTTTGCGCTTTCCCGAACGCTGGCGGGGATGCTGCTGCGGAACAACCGGCTGAAAAACAGGGGCATGAACACGGTGGTGCTGCGGAGCCTGTCCGGGAAGATGACCGTGAACGCCCTGCTCATTGGCGCGCTGGCCACGCTGCTGGTGTTCGCCGTCTGTATGTCCAATCTGGCTTTGAGCGAAAAAATCTACTCGGAATATGCTGTCAGCAAGGACTGTCCATACGATGTGATGGCCATGTCAGACCAGCCGGAGAATTGTAAAATCCACATGGATACAGGCAAGGAGATCGTGGAGCGGTTCAGCCCCATCACCGCTGAGCTGGGCTACCAGCTCTGTTCCGCGGGAGAGACGACCCTCAGCCGTCATGTTGCCGGCTATGAGAAAATGGGATGGACGGACAAATATATGCCCCTGACCCAGTTCAATCGGCTGCTGGCGGACTGCGGCTATGAAACCATCCGGCTGGAAGATCAGTATCTGATGTGTACGAACATTGCGCAGATCAGCAACACGGATTTTTCCGATGTCACTGTAACGCTGAACGGGATCTCCTGTAGCTGGGCAGGAACCAGCAGCCTCTATCCAGAGTTTACCCGGACATGGTTTTATTTCGTTGTGCCGGACGAAGCGTTGGAGAAAATGCCGGTTTCGGACGTTTTTTCCGCCTATACGCTGGAAAACAGCCGGATCGATGCCACAGCACTGGTGGATGCACTGGATCTGTTTCGCAAAGCCGAGAACGGCCCCTACTATAGAGTGCGGGAGTATTATCGGCTGTATCAATATGCCACCGCTGGAACACTGATGATCGGTACACTGTATGTTGCAACGGTGTTCGTGTGCATGGCTCTGGCGATCCTGTCCATCAAAACCCTGTCCACTCTGGACGAGGAGCGCAGACGTTTTGCGATCCTGTATCGTCTGGGCGCAGATGTGAAGATGCAGAAAGCCGCTCTGCGCAGACAGATCGGTGCATTCTTCCTAATGCCTGCTGTCCTCCCGCTGCTGATGACTGTGCCCATCGGACTGATCTTTGGGGAAATCTATGAGATCTGGGGCTTTGCGGGTCTCAGCGGACAGAGAGCTATGGCGGCGGCTGTTCTGATCAGTTTTGTGATGGCCGGAATCTATATCCTGTACTTTTTTATTACCTATCGCCTCGCCTGCGACTATGTGATAGAGTGATCTTTCGCTATAAAAAGATCTGTTGCAGCAAATACCGCCCGGACAAAAAGTGTCCGGGCGGTATTTGCTGCAATACAGGTATTTTGGGATCCCATCCGCATGCTGCTGGGACGGTTTTTATCGGATTCAAAGGAAGGATGCACCCGCGTGGGGCACACTCTCCCAGCCCAGCAGCTCGGGCAGAGAGGAAAGATCCCCATTGGTATAATACCACGCTGCGGCAAAACCCACCAGCGCAGCCAGCAGCACGATCAAAAGCAGCCAGCGCAGCGGATGCCGCCGTGGTCGGGAGCTTTTATCTCCGGACGGCACCGAAGATGTTTTATCCGGATGCTCCTCCGGCAGCGGCTCATCCGCCGGAAGCTTGTCCCGCCAGCGGTACCAGCGGGTGCCTTCGGCCTGCTTGAGATCACATGCGGCGCGCCGCACCATGTCCAGCAGCCACAAACCGGGGTTGTCCTGGGTCAGAACCGTGCGCACCCAGCAGCCCTTTTTGGTGCCCAGCAGCAGGATGATGCAGTTTTCCCGCTCCACGCAGCCGGCGCAAAGCTCTGCCCCTACCAGCTTTTGAGCTGCCTGTACTCTGGCCCCTTCCAGCCCCAGCGGACTGTCCACAGGCGCGTGGCGGGCCGCCTGCGCCGCGATCTTCGGCCCAGTTTTGGGATGGGTATAACTCATCGCCCCAAAGTCAAAGACCTTTTCCGCGCCCTCCACGGCTTCCAGACGGCCCTCGATCAAAGCGCCCACAGCTGCGTCCGCGCAGACGAGAAGCCGCTTATGCTTCTCCAGCGCCTGTACTGCCGCGGCCGCCAGACTCTGCCCGCCCACTCCGTACAGCGCATCCGGAAAGCAGGCCCGCAGGCTCTGCTCCCCTTTTTCCAGCGCTTCCGGGGTTTTGGCTTGCAGAGCCACCAGCGTTTCTCCGCCGCGGCTGCGGCACTGAGCGGTCAGCGCCCACTTCTGCGGCAGCGCCTGCGCCGCCTGACGCACCTCTGTGCCGCTGGCCCCGAACAACCGCAAAACACGGACGTTCTGGACATCCTTCGTTGTTTCTTCGGTCAACCTTCATCCCCCCTGCGGCCGCAGGGCCGCCCTTAATCTGCAAGAAAGGCCGTGTCCAGCTTGTCCAGCGCGGCGGTGCTCCGGCTTTCCTCCAGCGTCAGCGCACGGGTGCCCGCAGGGATCTTTCCCTGGGCCAGCCGCAGCGCCAGTTCCAGCGCCGCCTGTGCTGCCCGCGCACGGATCAGCGCGCGATCCGGCCGGGATACAAACAGCTTTTTAACATACGCCATCCCGCCGCAGGCTGCGCCCAGATATACCGTCCCTACCGGCCGCACCGCGTCTCCGCCGGTCGGCCCGGCTACGCCCGTAACACTGAGGGCAATATCCGATCCCGCAGCTTGCGCTGCGCCCAGCGCCATCTGAGCCGCTACCGGAGCGGACACCACATTGTACCGGTCGATGACAGCCGGATCTACCCCCGCCAGCTTCGCTTTTGCCTGTTCCCAGTAGGTGACAAAGCCATAGCCGAACACTTCGCTGGCCCCGGATACCGAGGTCAGACGCTGGGCGATCAGGCCGCCGGTGCAGCTTTCCGCTGTGGCAAGGGTCAGCCCCTGCGCTTTCAGGGTGTGCACCACCGTTTCTTCCAGCCCGGCCACATCCTCATCATACACCGCGTCACCCAGAATATCATAGAACTTTTTGGCATATGCGCGGCATTTCTCCGCGCCTTCCTGATCAGACTGTGCCCGGGCGGTGATCCGGATCTCGCATTCGCCGGTTTTGCAGTAGATCGCTGCGGTAGGATTTTGGTTTTCCAGCAGGTCACGCACCTGATATTCAAGATTGCTCTCACCGCCCAGCACGCGCAGGGTCAGAGAATGAAGGGTGCAGTTCTGGCGCTCCAAAAGCATCGGGCGCACGCTTTCCTCCCACATGGCTTTCATTTCATGAGGCACACCCGGCATCAGCACGGCGCAGCGGCCCTCCTGCTCGAACCATGCTCCCGGCGCGGTGCCGTGATGGTTGACGATCTTGTGTCCGTGTACCGGCACCATCGCCTGTTTGCGGTTGTTGGGCGTGGTCACGCGGCCGGAAGCAGCAAAAAAGAGGGTGATCTTGTCCCATTCTTCCTGGTCAAAGGTTAGGGTATCCCCGTAGCAGACGGCGACGGTCTCTTTGGTCAGGTCGTCGGCGGTGGGGCCAAGCCCGCCGGTGAACACCAGCAGATCGCACCGCTGTTTGGCCTCGTTCACCCAGTCCGCCAGACGGTCATGGTTGTCCCCCACCGTGCTCTGCCGCTGGACCGTGATGCCCAGTGCCGCCAGCTCCCGGCTCAGGTACTGGGCGTTTGTATTCAGGATATTGCCGAGCAAAAGCTCGGTGCCTACGCTGATGATCTCTGCTGTCATTGGGAAAACGCCTCTTTTCTTTTTTGTTCCTTTTTGAAAAAAGGAACCGAAAAACTTTTTTCTGGCAAGCGCATTCTGCGCTTGCAAAGCAAAAAACTGTTCCGGAGGAACAAGGGATCAAAGGTCAAATTCTATTTCATCGGTCAGGCGGATGCGGATCCGTTCGGTCTGCTCGGCGGCTTCGGCTTCCAGCGCGTCAAGGCCGGGCATATTGGCTTCCGCTTCCAGGATCTCTGCCAGCTCCGGACGGATCTTTGGGTGCGGCGGAGTAAAGATGGTACAGCAGTCCTCATATGGCAGGATGCTGGTCTCAAACGTATGGATATGGCGGGCCGTTTCGACGATCTCCGTCTTGTCCATACCGATCAGCGGGCGCAGCACCGGCAGATCCTGCGCGGCATCGGTACATTGCAGAGCCTTGACGGTCTGGCTGGCCACCTGAGCCAGGCTTTCGCCGGTGATAAGAGCATCGCAGCCCTGCTTTTTGGCGATCCGATTGGCAATGCGCATCATGCTGCGGCGCATCAGTACCGTAAACAGCACATCCGGCGCATGATCACGGATATATTCCTGAGGGGTGGTATACGGCACCACGAACAGGTTGGTGCTTCCAGTATACAGTGCCACCCGCTGGGCCAGAGCCTTGACCTTGAGCTTTGCGCGCTCAGAAGTATACGGAGGCGAAGCAAAATGGATATGATCCAGCGCAAGGCCGCGCTTTGCCATGCGGTAAGCCGCCACCGGGCTGTCGATACCGCCGGAAAGCATATTCAGTGCCCGGCCGCTGGTGCCCACGGGCAGGCCGCCCTCACCGGGGAATTTGGGGCCATGGATATATGCGCCGTAGTCCCGGATCTCCACGATGACCTTGAACTGAGGAGCATGAACGTCTACCTTGAGGTAGTTGTGTTTGCCCAGCAGATATGCGCCCAGCTCCCGCATCAGCTGCGGGCTGGTCATGGGATAAGTTTTATCCGAACGGCGGGCCTCCACCTTAAAGGTGCGGATCCCGCGCAGACTGTCGCCAAGATACTCCTCGGTCGTGCGGCAGATGGTGTCAAAATCCTTGTCGCAGACCACTGCGCGGCTCAGCGCCGCCAGGCCAAACACCTTGGATACCCGCTCGAAGGCAAGATCCATGTCGATGTCCTCCGATTCGGGTTCCATATAAAAAGTGGACTGGGTGCAATAAACCTTGAACGGCCCCACCGTCTTGAGACGGTAGCGCAGGATCTTCATCATTGCCGATTCAAACTGGTTGCGGTTGAGGCCTTTGAGGGACATTTCGCCCTGATAGCCCATAATGATTTCTTTCATCGTCTTTTCTCCGATTTATTATTTTCGGATACGCTGAAGCTGCTTCATGCCGGCTTCAAAGCGTTCCAGAAAGGCATCGACATCTTCGGGGGTATTGTCCGCGCAAAAGGACACGCGGATCGCAGTATCAATGGCCAGCGGCGGACGTCCCATTGCAGCCAGCGTCTGGCTGGGCCGGCCCCGGCCGCAGGCACTGGCGGAGGAAACATAGATTTGCTTTTCCGCTAAAAAGGCCAGCATGGTTTCACTTTTGATGCAGTTTTCGCTGAAGTTCAGCACCTCGGGCACCGCCCCCTCCGGACTGTTGATCTCTACTTCCGGAAAAGCGGCCAGCCCTGCCCGCAGACGATCGTTCAACGCCCGCACCGCAGCATCCCTCTGCTTCATGGTCCTGGCCAGGCGGCCTGCGGCGGCGGCCAGACCCAGTGCGTAGGGCAGGTTCTCGGTCCCGGGGCGCATCTCCCGTTCCTGCTCGCCGCCCAGGTAAGGCGGCTGGAAGCTTTGATACAGGCTGTCGTTCAGATACAGTGCGCCGATCCCTTTGGGAGCATGGATCTTGTGGCCGCTGACGGCCAGCGTATCGATGTTTTTGAGCGAGATGGGAATGCGCATCCAGGCCTGCACCGCGTCCACATGAACAATGGTGCGGGAGTTGATCCGCTTGACCTCGGCGGCCAGGCGCTCCACATCGTTGCGGGCGCCCGTTTCGTTATTGACCAGCATGCACGCTACAAGGATGGTGGATTTGTTGACGCGCTCCAGCATCCGGCCGATGTCCAGCCGTCCGTCCGGCTGAGGATCGACAAAAGCAACATCATAGCCCCGCTTTGCCAGGCGTTCCAGCGGGCGGCGCACACTGGGATGCTCAAAGCCGGAGGCTACGATCCCTTTGCCAAAAGTACGGCTGGCCGCCGCACCCAGCAGCGCCAGATTGTTGCTCTCGCTGCCGCAGGAGGTGAAATAAAGCTCCCGGCCTTTGCAGCCCAGAGTGCGGGCGACCGCAGCGCGGGCGGCGTTCAGCGCTTCCTCGCTGCGCGCACCGGGAGTATAAAGGCTGGAGGGATTGGCCCAATGCTCCCGCATCGCCTTGTCGATAATGTCCGCCACCTCGGGCGCAACAAGGGTCGTGGCGGCATTGTCCAGATAATGCAGTTGAGGGTCTTGCAGCATAAAATGTTCCTGCTTTCTTTTGTTCAGAATAAACCAGTGTAAGTATAGCACAACACCGGGCAGAACGCAAAAAATTTACATTGGCGGTGTGGTTTTTCCCTTGAATAAAAACAGTTCCAGCGTTATAATAGTTCGCAATCTAACATTTAGGAGAGGTGTTTGCTATGAAGCTGCATAAAAACTGGGTTCAGGGAGAGCGCTCTATCGTCCGGAATGTGATGGTTTCCGCGCCGCCGGAGGACGACCGCATCCGGCTGACCATCGGGGATGATTGTGTACTGGACGGTTCTCTGGCTGTTTTACATGGACAAATGGAGATCGGTGACCGGGTAGTGATCAACGAGGGCACCCGCCTCATTTGTTCTGACCACATTGCTGTAGGCAATGACGTAATGATTTCCTGGGGATGTATGATCGTAGACAGTAATATGCACTCTCTCCACTCCGCCGACCGTCTGGAGGACACCCGGAACGCCCGCGGGGAGATCGAAAGTCACACAATGGGTCAGCATATAGACCGTTCCCGCATCCAGTCCGCTCCGGTGGTCATCAAGGATAAAGCCTGGATCGGCTTTAACGCCATCATTCTGAAGGGGGTAACCATCGGCGAAGGAGCTGTGGTAGGCGCCGGCAGCGTTGTGACCTACGATGTGCCAGACTATGCCGTGGTAGGTGGAAACCCGGCAAAGATACTGAAATATACAGATTAAAAGGGGTTACGTACCGCTTGTGTGATAAAGTGAAGGTTCCCGCTTGACAAACTGCATGCGGATATGCTATCTTAAATGCGTTGAGAGGCCCTTTCTGCTGACGGAACGTTGTGGAGCACCACAGTGCAGGCGGGGCCGGGAGTTTGTCAATGCCGACCGTCTGGGCAGCCTTGCGCATTTGCTGCGCAAAGCTGCTCTTTTTCTTTTTTCAAGCAAGGAGGATGTACTATGAAATCCGATATCGAGATCGCACAGGAAGCCAAAATGAAACCGATCGCCGAAATCGCCGCCTCTCTGGGGCTGGCCGATGAGGACGTGATCCCCTATGGTCATTACAAAGCCAAGATCAACCACCGCCTGATCCACTCTGCCCAGAAGCAGGGCAAGCTGGTTCTGGTGACTGCTATCAGCCCCACCCCCGCCGGCGAGGGCAAGACCACCACCAGCGTGGGCCTGGCGGACGCTATGTGCGCTCTGGGCAAAAAAACCATGCTCTGCCTGCGCGAGCCCAGCCTTGGCCCCGTGTTCGGTGTCAAGGGCGGCGCGGCCGGCGGCGGCTACGCTCAGGTCGTGCCGATGGAGGATATCAACCTGCACT
>JBJERU010000025.1:0-15081 GCA_051882415.1 Faecalibacterium sp. | reverse complement strand
TGGAATCTTCCTCCGCCGGGGGCTGCATCGGTTGACCTCCTTCCCGATGCCAAGATGCCAATTACAAGTTCGGAGGCCCCCGGAAAGCGCATGCTGTGCGCCCGTATTTTTTTGATTTGAGAGGTGGTGAGATGCCGCGTGAAGATGGATACAAAAACCTTGTTCCGCTCAACGAACGAACAAAGGAGGAACAAAGGTCAATTCAGCAGGATGGCGGCATTGCTTCCGGAAAGGCCCGCCGCCGCAAACGGGTTCTGAAGGAAGCCGCAGACCTTTATCTGGCTCTTCCTGTTTCCGACCGCCGCAGATGGAACAGGCTGGCCCGCAAAGGAATCACCCCGGAGGACATTGATAACCAGATGGCTATGATTGTGGGTCTGACCGAAGCCGCGACGGAAGGCGATGCCCGCGCCGCCACCGTACTGCTGAAGATGCTGGGCGAGGAAGCGCCACAGGAGGATCCCGCCTCCGATGCGCTGGAACGTGCCCGCGTACTGCTGGGAGGGGTGGACAGTGCCATTGACTGAGTACCAGCAGGAGTTCCTGCGCAGCTGCTCCCACCGGTGGAACATCAAGACCGGCGCGACCCGCAGCGGCAAGACCTGGCTGGACTGCGCCGCCACCATCCCAAAGCGGCTCCTCGCGGCACGGGATGAGGGGCTGCTGGTCATGCTGGGCAATACCCTCGGCACCCTGGAACGCAATGTGCTGGAGCCAATGCGCAGCATCTGGGGGTCGGAGCTGGTGGGCATCGTGCGCACCTCTGCTTCCGGCAACATCGTGCAGCTGTTCGGCCGCAAGGTGTATGTGCTGGGTGCCGACAATAAAAAACACATCGCCCGCATCCAGGGCGCAGCCTTTGAGTATGCCTACGGCGACGAGATCACCACCTGGGACGAGGGCGTGTTCCAGATGCTGAAAAGCCGCCTTTCCTGCCCGCACTCCCATTTTGACGGCACCTGCAACCCGGACAACCCGCAGCACTGGTTCAAGCGCTTTCTGGACAGCGACGCCGACATCTATTGTCAGGCCTATACCATCGACGACAACCCCACCCTTCCGCCGGAGTTCGTGGCGCAGCTCAAAAAAGAGTACGCGGGCACGGTCTACTATAACCGGTTCATTCTGGGTCAGTGGGCGGCTGCAAACGGCATCATCTACCGCCCCTTCGCGGACAGCATTGCCGCCGGGGACGGGCGCTTCCTTTGGCCCGCGGACAAGCCCCTCAAACCCTGGCGCATCCATGTGGGGGTGGATTTCGGCGGCAACGGCTCCCGGCACGCTTTTGCGGCCACGGCTATCCTGCCGGGCTATGCGGGGGTTGTGGGGCTGGCATCCGCCCGCATCGATCCCAAGGATCAGGACGCCGACTTTCTCGCCGCGCAGCTGATCGATTTCTGTACAGCAGTGTTTGCCCGCTGGGGCGAGATCCACTATATCTTCTGCGATTCCGCCGAGCAGACCCTGATCTCCCACCTGCGCACCCGGCTGCGGGCCTGTCCCCTTTCCTGGCTGGGCGGACGGGTCGAAAACAGCGCCAAGCTCCCCATCAACGACCGCATCCGCCTGACCTCCATCCTCATGGGAGGCGGGCGCTTTCACTATATGCCACAGGCCGCCACTCTGCGGGACGCCCTGGCCTCCGCCCTGTGGAGCGGCAAACGCCCCGGCGTGGACGAGCGGCTGGACGACGGCACCACCGACATCGATACGCTGGATGCCTTTGAATACACCATCGAACGAGATTACAGGAGACTGACCGGCAGATGAACATCACTGCTTTCATCGAATATCTGAACGAAAACAAACACTGGCATCTGGATGCCGCCTACTATGGGCACATCGAGGAATGGCGGCAGTGGTGGCAGGGCAATGTTCCCGGCGTGCACACCGTGCCTGTCCGCCAGGAGGACGGCAGCCGCCGCACCCGCCGCCGGGCTTCCCTGCGGATGCCGAAACGGGTCTGTGAGGATTGGGCAAACCTGCTGCTCAACGACCAGACCACCTTTCAGATCGGGGACGCAAAGACCGCCGACTATCTGCTGGGCCGGGACGAGCAGCAGACCGGGGGCCTTTTGCGCCGGCTCCATTTCTGGGAGAACGCCAACAAGCTGGTGGAAAAAGCCTACTGGTCCGGCACTGGGGCCTTTGTGATGAGCGTAGAGGGCGTTTCGGGTGCAGACGGCGCATTGCAGCCGAACCCGGCCGGGCGCATCCGGCTGGACTACGACCCGGCAAGCTGCATTCTTCCCATCCGGGTGGAGCGGGGCATCGTTGTGGATGCCGCCTTTGTATCCGAGTGCACGAGAGATGGCAAGCCCTGCGCCTATCTCCAGACCCACACCTGCAAGGGAGAAATGCGGATCATCCGGAACGAGTGGTTCGAGATCGGAGAGGAGCCGGGCGGAGCGCCCCGGTTCACCCCGCTGGACCCTCCGGACGGCACGGTAGCAGAGCTGAAAGTGCCCGGTTCTCCGGCCTGGTTCAGCCTGTTCAGCCCGGCGGCCGTCAAAAATATCGATGGAGGCACGGGCCTGGGCGTCAGCGTCTTTGCGGAGGCCATCGACGCGGCCGCCGGCATCGACCTGGCCTTTGACAACTATCGGGAGGATATCCGGCTGGGGCACAAGAAGATCTTTTACAGCACCAGCATCTGCCGGGCGGAGATCGGCCCGGACGGATTGCCTGTTTACATCCCGCCGGACGACGATGTGAAAAGCCAGTTCGTCACGCTGCCCGGCAAGGAAGGCAGCATCGACCTGCCCGCCGAGTGGCACGAGCACAACCCCGATCTGCGCACCGAACAGAATCACCAGGCGGTGCAGGATATGCTCAACCTGTTCAGCTTCCGCTGCGGGCTGGGGTGCCACCGGTACAGCTTCGAGCTGGGCAAGATATCCACCGCCACCGAGTACAACGGAAGCCGCCAAGACCTTGTCCAGTCGGCCAACAAAAATCAGATCCCTATCGAAACGGCTCTGATCGGCATCCTGCGGGCGATCCTCTGGGCGGCAAAGAATCTGCTGGGCGCAGACGTGGATCCGGACACCAGCATCTCGGTCAACTGGGACGACAGCTATATCACCGATCAGGAGACCCGAATCAACCAGCTGCGGGACGATGCCCTCAGCGGCCTTGTGCCCCGGTTCCGCTATCTCTGCGCCCGGTACGGCCTGAGCGAGGACGAGGCCCGCCGATGGGCGGAGGAAGCCAAGGCGGACGGCCGCACGGATGAGATGCTGACCTTCGGGGGCGCGTGATGCTGCCGCCGGGATATCTTGACCGCCTGCCGGATGCCTTTGTGCAGCTCTGGCAGCAGGTGGAGGACGCGATCTTGCAGGATGCCGCCCGGCGCATTGCCAAGACCGGCACCCTGACCGAAACGGCAAACTGGCAGCTCTGGCGTTACCAGCAGACCGAAGCGCTGCGGCAGGACGTGATCCGGCTGCTGGCAAAGTACAGCGGCAAGAGCGAGGACACCATCCGCAGGCTGATGCAGCAGGCCGCTGCCGAGGCCATGGAGCGAGAGGACGCTATCTATTACCACTACGGCAAGCAGCCGCCGCCCTATGCGGAAAGCGCCGCCCTGAACAATCTGCTGGATGCCGGTGCACGCCAGACCGCCGGCGCCTGGCAGAACCTGACCGCCACCACCGCAAACACCGTTACCGGCGCATTTGAGCGCACACTGGACACGGCGTGGGGCAAGGTGAGCACAGGAGCCTTTGACTACAAGACCGCCATCCGGCAGGCCGTGGACAGCCTTGCAGACGAGCTGCCCTTTGTCACCTATCCCAGCGGCCACACCGACACGCTGGAGGTGGCCGCACGGCGTGCCGTGCTCACCGGCGTCAACCAGACCGCGGGCAAGCTCCAGATCGCCCGCATGGACGAGATGGGATGCGAGTTCGTGGAGACCACCGCCCACGGCGGCGCACGTCCCGAGCACGCTGCCTGGCAGGGCAGGCGGTTCCACCGGGGTGGGGCCGTGGACTATCTGGGGGTGCATTACCCGGACTTTGAAGCCGCTACCGGCTACGGCACCGGCGCCGGGCTGTGCGGCTGGAACTGCCGCCACACCTTCTTTTCCATCTTTCCGGAGCTGGGCAGCGCCCCGGCCTGGACACAGGAAGAGCTTGCCGCCCTGAACGAAAAGTGCATCGAGTACAATGGCAAAAAATACACCCGGTACGAGATTTCCCAGATGCAGCGAGCGCGGGAACGCAATGTCCGACGCTGGAAAAAGCGGTATCTGGCCGAGGATGCCGCCGGGCTGGACACCACCAACAGCGCTGTGCGGCTGAAAGCAGCCCGCCGGAGCCTTGCGCAGTTCGTGCGGGACACCGGCGGGCAAAACGATTCCTCCCGCACCAGCGTGGCCGGGTTTGGCCGCAGCGCGGCAAGCCGGGCGGCGTGGGCGGCAAAACGAGCATTTACAAACCCGGCACAAAATGATATGATAATTCCATCTTCTTAAATGGATGTGAAACAGGACGTGAATTTTGTTTGCAGGCTGGACCGTGAAATCTATAAAGTAGTCACCGGCGATATCGCGTCGTCTGAGGTTATTATCACGGATGTACAGTTACAGCATATCAGAGAAAGGCATCCTGATATTTCGGAAACGGTAAAGTCCTATTTAAGCGAGGCCATCTTGCAGCCTGACTATATCATCGAAACTGACCGCCCTAATACAGCAAACATCCTCAAGCGGTTCACGATTGATGGAAAAGGCTATCAGCTGGTTTTGCGTCTGAGAACAAGCAATGACCCAGCGGAATTCAAAAATTCGATTATTACCTTCATGTCTGTGAACGAGAAGCGCTGGAATCAATATCTGCGCAACCGCAAGATTCTTTACAAGCACGAATAAATTTGATATAATATTCATAGGATAAGGGCGACATTTGAGGTGGTAAATTTCGTAGCGACCACACGCCGCTGGTACTGACAAGGGGAAACCCTGAGAGATGCAGGAGGATGCTACGCCTGCCAAATGTCAACCGATGGGGAGTTGCAGCAATGCAGCTCCCTGTTCCATTTCCAGACCCGCTTTTCAGCCACGATGCACCCGCACCGTGGTTTTTTCATGCGCATTTTAAGCACTGTGCACCCCGCACGGTGCTTTTTCATGCCTATTTTGCCCGCACGAGGACAAACCGGGCACCGCAACAAAAACACAGAAAGGACTTTTCCACCATGAAACGTGAAGATGTGAGCAAACAGATCCCTGGCCTGACCGCAGAACAGCTGGACTGGCTGATGGCCGAACACGACAAGGGCATCCACGCCGAAAAGCAGCGGGCCGATGCCCTGCAAACCGACCTGGACAAAGCAAACGCCCAGCTCAAGACCGCCCAGGACGGTCTTGCCGCCTTCAGGGGCGTGGACGTAGACGATCTTAAAAACCAGATCACCACCCTTCAGGGCAAGCTCACTGCCCAGGCGGAGGGCTTCGCCTTCGACAGCGCGCTGGACGAAGCCATCCGCGCCGCAAAGGGCCGCAGCATCAAAGCCGTGCGCAGCATGCTGGACGTGGAATCCCTCAAAGCCAGCAAAAACCGGGATGCGGACATCAAGGCCGCGCTGGAAAGCTGCGTCAAGGCCAACGCCTGGGCTTTCGGGGATGCCGCGGCCACCTATTCCACCGGCGCCGAGCACGGCAACGACCCCCACGGAGATGCCGCCGACCCGGTGGAAGCCGCTTTTAAAGCCCTGAATCCCAACATCAAGCTGTAATGAAAGGACGAAAACTGTATGGCACATTCTCAGCAGGAACGTTATTCCCAGCTCGTGGACGCAAAACTGCGGGCGACCATCGTCAAGCGCACCGGCGTGATCTGCAACAGCCGCTATGATGGCAGCCCCAAGGCCGGTGCCGTCAAGATCCCGGTGCGGGACACTGAGGTGGAGGTCAGCGATTACAACAAAAAGACCGGCTCCGAAATGACCCACGGCGACACCAGCTTTCTGACCGTGGCCATCGACAAGGACAAGGCGGTGAATGAGCTGATCGACGGCTTTGACGCCGCATCCGTCCCCGGCGATCTGGTGGCCGACCGCCTGGACAGCGCCGGTTATTCCCTGGCGCTCCAGATGGAGCAGGACGCATCCGCCGAGCTGGTGGCGGGCGGCACGACGCTGGCCAGCACCGCCGCCCTGACCAAGGCCGGCGTCTATGAGAACATCGTGGACACCCGCACCAAGCTGTCGGAGGCCCACGTCCCCACCGACAGCCGTTGGCTGCTGGTTTCCCCGGAGACCTATGCCCTGATCCTCAAAAGCCCGGAGTTCATCAAGGCTTCTGATCTGGGCGACAGCGTGGTGCAGACCGGCGCAGTGGGACGCATCGCGGGCTTCAACGTCTACGAAGACAGCACCCTGGGCGAAAACGTGGAGTATATCGCCGGGCATCCCGACTGGTTCACCCGCGTGGAGGAGTGGTCCGTTCCGGTGGCCGTTAACGACCTGAAGGGCAGCGGCAGCTTCATCGGCGCCTGCGCGGTGCAGGGCCGCAAGATCTACGCCCACAAGGTCACGAAGGCCAAAACCGTCCTCATCAAGAAGAAGGCCTGAACGTTATGAGCTACTGTTCCTATCCGGAATACCAGTCGGCAGGGGGACTTTTGCCGGAAGAAGCCTTTGCGGTATTCTCATTTCGGGCAGGCAGGCTGATCGACCGGCTGACCTTCGGACGGGCGGGGCCGCATTGTTCGGAATGCGCCGCCTGCCGTACTTCTCTGACGGACGCCTGCATCCAGCTTGTGGATCTGATGGCGGCACAGGCCGCGCTGGGCAGCGCGCCCGGAGCGGTCAGCGTTTCCAACGACGGGCTTGCGGTCAGCTTTTCCGGCAATGCCGGGCTGGAAGCACAGGCCGGTATACTGCTGGCAAACGCTCTGGGCGCGGATCCCCACGGCCTTCTGTACAGGGGGTGCTTTTAATGCAGACTGCCGTCACCGTGGTAAACCTGATCCACGATACAAAAACCGAGACCGATACCCCGGTGTGCCGGGTATTCCCGCTGTGCCTCTGGCGGGAAACCCTTGGCACCTCCGGCGGCGGCGCCGCTGCCGGAGACCCCACCCGGAAAATCCATATCCGCATCCCGGCTTCGGCCTGGACAGCGGGCTATCTGCCCTACGCGCAGTGGGCGGCACTGTCCCCGGCGGAAAAGCGCACCCACTGGACGCTCAAGCGCGGCTGGAAGCTGATCCGGGGCAGCGCTGCAGCCCTGACCGCAGCAGAATATGCCGCGCTGGAAAAGACCCGCACCTGCTGCACCGTGTCGGCCATCTCAGACAACCGGGAGCCTTTGCTCCCCCACTGGCACATCGAAGGGAGCTAAGCGCCATGAGCAAGCCTGTTTTCCCCCAGCCCTACGGCCTGCGCTACCGCGTGGACGACGTGCAGATGGAGCTTTCCTGGCGGCCGGACTTCGGCGCCGAAAAGACCGCGGCTCTGCAAAAGGCACAGTTCGCCCTGTCACAGGAGGCCGTGCGTCTCATCGACCAGTATGTACCGATGGCGACCGGCACGCTGAAGCGCAGCGTCAACCTCGCCAGCAAGTATGACGAGGGCCTGCTGGTCTATAACACCCCCTACGCCCGCAAACAGTATTATCTGCACCCGGAGGGCACCGACCTGCGCGGAGAAAACAAGCTGCGCGGCAGCTATTGGGGCCAGCGCGCCCTTGCGGACTATGGCGAGGCGCTGGCTTTCACGGCAGCAAAGGCCGTTACCACTTTCTGGGGAGGCGGACAATGATCGAAACGACCATCATCGGGGCCGTGCGCCGGTGGCTCAAAAGCTGCCCGCTGATCGCCGCGGAACAGGAGGCTTCCGGCGCGGCCTTCCGCATCAGCGGACTGGACGAGGAGGCCACCGCCTTTTCCATCGAGGACAGCCCCGGCGCCCCGGTGTTGTGCGAGTATGTCTCCGGTCGGGACTGCGCCAGGAACTTCGTGTTTTTGTCCCGGCGGGAGTACAGCGAGCAGGACGTGACCGCCGTGCAGAACAGCGGCTTTTTTGAGCAGCTTGCGGACTGGGTGCAGCAGCAGGAGGACAGGCATGATCTGCCGGAGCTGTCCGGCTGCGGCGGGAAACAGGCGCAGCATGCCGCTGTCACCTCCACCGGCTACATCGTCACCAGCGCCGCGGGGCTCTGCCGGATGCAGATGCAGCTCCGTCTTGAATATTACCAGCCAAAATGAAAGGAGCATCCACACTCTATGACCGTACAGGAAACCCTCACCAAATCCGGCATCACCCCCAGCGCGGACTATACCGGCGTTGAGATGGCCAACGACTTTGTGTTCGCCATCTGCACCGATGCCGCAAAGCAGACCCAAAAGACCGACTGGATCGTCTGCGCCGACCACGTCAAGGAGCATTCCGGCGCGCTGAACGTCACCACCTCGAACGACGAGTTCATCCGCACCGGCCCCTGCGCCACCAAAGGCAGCGTGCAGCGCACCCTGTCGGTGAACGGCAACCGCTGCGTGGGAGACGCCTTTCAGGACTTTGTGCTGAGCCACAAGATCAAGTTCGGCTCCGGCGCGGATGTGATCGTGCCGTACCTGTATTTCTCCCTGCGCACCGGCAAGGGCGAATGCGGCCAGTGCGCCCTGATCCTGACCAGCGACGCAGGCGGCGGAGCCGGCAGCGCTGCCACCTTCGCCTGCGATGTCAAGGGCATCGGCCGGCCGGAGGAATTCGACTACACCACCGACGCCGTGGGCTGAGCGCCCGCCGTATCCACAGGAGGACGATATGCTGATTTTGAACCAGAAATTTGATTTTTCCGCCCTGAACGCCGATGACGTGGCCCGCATGGAAAGCGCCCAGGCCCGGCTCAACACGCTGGCCGAAGAGGAAAAGGCCCGCATGCAGGCACAGCCCGGAAGCCTTGCCCATCAGCTGCGCGGCCAGTGCCGTCTGATCATGGATTTTCTAGATGAAGTTCTGGGCGAAGGCGCAAGCGCCCGCCTGGGGCTGAACGGCTCGGATCTGGGCCGGTGTCAGGAGGTCATGCAGGCATTCACGGACGCTGTCCGGACGGAGTTTGATGCCAGACTTAGCCCTGCGCCCAACCGCCAGCAGCGCCGCGCCCTTGCCAGGGCAAAACCGGCCGCCGCGCCCGCCGTCCGGGTTCTGCCGGAGGAGGCCGCTGCTCCCACCCCGGCACCGACCGCGGCCGAAAGGCTGGACGCGCTGCTGGACGACCCCGCCGCGCGCAGGCTGCTGATCCAGTTGGCGGGCAGAATGGCGGAGGGCATCCATGACTGATCTGCTGGAGCCGCTGCCGACCACGTGGGCGGGGCGGCCCATCGACCCGGATTTCCGGGTGATGGCACAGCTTGCAAACGCCTATGCCCGCAAGGAGCCGGACAAAGACCCCATCGGCTTTGCCGCGGGGATGTGTCGGAGGTTTTACCGCGTCCCTGTCCCGGAACAGAAGCTGCCCAGCGCATACCGGGACATGCTGGACTTTTACCTTGCCGCCGAACCTCAGCGCTCCGGCACCGACGACGGCAGCGGCACCGCCGGCGGAGAACTGTCTTTCGATTACCGGTGGGATGCGCCGTATCTCATTGCGGCGTTTCAGGAGACTTACGACATCGACCTGACCAGCGCCCCGCTCCACTGGTGGCGGTTCCGGGCGCTTCTGACGGGTCTGCTGGGCGGGGAATGCCTGTTTGCCCGCATCGTGCGCTGGCGCACCGCCGACCTTGCCCGGCTTTCCGAAGCAGAGCGGGAGCATACCCAGCAGATGCGCCAGCGCTTTGCCCTGCCGCCGGAGCTGAGAGGGGGTGCCGCCCGTGCCGTCTCGGTCGCAGACCATGACGCCGCCTTCCTCGCACGGCTCCGGCACCGCTGACCGTGCGCCCATCCCCTGCCCCTTCTGCGGCCGGGCGCTGTCCGTCTGGGCCGGACAGAACGCAAAGGCCCGGGGCGTGTGGGTCAAATGCAAAAACCCCGCATGCAGGCGGGAAATAGAGATCATACGTTAACAGCCTGTGCCCTTGTGCCCGCGCTCCGATCGAGAGGTGGACACAAGTGGCAGATTTCAGCATCACCGGCGAAGTCCGGCTCAACAGCGACCCGGCGGAAAAGAGCGTCAGCAAATGGACGGTCGCCGCCGGAAACATGATCGCCGACTTTGCAAAAAAAGCAGCGCAGGCTCTGGCCAGCGTGGTACAAAGCGGCATCGAATACAATGCTGGGATGGAAAGCTACCTTGCCAACTTCAGGGTCATGCTGGGCGATGCAGAGCTGGCCGCCGCAAAGCTGGAGGAGATCCGCAGGATGGCGGCCTCCACGCCCTTCAGCGTGTCAGACCTGACCGCGGGCACCCAGACCCTTTTGCAGTTCGGCATAGCGGCAGACGGCACCACCGCCGTGTTGCAGCGGCTTGGGGATATCTCTCTGGGAAATGCCGACAAGCTCCAGACCCTGACCCGCGCCTATGGCAAGATGTCCTCGGCGCAGAAGGTCACGCTGGAAAACGTCAATATGATGATCGACGCGGGGTTTAACCCGCTGAACCAGATCTGCGCCGCCACCGGCGAGACCATGTCGGAGCTGTACCAGCGCATTTCGGACGGCAAGGTATCCTTCAACGAGCTGGAAGCCGCGGTGATCTCCGCCACCAGCGAGGGCGGGCAGTTCTTCAACGGCATGGCGGAAGCCTCCCAGACCTTCAACGGGCGGCTGTCGACCATGACCGACAACGCCAAGCGGCTTGTGGGAGCTTTGACTGAAGCTTTTTATGACGGTCAGAAGGCTCTGATGGAATCCGCCATCGAATGGGTGCAGATTCTTCAGGACACTCTGGAAGCCGAAGGCCCCGGAGCCATGCTGGAAGCCGGTGTGGAAATCGTGCTGGACTTCCTGGAGGGCGTGGTGGACGCGCTGCCCGGCGTGGTTAATGCGGGCATCCAGGCCGCGACCGACTTCATTGCCGGGCTTATCAACCGCCTGCCGGAGATCGCAGAGGCAGGCGGGCATATTGTCGGAAAGCTGTCCTCCGGCGTGCTCTCGGTGGCCGCCAGCCTTGCCAGCGCCGCCGTACAGCTTATTACAACCTTTGTGGTGCAGTTCCTTACCTTCGAATGGGTGGATGTTGGCGTCAGCATCGTAAAAGGCATTCTTGAGGGCTTTCTGGATACGCTGCCAAAGCTGGCGCAGACCGTAAAGGACGCGGTGGCCAGCATCATTCAGGCGGCCAAAAATGCTCTCAGTTCCGCCAGCGATAACGTCATTGTTCCTGTCACAAAAACCTCCGGAAATTCTGACCCGAAGAATCTGGAACAGGAACGCCAGCGCCGCAAACAGCTCCACGATGAGCGTGTGCGGCAGGCGCAGGAGGAAGCTGCGGCGCTCCGGGCAGTTGCGGGCGCGGCAGAAGAAACGGAAGAAACCATCACCGGATCCACAGAAAAGACGGTGAAAGACGTCACCGATGATCTAGATAAGGTGGAGGCTGCGGTGGAACGCACCGTCACTTCCACCACTTCCGCCCTTGTGGATGGCGTACAGACCACCACTAAAATCATCACCGAGACCCTGACCGACGGCACTACCCGCACCCGGCAGACGATTACCGAGGTGCAGGACGAGGTGGTGGACGGCGCACTGGTGACAGTGGAGCGGGTCAGGACCATTGCCGCCGACGGAACTGAGACGGTGGCCGAGACCATCCGGGAAAGCGCCTGCACCAGCTTCTCCGGCCTGTGGGATGCGCTTCAGGCCCGGGCCGAAGAGGGAGTCCTTGGCACCTTCGGCACCCTGTACACCGCAGTCAAGCAGCAGGACTGGCTCGGCGTGGGCAAATGGGCCGCCGGCGTCCTCTACGATGGGCTTTCCGCTGACCAGAAGAAGCGGGTTTCAGACTTTGCTCTGGGTCTTGTGGACCAGCTGAACAGCACGCTGGCCGGTGCACAGAGCCAGCTTGCGCAGAGCGCGTGGAACATCGGCGAGAGCATTTACAGCGGCATCGTCCGCGGATTCCCCAAGATCCTGGAGGAAGCGGGGACGCTGGCGGACGCTCTGCAAAGCACATTCAAAAGTCTCAAAGGCCCCCTGGCGGCTGCGGCAAAGGCCATCAGCAGCGCGCTGTCCAGCGGGCTGCTCGCATCGTTTCCGGCGATTTATGCGGGCTTTGCCTCCCTCATCGGCACCATCGGCGCGGCTGTGGAGGGCATGCTGGCGGCTGTGGCTGCCGCGCTTTCGTCCACAGTATTCGGCATCCCTGCCGGTCTGGTCGTGGCTGCAGCCGCGGCGGTGCTGGCGGGCGCTATCGCGGTGATCGTGTCCCGGCTGGGCGGCAGCTCCGGCGGCTCCTCTTCTACGATCTCCAGCCCGGGCAGCGGTTCCGGGGGCGGAAACGGAGGCCCTGGCGGAGATATGGATCTGGATGCCGATGACCTTGAGGACGCCATCAGGGAGAATACCGAGGCCCTGACCAAAACCAACTCCGCGCTGGCGGATATGGTGCGGCGGGCCAACGCGCTGGTGCTGTCGGACAATATGCGGATGGGCAGCACGGCGGCCGCCTCCGGCACGGCGCAGATCCGGGCCGCCGCAGACCAGTACCACACCACCCATGCCAGCATCACCCAGAACATCTACAGCAAAGCCCAGACCGCGGCAGACCTTCAGCGCGAAGCCCGCTGGGAGGCCGACAAAGCTTTGGCACAAAAGCGCTGAAAGGAGGCAGGAACCTCATGCGCAAAGATCACCTGATGATCATCACCGATGCCGGTGTCACCCTGCATCTGGGGTGGGATCACAACATTCCTTATCATCTGGATCCCATCAACGGCGTGGACATCGACCTCCAGCTGGCGCAGGGCGTGGGACAGATCGGAACCACGGTAGAACGGCAGATCATCCCCGGCGTATACCGCACCCTGTCCGGCTGTGTCTGGGGCGGCGACAGGGACGCAGAACTGCTGCTGCGCGCGCTGCCCTACCACACCACAGGCACACTGTATCTTGCAGACAAATATTTTACCCGCTTTGTGATGAGCAAGACTCCCTACCTGTCGCAGACAGAGCCTTTTCCCCGCTTTTCCATGATGCTCTACTGCCCAAAGCCCTGCTGGTACAGCCTGACCGAGCAGAGCTTTCTGCTGGGCGGGTTTTTGCCCGGCTTCCGCTTTCCGCTCTGCTACGACAGCCACCGGTACAGCACGCCGATCCCGGGCAGCTTTGTCAACGTGCGCAACCCCGGCGCTTTGCCGGTCCCCTTTACCTGTACATTATCCTGTTCGGCTGCTGCCAAAAACCCTTGTATCCTCAACGTCATTACCGGCGAACAGATCGGCTTTGCGGGGTTGGGCATAGAGGCCGGCGATGTGGTGGAGATCTACCGCACCACCACCGACAGGCTGGCCGTCACGCTGACCCGCGGCGGCGTGACCACCAATATCTTTGCCCTGCTGGATGAGGACAGCACCCTGACCGAGCTGGCCGCTGGTGACAACCTGCTCAAGCTGACCGCCGACAGCGGCGAGGACTGCCTACAGGCGGCTATCCGCTTCTATCCAATGGAGGTCGGCGTACTGCCGGAAAAGCTATGAAACTGGATGTATTGGAAGAACAGAGCCTTATCCGGGTGGGCTGTATCGATGTGTGGGTATCCCTGTACTGGGACGAACCCTATCGCTCCGCCGGAGAATTTACGCTGGAAGTGCGTCCCACAGACGAGAACCTTGCCCTTTTGCAGCAAGGCCGCTGGCTGGTGCGCACCGGCAGCGACATCCCCATGCGCATCTGCGCCCGCTCCAACGCCAACGAGGACGCAAATCTTGTGGTGTCCGGCTATCCGGCGGCCTGGATCCTGACCAGGCGGGTGTCCACTTCCATCGTGCAGAACGAGAATGCCGAAGAAGCCATGCGGAAGCTGGTCTCGGAAATGTCCCCCTGGGAACGGCTGGAGCTGGGCGAAGCACAAGGCTATGACACCGTCTTTTCCGCACAGGTTTCCGGCGGCAGCATCTTTGATTACTGCCAGACCATCTGCGCAGCCTGTGACCTGGGATTCCGGATCCGAATGGACGGGAAAGGCGCAGCCAAGCGCCTGCTGTTCGAGGTTTACCGACCCGACGCAGATCTCAACCATCGATTCAGCCCCGCTTTTGGCAATCTGCTCAATGCCAGCTGGCAGTTTGCGGACACCAACTTATCAAATGTGGCTATCGTGCAGGGTGCAGGCAGCGGCGAAGCCCGCGTCACCGTGACGGTGGGCGAAACCGCTCTGACCGGCTGCGCCCGGCGGGAAATGTATGTGGATGCAAGAGATCTTCAGCCGGACGAAACAAACGGCGAGACCGCCGGGAGCCTGAGCTACCTCCAGCGCTTGCAGGATCGGGGCGGCGCCAGGCTGCTGGAGCAGCTGCGCACCGGCTCCATTGAGTTCGATGTGGAGGACGATACCCTCATGCCCGGTGATGTGATCTTTGCCAGCCTGCCCAAGCTGGGCTACAAAGCCACCGTCCGGGTGGCAGATGTCATTCTGCAATCCCAGGCCGACGGCACTACCCGCACCCTGCGGTTGGGCACCCCAAGCTGGCAGAAACTTTGAAAGGAGCCGATTTCTCTTGAGCAATATCGTCACCTATCCGCTGGAAGGCATCGAGTATAATGCCGCCGATGCAGCGGGCTATTTTTCCACACGGAAAAGCGGCGTGTACAGTGCCGAAGATTGCCTGCTCGTCAGTCTGGCAGGAGGTAGCGGTCTGACCGTTGGCAGCGGCCAGGCCTGGGTGCATCCCACCCAGTTCACAGGGTACAGCATCATCCTGTATGACCCGGAAACAGTAGAACTGCCCCTTGCAGACGGGACTCGTCCGCGCATTGACCGTCTGGTGCTGCGCTTCGACGCTGTTGCACGCAAGTCCAGCCTGATGGTACTACAGGGCGAACCCGCCAGCACTCCCGTTGCCCCGGCGATCACCCGCACGGCAACGGTCTACGACCTGTGTCTTGCGCAGATCAAGCGCCCAGCGGGAAGCCTGAGCATCACCGCCGCCGACCTGACCGACACAAGGCTGGACGAAGAAGTGTGCGGCATCA
>JBJERU010000024.1:0-15867 GCA_051882415.1 Faecalibacterium sp. | reverse complement strand
ACTTCCTCAGAAGTCATTCTTTCGCCGCGCCCTTGGCGCTTGAGTATAATACCACACCCGCCTCGCTTTGGCAAGCCCTTTTTTCGCTTTTTTCGATCTTTTTTGCTCTTTTGGGCGTTTTGGATAGTTTTTTCTTCCCCAAAGCATCGTTTCCTTATATTCCCTTCTTTTTCCATTCAGACTTGACAAGGCTGCCCGCCGAAACGTATCATGAGAGCATATACATATTATAGAAGAAAAGTGAGGTTTCTGCCCATGTCCTGCATCACTGTCCACGGCTGCCAGATCGGTGAAGGCCGCCCCAAAGTCATTATTCCGATTGT
Source organism: Faecalibacterium sp. (assembly GCA_051882415.1). GTDB lineage: Bacteria > Bacillota > Clostridia > Oscillospirales > Ruminococcaceae > Faecalibacterium. The sequence goes on along the minus strand of JBJERU010000024.1, from coordinate 15,544 downwards.
AGAGCGTACTGAAGCCGCTGTTCTTGCGCGTGCGGCAGAGTTTTCCACCTTGCGTGCGGATTGTGTGGAATGGCGTGTCGATTGGCTGGATGCCTCCGCAGATGCCGAAACAATCCAGCGCTGCCTGAAAGGTCTGCGGGCCGCGCTGAGGGACAAACTGCTGCTGATCACCTTCCGCACACAAGCGGAAGGCGGCCAAAAGTCTTTGACTCCGGAACAGTATGCCGCTTTCTGTCAGCAGGTGTGTGCCAGCGGCTGTGCTGATCTGCTGGATATCGAGCTGTTTCCTGCCGGAGAATTGATTTCCGGACTGATCGAGCAGGCCCACGCTGCCGGGGTTCGGGTGGTGTGCTCCAGCCATGATTTCGCCAAAACTCCGCCGCGGGCCGAGCTGGTAGCACGTATGGTTCAAATGCAGCGGGCTGGAGCGGATCTCCCCAAGCTGGCCGTCATGCCGCACAGCCGCGCCGATGTGCTGGAGCTTCTGGCCGCTACCGCAGAAATGGCCGACATCCATCCCGAAACCCCGGTCATTACGATGAGCATGGGTGCGCTGGGAGCCGTCAGCCGCCTGTGCGGTGAGGCTTTAGGCTCCGCCATGACCTTTGCCAGCGCGGGGAGGGCCAGCGCACCGGGACAGATCAGCCTTGATGTGCTGAATCAGGTTCTGGATGAGCTGCACGGCTAAACAAGATCGGATGCTTTTTTGTTCCTTCTTTTTTGTTCCTTTTTGAAAAAAGGAACCGAAAAACTTTTCAACCGACCCGCACATACGTGCGGGTCAAATTTTTATATGGGTATAAAGCCCTTGCATCTGGCAGAACACGGTCACACTCTCGTGCTTCAGCCCGCCCGGGCCTGAAAAATGCAGCGATACCTTTTCTATGCGAATAAAAACATCTGGCCCACATGGAATGTGGGCCAATTGAAAAGCTTTTTCGCTTCCTTTTTCTCGAAAAAGGAAGAAAACCCCCGCAAAAAACAGCCTGTGCATCACGCACAGGCTGTCAAATGGTCTTACATGCCGCAGCTGCCACCGTCACAATGGTCGCAGTCCTCTTCCAGCTTGCCAACGATGGGTTTGGGATCGATCCCCTGGCGGCGATAGTAATCCGACAGGGCAGCCTTGACCGCCTGTTCCGCCAGCACCGAGCAATGCACCTTGATGGGAGGCAGGCCATCCAGCGCTTCCACCACGGCCTTATTGGTCAGCTTGAGGGCCTCGTCAATGGTCTTGCCCTTGATGAGGTCGGTGGCCATGCTGCTGGTAGCGATCGCCGCGCCGCACCCAAAGGTCATAAACCGGACATCCACAATCGTATTGTTTTCAATCTTCAGGTACATGCGCATAATATCGCCGCACTTGGGATTGCCCACTTCTCCCACGCCATTGGCATCCGGAAGTTCGCCCACGTTATGCGGATTTGCGAAATGCTCCATGACCTTTGCACTATACATACTTGCCATCTTTACTGCTCTCCCTTCAGGCTGAACTGGCGGGCCTTATTTTTACCCTGCAGCCACATACAACTCATCGCGCGGCGGCGGGGGATCACTTCCTCCAGCACATCGCACAGATACTTTGCTTCTTCCATCGTATTCTGCGGCCCAAAGGTAAAGCGCATCGATCCATGTCCGATCTCTTCCGGAACGCCAATGCTCAGCAGAACATGACTGGGATCCAGACTGTCGGAGTTGCAGGCGCTGCCCGTGGAGGCGCAGATATGATGCATATCCAGATCCAGCAGGATGGTTTCACCCTCCAGGCCCGGGAAGCTGATATTCACATTACCGGGCAGACGATTTTCGCGCCCGCCGTTCAGACGAGCCTCCGGGATATTGTTCAGGATACGTTCCATCACATAATCCCGCAGCTCCTGTTCATGGCTCATACGGGCGGCCAGATGTTCCGTGGCCAGCTCCAGCGCCTTGCCCATGCCCGCGATGCCGGCCACATTCTCCGTACCGGCGCGGTGGCGGGCCTCCTGGCTTCCGCCGTCGATCAGGTTCTGGGGCCAGACACCTTTGCGGCAATACAGCGCGCCCACACCCTTAGGGCCATTGAACTTATGGGCGCTCATGGAAAGCATATCCACGCCCAGCTCCTGGACATCGACCGGAATCGCCCCCACCGCCTGCACTGCATCGGTATGCATCCACACCCCATGCTTATGGGCGATCTGTGCAATTTCCTTGATCGGCTGGATGGTGCCGATCTCATTGTTTGCCATCATCACGCTGACCAGCGCAGTATCCGGGCGGATGGCCGCCTCCACGTCCTCGGGACGGACATATCCTTCCGGCGTGACCGGCAGATAAGTGACCTCAAAGCCCATACGCTCCAGGCTGCGCATGCTGTGCAGGATGGCATGGTGCTCAAAGGCGCTGGTGATGAGATGGCGCTTATTCTGGCGGGCCTTGGTAAAGGCTGTGCCTTTGACGGCCCAGTTATCCGCTTCGGAGCCGCAGCCGGTGAAGAAGATCTCCGCCGGGGAAGCATGGATGGCCTTTGCAACCTGGGCGCGGGCACGATCCACAAATTCCTTGGCTTCATAGCCGATCGTGTAATGACTGCTGGGGTTTCCGCAGGCCCCGCTCAGGGCTTCGACCATCACGGCCAGCGCTTCGGGCGCGCAGGGGGTGGTGGCGGCATTGTCGAGATAGACGACCTGTTCGGCAGACAGTGCGGTGCCGGTGGTTTTGGTTTCTTCCATAGGGATCTGTCCTTTCACTGACGCCGCGGGCGCACAGCCCGCAGGCGATGGGAATCAGAACCGGGGAGATCGGTCTCCCCGGAGAAATTCTTTTGACAGAACTAGTTATACCGTATAATCCCCAGTATGTCAATAGGAATACTGGAAGTTCGTGACCCTGTCACCTTTCCCCTTTTTCAGCGGCGGCCTTTTCCGGTCAGCTTGCCCATCAGAACTTTCCAGCGCGGATAGCCCCAACGCTTATCCTCGGCAAAATCGTCCGCCAGCTTCCAGGGAAAGATCCCTTCGTCAAAGTACAGGCTTCCGTCCGGATCGACCTTGGTCAACTGCTTGGGCAGAAATTCCTCGTCATAATAGCTTTTACGGCGGTCGGGCAGGACCCAATGCAGCGTACCGTCCGGATCCATGCGATCGGCCCACACACCAAATACAAAAGTAGCCGCCTCGCCATAGCAATGCTGTTCAAAGCGGATGCGTCCGTCATAATAAAACTTCATGACCTCCAGCGTGCCGGATTCCTTTTTTCCATCCCGGCCAAGAGTGGGGCGGTAGTCCTGCTGATAGCGGCATCCACAGTGGCTGCCCGCAAATTCTTTGGGATCAAACGACATGATGTTTTCCGTCCTTTCTATCATGGGCCGCAAGGCCCGCCGTCATACCTTATTTTTTACAGAGACGGCCTTAGAACCGCCCCTGAAAATCCCCTTCCACTTCATAGGGCCAGCCCAGAATGCCGCCCAGGTCGTACAGATTGCGGTAGCCCATCGCCTCCAGCCGGGCAACGGCCTCGGCGCTGCGGCGACCGGTACGACAGTATACCAGCCACACCGCATCCTTGTCCGGCATCACCTGCGCGGCACGGCGGCCCACTTCGCCCAGCGGCAGCAGCTTTGCGCCGGGAATATGCCCCATCGCGTATTCGTCCGGCTGCCGCACATCCACAGCAGCCGCTTTGCCCGCATCCAGCAGACGGATGGCCTGCGCCGGGTCGATCTTCTGACTCATGTTCTCATCTTCCTTTCGGGTAAGACTCTTATAACCCATCTTATGATAACAAACCTTTTTTGTTTGCACAAGACTTTTCAAACCCGAAGCCCCGTGCTATACTGGTTTGGGGCCGGGCACAGCGGCCCGCCCCCAGTTTAAGGAGAGGGATCGCGCATGAAATTTTCCACCAAAAGCCGCTACGCGCTGCGATTGATGGCGGAGCTGGCCCACCGGCCCGCCGGGGCCACCGTTTCGCTCAAGGAGATCAGCGAACGCCAGCAGCTCAGCCTGAAATATCTGGAGCAGATCGTCACCCCTCTGGCCCGCAGCGGGCTGGTCAAAAGCGAACGCGGCAGTCAGGGCGGCTATCGGCTCACCCGCAGCCCCGCCGACTACACCGCCGGAGAGATCCTGCGGGCCATCGAGGGCAGCATCGCCCCCATCCCCTGTCTGGGCAGCGAGATCAACGACTGTCCCCTGTCCAGCCAGTGCTTCACCCTGCCCTTTTGGGCCGGGCTGGACGAGGTGATCAACCAGTACATCGACAGCGTGACCCTGGAACAGCTGGCCCGGCAGCTTCCGCCGGAAAACGCCTCTGGCCAGGAAAACAGCTGCGGCGGCTGCGCAAGAAATTAAAAAAACCGCTTGACATTTTCTGCTGCGTTTTGTATAATAAGCAAGCATTCAGCGAATGCGGCAGAATATAGGGGTATAGCTCAGCTGGTAGAGCAGCGGTCTCCAAAACCGCGTGCCGTGAGTTCGAAACTTACTACCCCTGCCAGGAACGAAGCGCTTACGGCGCTTCGTTCTTTTTTGTTTTTTCGGCGGCAAAAAATCTTTTCTGCCGGAAATGCAAAACTTTTTTCCTTTTTTGCGATTTTCTCCTTGACAAGAGCAGACAGCTCATGTATAATAATGCTCGTTCCGGCAATCCTGTCGGATCCGATGAACTTGAGCGATCATGGCCCGGTAGCTCAGTTGGTTAGAGCACCAGCCTGTCACGCTGGGGGTCGTCGGTTCGAGCCCGATCCGGGTCGCCATTTGCTGCTATAGCTCAGTCGGTAGAGCGCATCCTTGGTAAGGATGAGGTCGGCAGTTCGAATCTGCCTAGCAGCTCCACACAGCACACCCTGAAAGCAATGTCTTTCGGGGTGTTTTATTTTTGGAAAAAGTGCCAAAATGTCGGTCGTTTATTCTCTGTTTTGTCGATTGCAGAATACGGAAAACGCTATTATAATAAAGATGCAAAGTTCGTTAAACATTTGTTTATCAATCTTTCTTTGCGGCATTTATAATTTTCCGTCTTTTTATGACGATATGGAGGTAGATCCCAATGGCACGTTTTACTCTTCCCCGCGATCTTTACCACGGCAAAGGTTCCCTGGAGGCTCTCAAAGGCTTTACCGGCAAAAAGGCCATGATCTGTGTCGGCGGCGGTTCCATGAAGCGCTTTGGCTTTTTGGATCGTGCGATTTCTTATCTGAAGGAAGCCGGCATGGAAGTGGAACTGTTTGAAGGCATCGAACCGGATCCCTCTGTTGAAACCGTGATGCGCGGCGCGGACGCCATGCTGAAGTTTGAACCGGACTGGATCATCGCCATGGGCGGCGGTTCCCCCATCGACGCGGCCAAAGCGATGTGGATCAAGTACGAATACCCCGAGATCACCTTTGAGGAGATGTGCAAGGTGTTCGGCATCCCGCCGCTGCGCCGCAAGGCTCATTTCTGCGCGATCTCCTCTACCTCCGGTACTGCGACCGAAGTGACCGCTTTCTCCATCATCACCGATTACGCCAAGGGCATCAAGTATCCCATCGCGGACTTTGAGATCACCCCGGACGTTGCCATTGTGGATCCCGATCTGGCCGAGACCATGCCCAAGAAGCTGGTTGCCCACACTGGCATGGATGCTATGACCCACGCTGTCGAGGCTTATGTCTCCACGGCACACTGCGACTACACCGATCCTCTGGCCATTCATGCCATCCGCATGATCCAGAGCGATCTGGTCGACAGCTACAACGGAGATATGGCCAAGCGTGATTCCATGCACAACGCACAGTGCCTGGCTGGTATGGCCTTCTCCAACGCGCTGCTGGGCATCGTCCATTCTATGGCTCACAAGACCGGCGCAGCCTTTGCAGACTACGGCGCACACATCATCCACGGCGCAGCCAACGCCATGTACCTGCCCAAGGTCATCGCCTTTAACGCCAAGGATCCCGAGGCCAAAAAGCGCTATGGCGTCATCGCCGACGAGATGAAGCTGGGCGGCGCCAACGACGACGAAAAGGTCGCTCTGCTCATCGCCTACCTGCGCAAGATGAACGACGACCTGAACATCCCGCACTGCATCGGCCACTATGGTCCCGACTCCTACCCCGCCGAGCAGGGCTTTGTGCCGGAGGAAGTGTTCCTGGAGCGTCTGCCGGAAATTGCAAAGAACGCCATCGGCGACGCCTGCACCGGCTCCAACCCCCGTCAGCCCAGCCAGGAGGAGATGGAAAAGCTGCTCAAGTGCTGCTACTACGACACCGAAGTCGATTTCTAAGCTCATTTTGTTTCCTTTTTCAAAAAGCTGCCGTCTTTCGACGGCAGCTTTTTCGCGCTGTGCGGGAGGTTGAACTTTCTTCTGTTTGCTGCTATACTCTACTTATAAAAGAACACTGTCCATCGGGCTTTGCAGCGGAGAATACGATGAAAAAATATGTTGCGTTTCTCAGGGGAATCAATATCAGCGGCAAAAACAAACTCGCCATGCCGGAGTTGAAGTCGGAGCTTGAAGCAGCTGGCTTCAGAGAGGTATCCACTTATCTGAACAGCGGGAATGTAGTGTTCACTTCTGAAACAGCGCAGCCCCGGCCGATGATCGAAGCCATCGTTTTACAAAAATTCAAGTTGGAGATCCCGGTCTATCTGATCGAAATGGAAGAACTCCGGGATATCCTGGCGCATGCACCCGAATGGTGGGATTCCGGGAGCAAGGACAAATACGATAATCTGATTTTTATTTTGTCTGCCGATCCTGCGGAAGAGCTGTCTGCCGCTATCGGCAATCCGTCAGAGGGGATCGAGAGGGTCGGGATTTACCGACAGGCCATTTTCTGGACATTTGAACGGAATGCCTATCAGAAATGTCACTGGTGGAAAAAGACCGCTGAAAAAGGGATCGCTGAAAAACTCACCATCCGAACCGCAAATACCGTCAAGAAAGTATCGCAGCGATAAGCCCCCCGATTGTCGGGACGGAAAATCGGGGATGAAACGGAGGCTTCCCTATGAAACTGAAAAATCCCCTGCTGGTGGTAACAGACATGGACAGATCCGTAGAATTTTACAAAAAAGTGTTGGGGCTTCATGTCATTGTGGATTTTGGTGCAAACAAGACCCTGACAGGCGGTCTGGCTTTGCAGACACTTGAAAGTTGGAAAGACTTTATTGGCACAGAGGACGTTTCCTTCGGCAGCAACAGCGCAGAAGTTTATTTTGAAGAAGATGATTTTGATACCTTTGCTGACAAGCTGAAAACCTGCGAGGTGGAATATGTCCACCCCGTCCAGGAGCATTCATGGGGACAGCGGGTGGTGAGAATTTACGACCCGGACAACCATATCATTGAGATCGGCGAAAACATAAAGGCAGTTTGTAAACGTTTTCTGGAAAGCGGCATGACGCCGGAACAGGCCGCCGAGCGAATGGATGTTCCAATCAAATTTGTACATACTTGTATGCGGCAGGTTCCTGTTTTGCGCAGAGATGGCAGCTGATACCAGTTTATCGAGAAATTGTGTGAAACGCAGACCCATCCGGACAAGCAGGCCGCGCCGTGCGAAAAGCGGAAAAGTAAAAAGCAAAGATCCCGAACGCATAAGCGTTCGGGATCTTTTGTGTGGAGCTGCTAGGCAGATTCGAACTGCCGACCTCATCCTTACCAAGGATGCGCTCTACCGACTGAGCTATAGCAGCACAATCACAGCTCAGTTATTTTACCACAACACCAGCAGATTTGCAAGGCTTTTTTACAAAAAAGCGGAAATTTTAAAAAACAAGGCGCAGGAGCCGCCCAAAGCAGCATCCCGCGCCTGTCAAACGCAGAAATGATTACTCGATCAGACCATTCAGCAGCGCCAGGCACTTGCGGCTATGCAGCTTGCGGATGGCCTTGGCCTCGATCTGGCGCACACGCTCGCGGGTAACGCCGAAATCACGGCCTACTTCCTCCAGCGTGCGGGGACGGCCGTCGTCCAGGCCGAAGCGCAGACGGATGACCTTTTCCTCGCGGGGGGTCAGGCTCTTGAGGGCCAGATTGATCTGCTGGGCCACCATTGCGCGGTCGGCCGCCTTGCCGGGGGCTTCGGCGTTCTCGTCCGCAACAAAATCGCCCAGAGAGGAATCCTCTTCCTCACCCACCGGGCTTTCCAGGCTGGCAGGCTCCTGCGCCATGCGCTGGATCTCGCGCACACGCTCCACGCTCATATCCATCGCCTTTGCCAGCTCTTCCGGGGTAGGCTCGTGGCCGTTCTGGTAGACCAGCTGGTTGGTGGCCTGACGCATGCGGTTGATCGTTTCCACCATATGCACCGGAATGCGGATGGTGCGGGCCTGATCCGCGATGGCGCGGGTGATGGCCTGACGGATCCACCAGGTCGCGTAGGTAGAGAAGCGGAAGCCGCGGTCACAGTCGAACTTTTCCGCCGCCTTGATCAGGCCGATGTTGCCCTCCTGGATCAGATCCAGGAACGCCAGATTGTGGCCCACATGCTTTTTGGCAATGGACACCACCAGACGCAGGTTTGCCTCGCTCAGGCTGCGGCGGGCGTTCAGACCGTCCTGACGGGCCTTGAGCAGTTCCTGCCGGCGCTCATCGCTCAGGGGGCCGTTTTCCACTGCCTCCATCGCCTCTTCTTCGGCGGCGCGCTCCTCGGCATCCTCCGCCGGCTTTTCCATGCCTTCTTCGTCCAGATCCTCGGTATAGCTGCGGCTGTTCTCGTCCTCTTCAAAGGAGAAACGGGCGCTGTTCTTTTTGATGTATTCGGGTGCGTCATACTTGGCGCGGTCTGCCTGAAGAATGTGCGCAGCCTCGGCACCCGCATGGATGCGGCGGCTCAGCTCAACTTCCTGTTCCGCGCTCAGCAGCGGGATCTGTCCGATCTGTTTAAGGTAGTTTTTTACCGGGTCGTCCAGCAGCTCATCCATTGCCGCCTTGAGGTCGGCGGGGTTTTCTTCGGTCGGCTCGTCGTTTTCGTCCTCGCCCAGGCCCAGATCACTGTTGTTCTCCGCATTTTCCACCTCGGCAATGATGCTGTCCACATCCAGAGTCACATCCGGGTCTGCTTCGGCCTCCTGCACCTTGATGCCTCGCTCCTCCAGAAGGGTGTAGAGCGTTTCCACGTCCAGACCGCATTCGCCCGCCAGCGCTTTTGCCTCTGCTGCGGACACCATGCCTTCCGTCGCGCCCTTTCTCAACAATTCCTTCAAAGTCATGCCCATTTCGCTCTCTCCTTTTCCCTCCAAGGGAACCGTATATCCTGAAATCTTTTGTCCTGCCCTGCGTGCCGGGTCATATCACAAGCCCGCCGTTCACGCCAAACACCTGACCAGTGATGTAGCCTGCATCTTCTCCTGCCAGAAAAAGCAGCAGCCTTGCCACCTCATCGGCGCTGCCCAGACGTCCCACCGGGGTCTCCTGGGCCAGCACAGCCTTATCCTCCGGGGTAAAGGCCGCCATCATGTCGGTATCGATGACGCCCGGCGCCACACAGTTGACTGTGATACCGCTGGGGCCTTCTTCCTTGGCCAGCGCCTTGGTCAGGCCGATCAAGCCCGCCTTGGCTGCGGAATAGTGGACTTCGCAGCTGCCGCCGGTCTGTCCCCACATGCTGCTCACGGTCAGGATGCGGCCATACCTGCGCCGGATCATGCCCGGCAGCGCCAGCTGACACAGATGGAAGGCTCCGCTCAGGTTTACATCCAGCATACGCTGCCATTCGCTGGGGGTGATATCGGTAAACAGCTTCTGCTGGGCGATGCCCGCGTTGCAGATCAGCACATCCACCCGGCCCAGCACCTGCTCCGCTGCACAGAAAGCTGCCTCACAGCTGGCGCGGCTGGCCACATCGCACTGAATGGCCGCACAGCCCGGCAGCTGCTGTTCCAGCGCGGCGGCGGCCGCCGCGTTGCTGTGGAACAGCACCGCTGTCCGATAACCCGCTGCCCAGAATGCCCGTGCCGCCGCCGCGCCGATGCCCCGGTCGCCGCCGGAGATCAGCACCGTGCGCCCCGCCCTGGACGGTCTGGGCGGTTCGTGGCCCGAAACAGGCATCCCGGAGGCTTCTGGTGCAAAGGTCAGTTCAAAATTGTCCTCGTACAAGAGACTTTCCTCCTGTCGCTTGATCGCCGCCCGGCGCTGTACCCCCGGCGGCGGGAGCCAAAACCATCTGTGCCCTTGCTGCGCTTTTTTCATGTCACCCGGTCAAGTCCGGTCCTGCGGCGCGTCGATGGACAAAAAATGTGGTTTCGACAAATATCCATTTAATAATATAGCACAATCTGTCGAAAAAAGAAAGTGGGAGCCGCCCCCTTTTTTGTACGCAGCTTCCACTTTTTTATGATTTTTATTTTTCCGTCGCAGAAGGCGGCGTCCATTTGGGCTTTGCAGCCCGCTGCCGGCGCAGACGCAGGAAAAATGCCTGCAAAAGCGCCTGTGCCTCCTCTGCCCGCAGCCCTTTTTCCACTACAGGATGATGGTTGAACGGCAGGGCAAACAGATCTGTCACCGACCCGCAGCACCCCGCTTTTGTATCCGCCGCGCCGTACACCACCCGGCGGATGCGGCTGTTGATGATCGCCCCGCTGCACATCGGGCAGGGTTCCAGCGTCACAAACAGCTCGCACTGCCACAGCCGCCAGCCGCCCAGCGCCTTGCATGCCGCATCGATGGCCAAAAGCTCGGCGTGGTGCAGGGCGTTTTTCTCGCTCTCGCGGGTATTGTGGGCCGCCGCGATGATCTGGCCGTTCCGCGCAATGACTGCCCCCACCGGCACTTCACCCAGCGCAGCAGCCTGCTCCGCCTGTTCCAGCGCTGCCCCCATCAGTTCGTAGTCGGTCATTCTGTGTTCCTTTCTCTCTACAACAGCCCTATGAACACGGCCGCGTTGTTCAGCAGATGCAGCACTGCGCCGGGCCAGACGCTGCCGGTGCGCTGCCGCAGCCAGCCCAGAATCAGCCCCATCTCCAAGGCATACAGCATTCCCGCCGGGCCGCTGTGCAGCCCGGCAAAAAGCATAGCCTGCGCGCAGACGGCCAGCCATGGCCCGCCCAGCTCCGAGGCCGCAAAGCAGCTCTGTGCTGCCCCGCGGAATACCGCTTCCTCGCACAGAGCCGCCGCCGGGCACAGTGCCAGAAACGCCAGCCCCAGCGCCGCGCGGCCCTGAGGCAGGGCCTGTTCCTCTCCCGGCAGCAAAGCTGCCCCCAGACATGCGGCGATCAGGGCCAGGCATATGGATACGCTCCCGCCACGGCCCGGACAGCAAAAGCCCAGTTCCCGGCCCGAAAGCCCCAGCCCGCGGGCCAGCAGCAGCGGCGGCACCGCACACAGGCATGTCCGGACGAGCCGCAGCCCCCATACCAACCCTTCGGCCGCAGGCAGGGCCGCCCCTGCCGCGTCCAGCGCCAGGCCCATCACCAGCCAGACCAGCACACACCCGCAGCCTGCCGCGGCGCCCGGCATCCCGCGCAGAGGACGGCAGCATTCTTTTTTCATAAAAACAGACCTCCCCGCCCGCAATCTGTTTTATCTTACCATACCGTCCCGCCGCTGCGCAAGCATTTTCGCGGTCGACCGAAGAAAATTGGTTCAAAAGATTGACATTTCCCACCGTATTCTGGTATAATCCATTTGGTATGTTCGCTTTTTGTGTCCGGCCTGGTCCGGCAGTCCCCTGGAGGTAGATAGTATATGATTCGCATTCTCACTGATTCCGCATCCGACATTCTCCCCGCCGAAGCGGAGCAGCTCGGCATTGGTATCATTCCGCTGAACGTCACCTTTGAGGACGGCACCGTCATCCGGGACGGCGTAGACCTGACCCCCTCAGAGTATTATACCCGTCTGGCCGGCTGCCACAAGCTGCCCACCACCAGCCAGCCCAGCCCCGAGCTGTTCGAGCGTTATTATCTGGAGGCCAAGGACGCTGGCGATGAAGTGATCGGCATTTTCCTGTCGCAGGATCTGTCCGGCACCTTCCAGTGCGCACAGCTGGCCGCTGACATGGCCAATATCGATGACATCTACTTTGTCAACAGCGAAAACGTGTGCCTGGCCGAGGCACTGCTGGTGCGTCTGGCCGTGCGTCTGCGCGATGCGGGCAAAACTGCGGCCCAGATCGTAGCTGCGCTGGAACTGGCCAAAAAGCATCTGCATCTGGTTGCCGTCATCGATGACCTGAAATATCTGCGCAAAGGCGGCCGTCTGCCCGCCGCTGTCGCCGTTGCGGGCGGCATGCTGGGCATCAAGCCCCTGATCTGCATCAAGGATGGCAAGGTCGCTATGGCGGGCAAGGCCCGCGGTCTGCCCGGCGCTTATGTGGCGTTGTTCAAGAAAATCGACGAAATGGGCGGTGTCCATGCAGAGCTGCCTTCTGTGGTCGGCTATTCGGTCTCTACGCGTGAGGTGAAACCCATCCAGACCTATCTGTGCGACAACCTCTCGGCCGCTGAGCCGCTGGTGGGACAGATCGGCTGCGTCATCGGTACCCACGCAGGCCCCGGCGCATTCGGCCTGGCCTTCTTCGATAAGGATCTTGTGATCGACTGATCTTGTTAAAATGCAAAAACGCCCCGGTGCTGCGGCCCTTGTTCAGGGAGCAGCACCGGGGCGTTTTTTGTGTCAGAAATCTCTTTATTTCATCGTGTTGAAAATAAGGATCAGCGCACCCAGCGCCGTCAGCACGATGCCGGTGGCCCGGTTCAGCGTGATGGCATCCGCCTTGTTTGCCAGATAAGCCGCAATGCGTGCCCACAGCAAAGTGAACAGGATGCACAGGGCCAGCACCAGCATATCCGGCGCGCCGCCGATGGCAAAATGCGCTAGTGCACCGGTAAGCGCTGTAAAAGTCATAATGAACACGCTGGTGCCCACAGCGGTCTTTAGCTCATAGCCCAGCACGCTGGTCAGGATGAGCAGCATCATCATGCCGCCGCCCGCGCCCACAAAGCCGCAGATCAGGCCGATGCACGCGCCGCAGACGATGGACTGGATCGCCCGCGTTTTGGACGACACCCGCGCCATGGACTCCTTGGTAGCCATAACGGGCTTTACGATAAACTTGATGCCCAGCAGCAGGGTCATAATGGTGGAGAAATTGCCCATGGCCTGATTGGGCATCTTGCTGGCGACCCAGCTGCCCACCATGGTGAAGCAAAGCACCGACACCATCATGACCATGCCGTTTTTGATATCCAGATTCTTATTTTTGCCATAGGTATAGGCCGATACCGCGCTTGCCAGAACATCGCTGGCCAGCGCAATGCCCACCGCCTCGTAAGCAGGCATGCCCAGAAAGGTGATCAGCATCGGGCTGATGACCGCCGCTGCGCTCATACCCGCAAAACCGGTGCCAAGGCCTGCGCCCATGCCTGCAAAAAAGCAGACGATGACCACCAAGACCAGGCTTGTCCCTGTCAGATCCATTGCTCGACTCCATTCCGCCCCGGCGCAAAGGTCTTTTGTAGATTTTATAAATGCGTCACAGAGCAGTTTAGCACACGGATATTTCCAAAATCACGCAATGGATATGAACAAACCGTAAATTGCACAATGGGAAAGAAGATCCAGACCAAAGGCCCTGTCACAGCAGCGCATCCGAAACCAGCCTGCCCAGCAGCAGCACCAGCACCACCAGCATCATGGGGCGGATGAACCGCGCGCCGTTTTTCAGCGCCAGACGGGAGCCGATCAGATTGCCCGCAATGCCGCTGAGCGCACACGGAATGCCGATGGAAAACACCACCAGCCCGCTGGAAAGATATGTGACCAGACTGGCGTAGTTGCTGGCCAGATTCAGCACCTTGGCGTTCCCGCTTGCGGTGCGCAGATCAAAACCCATCAAGGTGGTAAAGGCGATGATGGCAAAGGTGCCGGTGCCCGGCCCAAACAGACCGTCGTATAGGCCGATGCCCAAACCAATGGCAAGCGACAGCAATGCTTTTCTGCCGCTGAAGATGCCGTCATATCGGTTTTCGTCCGGCAGCTTTCGCCGCCACAGGATCAATACTGCCGCGATCGGCAGGATGACCAGCATCATCGTGCGCAGAACATTTTCGCTGAGAAGCAGCACCAGCTGGGAGCCAAGCGCGCTGCCCGCAAAGCTGCCTGCCGCCGCGACCACTCCCACCTTCAGATCCATTGCACCGTTTTTGAAAAAGCGGGCTGTGGCAAAGGTGGTGCCGCAGGCAGCGCTGAACTTGTTGGTGCCGTAAGTATAGTGCACCGGCAGCCCTGCAAACAGGTAGGCCGGCAGGCTGATCAGTCCGCCGCCTCCTGCCGCCGAATCCACCAGACCCGCAAAGCAGGTCATGCACATCAGAAAAAGCAGCATCGGGCCGCTGACCGTGATTCCGTCCATGAAATATCCTCTCTATGGTTTTTCTCTCAGCCTTCCAGGTACAGCGCACCCTCGCAGGCCAGGATCTGATCCAGGATCATGCGGCTGATCCGCGCCCCGTAGATCATAGCGGGGTGGTCGTTGTACTCGATGATGTCGTGAAAGTCCTTGTTCATCAGAACGATGACATATTCGCCATAAGGCGTGTGGATGATTCCGCCGTCGTTGCGGCAGGCGTTCATGCTGCCGCTCTTGCTGGCCACCCAGATCAGTTCCTCCTCGCCGGTCTCCTCGCAGTCCAGATAGTACGGCGGAAAGTTTTTCGTCAGCATCGTGTTGTAGTGCTGCTGGCGGAAGATAGTCAGCATTTCGGCGCTGGCCTCCGCGCTGACGAGCGTGCCTTTCGCAATCTGTATGAACAGATCCGCATAGTCCTCCGGAGTGGTAGTGCCCAGCTTGGGATATCGGTCAAAGTGCAGCGGGTTGTGCAGCACCGTGTGGACAAACCCCAGTTCCCGGATGCAGGCGTTGATGGTGTCCACGCCCAGATAGTCGATCACCATGTTGGTGGCGATGTTGTCCGAGCAGATGATCATCATGGTGGCAGCGTCCTTGACTTTGAGCTTTGCGCCTGTGCCTAAAGCACGAAGCATGCCGGAGCCGTCTACAAAGTGCTCGGCCTTGTATGCGATTTCTTCGGTCAGATTGGCTTTGCTGCGGCTGGCTTGCAGATACAGCGCCGCCAGAATGTAGGCCTTGATGGTAGATGCCGTTTCAAATTCTTCTTGCGCGCCGATGGATGCCCGGTGGCCCCGTAGATCGTCCACTACAACGCTCATCTTGCCCTGATAGGAATATAACTCCGCTGCAATGCGCTTTTCCAGCGTCATTTGTTTGTCCATTTTGGAATCTCCTGTATTTTTATAACTATTTGTTTTTTACGAGGGGTTTTTGTTCCTTTTTTGAAAAAAAGGAACCGAAAAAACTTTTCAATCGGCCTGTGCATACGCACAGGCCAAAGTTTTTATTCGCATAGGGCAGGCTTCGCTGCACTTTGTACGCGCGATACGGGCCATGGGGCGCTGGTGTAACTGTGCCTAAAAGTAGAGCCTCTTCCCGTTTGCACTTTACGGAAGTGCTGCTTTATCTTTGACGCTTCTGCTGACAGCTCCACCCTAAGTTTAAGGCTTCCGTTGCGCTATTTCGTCCGCGCTTGCCGCGGACGTATTCCCAAATCAG
>JBJERU010000023.1:0-15884 GCA_051882415.1 Faecalibacterium sp. | reverse complement strand
AGTTGATGATCTCCGGCGGCGACATCAAGGCCGTGCAGGGAACGACCGGCCACGCTAGTGCGGATATGCTGGTCAACACCTACGCTCATATCCAGCAGTCCTCCCGTGTGGAGCTGGGCAAGAAGTTCGAGAGTGGCTTTTATGCCAAGCCGGAAAGCCCCAGCCCTCAGGCTGTACCCGCCGAAGGCGAACCGACCATCTCCATGACTGCCCTGCTGGAATTGCTCAAAGACGCAGACCCCGAAATGAAGGCCAAACTCCGATTGGCACTGCTCACATGATGCAAAAAAGCGCGTGAATTGCACAGCAATTCAGCGCCTTACATCATCCGACACAGAAAACCCGAACCGTGCACCGACCGTGCAGAAACCGTGCAACCTTGCCCGGACAAACAAAAAAGCCATGAAATCTTGCGATTTCACGGCATTTTTTGGTGCGATGGAAGGGACTCGAACCCCCGGCCTACTGATTCGTAGTCAGTCACTCTATCCAGCTGAGCTACCAACGCATACATTCCGTTCGGAACGTAATGTATTCTATCACTCTTTGCCGGGTTTGTCAACTGTATTTTTCAATTTTTCAAAATTTTTTGCCGGAGATCTTCTTTTTACGCCTTGATGCTGTTTTTTACGGCTCGTTTGCAAGCCGGCGGGCAATGGCCACGCCGGTAGGCGTGGCGGCAAGACCGCCCTGTCCCGTTTCGCGCAGATCGGGGGAGAGCAGACTGCCCACGCGTCCCATCGCGTCGATCACCTCATCGCAGGGGATGGCATAGTCCACACCTGCCAAGGCCATATTTGCACAGGACACTGCGTTCACCGCGCCCACCACGTTGCGTTTGACGCAGGGAACCTCCACAAGGCCCGCCACCGGGTCGCAGACCAAGCCCAGCAGATTGCCCAGAGCCATTGCTGCGGCGGCAGAACACTGTTCGGGCGTGCCGCCCTTCAGGTGGCACAGGGCGGCGGCCGCCATCGCGCTGGCCGCGCCCACCTCTGCCTGACATCCGCCCTCCGCGCCTGCCAGGGTCGCGCGGGCGGCGATCACCTGGCCAAAGCCTGCCGCCACATACAGCGCATCGCACACGGCCTCCTCGTCGGCCTCGCCGGTGCGGGCCAGCGGCAGAAGCACCGCGGGCAGTACGCCGCAGCTGCCCGCAGTAGGGGCCGCAACGATCCGTTTCATACAGGCATTGCACTCGGCCGTTTTCAGGGCCTCAGCGGTCACGGCCGCCAGATACCCATCTCCCAGCAGACGGCCTTCGGCGGCGGCCTGCTCCACCTTGGCTGCGTCTCCGCCCGAAAGTCCGCTGCGGCTGCGCTGCGCCGGATCGTAGTCCCGGCTGGTGGCCTGCATCACCTGCCACAGGCGGCGCATCTCGGCGCGGCTGTGCTCCTCGGACAGGCGGCTCTCGGCCAGATCGCTGCGCCGGACCGCCTCCGCCAGGGAAATATTCTGGCTGCGCGCTGCGGCCAGCATCTCTTCACAGGATAAAAATGCCATCGCTCATCCCTCCGCTTCTTCCGGCTCGTCCACGTTCAGGCAGGTGACTTTGAGCAGGCCGGGCATCACCGCCAGCTGCTGCTCCAGCGCACGGGGGATGTGGGAATCGCACTCCAGCACCATCACCGCACATCCGCCCGACTGCGCACGGAATACCTGCATCGACGCAATGTTGATCCGCCGCAGCGCCAGGGACATGGTCACTTCGGCAATACAGCCGGGCGTATCCTCATTGTGGATGATCAGGGTGTTGCTGTCCCCGCCAAAATCGGCCGGGACGCCGTCGATCTCAGTCACTCGAATGCGGCCGCCACCCACCGAAGCCGCTTTCAGGGCCAGTGTGCGCCCCGTGCGGCCTTTCAGTTGCAGCACCGCCGTATTGGGATGGGCAGAACGCAGCTCTACGGGATGGATCTGGAACTCCAACCCCCGTTCTTTGGCCAGCGCAAAGCTTTCGGGCAGGCGGGGATCGTCCGGCCGCAGGCCCAGCAGCCCCGCAACCAGTGCCCGGTCGGTGCCATGGCCCCGGCCTGTGGTGGCAAAGCTGCCGTACAGCCCAATGTCTGCCTCTGTCGGCACTTCGCCCAGGATCTTCTGTGCGGTATAGCCGATCTTTGCCGCGCCCGCGGTATGGCTGGAGGACGGGCCGATCATCACCGGCCCCAGGACGTCAAACAATCGCACAGTCTGTCGCTCCTTTCAGTTTTAAAATTTCCCTCGCTTTTTTCTTCTCTTTCTCCGCTTTTTATTATACCGCTTTTGCGCGATATGTGCTATAATAATTTTAATAATGCATGAAATGCTCCCCCTGGGGGCAGACGGAGGGTAGATCCTATGAAACTGGTAACTGTGGAAACTCCTGAAAAGAGTGTCTGCAAAATGACCTTCAGCGCCACGGCAGAGGAGCTGGAGGCCGCGTCCAACGCGGTTTATGAACGCACCCGCGCCACTTATACGATCCGCGGCTTCGCCAAGGGGGAGGCCGACCGCGCCCAGATCGAGGCCGACCGCGGCGAACATACCTTCTGGTACGATGCCATCAACGATCTGATGGATCGGGACGTGCCCGCGCTGTATGAAGCCGCCATGAAGGAACACGGCTTCCAGGCGGTGGACGAGCCGGTTTATGATCTGGTCAGCGTGAAAAAGGACGAAGGCTTTGTCGCCACCGCCACCACCGCTTTGCAGCCCGAGCTGGAGCTGGCCCAGACCACCGGTTTCAAAACCACATGCATCACCCCCGAAGTCACGGACAAGGAAGTGGATGCCGCCGTAGAGCGCCGCCGTCAGGCCGCCGCGGAGCTGGTGCCTCATAAAGGCCCGGCCGTCAAGGGGAACATCGTCCACATGGACTATGAGGGCCTGCTGGAGGGCAAGCCTTTCCAGGGCGGCACTGCCAGCAATCAGGCTGTCCAGCTGGGCAGCGGCCGCATGATCCCCGGCTTTGAAGAGGGCATCCTGGGCCGCCGGGCAGGGGATTCCTTCGAGATCCATGTGACCTTCCCCGCAAACTATCATGCCAGAGATCTGGCGGGCAAGGCTGTGGTGTTCAAAGCTCTGCTGCACGATGTATGCGTGCGTCAGCTGCCCGCCCTGAACAGCGATTTTGCCAAAAAAGCAGGCAAGGTCGATACCATGGAGGAATACCGCGAAAATCTGCGCAGGCAGATGTGGGAGGGCAAGCACGCCCAGGCCATGAACCAGGCCAAGGATCAGATCCTGACCCAGCTGGCCAATGCCGCCCAGGGAGATCTGCCCAGCGTGCTGGTAGAGTCCGCATATCAGGCCGAGATGCAGCAGTTCCAGCAGCAGCTGCAAATGCAGCGCCTTTCTCTGGACCGCTACCTGAGCCAGACCCATCAGACCCGCGAGGCCTTTACCGCCTCTGCCCGTACCTATGCCGAACGCAACACCCGTGCTCGCATGGCTCTGTTGCAGATCGCACAGGCTCAGGGCCTGATGCCCACCGTGGAAGAGATCGACCAGCGCCTGGCCGAGCGTGCCGAGCGCAGCAAAAAGACGCTGGAGGAAGTGAAGGCCGATGTCAACGTGGAGGCCATGCGCCGCAACGAAGGCATCCGCCGCGCCGCCGACTATGTGATCGGGCATTCCACCATCGAGGAAGCGTGATGTATGGCGGCTCTGCCGCTTTCCAAAAAAGCCGGTGCGGAACTTCGCACCGGCTTTTGCTTTGAAGATCGGGCCAAAAACAGGCCGCCCGGCAAAAACCGCTCTGTGAACCGCTCTTGCAGGGTCTTATATTTTTTGCAGATTGTGGTACAATCAAATCAGAAAGGGCACCTGCCAGCAGGCGGGCGATCCCCTTGTGGGTTAAAAAGTAACCGTTACGTTTGGGACGCTGAGACGGTTACTTTTTCTTTGCGCTGTCTTTGCCGATCTGATAGAGCAAACCTGCAAGCGCGATGGCTGCAATGACCAGCTGAATCACTTCCGCTGTTTTCCTGTACATCTCTCCTCTCTGCGCAAGCACAGGGCGCAGGCTGTTCCTGTTCTGCCCAAAAAGCTCCTTTGGCCCATCCATACAGCAAAAGAACCGGCGCAATGCGCCGGTTCTCTTTTTTTTACGGTTTTTGGCTTATTTCCCCGTGTTGTAGCCGTCCGGGTTGTTCTTCTGCCAGTTCCAGCTGTCGGCGCACATCTCCTCGATGCCGTATTCCGCCTTCCAGCCCAGTTCCTTTTCGGCCTTGGACGGATCCGCATAGCACTCGGCGATATCACCGGGGCGGCGTGCCTCGATGACATAGGGCAGCGTGTGTCCGCATGCCTTTTCAAAGGCGTGCAGAACGTCCAGCACGCTGTAGCCCTTGCCGGTGCCCAGGTTGCAGATGAACAGGCCGCAGCCGGTCTCCAGCTTGCGGATGGCGCAGACATGCCCCCGGGCCAGATCCACCACATGGATATAGTCTCGCACGCCGGTGCCGTCCGGGGTGGGATAGTCGTTGCCGAACACATGCACCTTTTCCAGCTTGCCCACGGCGACCCGGGCGATGTAGGGCATCAGGTTGTTGGGGATGCCGTTGGGATCCTCGCCGATGCGCCCGGACTTGTGGGCGCCGATGGGGTTGAAGTAGCGCAGAACAGCCACATTCAGGCTGGGATCCGCCTTGCACACATCGGTCAGGATGCGCTCGGTCATGGCCTTGGTGGTGCCATAGGGATTGGTGGTGGCGCCCACAGGGAATTCCTCGGTGATGGGCACACTGGCCGGATCGCCGTAGACGGTGGCCGAAGAGCTGAACACAAAGTTATGGCAGTTGTGGCGGCGCATCACGTCCAGAATGGTCAGGGTGCAGTTCAGATTGTTGGTGTAATACTCGATGGGCTTTGCCACGCTTTCGCCCACGGCTTTGTAAGCCGCAAACTGGATCACCGCCGTGATGTCCGGGCACTGGGCAAAGATCTCCTCCACCGCCGCCTTGTCGGTCATATCTGCCTGATAGAAGCGGAAGTCTTTGCCGGTGATCTGCCGGACACGCTCCAGCACCACGGGGCTGGAATTGTAATAGTTGTCCGCGACCACGATATCATAGCCCGCATCCAAAAGCTCGATGCAGGTATGGCTGCCGATGTAACCGGCGCCGCCCGAAACCAAAATTGCCATAAATAAACCCTCCTGAAGGTCTTGTCCTCATTTCTTGGCGCTGTCGCTTGCACAGCTAAAGGATACCGCTTTTATGCGCAGGAATCAAGGGTACAGTTCCTTCTCTTATATGGATTTTTGTTTCCCCGGCCTTCCATCCGGCCGGGCCGCAAAAAAACAGCCATGACGCGGTTTTGGCCGCGTGATGGCCGATGACGCTGGAGCAGACAGCCGTTTTGCTCCACGGCCTGTTTTTTTCAAAGCTTACCGCACTGCTTACCGGTAAAGAAGCGCAGGGTCGTGGTGGCGCGGAACACCTTGTCCGCCCGCAGAACGGTGGTGGGGAATTCCGGGTGGGACGGGCTGCACGGATAGTGCTGTGTTTCCAGCGCAAACCCGCCGTATTTCTGCATCGGCCTGCCGCCCTTGCCGGGGGTGGGGCAGTTGTGCAAAAAGTTTCCGGTATACAGCTGGATCCCCGGCTGGGTGGTATACAGCTTCATGCTGATGCCGGTTTTTTCGCTGGTGGCCCAGGCGCAGATGCTCTGGCTGGAACCACGGTCCCGGTCGATGACGTAGCAGTGGTCGTATCCGCCGCCCACCATGTCCATCTGCGCAAAGCCCACGTCCATATCCTGGCCGATGGGCTTGCCCCCGGTAAAATCCATCGGCGTATCCGCCACGGGCAGGATGCGTCCGGTGGGGCAGGTAGATTCGTTGCTCTCCAGATAGCGGGAGGCATAAAGGCGCAGCTTCTGGCCCAGCACACTGCCGCCGCCGTCCAGATTGAAATAGCTGTGGTTGGTCAGATTGACGATGGTGTCCGCATCGGTGGAAACCCGGTAATCCATGCGGAAGGTGTTGTCCTCGGCAAGGGTATAGCGCACCGCGATCTTCAGGTTTCCGGGGAAGCCATCCTCCCCATCGGGGCTTTCCGCCTCCATCAGCAGGGTATCGCCAAACGCCTTGACCCGGTACAGCTTGCGGGAAAAGCAGCCGTGCAGATGGTTGGGGCCGCTGTTGGGCTCCAGCTGATAGGTGCGTCCGCCCACGCTGAACGAAGCGTTTTCGATGCGGTTGGCATACCGGCCCACGAATGCGCCGCAGCAGGTGCTGCCCGGAGAATTGAAATCCGCCTCGTACCCGCTCATCGTGTCATGGCCCAGCACCACATCCACCGGGCCGGCTTTGGACGGCACGATGATATCCTTTATCACACAGCCGTAATTCAGCACACGGACGGTCAGTCCGCCGGGGTTCAAGATGGTATATTCCGTGACGTTTTCGCCCGCTTTGGTCACACCAAAGGGTTTTGAGCTGATCTGAGCCATGGGGTCCCGCCTCCTTGTCATTTGGATCAGGCTATTGGACGGGGCGCACCGGTCCAACATGTTCTCGTATTGAACATTATATCACACTTTTGTCCCTTTTTGTTGAAATCATTTTATTTTTATATCCAAATTTTTCAGAAACTTTTTGTCGGTTTTCCCGTCCCGGCCTCTTACAAAAAGCGCTTTCTCCTGCGCACAGACGCCAAAAAAGCAGGCGCAGCATCCCGCTCCAAAAGCCGCTCCGGGCCTTTGACACAAGGGTGCTGCGCCTGCTTTGATTTTTTGCATGCCGGCAAAAAGGCCGTCCGTCCAAGGCTCTCCGGCTATAAGAACCGATCTTATTCCGGCTGAGCGGGCGGGGCAGAGACCGGCAGAACGTTGGTCTTTGCATCCTGCTCCTGGGTCAGATACTCGGCCGCATCGTCCGGGATATCGTCCAGATCGTCGCTGCCCACATCCACGTTCAGCGGCGGGCGGCGGAACATCAGGTCATACAGGATGGGCACGATATACAGGGTCATCAGGGTGGCATAGGTCATGCCGAAGATGATCACGATGGCCATGCCGCGCATCAGCTGGCCCGCCATATCGTTGGTAAAGGCCAATTGCAGCATCGCCAGCACAGTGGTCAGGGTGGTCATCAGGATGGGCCGGATGCGGGTCTTGCCGGTGGCCACCAGCGCACGGCGGCGATCCAGGCCGCCCAGACGCAGCTGGTTGACAAAATCCACGAACACGATGCCATCGTTGACGACCGTGCCCATCAGCACGATGAAGCCCATCAGCGAGATCATGGTCAGCTGCTGGCCGGTGAGCAGCAGGCCGATCAGACCGCCCGTAAAGCCCAGCGGCACCGTGAACAGCACGATGAAGGGGGACAGCAGGCTTTGGAACTGTGCCACCATGACCAGGTAGACAAAGGGCAGCGCCAGGCTCATCCACTGGACCATCTCGTCCACCATCAGGTTGACGATATCCGATTCGCCGCCCATCGAGAAGCTGCATCCCTCCGGCATCTCCCCGCTGGCCTGGAATGCTTCCAGCTTTTTCTGCACGGCGCGGGCCTGCACGGTGGTGTTGTAGCCCTCCATGGTCTCGGCAGTCACCTGGATGCAGCGCACCTGATCTTCGCTGTAGACGGCATCCGGAGAAGTGCCGGTGGTCCATACGGCAATGTCGCCCAGGGTGCAGGTGCCGGCCACCGTGGTGCCGTCCGCCTGCATGGTCGTCGTGTCAAAGACCAGATCCATCATGTTTTCCTTGGTCACGGGATCCAGCGTATCGGTGATCTGGATGGTCATGGTCGCGCCGTCCACCGTGACCGGGGTCTGGCTGGTGGTGGTGGTGGTCAGGCGCAGGGCGATCTGCTGGTACACCTGCGCCACAGTCAGATTATAGGCGCGGACCTTGTCGCGGTCGATGTGCAGCTCGATGGTGGCATCGCCGCCGCCCTGACCGTTGGTCGCGTTGAAAAAGCCCTCGGTCTCGTTGACCATCTCGACCACCTTTTCGGACAGTTCCAGCATGGTATCGGGGTCAGAGCCAAAGATCTTGACGGTAAGGCCGGTGATCAGGCCGCTGGTCAGCTCCTGCATGCCGTTGATCTCCACCGTGCCGGAGCAGAAGTCCGTCTCCTCCAGCACCCGCTCCAGCGCCTTGCCGGTGCGCTCGATGGCGGTGGAGCTGCTCTTTTCGTCCATCATGACGCTGAGCTGATAGGTGCCGTAGCTGTTGGCGCTGTTCAGGATGGAGGTGATCTCGCTGCTCAGACCCAGCTGGCTGACATCCACGCCCGCGATGCTGGTATCGGTGATCACGCCGATCTCGGCAACATTCTCCACCTCCAGCAGGGCGTCGATCACACCGCCCACTACGGCATAGGATTCCTCCTTGCTCAGGCCGTCCTCCGTGACCAGGGTGATGGTGGCTTCGTTGCTGGTGACGGTGGGCAGCAGCTCGATGCCCATGCTGAACACACGCCAGCCGCAGAACGCCAGCAGCAGGATGGCCGCCGCCAGCGGGAGCAGGCGGTGATCCAGACACCACTCCAAGCTGCGGCCGTAGGCATCCTTGATCCGTTCGAACCAGGGCAGGGGCTTCGGCTCCGACTTTTTCAGCAGGGTGGAAGCCGCCGCGGGCGCCACCGTGACCGCCACGATGAGCGAGGCCGCCAGGCAGTAGCCGATGCACAGGGACATGGGCAGCAGCAGCGCCCGGATGACGCCGCTGGTGAACACCACCGGAAGGAACACGCACACCGAGGTGAGGGTGGAGGCCACGATGGACATGCTGACCTGGCGGGTGCCCTGCACGGCTGCGCGGGCGGCAGGGATGCCGCGGGCGCGCAGACGATAGACATTTTCAATGACGACGATCGAGTTGTCCACCAGCATGCCGATGCCCAGAGACAGGCCCGCCAGACTCATCACGTTGACGTCCATGCCCGTAAAATACATCAGCACCACGGCAAACAGCACCGAAAGCGGGATGCTGAAGCCGACCACCAGCGTGGGTTTGACATCCTTGAGGAAGAGCGCCAGGACCAGGATGGCCAGCGCCGCGCCCACGACCATGCTTTCCAGGATGCTCTTGATGATCACAGTGATATAGTTGCCCTGGTTGGACAGCACCACGATGCTCAGCCCATCGTACCGCTGTTCCAGCTGCTCAAAGGCTTTCAGACAGTTGTCCGAGACCTGGCCCGCGCTGGAATCGGTGCTCTTATAGATCTTGAGCATCGCCGCGCGCTCGCCGTTGAGCCGGGTATAGGCGGCGTCGGCGTTGTCGATGACCACGACATCCGCCACATCGGACAGGCGGATGTCCCCAAAGCCGTCCACATGCAGCAGCAGCGAACCGGCAATGTCATCCACACTGTCGTATTCCTCGCCCACCTTCAGCAGCCAGGACTGGCCGCTGGCATCCTCGATATAGCCCGCCGGCATCGAGAAGTTCTGCGCATAGATCAGGGTGGCCAGCGTTTCGATGTCCAGCTGGTTGCTCACATCGGCCTGGGCCAGGGCGCGCTCGCGCACCTCCTCGTAGGTCGCTTTGGCCTCCTCGTACTGCTTTTGGCCTTCGCTCAGCTGGTCGCGCGCCTCGGTAAACTTCATGATGGCATCCAGCTGGGACTTGGAATAGCCGCCCATCGCGTCCGAAAAGCTCTGCATCAGGGCCGGAACGTTGTCCATCGCCTTGATGGTGTCCTCCAGCGTGGCGTAGATGGTGTTCAGGCTCTGCTGCAATTGCAGATCGTCCACCAGATCTTCCGCCGTGCTGCCGGAGCTGCCGGATTCCGCATTGATGCGTTCCTGCAGCGATTCCAGCGCGCCGGTCAGCTCATCGGTGATATCGCGCAGATCCTGCACCACTTCGATCAGGGAATCGATATCCCGCATGCCCGTCTGGTCATAGCGGTCCAGGATATTTTGCAGCTTCTGCTGCGAGATGATCAGCGCCTGGCGGATCTCCGGCTCGTTGACCACCGCGATCAGCTGGTTGATGCTCTCCATCAGCGCCTGGGCCTGTCTGCGCACGGTATCCACCGCCGTGCCCACCTCGGCGCTCATCTGCTCCATCACGGTGGAAGAAACGGTCTTATCAAAATTATCCAGCTGCTTGTTGTACTCGGCACGGCCCGCGTCCAGCTGGGCCTTGGCATCGTCCAGCATCTGCTGGGCTTCGGCCAGCTGGTCGTTCACCTGCACCAGAAGCACCGTGTTGATCTCATCGATCTTTTCCTGGTTCAGCTCCACCTGCACCATCTTTTCCACAAGGCCGGTGGCGGATACGCTGGAAATGCCGCTCTTGCGCTGCAATTCGGGCATCAGGGTGTTTTCCACAAAGTCGGACATCTCATAGATGTCGCTGCCCTCTCTGCTGACCGCAATGGTCATAAAGGCGTTCATGTTCAGGGTATACTCCAGCACCGACGGCGTCAGGCAGCCGGCAGGCAGGCTGTCCTTGGCCTGGGTAAGCTTGTTGGATACCTTGACCAGGGCGCTGTTCATGTCGGTATCGTCGGTGAACTCCATCATGATCATGCTGTAGTTTTCCGCCGACGTGGTATAGGCGTGGCTGACGCCGTTGACCGTGCCCAGCGCGTTTTCCAGCACGGTGGACACCTCGTTTTCCACGCGCTCCGGGCTGGCGCCGGGATACACCGTCACCACCACCAGATAGGGCGTGTTCATATTGGGCAGCAGGTTGGTCTGCATGCTGCTGATGGACACAAGGCCCAGCATCAGGACCATGACCACCGCCACCAGGATGGTAAACGGCCGCTTTACGCTAAATTTTTCCATTTTCTCCTACCATTTCTTTTCCGCCGGATACCGGGCGGCATCTCCCGCTTGTTGCAAAAGACTGGAATATCCTAACAGTTTCATTATACACGGGGCACGGTTGAATGCAAGAGAAAAAAGCACCGGGGGAGGGGTTGCGCCCTAAATTTCACCTTTTTCCCTTTTTTGTCGATTTTCCGCACCGCAGATGGATCTGCGGGGCAAGGCAGACGGGGATGCATTTTTGCGTGGAAATGCGGGCAGGAATATGTTATACTGGATGATATCAGCTCAAACGCCCCCAACAGGGCTTCTGTCATAAATACGAGGAATACTATGAAAAAAGTGATCTCTGTCCGTTTCAAGGAAAACGGAAAAAGCTATTATTTTGACCCCGCGGACGCCGAGATCCGCGCGGGCGACTATGTGATCGTGGAGACGGCGCGCGGCATCGAATGCGGCGAAGTGACCCAGGGCGTGCGGGAGCTGGCCGATGCCGCCGTGCCCAAAACGCTCAAGCCCATCCTGCGCACCGCCGACAGCGTGGATGTGCGCCGCATGCGCCAGAACCGCGAGGACGAAAAGCGCGCCTACCGCACCTGTCAGGAGTGCATCGCCCGCCACGGGCTGGAAATGAAGCTGGTGGAGGCCGAATACACGCTGGACCGCTCCAAGATCATGTTCTATTTTACCGCCGACGGCCGGGTGGACTTTCGGGAGCTGGTCAAGGATCTGGCCGGCATCTTCCACACCCGCATCGAGCTGCGGCAGATCGGCGTGCGCGACGAAAGCAAGATGATCGGCGGCCTTGGCATCTGCGGCCAGCCGTTTTGTTGCAGCCGCTTCCTGAAGGACTTTCAGCCGGTGTCCATCAAGATGGCCAAGGAACAGGGCCTTTCGCTGAATCCCACCAAGATCAGCGGCGCCTGCGGGCGGCTGATGTGCTGCCTAGCCTATGAGGAAAGCGCCTACGAATATCTGAACAGCATTATGCCGATGACAGGCAGCACCGTGCGCACCCCGGACGGCGTGGGCACCGTGATCGAGGTGAACCCGGTGTCCGGATATCTGCGTGTGCGCCTGAGCGCCGAGGCACTGGCCCCGCGGTATTATAAGGTGGGCGTGTGCGAGTATCTCAGCGGCGGCAAGCGCGCGCCCCGCCGCCCCGACCCGGACGATGATTATTCCGGCGTGCGCAATCCCGCGCCGGTGGTGGCCGCCGCACAGCCCGAAGAAAACAGGTAAGCGCCGGCATCTGCAAGCCGTGTGCAGTCTTTCGTGATTTTTGCCAAAATTTTTCCGAAAATTTAGCCAGCAGTTTGCCAAATCTTTTGTGCAACCCACCAAAAACCGTTTAAAAATTTGTGCGGCGGGGCAGTTAGTCTTGCCTTTTTTGCCGCACTTTGCTAGAATGAAGCCAAGGATGTCATTTCCGGAGGGGCGGGCTTTGGCCGTGCAGATGCCCACCGCTTTTCTAATTTATCGCGCACGGGTCGAAAGGAGATCATCATTATGGCACACAAGGTTTCTGACGCATGTGTTGGCTGCGGCGCCTGCGAGGGTGCTTGCCCCGTTGGTGCTATCACCATTGAGGGTACTGCTGTTGTGAACGCAGACGCCTGCATCGATTGCGGCGCTTGCGAGGGCGTTTGCCCCACCGGTGCTATCGCCGCTGAATAATCACAGCGCTGACTGCACAGAGAAAAGCAACGAAAACAGCGGATCTGTCTTTTACAGATCCGCTGTTTTTCTGTCATGCACAATTTATCCTGGTTTCCACCCCTATTTTTTGTGAGAGGAACGGCCGGTCATCTATGGAACATTCCACCGAGATTTTGTATAATAACACTAAGGTCTACTGCTCACGCATGCACCGGTTCGGCTCGGATGCGCTGCTGCTGGCGCGGTTTTGTGTGCCCGGGCGCGCCCAGCGCGCCGCCGATCTGTGTTCCGGCTGCGGCATCGTTGCGCTGGAATGGCACGACCGCGGCCACCGCGGTCCGTGCGCGGCGGTGGAGCTTCAGCCCGAAGCCAGCGCCCTGCTGACACAGGCCGTGCAGGAACAGGACATCGGCCACATCACCCCTTATTGCGCGGATCTGCGCGCTTTTTCCAAAGATGCAGGCCGTTTTGACCTGTGCGCGTGCAATCCGCCCTATTTTACGGCAGGCCAGCCCAGCGCCCAGGCTGCCCGCGCCCAGGCCCGGCACGAGGTGGACTGCACGCTGGAGGATGTGTGCGCCTGCGCGTTCCGCCTGCTGAAGGACGGCGGAAAGCTGGCCCTGTGCCATAGGCCGGAGCGTTTGGCCGAGGTGATGGCCGTTTTGCGCAGCGCCCGGCTGGAGCCGAAACGCCTGGCTTTTGTAAAAAACAAGCCGGACAGCGCGCCCTGGCTGTTTCTGGTGGAAGCCCAGAAAAACCGCCGCACTGGGCTGCGGGTGGAACCGGATATCCTGCTGAGCACCGGCGCAGCGCTGTACGGCCCAGAAGAACACTTTTGACAGGAGGCTTTGCAATGGCGGGAACGCTGTATCTTGTGGCAACGCCCATCGGGAACCTGGAGGACATGCCGCCCCGCGTGGCAGCCACCTTTGGCGCGGTGGACTTTATCGCGGCGGAGGACACCCGCGTGACCATGAAACTGCTCAACTATCTGGGCCTGAAAAAGCCGATGGTCAGCTATTATGAGCACGCCCTGCAAAAAGGCGAAGCCATCCTGCGCCGCATCGAGGCAGGGGAAAGCTGTGCGCTGTGCTCGGACGCGGGCATGCCCTGCATCTCCGATCCGGGTGAGGTGATCGTGCGGGACGCGCTGGAACGCGGCATCCGGGTGGTGCCCGTGCCGGCGGCTTCGGCCTGCGTCACGGCGCTGGCCGTATCCGGTCAGGATACCTCCCGCTGGGTGTTTGAGGGATTTTTGCCCGTGAACCGCAAGCAGAAAAAAGAACGTCTGGCCGAGCTGACCGGCGAACGCCGCACCGTCATTTTTTATGAGGCGCCCCACAAGCTGCGCACCACGCTGGAGGATCTGTCCGCCGCTTTTGGGCCGGAGCGCAGTATCACCCTTTGTCGGGAGCTGACCAAGCTGCACGAAGAAGTCTGGAAAACCACTGTGGGCCAGGCCGTGGAGCATTATGCCGCCGCCGAGCCGCGCGGCGAATACGTTCTGGTCATGGCAGGCGCGCCTGCCTGTGCCGCGCCGGAGGATGCGATCACGCTGGAACAGGCCGCACAGCGGGCGCTGGAGCTGACCGGGGCGGGGTTTGGAGCTTCGGCCGCGGCCAAGGCCGCCGCACAGGGCACACCCTTTTCCAAAAGCGATGTCTACCGTCAGCTGCTGCAATTGCAGCAGGGCGCGGCAGACGAATGATAAAACGCATCACAGCGAACCGGACAAAGAAAGTAGAGGAGTCATCGTGACAAAGCTATTGATCCTGAGCGACAGCCACAACCGCCAAAACGCCATCGAGCGCATCCTCCGCGCGGAAAAGGATGCCAACGCCCTGATCTTTCTGGGCGATGGCCTGCGGGATCTGGAACTGGCGCTGACCCATTTTCCCCGGCTGCGGGCTTATTCGGTGGCAGGAAACTGCGATTATGGCGCGCTGGAACCGCTGGACGGCCTGGCCGCCTTCGATCAGGTGATCCTGTTCTATACCCATGGTCATATGTATGGTGTAAAATACAATTTGGACACCCTTGTGGAAGCTGCGGCTGCCCGCGGCGCACAGCTGGCGCTGTTCGGCCATACCCATCACGCGCTGGCCGAGCAGCGGGGCGATGTGTTCCTGTTCAATCCAGGTTCCTGCGGGCGCTGCTATGAGGGCGCGGACACCTACGGTGTTCTGATACTGGACAACGGCCAGATCCTGAACTGGGCACACAAAGAGGTGCCCCGGAAATGAGCATCAACGAAGTCCGTTTTCTGCCCGAATGCACCAGCACCAATGCCTATGCCAAAGCGCATTTTGAGGAATTTGGCCCGGTGGGGGCGGTATACACCACCAATCAGACCGCCGGGCGCGGGCGGCTGGGCCGCAGCTGGGCCAATGCGGAGGGCCGGGCGCTGTATTATACGGCAGTCATCCGGGAGCCGCTGGCCCAGCCATCCACTCTGCCCCTGCTGGCCAGCCTTGCGGTGCGCCGACAGCTGGCCGCGCGCTACGGCGTGGCATGCCAGATCAAATGGCCCAACGATCTTTTGC
This sequence comes from Faecalibacterium sp., assembly GCA_051882415.1. Lineage (GTDB taxonomy): Bacteria > Bacillota > Clostridia > Oscillospirales > Ruminococcaceae > Faecalibacterium. Next base: position 961 of record JBJERU010000023.1, on the reverse strand, counting down.
TGAACGGCAAAAAGGTGGCCGGCATCCTGTGCGAAAGCGTCTGTTACGGCCACGGCGGGCATGGCCGGGGCATTATATGCGGCATCGGCATCAACCTGGCGCAGTCCCGGCAGTATTTTGAGGCCGCAGACCTGCCGCATGGCACCTCGCTGGCTCTGGAGGGCGCGGAGGTCGATCTGGACGCCGATCCTGCATGGCTGGCCGAGGCGCTGACCGATTTTGGATTTGACCGCCCTCTCTATGTTTTTGCGCGGGAGGGATTTGCGCCGTTCCGTCAGACCTATAAAGATGCCTGCATCAATCTGGGTCGGAACGTCGTCTTTGATCTGCCCGGCGGCGGGCAGGGAAGCGGCAAGGCCATTGACATCGACGAGGAGGGACAGCTGATCGTCCAGACCGATGGCGGAGAGAAAAAAATCTTTACCGGAGAAGTGTCCGTGCGGGGCATTTATGGGGCTGTTGCGGGTGAGTAAGGGCAGCGGCATATTACGATGCATCCTGAAAGATCGCGGACGGGATGGGGCAGGCTTATGTCCTGTTATTCAATCGATAGCCGGTGGATTGTTCTCTTTTGTCTCGCCAAAAGAGAACCAGAAAAGCGACCCGCGTTGAGATGCTCGGCGGTGGCGAAGCCAGAAAAGCCCCAGTGGGGCTTTTCAGCCGACAGTCCGGTTTGCGCAGCAAATGCCGCGTGTTCAGCGCGGCAAGGACAGGGGGCACGACCGGGGTGCTGCCCTGGACTCTGTGCATCCTGAAAGATCGCGGACGGGATGGGTCAGGTTTATGCCCTGTTGCCAGGGCGATAGCCGGTGGGATGTTCTCTTTTGTCTCGCCAAAAGAGAACCAGAAAAGCGACCCGCGTTTCGAGGCGCGGGGGCACGACCAGGGCTGCCGCCCTGGACCCTGTATGAGCGGACTGCTCTTCGGAAGAAATCCTAAAAAATTGCATCAGGTCAGGTGC
>JBJERU010000022.1:0-63252 GCA_051882415.1 Faecalibacterium sp. | reverse complement strand
GGCTATCGATTGAATAACAGGGCATAAGCCTGACCCATCCCGTCCGCAATCTTTCGGGATGCACAGAGTCCAGGGCAGCACCCTGGTCGTGCCCCCTGTCCTTGCCGCGCTGAACACGCGGCATTTGCTGCGCAAACCGGACTGTCGGCTGAAAAGCCCCACTGGGGCTTTTCTGGCTTCGCCACCGCCGAGCATCTCAACGCGGGTCGCTTTTCTGGTTCTCTTTTGGCGAGACAAAAGAGAACATTCCACCGGCTATCGATTGAATAACAGGGCACAAACCTGACCCATCCCGTCCGCGATCTATCAGGATGCATCTTATATGCCGCCAGAAGTGCAGCAGCCCTGCTATTCTTCCTCTTCCTCCAGCCCATACATCAGGGTAGAGATCACAAAAGGAAGCTGCTTTTGCCAGCTGGCTTCACTGTGCGTGCCATCCGGCACGATGCGGGAAGTTACATGGATGCCCCGCCGCACCAGCTGGCTCTCCATCCGCGCATACCCCGCGCGCATGCCGTTGTGATTGCCCATCTCTCTGGAACCGTAGTCCATATACAACACCGCGCCGGGAGCAAGCCGGGCTTTCTGGGCCAGCGTCATCAGCTTATCGGGGGCCACCCAGATGGAAGGCGACAGCGCCGCCGCGCGGGAAAAGCTGCGGTTGTATTGCAGCAGCGCGTACAGGCTCATCAGCCCGCCCATCGAGCTGCCGCCGATAAAGGTATGCTCCCGATCAGGCAGAGTGCGGAAGTTTTCGTCCACATACGGCTTGAACCGCCGCAGATACCATTCCAGCGTGCTGCGGCCCCGGCCGTCAAAGTGTCCAAACTGCTCGTCGTCAAAGCGATAGGGCGAATATTCGATCAGCCGTTCATTGTTGCGGCCCGCATTGCACTCCACCGCCGCCACGATCAGCGGCGTATCGGTGAAATCCAGATATTCCTCCAGGCCCCAGCTTTTTCCGAAGGTAGCATCCTCGTCGAAAAAGACATTCTGCCCATCGAACATATACAGCACCGGGAACCGGGCTTCCGGATCCTCTTGGTACACGGTGGGCAGATACACATAGGCCCGGCGCTCCTCCGGGCCGTTTACGGCCGGATAGGTCAGAGTCCATTTTTTTACCATATCAAATCCCTCTTTTCAGTTCCTGAACGCCGACTGATCCCGGCGTCCCCGCTTTCTGCGCATTGAATTTGTGGGTTTAGTGTAACACCACCCGGCGCGGATTGCAATCATGCGTCTGTAAATTTTTGCACAGAAAGGGGCACGGATACGGCAAACGCCGCCAGAAATCCTCCCGGCGGCGCTTGCAAAAAGGATTCAATTGATTTTGGACTGCGCGCGCAGCGGCTCAGTAGACCTTTTCCACCGGGACGATCCAGCCCTTGTTATCGGGCAGCTTGCCCCACTGCATGCCGGTCATGGTGTCATACAGCTTTTGGGTGACAGGGCCGATCTTGCCGTCGCCGATGTAGGCGTGCTCGCCCTTCCATACCAGTTCCTTGACCGGGGAAACCACCGCGGCCGTGCCGGTGCCAAACACCTCTTCCAGCTTGCCTTCGCGGGCAGCCTGCATGATATCGGCAATGGCCAGCTTTCCCTCGATGACCTCATAGCCCCAGTCCTTCAGCAGCTCGATGCAGCTGCGGCGGGTGACGCCGGGCAGAACGGTGCCCACGGTGGCAGCGGTGTAAACCTTGCCGTCGATCTTGAACATGATGTTCATGCTGCCAACTTCCTCGACGTATTTCTTTTCCACGCCGTCCAGCCACAGCACCTGCGCGTAGCCCTGCTCTTCGGCCAGCTCACCGGCCTTGATGGAAGCCGCATAGTTGCCGCCGCACTTGGTAAAGCCGGTCAGACCGGGTGCCGCACGGATGTAATCGTCCTCCACATAGATGCGCACAGGGTTGATGCCCTCGGCGTAATATGCGCCGGAAGGGGCGCAGATGATGCAGAAGATATAATGCTTGGAAGCATGCACGCCCAGGCCCACGTCAGTGGCAAACACGAACGGGCGGATGTACAGCGAAGCGCCATCGGTGTGGGGGACCCAGTCGCGGTCGATGTCCACCAGCGCCTTGACCGCCTGGATGTAGTCCTCCACCGGGATCTGCGGGATGCACAGGCGGTCTGCGGAATCCTGCATGCGCTTGGCGTTGCACTCCGGGCGGAACAGCTGGATGGTGTCATCCGCAGTGCGGTAGGCCTTCATGCCCTCAAAGATCTCCTGCGCATAGTGGAACACCACGGTGGCAGGATCCAGCGAAAACGGTGCGTAGGGAACGATGCGTGCATCGTGCCAGCCTTCGCCCGCGGTATAATCCATCACAAACATGTGATCGGTGAACAATTTGCCAAACCCCAGCTTGGTTTCATCGGCCGGCTTGTGCTTGGGCGCGGTCGTCCGGGTCACTTTGATATCCAACATGATGAAATTCCCTCTTTTCTTCTCCTCGTCGCAAGCGCGGCCAAAGCTCCGCGCACAAAACGCCGAATACTGGTTTCTATTATAGTATAGGAGAGCCAATTTGCAAGGGGGAGCGAAAAATGTTTCATCTTTAGAACAGTAAAGTTGCCGCAAATTATGCCATTGCGCATATCCAAACCGCCGCCGCTATGCTAAAATAAAGAAAAAGCGGATCCGAAAGGAGAACGACCTATGATCCAAGGCGTTATTTTTGATATGGACGGCCTGATGTTCGATACCGAAAACATCTGGACCAGGATGTGGCGGCCCGCTCTGGCCGAAGCCGGGCTTGATTATAAGGAGGGCTTGGCCGAAGCCGTGCGCGGCACTACCGGCGAGATGTCCCGCAGCATCGTGCGGCAGTTCTATGGCCCGGACTGCGATGCCCGGGCCGTGATGGACAATCTTCAGCGGCTGGGCACCGAAGCCTTCCATGCCGCGCCGGTGCCCAAAAAGCCGGGGCTGGATGCTTTGCTCAAATGGCTGCACCAGCATAGCATCCCCGCTGCGGTAGCATCCTCCAGCCGGGAATCCGATATCCGCTATCATCTGGAAAGCTGGGATCTGACCCATTATTTTTCCGCCATCGTATCCGGGCCGGAGATCGCCCGCTCCAAGCCCGATCCGGAGATCTTCCTCACCGCGGCGGCACGGCTGGGCGTTGAGCCTGCGCACTGTCTTGTGCTGGAGGACAGCTACAATGGTGTGCGGGCGGGAGCTGCGGGCGGCTTTGTCACCGTGATGGTGCCCGATCTGCAGCCGCCCAACGAGGAGATGCGCCGCACCTATACGATGGAATGCGCCAGCCTGAACGAGGTGCTGGACAAACTGAAGGCCGGCGTTTTTTGAGAAAAGCGGGTCGATGTGCGCAGAGCGTTCCGCAAAGCGAAAAAATCCCGGCCTGCGCAGACTTTTTTCAGAAAATGCCATTGACAGGACGCCAAACAAGTGATATCATGAACACATGAACAAATATTCATGTGTTTAGCGGCAGGGCTGTCCGCCCGGAAAGGAGCAAACGGATCATGGCTTTGCAAAATTCTCCCAGCGCCGCAGCCCCCCAGCCGGTGGAGCTGCCGGATGACGAAGTGCTTTATGAGCTTGCCGACCTGTTCCGGGTATTCGGCGATTCCACCCGCATCAAGATCCTGTACGCTCTGCACGATACTGAGCTGTGCGTGCAGGACATTGCCGGCGCCGTGCAGCTGAGCCAGTCGGCGGTCAGCCACCAGCTTCGGGTGCTCAAGGATTCCAAGCTGGTGCGCTTCCGCCGGGAGGGAAAAACCGTATACTATGCACTGGACGATGACCACGTCCGCAGCATCCTCTCCATGGGGATGGATCACATCGAGGAATAAAGACCCGCTTTCATCGCCAGAGCCGGGGATGAAAACAGGTTTTTAGCCCCCACCGGGGCCGAAATCAGACGAAAGGATGGTACATACGATGAAAAAGACCTACAAGATCGAGGTGGACTGCGCCAACTGCGCCGCCAAAATGGAGGATGCCGCCAGCCGCACCCCCGGCGTGGCCAAGGCGACCGTGAGCTTTATGACCCAGAAGATGGCCGTGGAGTTTGCCGAAGGCGCAGACCCCAAGGCCACTATGCAGAAGGTCCTGGCCGCCTGCAAAAAGGTGGAGGACGACTGCGAGATCTTTGGCATCTGATGTGTGCCGGCGGGGGCGGGTGCAACCTCGGCCCCCGCTTTTTTTGTGGAAAATCCGATGACTTTTCCACACTTTCCACCGGGTTTTCAACAACGTTCGGGGAAAAGTTTCAAAAAATGCGCAGAAAAGATGGATTCTTTCCCCAAGCAATTGTGAAAAACCCGGTGGAAAAGGTGAAAAACCCGTTTTTCCAGTAAAAACCTGTGGAAAACTGCCGAAAAAGGGAGGCATTTTGCATGACAAAAAAACAAAAACGCACTCTGTACCGCATTCTGGCGGCGGCGGCGCTGATGGTTTTGTGCGCACTGGCGGCCGACGCCCTGCCTGCGCCGCTGAAGCTGGCCTGTTACCTGGTGCCCTACCTTGTAGTGGGCTGGGACGTACTGAAAAAAGCGCTCAAGGGCATCCGCAACCGCCAGCCCTTTGATGAGTGCTTCCTGATGGCGGTGGCCACCGTGGGCGCGTTTGCGCTGGGCGACTATGCCGAGGGCTGCGCCGTGATCATTTTCTATCAGATCGGCGAGCTGTTCCAAAGCGTTGCGGTGGGCAAAAGCCGCCGCAGCATCGCCGCTTTGATGGATATCCGTCCGGACTATGCCAACATCGAGGGCGGGGACGGTCAGCTGGAACAGGTGGATCCGGACGAAGTGGCGCCCGGTACCGTGATCGTGGTGCAGCCCGGTGAGCGGGTGCCCATCGACGGCGTAGTGACCGAGGGCACATCTGCCCTGAACACCGCCGCCCTGACCGGCGAAAGCCTGCCCCGCGATGTAAAGGCCGGGGACGAGGTGATCAGCGGCTGTGTCAATATGACCGGCCTGCTGCGGGTGCGCACCACCAAAGAATTTGGCGAGTCCACTGTGTCCAAGATCCTGGATCTTGTGGAAAATTCCAGCATGAAAAAGTCCCGCAGCGAAAACTTTATCACACGCTTTGCGCGGGTGTATACCCCGGCGGTGTGCTATGGCGCATTGGCGCTGGCATTTCTGCCGCCGCTGGTGCTGCTTGTGCTGGGCCAGCCGCCCCAGCTGGGGGAATGGGTCTACCGCGCCCTGACCTTCCTGGTCATTTCCTGCCCCTGCGCGCTGGTCATCTCGATCCCGCTCAGCTTCTTTGGCGGCATCGGCGGGGCCAGCGCCTGCGGCATCCTAGTCAAAGGCTCTACCTATCTGGAAGAGCTGGCCCATACGGGCGTAGTGGTCTTTGATAAAACCGGCACCCTGACCCAGGGCAGCTTTGCCGTCACCGCTGTCCACCCTGCGGCGGATATGGAACAGGACGCCCTGCTGGAAACGGCCGCTCTTGCCGAAAGCTGGTCGAAGCATCCCATCTCCCAAAGCATCCGGGCCGCCTGCGGCCGGGAGCTGGATCCCAGCCGCGTCACAGACGTGGAGGAGCTGGGCGGCTATGGCGTGACCGCCCGTGTGGACGGCCGCATGGTGGCCGCAGGCAATGCCCGCCTGATGGAAAAGCTGGGCCTGGACGCCCCCGCCCCGGCAGAGACCGGCACGGTGGTGCATGTGGCAGTGGAGGGCCGCTATGCGGGCTGCCTTGTGATCGCGGATGTGGTCAAGCCTCACAGCAGACAGGCCATTGCCGACCTGAAACAGGCCGGTGTGCGCAGAACGGTGATGCTGACCGGCGATGCAGAGCCGGTGGCGCAGGCCGTGGCCGCTCAGCTGGGCCTGGACGAGTTCCATGCGGGATTGCTGCCCGGCGATAAGGTGGAGCGCATCGAGGCTCTGCTGGCAACCAGGCAGCCCAAGGAGAACCTGGCCTTTGTGGGCGACGGAATCAACGATGCACCCGTGCTTTCCCGCGCGGATATCGGCATCGCGATGGGCGCGCTCGGCTCGGACGCCGCCATCGAAGCCGCCGATATCGTCCTGATGGACGATGACCCCGCAAAAATCGCCCTTGCCATGCGCATCGCACGGCGCACCCTGCGCATCGTGTATGAGAACATCGTTTTTGCCCTTGGCGTCAAGGCCGTCTGCCTGCTGCTGGGTGCGCTTGGCCTGGCGGGGATGTGGGCCGCCATCTTCGCGGATGTCGGCGTCATGGTCATTGCCGTGCTCAACGCTGCCCGTGCGCTGTATGTCAAAAAAGAGCGCAGCGCGTGAGGGAACAGGGAAGCCGGCCACGCATCCCCATGCAGCTCGCCCTGGCTTTGCAGACAGGATAAAACCCGCCCCATGCACATAAAAATCCCTGGCCCGCGTGGAACGCGGGCCGATCAAAAAGTTTTTGCCCCGCTTTTTTCAAAAAGCGGGAAAAGCGGGAAAAAGAAAACAAAAATGCCGGTGCGCTTTCGCGCACCGGCATTTTTGCCGCTTACCTGCTCACCTTCATCAGGTCATCGCCCACATCGACCGCGCCGCTTGCCACCGTTTCCACAGCGGCAAAGTCGTCCGAGTTGGTCACGGCCAGGATGATGGTATCCGCAAAGCCCGCTGCATGGACCTTGTCCAGATCCATCGTCAGCAGCAGATCGCCCTTTTTCACCTTCTGGCCTTCCTTCACCGCATAGGCAAAGCCTTCGCCTTTCATCTCCACGGTGTCCACACCAGCATGGATGAGCAGCTCCATCTCTCCCGCCGTAATGCCTGCCGCGTGGATGGTATCTGTAAGCTGGCTGACAACGCCATCCGCCGGGGAATAAACCCTGCCATCTTTCGGCGCGATGCCGCAGCACACGCCCATGATCCCCTGCGAAAAGACAGCGTCCGGAATCTGTTCCATCGGCACCACCGTTCCCTTTGCAACAGCGCCGAGGCACCCGGCGGAAGGAGCTTGCTGCGCTCCCTTGCCCTTCAAAAAACTCAAAAATCCCATGGGTCAAAGCTCCTTTCGTCCGGTAAAAAAACTGATTACTTCAGCTCCGGCCAGTATTCCTTATTGGCCTCGATCATCTCGTCCAGGATCTCCTTGGCCACGGTCATGCTGGGCACGGTCTTGTTCAGGGTAAATGCCTGCAGCACCTTTTCATAGCTGCCCTCGATGCAGCCTTCCACCAGCAGCTTTTCGCTGTTCAGCTGCTGCATCATCAGGCCCTGCTGGAACAGGGGGATGGGATCGCGCGCGATGACCTCCGGGCCGTTCTTGCCGATATAGGCGGGGATCTCCACCATTGCGTCATACGGCATGTTGGGGATCGCGCCGCGGTTCTCGGTGATGACCAGGAAGCGGGCCTTGGTATCGTTCTTCAGCGCAATGGCCAGGTCTGCGATCCAGTCGCCGTGGCTGCCGGCATAGAACACCTTCTCGTCGATCTCGCCGGTGGCCAGATACTTGTCGATGCCCTCGAACAGGTTCTTTTCGCGGGTCTCCATGACCTCGTTGGCGCGGGTGTGATTGGGATCCGAGTGCTCCACAAACTCCTTGCACTGCAAATAGTAGTTCAGGTAAGTGTTAGGCAGATATTCCGGGAAGTTCTCCATGATCTCGTACTCGCCCTTCCAGACATAGTACCAGCTGCCACGGGTATGGCGGTTGCCTTCTGCGCCGGTGTCCTTCTTGACGCCCACGCCCAGAGCGGCCTTATCCTTCAGATAGGCTTCGGGCAGCAGGATCTTGTTGTCCTTGATGTACTGGCGCAGGGTGGGCATCAGATCCTGGCCCTTGTACTCGATGGAGGTGAACCAGCCAAAGTGGTTCAGGCCAAAGTAATCATAAACGATGTTCTGCTTATCCTTGATGTTCATGGCCGCGGCCACCACGTCGATGATGGCGATGGGCATATCGCAGATGTTGATGATACGGGCCTTCGGGCGCAGCTTGCGGCAGGCTTCGGATACGATGGCCGCGGGGTTGGAGTAGTTCAGGATCCAGTAATCGGGCTTTGCATACTTTTCGGCATCGTCGATCATCTTGATCATCGGGAAGATGGTGCGCATGCCGTATGCCAGGCCGCCGCAGCCGCAGGTCTCCTGGCCCACGCAGCCGTGACGCAGGGGGATCTTCTCGTCCTGCTCACGCATCGCATACTTGCCCACGCGCATCTGGGCAAACACGAAGGACGCATCCTTGTACGCGGTCTCCACATCGGTCGTGACCACCAGCTTGATGCCGCACTTCAGCTCCTCGCGCAGGATCCAGTCCACCACAACGGCAACCTTGTCCTGGCGCTCCTTGTCGATGTCGAACAGACGGATCTCGTCCACGCCCAGCTCGTCCCGGCGCAGCGCGATGGATTTGACGATACCGGCGGTAAAGGTGCTGCCGCCGCCTACGATGGTAATGATCATATTGCTCTCCATTTCTTTCTTCTTATCTCAATGGGTGAATGAAAAACGTTTCTGGGGGATCAGAGCCGTGCCAGCTGCTCGTCCACCGCCTGATGGATCTCCGGCACCTGCAGGCCATAGATGATCTGCACGCTGTCGCTCTTTTTGACGATGCCGCGGTTCTCGGTCTTGTTGATCAGCGCCTCGTCAATGCGGGACACGTCCTTCAGCGTGACGCGCAGGCGGGTGATGCAGTTTTCCACCGAAACGATGTTGTCCTTGCCGCCCAGACCCTGGATCAGGCTGCGGATGGCCTCGTTGTCCGCGCCGTCCTGTGCGGGGGCAGACTTTGCGGCGGGCTTTGCCGCCGAAGCCGCCTTAGGTGCGGGCGCCGCACCGCCTGCGGGCAGCGGATCCCCCTCGCGGCCGGGGGTGTGGTAGTTGAACTTTTTGATGAGGAAGCTGAACAGCACAAAGTACACCACGATCTGGATGCCGCCCAGGATCCACATCAGCGGCATGCGGACGGTCTTGTCCGCGTTGGCGATGTTGGTCAGGATGCTGGCCAGGATGTTGCCGTTCCACAAAGCGATGACGCCGAACACCTTGAGCAGGGCCATGAACAGGCCGGCGATGCAGGCATGCAGGAAGTACAGCAGCGGAGCCGCAAAGATGAACATAAAGTCGATCGGCTCGGTGATGGTCGCCAGCATCGCGGTGACGACCAGCGGGATGATGGTGGTGGCGGTCTTTTTGCGGTTTTCGGGGTAAGCGGTGTAGATAAAGGCTGCGCCGATGCCCACATAGCCGAACATCTTGGTAAAGCCGATGGAGGTATAGTAGATGCTCTCGGAGAACTGCTCCACGGGCATATTCATCTCGGCCATGACGATGGGGTATGCGCCGGCGATCACAGTGTCACCCAGCTGGAGCACGCCGCCCAGATCGGCAAACTGGAACGGGGTGTAAACCAGGTGATGCAGGCCGGTGGGCAGCAGCAGACGCTCCAAAAAGCCATACAGGAACAGGCCAAACGCGCCGGTGCTCTTGATAAAGCCGCCCAGTGCGCTGATCCAGCCCTGGACCACGGGCCACACGGTGTTGGTGATCAGGGCAAACACGATCGCCACCAGAACCAGGCAGACGAAGGAGAAGTTTGCGCCGGAGTAGATCTGCATCACGCCCTTGAAGCGCTTGTGGGAGGTGCGGTTGAACACCCAGCCCACGATGCAGCCCAGGATGATGCCGCCGAACACGCTCATATCCACGCACTGGATGCCCAGGATCTTGGTCTGGCCGGTACCCACCAGGCCGATAAGGGGCTGCTCCGCGGCCAGGGTACCGGTGAGGCTGAGCAGAGTGTTGGAGCTGAACAGGTACATCAGATAAGTCATAAAGCCGATCAGAGCGGCTTTGTGCTTATCGTTTTTGGCCAGCGCTGCGGGCAGGCCGATGACGAACACAACAGCAAGATTGTTGATGATGCCCATGACCGAGTTGTACAGCATTTTGCCGAAGAACTGGATGGGCGCCCATTTGAGGAAGGGCAGCCAGCCGGTGATGGTGCTGTTGGTAAGCAGCACACCCACGACGATCAGGATGCCGGCCGCTGACAGATACATCAGCGGCTGCACCATGGCCTTGGAGAAGGTCTCCAGCAGGCCCATGATCTTCTTTTTCATCTGTGATTCTCTCCTTTGCTTTTGGGTGGACAAACGGACATATTTCCTGACCTTTTTTGGGCCGTGCGCGCATTCGGCCCAAAAAAGGTCATTCATCGATTTTCAGGATGCGGGTCAGGTGGATCAGCAGATAAAAGCGCTCCTGCTTGCTGAGGGTGTGGCGGAACCCCTTTTCCACATATTGTTCCAGCCGCTCCAGAAAGAGCTGGTTGCGCTCGTCCTTGGCCAGCAGGTAATCATACATCATGTCATCCTCATTTGTGTGCCAGGTGCTGCCCTGCTGGATGCGCTGGGCCAGAAATTTGAGATGGGTGGTCATGCGCATGGTATCCAGGCTGTCGGGATCCAGCGTGATGCCATAGATCTGCTGGATCAGATCCAGCGTTGCGCCCACAAACCGGAGCACGTCATACGCGGCGTTGCGATCCACCGACAGCGAGACCAGATGCAGCGCCACATACCCGGCCTCGTCGTCCGGCAGGCTGATGCCGCACTTTTCCCGGATGATCTCCAGCGCCCGCATGCCCAGGCTGTATTCCTTGGGATACAGCAGCCGGGTCTCGTTGCGCAGAAGGTTGGGCAGCGTGACCTCTTTTTCCTGGCGCTCGATGGCAAAGCTGATGTGGTCGATGAGCGAAAGGGTGGCCTGGCTGCTCATATAAAAGCCCTCCTGCTGGGCCAAAGCCAGGATCACCTCGGCGGCTTCCATCACGTCCGGGCGCACATCCTGCAACATCTGCAAAAACTTGGTCTGCATCTCGTTTTGCACATAATACACCTTTTCGATGCGGCGCTCATCGATCTGCGCGCCGGGACGCCTGCCAAAGCCGATGCCCTTGCCCAAAAGAATGGCCTCGCTGCCATCCGGCATCACCGTAGAAACCGCATTATTACTGAATACCTTGATCGCTTTCACCGTCGCGCCCTCCGTATCGCCGCAACACGCCGGCACCTTTATTTTTTTGAACCTTCACACCCTGCGGACGAACCAGAACCGGATCGTTCCTGACAAAGAAAAAAGGCACGACTTCTCAAACCGGTTGCCCGCTTTAAGAACTCATGCCTGATCGAACAGTAACACGAACATTTTCGCTTTTTTCGTATCTCATTATAACAACGCCTCCCGGCTTTGTCAATTTGCACACTCCCACAATTTTTTTCCAAAAAACTTGTGCACAGAGCACAGGCACACAAAATTTTGGCGCTTCTCTTGACGATTTTGCCCAGCGCCTTTATGATAGAACAACAGTATGAATAAAAGGGGGAATCTATCTTGCAAACCTTCCTGCGCAGGGCGCACACCGCCGCACAGCCCGGCGTGGTGCTGCCGGCGCTGCGGGCCGCCGCGCCCTGTACGCTGCCGGTGCTGACCGGATATTTTGTGCTGGGGCTGGGCTACGGCATCTATGTGCAGTCGCTGGGGCTGCCGGTGTGGTATCCCATGCTGATGGGCACGGTGGTTTACGGCGGCTCGCTGGAGTTTGTGCTGGCCTCGCTGCTGCTGGGAGCCTTTGACCCGGTATCCGCCTTTCTGATGGCGCTGATGATCCAGGCCCGGCACCTGTTTTATGGCCTGGCCATGCTGGAGCGCTACCGGGGCTATGGCTGGCGCAGCCTTTATATGATCTTTTCGATGAGCGACGAGACCTTTTCCATCACCTGTTCCGCCCAGCCGCCCGCCGGGGTGGACAAAGGATGGTTCATGTTCTTTATCTCGCTGCTGGATCAGTGCTACTGGGTCCTCAGCGCAGGGCTGGGGGCGGTGCTGGGGGCGGCGCTGCCCTTCAGCACCGAAGGCGTGGATTTTGTCATGACTGCCATGTTCGTGGTGATCTTCCTGAACCAGTGGGAAAAGGAGCGCCAGCACGCCGGCGCTCTGATCGGCCTGGCCGCGCCGCTGGGCTGCCTTGCGCTGTTTGGCCCGGACCGCTTTCTGCTGCCCGCCATGGTCTGCATCCTGATGCTTCTGCTGATCCTGCGCAAGCCTATAGAGCGTGCAGAAAACGCGGGATGCACACCGGACGCACAGCGCCCGGAACGCCCGGCAGAAAAAAACAAAGGAGGCGCAGACATCCCATGACCCAGACCCAGCAGTTTATCCTCATCGGGGTGTGTGCGCTGGCCACCATGCTGACCCGCTTTTTGCCGTTTTTGATCTTTTCCTGCCGGGGACAGCAGACCCCCGCCGTCATCCAGTATCTGGGCCGGGCGCTGCCCGCCGCCATCTTTGGCATGCTGGTGATCTACTGTCTGAAAGGCGTGAGCCTGTTTTCCGGCAGCCGGGGCCTGCCGGAAGCGCTGGCTATTCTGGTGATCGTCCTGCTCCACCGCTGGAAGCACCAGACCCTGCTTTCCATCGCGGGGGGAACTTTGTGCTATGTGCTGCTGGTGCAGCTGATATTCTGACAAACCGGTACAAAAAACAAAACGCGCAAGCGAAAACAAAGCAAAGAGCTGTGAACTGCCGCAGAATGCGGCGGCGCACAGCTCTTTTTTGTTTGATGCGGATGGGGCCGCCAGAGCCTGGCATCCGGAGGCCCTCCGGCCTATACAAACGTTTGCATATGCTTTTGGCAGCTTCGCCCCGTTTTGGGGCCATTTTGTATGCAAACGTTTGTATATGAAGGCTTCTGCTAAAAAATCAACGATAAAACGTATCAAAGTTTATTTGCTGATAAAACCGGTGCTGGAGCTGATCGAAGCTGCCGCACCCCTGGGCCAGCAGCCACATGCTCTTTGTCACCACGGCCTCGATGGTCATATCATGCGCTTCGAGAAAACGGAAACGGTCCTTCACCCGCTTGCCCACCTCGTAGATGCCCACATCGCTGCCCTCATAAGTGACCTGCGTGGTCAGGATCAGCACTTTATGGGTCTGGTCATAGTCGCCCAGCCCCTCGGCAAAGGCATCCATCAGCCGCCGGGGGATGCCGCCCACGCCAAAGCTTTCCACGATCACACAGTCATACAGGCGGAATATTTCCGGGATCAGCTCCGGCCCAAAGCCGGGCGTCAGCTTGAGCAGAAACACCTTTGGATCCAGCGCACGGCCAAATTCTACCGGGCCGCTGGGCCAGGGAGAGGGCACATACCGCACCAGGCGGTCGCCCTGTACCAGCGCCAGCTCAGGGAAATTGACCGACGCAAAGGCATCGTAGCTGATGGTCTTGTTCTTTTTTGCGCGCGTGCCCGCGATGACATGCCCGCCAAACACCACCATCACGCCCCGGCTGCCGGGATCCAGCGCACAGACCACACTGTCGCGCAGATTCTTTTTGGCGTCGGTGATCTCGTCGGAAATAGGCTGCTGGGCGCCGGTCAGGATGATGGGCTTGTCCGCGTTCTGGATCAGGTAGGACAGCGCCGCCGCCGAGTACGCCAGCGTGTCGGTGCCATGGCAGATGATAAAGCCATCGTACAGAGCATAATTTTCCTGTACGGCGCGGGTGAGCATCAGCCAGTGCTCCGGGCCAAGATCGGTGCTGTCGATGCTGCACAGGGCCAGTGTTTCCGGAGCGCAAAGCTCGTTCAGCTCCGGCAGGTGATCCAGCAGTTCCCGGCTGGACAGCACCGGCCGCAGGCCCTGCGGGGTGCGCACGCTGGCAATGGTCCCGCCGGTGGTGATGAAAAGGATTCGCTGCTTGGGCATAAGACGGATTCCTCCAAAACGATCTAAAAAATGACAGAACAAAATGAAAAAACTCCATTTTTTCGGTTCAGTATATCATATTCCGGCCCTATTTGGGAACAAAAGGGAAGTTTTTGTAATTTGGTCACAGAATCCGTCCCAAAAAGGTGTATACTAACAAGGAAAGAAAAGCATCCGCAGCACACAGCAGGAGGTTCTTTATGGCAAATATCGTAATTATAGGTTCCGGCCCGGCGGGTGTTTCCGCGGCGCTGTATACCGCCCGCGCCGGGGTGGACACCACCGTTCTCACCCGCGGCGGCGGCGCGCTGGAGCGGGCCGAGCAGATCGAAAATTATTATGGCCTGGCACAGCCCCTTTCCGGCCGGGAACTGGAAGAACGCGGCGTCGAGGGCGCAAAGGCGCTGGGCGTGCAGTTTGTGGAGACTGAGGCCGTTGGCCTGACCTTTACCGACCGCCTTGTTGTGGAAACGCTGGACGGCGAATGGCCCGCCGACGCGGTCATCCTGGCCACGGGAGCCTCCCGCGCAGCACCGCGCATTCCGGGGCTGGAAGCGCTTTCCGGCCGCGGCGTGAGCTATTGCGCCACCTGTGACGCCTTTTTCTACCGGGGAAAGGATGTGGCCGTGCTGGGCAGCGGCGAATATGCCCTGCACGAAGCACAGGCGCTTTTGCCCGTGGCGGCCAGCGTGACGCTGCTGACCAACGGCGCGCCTCTGACCGCCGTTTTTCCGCCCCAGATCCAGGTGCGCACCGAGACAGTGGAAGCCATTCTGGATGGCGGCAGCGGCCGGGTATCGGCGGTGCGGCTGGCGGGCGGCCAGGAGCTGGCCCTGAGCGGCGTATTCGTTGCGCTGGGCGTGGCAGGCAGCACGGCTCTGGCCCGCAAGCTGGGCGCAGATGTGGACGGCAGCCGCATCCTGGTGGACGAGCACATGATGACCAGCATCCCCGGCCTGTACGCTGCGGGCGACTGCACGGGCGGCCTTTTGCAGGTGGCAAAAGCGGTCTACGAAGGGGCTTTGGCAGGCACAGAGGCCGCCAAAGCCCTGCGAAAGGGTGGCTTCTATGGCGGCTGAAAGGCCCTGTGTGGACGGGTGCCTGGCCTGTGCGTTCCCATTCTGGGATGAGCTGACGGCCGACCAGCAGGACGCTTTGTGCCGCAGCACGCGGCCTGTGCGCTATCCCAAAGGGGCGCGCGTCCACAGCCCTACCGAGAGCTGTGTGGGCATTCTGCTGCTGCGTTCCGGGCAGCTGCGCTCATATCTGCTGTCCGAGGATGGACGGGATGTGACACTGTACCGCTTATTCCGGGACGAGGTGTGCATCCTGTCCGCGTCCTGCGTGCTGGATGAGGTGAACTTTGATGTCTATATCGACGCAGAGGAGGACACCGAGGCTCTGTGCATCGGTGCGGGAGCATTTCGGGCTTTGATCCAGCAGAACGTCCATGTGCGCTGCTATGCCTATCAGATGGTGTCGGAACGCTTTTCGGACACCATGTGGGCTATGCAGCAGATCCTGTTCATGAGCGCGGATCGAAGGCTGGCCATCTTCCTGACCGATGAGCTTGCCAAGACCGGCGGCACCGAGCTGCGCATGACACATGACCAGATCGCCCGCTATATGGGTACCGCCCGTGAGGTGGTCAGCCGTATGCTCAAGTATTTTGCTCAGGAGGGCCTCGTTTCGCTCTCCCGCGGCGGCCTGACCATCCTCGATAAGCCCCGCCTGCTTGCCCTTGCGCGGGAAGGCGGGAAGCGGAAAAGGGGATAGGGAGCTTTTACGGGGGATTGTTTTACGGGGGTTTTGTTCCTTTTTTGAAAAAAAGGAACCGAAAAAACTTTTTGATCGGCCCATGCATACGCATGGGCCAGGTTTTTTTATTCGCATAGGGCAGGTTTTATCCTGTTTGCAAAGCCCGGGCGGGCTATAGGAAGAGTGTTCAACTGCATACGGAAAATCCTGCGTTTCACAAGTTGTTTTTATAGCCGGGGGAAAGGGATGGTTCCATCCGCTTTATTTTCCGTTTATTTGCGATTTCCGCTGTTTTCAGATTTTAGCCCGGCCGATCCAAAAACACAGCCAAAAACCTCTGCTCCGCCCCGCCAAACCGCTTCCAGAACATATGACCTCTGTGCCAAAAAGGGGTAGAACCCTCAACGGCTTTTAAAAATAAATCGTTGTTCCGCGTATTTTCAAGGCTTCCGAAGAGGTTGATTTTTAATCTCCTCTCTTTGCGCAAGTTGTCTGATGTCTCTATTTTTGGGTTTTTTTTGCGCTTCTGCCGCCCCGGAAAGCCTGTTCCGCAGCCGATGCTTCCGCCCCCAGGAGGGGACACACAGGCAAAAAAATCAGCCCATGCGTATGCATGGGCCGATCAAAAAGTTTTTGCCCCGCTTTTTTCAAAAAGCGGGAAAAGTTTTTTCGGTTCCTTTTTTCAAAAAAGGAACGCTCCGCAGCATCACTCCAGCTCTTCGTCCTTCGGGCGGGCATCCGTTTCCAGCAAAGCGCGCTTAAGCTCCAGCAGGTTTTGCGGGCTGACCGAAAAGCTGCGCAGTCCCAGCTGCAAATACTGCATCGCATTGGCCGGGCTTCCCACAGCCAGGCCGCAGATGCTCACCGGGACACCGCCCTGCTCGGCAGCGTCCAGGACCATCCGGATCAGCTTTTGCATCGCGGGGCTGGCGGGGCGGTAATACCGCTCGGCGCTGGTCAGCTCCCGGTCTGCCGCGTGCACATACTGGGTCAGATCATTGGTGCCAATGACAAAAAAGCTGCATCCATGGCGGATAAAATCCTCGGCCGTCAGGCAGGCAGACGGGATGCTCAGCATCACGCCAAAGCGCACGTCCGGGTTAAAGGGCACCCCCCGTTCTCTCAGGCTGCACCGGCAGCGCTCCACCATCTGCATCGCGGCGTCCCAGTCCTCCACCTCCGTGACCATCGGGAACACCACCTGCAGCGGGCCGCGCGCGCCCGCGCGCAGCAGCGCGCAGATCTGCGTTTCAAACTGGCGGGGCTGGCGCAGGCTGTTGCGGATGCCCCGCAGCCCCAGATTTGAGGACTGAGGCCCCTGATTCAGATCCGCCAGGGTACGATCCGAGCCAAAATCGAACGTGCGCACCGTGATGGGAAAGCCCTGCGCCGCCAGCAGGCAGGCGGTATAAAAGAAATACTGCTCCTGCTCATCCGGGACATGTCCGGGCTGGATCAGGTATCCGCTGCGCAGCAGACCCACGCCATACGCGCCGGACTGCATGGCGGTGTCGATATCCTCGGGGCCAAAGCAGTTGGCCAGCAGCTCAAAGGGCGCGCCATCCCGCGTGCGGCAGGGCAGCATCCGCAGCTCGGCCAGCTCCTCGTTCTCCCGCTGCATCTCACAGATGCGGGTCACAGCCTGCTGGCGGGTAGCAGAATCCGGATCCAGGATGCACTCGCCCTTGGCGGCATCTACGATGCAGGTGCGGCCATCGCAGTCATCCAGAAAATCCCGCCCCACCTGCACGATGCCGGGGATATTCATTGCCCGGGCAATGATGGCCGCATGGCTCTGGCTGCTGCCCTCCGAAGTGACGATGCCCAGGATCATCCCCGACGGCACGCTGAACAGATCGCTGGGCATCAGCAGATCCGATGCCAGGATCACCGGGTGATCCAGCGCCATCCATTCCCGCGGGCGGTTGGACAGGATATTCACTACCCGCAGCGTGGCATCCAGGATATCCACGCTGCGCAGCTGCATATACGGATTGTCCTCCATGCTGGACAGCTGATCCGCATAGCGCTGCCCTACCCGGCTGATCGCCATGGCCGCCCCGGTGCCCGCCGATATGTAAGAGCGCACCTCGTCCAGAAAGCTTTCGTCCTCCAGCATCATGCTCTGGAACATAAAGATCGCCTGTTCCGAGGAACCGGAGCGCTCGCTCATCCGTTCCAGCTCCTGCTGGGCCGTATGGATGGCATCGGTCAGCAGCTGCTGTTCCCGCTCCGGATCCTGCGTACTTGCGCTGTACGGCTCGGTGTGGCGTTCCAGGCGGCTGACCTGACCCACCACCAATCCGGGCGAAGCAGAAAAACCTTTGTAGACCTTCATAACACAGTCACCTCCGGGAGCGCCGGATCCGTGATGGCACGGAACACCAGCGCCTGCAAAAAGGTGTTGGGCAGCAGCGCGGCCCGCGCAGCCAGCGCAGCGGTGCCGCTGCCCTCGAACAGAGGTGCAAAGCCCTCGATGCGGCTGCGGTCGCAGGCATCCAGAAAAGCCTTGCTCAGGGAATCCACCGTATAGTAGCGGGCGGGATCCACATCGGCATCCTGTGCGGCCGCCTCCAGCGGGGCCAGCGCCCGATCCTGCATATTTGCCAGCGCCAGCGCTGCGCTGCTGGTCAGGACGGCGGCAGGCCAGCGTTGCTTCACAGCCTGCTGCACCGCCTCGAACCGCGCTGCAAAGCTCTCGGCATCCACGGCGCTCTGGCCCCCGTCATCGATGGCGTAGGCACAGCCTCGGATGCGGCCAAAGGCCCGCAGCGTATCAAAATAACCCAGCTCGATATTGCGCCGGGCAAGATCCGGATCAAAATGCAGGATATCGCCCAGCTCCCATGCGCTGCGGATAAGGGTGGTAGGCAGGCCGGTGCGGTTGGGGCGGGTAATGCCGATGCCCTCCAGATCCACGCAGACCAGCTCTTCGGCCCCCATGCGCCGGGCCAGGCCCATCGGCATATTATCCGAATATCCGCCGTCCAAAAATTTTATCCCATCGATCTCCCGCGCGCGCAGCGCCGGAAAGCAGGCCGCCGAAGCCAGCAGATAGTCCTTGACCTTTCCGCGGGGGATCTCCTCCAGCGGCAGCTCCCGCGCCTTCAGGCCCCGGCTTTCCACCGTTACCAGGCCAAAGCGGATGGGCGCAGCGCGCAAGGCCTCCTCGTCCAGCACACGATCCACGATCTCTTCCAGCGGAGAGACATCCATGCCGCCCGCCCGCACCGCGTCCCGCAAAAACTCATGCAGAGCCGAACGGTCCGCGTTTTCCTCCGGAAGATCCATCACATCCCGGCTGCGGATGGTCAGCCACATATCCCGGGCCGTCTCGTACAGATCCAGCACGAACATCGCGCCGTTCAAGCTGCCCACGCTGGTGCCGGTGATGATCTGCGGCCGCCAGCCCAATTCCGCCAGCGCCCGCCAGACTCCCACCTGATAGCTGCCCCGCGCACCGCCTCCGGCCAGCACCAGAGCGCGGCAGGGAGTTCCGGTTTTTGCCATTTCCTTCCACCTCCCGCTGTGTGCGGCTGTCTGTCCCAAAGGCACCTTGTTCCCGGAGCAAGGACAACCGCTTTTCTTAATCTTTTGATGTTTTTATTATAGCATATTCAGGGCGCGATTTCTGCATTATTTTGCAACCTTTTTGCGGCGCTGCGTTGCGCCGGCCGCAAAATCATGTATAATAAAACAAACATACACTGCCCGGAAGAGATCACCGCTGTGGGAGGACGTTTGCAATGCAGTACAAACAATGGATCTTTGACATGGATGGCACGCTGGTGGACAGCACCGCGCCGGTATGGGATCGTGCCCCGCTGGTTCTGCTGGAACGATTTGGCCGCACGCCCCGGCCGGGCCTGCTCGAAGCGCTGCTTCCGCTCGATCTGCCTTCCTGCGCGGCGTATCTGGTGCGGGAATACGGTCTGCCGCAGGATCCGCAGCTCCTGGAACAGGCCATGAAGGACGTGACGCTGGAGCTGTACCAGCGGGCAGGGTTCAAGCCGGGGGCCGAGACACTGCTGCGCCGCCTGAAAGCCGAAGGCGTGCGCATGGGGCTGTGCTCCAGCACCTGGGAGCCGCACTGCCGCGCGGTGCTGGCCCGGCTGGGAGTCGCGGACTGTTTTGAGTTTATGATCACCACCCAGGGCGCAAACAGCAAAAGCCGCCCGGATGTATTCCTGGACGCCATGCGGCGGCTGGGCGGCGATGACCCCGCCGGATGTGTCGTGTGCGAGGATGCGCTCTACGCAGCCCGCACCGCCCGCGATGCCGGGTTCGTGGTCCTGGGCATGCAGGACGAAGGTTCCCGCGCCGACGAGCCGGAGCTGCGTCAGATATGCTGTCAGTTCGTGGATGACTGGGGCCGGCTGGACTGGAGCAAGCTGTAAGGGCGTTTTTAAGGCACAGAAAAAGGGGATGCTGGGTAGGACGATCCAATAAAACAGCATAGCAAAAGCGGGAAGCCCATGACTACATCAATGGGGGCTTCCCGCTTTTCATAATAGTAGGTTTTGGGGAAGATGCTCCCCAATAAGGATCCATGAGGGCAAAATGAGCAACAGGCGAAATTGGGATCCATGGTAGAATCGAGACTGTCCCAATTTTTGTGTAACCTCCAAATTTTCGACGTCATTATGATGTTTATTTAGAGTTTACACAAAATCCGGGATAGTCTCGAACTGTCATCATGCCATTTATTCGCTTATTCTCCTGTTTTGCAGATTTCCTGCACTATTGTTGCCATGTCTTTGCTTGTGAAAACGGAGAAACCACACTTGTCCATCAAGTCAAGAGTGCATTGTGAGTAGTCAGTGCCATTAACATAATCGCCATATGCATCAAGCCCCTGGACAAATCGCTTAAGGATCGCTCTCAAACTTTCGGGACTGTTATCAACACCGATCCACCGTCTGCCAGTTTCAAAAGCAGCACCCAGAGTTGTACCACTACCAGCGAAACAATCCATTACAAGATCTCCCTCGTTGGAGGATGCCTCAACAATCATTTTGAGCATATCAAAATTCTTTTCGGTTGGGTATCCCGTGGTTTTTTGTGCTTGGTTTATAGAATCTCTGTAGTCCATCCAAATATCTTGAAGAGGGATGCCCTTGGATGGGTCACAGAATACCATTCGCCTTGGGTTGCCACTCGGACTCCAATAAATCTCTCCGGCTGCATCCATTTCGTCCAGTTTGTCGGGAGTATATTGCCAATGCTTACCCTTTGGAGGGAGTTTCCCTCTCCATTCTTTTCCTGTTTCACCGTTTCTTACACCAGGAGCATGAACAGGAACTTTTTTATATCTGCGACCATGTTTGTCAACATATGGATATTGCTCAATCATTTTATCATATTCCCACGGGACAAAGGGACGATTCCAAACATATTCGTCTGTCTTGGAATAGAACATAATATAGTCCGAGATATTTCCGTATGTGTTTTTTGTATAGTTCTTGGTACTGCATTTTTTACGAGTGATAAATGCTCTGCAGTTGTTCTCACCAAAAATTTCGTCCATAATGAGTTTCATGGTAAATGCCATCTTGTTATCAAGATGCAGATAGATCGAACCATCATCTGCAAGCAGTTCTCTAATCAGAATCAATCTCTTTCTTAGGAACTCAACAAATTCACCGCCAGAAAGATAATCGCTGTATGCATGCTCTTGGTCTCTGTTCACAAACACAGAGGTGGTTGCAAACGGTGGGTCAATATAAACAAGGCGGATCTTTCCTTTATACCCATTATTCAGCAAATACAGAAGTACATCCAGATTATCACCGAAATAAAATCTGTTCTCGCCATCACCATTTATAGCCGTCTGTGCATCGTACTGATTGAAAGGCCGGGATAAAACAGCGGCAACATCTTCCTTGCCCTCATAGGTAAGGGAAACCGAAACTTTGGTCTTTTTAACTCCGTTTTTAGACGGAACACCAGTTGCCATTGTTACTCTCCTTTCAGCCAAGATTTTGTAAGACGTTCTTCAACCATTCGCAGAGTGATCACCTTAACCTCATTAGGGTATCTTTCCTCAATTCTGGAGTAGTCCTCCCACATGGAGCCAAGGAGCAGACCAGGGCCATCATTCAAGAAAATAACCTTTGTGTTCAAACCATGGGAATGTACATACTCAAGGACTTCGTCAGCACAGTTCTTATAACCGCCAGTTCTGTCATCTTCTTGTGCGCCGCCGCGGTCCCCGTCATATCTTGCAAGACCTACGGCATAAATAGTTTTCTTATCATCGGAAGAGATAACAAAATCAAGAGGTCTGCTCGGGTTCGCATAATCGCTCCAAATGACACTTGCTTGCACATCGGCACCTGCACCTCGAGGACCCCAAATGCTCAAATCCGGGAATTTCCCTTGAACCATGTCAAAGAATTTGTCGGTCAAATCATAACCCTTTTTGCCTCTGTCTTTATATTCCCAGAGAATGGCGCAGAGCGCCTCATCCGGCAGCGGACGAGCATCAAACTTTTCCTGCACCATGTGAATAGGGCGGAAACCGTCTCCGAAGTCCTCACATATTTTTCTTGCTTGAGATTTCTTTTTCAGCATCTCAACAGGAGTTTCGGGAGATACATATTTTCTGAAAACTCTGCACAGCTGAATCCTCATCCACTGAGTAGGAACGGCAGAGATATTCATAAACAATGCACTGGAACTCTCGGAACGGTTCAGCAGTTGAGAAAATGTCTCCAACACAGGAGAGTACAGTCTGCAAGCGTCTTCCAAAATATCAGGATAGTATTCACCAGTTGATAATGTTATATAATTTCGCCTTTCTTCAGGCCGATAATCTCTAAATGCTCTCATGTGATCAACTCCATATCCATAGGATAATCGTACATTTGGACGGGTAAATATAATAATTTGTGATACATTATAGCGTAAAGAATCACAAAAAGCCATAGGCTCCAGAAAAACAGTATAAACTATTTTATAAAATCTTTGTCACCAACAAAAAGACGATACTTGATTGTGAAAATCAAGTATCGCCAATTCTTTCTGCCATACTCCTGTATGGTAGCTGCCCTATGTCAGTAATGTCCTCAGACTTGTCTTATTGGAAGCCATCCCCAAAACAGCCCCCTTTTGTTTTGATTCAGCCGATGCGGGTCAGCAGCAGGGCGCAGACCGGCAGCGTCAGGATGCTGAGCAGCGTGGTGATCACCACCATACCGGCGGCGCTCTGCTCATCATGATGGTACTGCACCGCAAAAATGGAGGTGATGGCCGCGCAGGGACAGGCTTCCAAAAGCAGCACCACCTGTGCGGTCATGCCCTGTAGCCCCAGCAGCCAGAATGCCCCGATGGTCACGGCCGGGATCACCAGCAGACGCAGGGCCGCCACGCACCACAGGCGCAGGTCTTTGGCCACCTGGCGCAGGTCGCTGGCGGCGATCAGCATGCCCGTGATAAACATCGAAAGCGGTGTGTTCATGTTTCCGATCAGCTCACAGGGCCTGCGCAAAAGCTCCGGCACCGGCACCCGCAGAAAGTACAGCGCAATGCCCAGCACCACCGCATAGAGCACCGGCGTGCTCAAAACGCTGTGCAGCACGGCTTTTTTGTCGGTGCGGCCGCTGACCATCGCGCAGCCCAGCGTCCAAAGCAGCAGATTGAACACCGTGACGTATGCGCTGGCATAGATCAGGCCCTCGGCCCCAAACAGCGCCTGGATGAGCGGAAAGCCCATATAGGCCGCGTTGGAAAAGATGCACGCAAAGCGCCGGATCTGTGTTTCGCCATCCTTCCAGCGGGCGGTCAGAGCAAAGGTCAGCACAAGCCCGATGCCGATGGCAAGGATGCTCCCTCCAAACGCCTTGATCAGATTGGCCCCCATCGCGGGGTCGTATTCGGTCAGATAGGAGTTGATGACCATCAGCGGCACCACCAGATAGATCAGCAGATTGGAAAACGCCTGCTTGTGCTCCGGCTGAACGACCCCTGTTTTTACGCACAGCGCCCCGGCAAAAATCAGCAAAAATAAGATCGCCACCTGCTGAAAGGTGATGGCTGCAAGCTCCATGATTGTTTCCTCCTGTAGTCTCTTTACAAAATATCCGCAGCGCCAGAGATAACGCCCCTATTTAATCACCCCTGTGCCGGGATTGCAAGAGGGATCCGCCTTTTTGGGGCGGCAGGCGGTTGTTCCAAAAAGAAAAACGCATGTTTTTGTTAAAAGTCCTCTTTATTGTATCTTATTTGTGTAAAATAAGAAGTACCAAAACAAAAGGAGGACAGAAAGATGTCAGAGTTCCAGTTCCGTTCGGTTGGCAGCCATATCGAGGTGTACAGTCAAAATGGAGAATTTCTGTTCTCCGCAGATACGATGCGGGAGGCGATGGAGGAACTGGCGGATTAAGGATCCGTTTTCCTCCCCGCTGCCTGGCGTTCCCCGCTTCCAAGCCGCTCCCGAAGCATGCGGCAAAATCGAAGGCCGTGTCCCATCCGGGACACGGCCTTGTGCTGTTTTTTGCAGGTGAGATCAGACAGTCACTTTTTCAAAATCGGAGGCGGGGTGCTTGCACAGCGGGCAGATATAGTCCGGCGGCAGGGTCTCGCCCTCGTAGATATAACCGCAGATGGTGCAGCGCCAGGCGGTTTTGCCCGCAGGGGCGGCCTTCTGCTCCGGCTTCGGCTTGATATTTGCCTGATAGTAGGCGTAGCTGGCCGAAGCGTCCGGGGCCAGCACATCCATATCGTCCACCGAGGCGATGAACAGGGTATGGGTGCCCAAGTCGATGGCCTGCTCTACCGTGGCGCTGATATAGGCGTTGGTGCCCTCGGTCACATAGTACAGGCCGTTTTCGCTGCGCTTGCAGGCGGCAAAATCCGCAAACTTGTCCACCTCGCGGCCGGACTGGAACCCGAACCGCTCAAACAGGCTGAAAGAGGCCTTCTCGCTCAGGATGGAGATATTGAACTTTCCGCTCTGCTTTACCAGGTCATGGGTATAGTTTGCCTTGTTCACCGCGATGCTGATGCGGTTGGGGGTGGAGGTGACCTGGATGGCCGTGTTGATGATGCAGCCGCTGTCCCGGCCGCCGGCACAGGCCGTCAGCACAAACAGACCATAGGTCAGGTCATACATTGCTTTTTTGTTCATGGGCAAAAAACCTCCTCCGGCAAAGGCCGGTTTTCTTGCGCGCTTTTGCTGCGGCGCGGAACAGGATCAGTAGTTCTCGGCGTGGACCTCAAAGTAGCTCTGAGGATGTGCGCAGACGGGGCAGACCTCGGGGGCCTTGGTGCCCACCACGATGTGGCCGCAGTTGCGGCACTCCCAGACCTTGACCTCGCTCTTCTCAAAGACGGCGGCGGTCTCCACATTCTTCAGCAGGGCACGGTAGCGCTCCTCGTGGTGGCGCTCGATCTCGCCCACCATGCGGAACTTCTCGGCCAGCTCATGGAAGCCCTCCTCATCGGCGGTCTTGGCAAAGCCGTCGTACATATCGGTCCACTCGTAGTTCTCGCCCTCGGCGGCAGCGGCCAGGTTCTGGGCGGTCTTGCCGATGCCCTTCAGCTCCTTGAACCACATCTTGGCGTGCTCCTTCTCGTTGTCGGCGGTCTTGAGGAACAGCGCAGAGATCTGCTCATAGCCTTCCTTCTTGGCAACAGAAGCAAAGTAGGTGTACTTGTTGCGGGCCTGGCTCTCGCCGGCAAAAGCGGTCTCCAGGTTCTTCTCGGTCTGGGTGCCAACATACTTGTGGGCAGGCTCAGGCTGCTTTTCAAAGAACTCTGCGGGCTTCTTGCAGATAGGGCAGATGAAATCGGCGGGCAGAGCCTCGCCCTCATAGATGTAACCGCAGATTTTGCATTTCCATTTCGACATAATCAGGATCTCCTTTTCTTTTTTAAAAAATATTCTTGGGGATTGCGCGGAATCATTCACTCAAAAGGTGCGCGTTCCGCGCGCCTTTTTGGTTTCAAAAAAATGGGTCATTTCTCGTCCGCAGGGGCCTGTGCCCGGCAATCCGGGCACAGCGCATAGACCTTCAGATCGTAGTGCAGCGGCATTTCGCCCAGCTGCTCTTCCAGCAAGGGGGTCAGATCGCCAAAGCGGATATCCGTCAGCCGTCCGCAGCAGGGGCACACCAGATGGTCGTGCTTTTTCTGGCGGTCGTAACGGTCGGGCATCTTTTCGGTGATCACCTTGCGGATCAGGCCTTCTTCCAGCAGACGGTTGAGGTTGTTGTACACCGTGGCCAGCGCAACAGTGGGGAAGCTTTCCTTCAACGTCTGGTAGATCTGTTCCGCCGTGAGATGCTGATGGGAGGTGTTGACGATGGCAAAAATCTCTTTTTCATATTTTGTCATATCGAAGCCTTTCCCAGACTTGTTGTTTGAAATGTTCTAATATTATTATAATCATTCCAATTTTGAAGTCAAGCCCTTTTCCCGGATATTTTTGGGGCAGAAAGGGCGCGGTTTCTTCCATTGGCTGGGCAAGTTTCCTTTTTCTGTGCGGATTGCGCTAAAAAAGCACCTGTTTGAGCACAAAAAATGCAAAAATCAGGTGCACGAAAGGCGAAAATGTGGTATTCTAAGAGCATTCTATAGAATGTGCGCCGACATATGCGGCGCACGGGGAGGAGAAGTATATGTTGCAACCTGGAATTCGGGGAACAAGCAGCCAGCCCGTCACCCCGGAAAACACGGCCCGCGCAATGGGCAGCGGCACGCTGGAGGTGTTTGCCACTCCTGCGCTCGTGGCTCTGGCCGAAAAAACCTGCTGGCAGAGCGTGGCCGCGCAGCTGGAATCGGGCAGCGGCACGGTGGGCACCAGGCTGGAGCTGGA
Organism: Faecalibacterium sp.; assembly: GCA_051882415.1. Taxonomy (GTDB): domain Bacteria; phylum Bacillota; class Clostridia; order Oscillospirales; family Ruminococcaceae; genus Faecalibacterium. The sequence continues at coordinate 36,980 of JBJERU010000022.1, read as the reverse complement.
GCACACGGCCCCCACGCCCGTGGGCATGACTGTGACCTGCGAAAGCGAGCTGACCGCCGTGGAAGGGAGGAAGCTGGTGTTCCATGTGGAACTGCGGGACGAAAAAGGCCCCGTGGGAAGCGGCGTCCACGAACGCTTTGTCATCAACGATGCAAAGTTTGCCGCAAAAGCCGAGGCCAAAAAGGGCTGAGGAAGCGGTTTTGATCTTCTGGCGATGAAAACAGCTTCTAATCCTTGGGGTCTTGCGCATCGGGCGGTGTGCCGTCCAACCGCAGCGGCGGCGGGTCGGCGCGCAGCAGCTCCTGCTCGGCGCGGCGCTGTGCGTCCCACAGCAGCCGGGCTGCCTGTTCGCTGGCGCGAAACAGCTCCAAGTACAGCGCTTTGTAATCCGGCGCGGCCAACACCCCCCTTCCCGATCGGAAGCTTCTAAGGGTAGTCTGCCCTGCGCCGGGGCAAAAATTCATCCGGTCCGCTTTGCGGCGGCACACACCGCATGCCGGGCCGATCTGCGAGAGAGGGAATCTGTAACTATGAAAAAACGCAATCTATCCTGGGTGGCCGCCCTGCTGGTGTTCGCCCTGCTGATGTGGGTCACATCCGCGACCCCCGGCACCATCGCTGACCCCGAAACCTACGAATGCGCCGTGTACAGCACGGCCCTGTCCCTGCTTCCGCCGGTCATCGCCATCGTTCTGGCGCTGATGACCAAGGAGGTGTATACCTCTCTGCTGCTGGGCATCGCCTCCGGTGCGCTGCTGTATGCCAACGGCAACCTGGAGCTGGCCATCAACACCCTGTTCTTCCACGAGGACGGCGGCATGGTGTACAAGCTGGCCGACAGCTGGAACGTGGGCATCCTAGTGTTCCTGGTCATGCTGGGCATCCTGGTGGCCCTGATGAACAAGGCGGGCGGCAGCGCAGCCTTTGGCAAATGGGCTTCCACCCACATCCACAGCCGCGCGGGTGCGCAGATCGCCACCATGCTGCTGGGCGTGATGATCTTTGTGGATGACTATTTCAACTGCCTGACCGTTGGTTCGGTCATGCGCCCGGTGACGGACCGTCAAAAAATCTCCCGCGCAAAGCTGGCCTATCTGATCGACGCCACCGCCGCACCCGTGTGCATCATCGCGCCGGTCTCCAGCTGGGCCGCCGCCGTCACCTCCTCTGTGCCGGAAGGTTCGGGCATCAATGGCTTTACCATGTTCCTGCGCACGATCCCTTACAACTACTACGCCATCCTCACCCTTATCATGATGGTGTTCCTGATCGTCACCGGCCTGGAATACGGCTCCATGCAGCAGCACGAGCAGAACGCGGCGCTGCGCGGCGATCTGTTTACCACCGAGGAGCGTCCCTATGGCGATGACTCCGATGTTTCCGCCGAGGGCAAGGGCGGCGTGGCCGATCTGGTGGTGCCGGTGCTGGTGCTGATCGCGGCGTGCATCTTTGGCATGGTGTACACGGGCGGCTTCTTCGACGGTGTGGACTTTATCACCGCCTTCGCGGACTGTGATGCTTCGATGGGCCTTGTGCTGGGCAGCAGCATCGCGCTGGTGTTCACCTTTGTGTTCTATCGTGTGCGCGAGGTCATGAGCTTTCAGGATTTCGCTTCCTGCATCCCGGAGGGCTTCAAGGCGATGGTCAGCCCCATCCTGATCCTGACTTTGGCCTGGACGCTGTCCGGCATGACCGGCCTGCTGGGTGCAAAGTATTTTGTTGCAAGCCTGCTGTCCGGCAGCGCCGCCGCCGTGCAGTATCTGCTGCCGGTCATCATCTTTGTGGTGGCGGTGTTCCTGGCCTTTGCCACCGGCACCTCCTGGGGCACCTTTTCCATTCTGGTGCCCATCGTCTGCCACGCTTTCCCGCAGGGTGAGATGCTGGTTATCTCCATCGCGGCCTGTCTGTCCGGCGCGGTCTGCGGCGACCACTGCTCCCCCATCTCGGATACCACCATCATGGCTTCCGCGGGCGCACATTGCAGCCATGTGAACCATGTGTCCACCCAGCTGCCCTACGCCATTACCGCGGCGGCCATCTCCGCGGTCTGCTATCTGATCACCGGCCTGTCTCAGGCGGTGCTGGGCCAAAGCGCAGGCGTGTTCACCTCTGCGGTGCTGCTGATCGTTGCCGTTGTGGTCGAGCTGGTGGTGCTGAGCGTGATGCGCGCCCGCATGGGCCGCAAAGAAAAGGCCGCCGTATAACCGGCAGGCCCCTTGTCCGGAATCTATTTACCCTTTAAAGGAGAAGCATCATGCTGGAACAAGCATTTGAGTCAGTCTACACCAAGTTCAAGCTGCACTTTTACCAGAACGTCTTTCAGCGCTTTGCGACCCGTGAGGCGACCCTGACCACGGTGGAGTCGTTCTGCATGGAGGGCATCATGGCGATGGGAGAGCCGACCATTGCAGAGTTTTCGCGCATGATGCAGATCTCCACCCCAAACGCGGCCTATAAGATCGGCAGCCTGGTGCGCAAGGGCTATGTGGAAAAGATCCAGTCCACGGTGGATCGTCGGGAATATTATCTGCGCCCCACTCAGAAGTATATCGATTACTACAGCATCAGCTATGCCTATCTGCACACCGTTATCGAGCGGGCGCGCCAGCGCTTTTCGCCGGAGGATATCCAGAAGCTGGAGGAGATGCTGACCATCGTCAGCGACGAGCTGATGCCCGAACTGGACATGCTGCGCCGCCGGGAGCCTTCGGGGGCACCCGCGCCCACACCCGGCGCACAGGCCGACTCCGCACCCAGAGCCGAGCCTGACGCAGGTACGGCATCCGCCGACGCCTGACGCAGGCACGCGCACACCCGCAAAATGCAAAAAACACCCCCGGCCAAGGCGATCCACGGACGGACAGCCCCGGTCGGGGGTATTTTGATGGGCGGAGATCACAGCACCATGAACAGCGTTCCTGCTGCGATCAGCGCGCAGCCGATGAGGTTTTTGGCGGTAAACGGCTCGTGCAGAAACACAAACGCCAGCACCAGCGTGATGACCACGCTGAGCTTGTCCACCGGCACCACTTTGGATGCCGCGCCGATCTGCAAAGCGTGGTAGTAGCACAGCCAGGATGCGCCGGTGGCCAGGCCCGACAAGATCAAAAACAGCCAGCTGCGGCGGCTGATCTCCCCGATGCCGCTTTGCGCCTGGGTAAGGAACACCATGCCCCAGCTCATGGCCAGCACCACCACGGTGCGGATGGCCGTAGCCAGCGTGGAGTTGACCCCTTCGATGCCCACTTTGGCCAAAATCGAAGTCAGCGCCGCAAATACCGCCGAACCCAGCGCGAATACAAACCACATAAAAAGGCCTCCCTTTTTGCTTTTTTCCCATTGTAGCACGCAGCCTCCAGCGGTGCAATGCGTTTGCGGCGTCGAACCCGGAAAGGCGCAAAACCAGTTGACGGGAAAGCCGGTTTTTGCTATAATAAAAAAGCTTTCAGGCGCAGGGAGAGCATTTTCCTGCCTTGGAGAGAGAAGGAGCATTACTCAAGTGGTCGTAAGAGGTCGCACTCGAAATGCGATAGGCCGGGAGACCGGTGCCAGGGTTCGACTCCCTGATGCTCCGCCAAAGAGAATGGACAGATGAATTTGATTCGTCTGTCCATTCTTTTTTGCCGGACCAACGGCCTGTCAACCCTCTGGCCGGGTGGTGCTCGGACCGGGGAATCCAAACCCCAGCCCCTGAGCCATGGCCTGCGCGGACGAAATCTTGGAACTGTAATCCAGGTGGGCGTAGATGTTCGCGGTGGTAGAAAAATCGCTGTGCCCCAGCCACTCCTGGATCTGCTTCATGGGAACATTGTTCGCCAGCAGGAGGCTGGCGCAGGAATGACGCAGGTCGTGGAATCGGATCGGACGCATTCCGTGCGCCTTGAGGAGCTTGGGGAACTGCTCTGTAACATAGTTTGGCTGGATCAGGTTCCCCACCTCGTCCACACAGAGGTATCCGATATAGTCCTTGTTGTAGCACCGCCCGCACAGCTTCCGGTAGGTCTCCTGCTGGCCTTTGATCTCCAGAAGCCTGTCCCGGATCTCTGGAACCAGCGGGAGCGTCCGCAGGCTGGATTTGTTCTTGGCACGGTCCGCCTGAACAAGGATTTTTTTGCCGTCCACCGAAGCCATTGTGACGATATGCCGGATCTCCAGCGTGTTCGCCTCAAAGTCGATGGCGTCCCATTTCAGCCCCAGTGCTTCGCTTCTCCGCAGGCCGTAGAACGCGCCCAGCAGCACCGGCAGCTCCAGCTTGATCCCGCGAACCACATCCAGCAGGGCGTTGATCTCGTCCGCGCTGTAGTAGCTGCCCTGGAACGCATTCTTTTTGGGACGTTCCACCTTGTCTGCCGGATTGGAAGGGATCAGGTCGATCTTCACGGCGTATTTCAGCGCCTTGTGGATGTTTGCGTGGTAGTGGATCACCGAGTTCGGCTTGACCCGTTCCAGCTGCTTGGTGTAGAAATCCTGCAAATCGCTGGCTTTCAGGTCGGTCAGCTTGATGCCCCGCTTTCGGAAATAGGGAACGATCACCCGCTCCACCATGCCCTGATAGCTCGCATAGGTCGTGATCTGGACGGTGTTCTTTGCGATCTCCAGCCATTTCAGCATGAAATCCGCAAAGAGGATATCATCATCCATGCGCACTTCGGACAACTCGACCGGTGGGATAAAATTCCTCCGGCGTTCCAGCAAAAGAGCCTCAGCTTTCTTTTTGTTCTTTTTGACGGGTAAGCCCGTCGCCTCCCACTTGGTCTTTCGCTTTCCGTTGCTGTCCTTGTAGCTCAGAACGATGTAAAAGTAATCATTTTTTTCTTGCAGATGGCCTGCTACCATATGTATTGCCTCCTTTTTTGTGCCATGTCGGTCCTTGCAGGCTCTGCCGTTGACACCCTCAGTATAGGGCACGGCAGGAGAGAATGCAAGGATGTCACGGCTGTACGGTATTGGGTGCGAATCCCAGCAGATACGTCAGAAGATGTGCTTTCGGGATGCGGTAAGAGCGCCCTACTTTCAAATGCTGGATGCTTCCTTTTTTCAAAAGCCGGTATCCGGTTTTGCTGCTGATGCCCAGGATTTCGCACATCTGCCCAATATTCAGGATATCCGGGTATTCCCGGAGAACGACGCGATAGGCTTCGCGCGGATTCAGTCTTTCTTCTCCCAAGGTGATTTCCTCCTATTCGGCGCATGAAACCAACGTACCAAGGTCGATACTTGCGATGGCGGCGCGGCTGATCTCCTGCATTTTCTCGGAAGAGAGCTGCCCCATGAATCGCAGGATGCGTGTCTTGTCGATCGTAAAGATCTGTTCCAACTGCACCACCGATGGCCTGTCCAATGCGGGATTGTGGTCAATCAGGACGTGGGTCGGCTGATTTATCTTTTTTTCGATGCGGGAAGTCAGGGTCGCCACGATCAGCGTGGGCGCATGACGGTTTCCCACGTCGTTTTGCAGGACGACGACCGGGCGGGTGCCGCCCTGCTCTGAGCCGACGTGCGGCTCCATGTCGGCAAAGTAAATGTCCCCTCGGAGATATTTCCATTCTTTTGGCAGCAAATGATCACACTCCTTTACGATATGTAGCAAAAGCCGCCCGGATGGACGGCTCCTGCGGTAAAAAGGAAAACGGTCATTTCGCAATGGTCACGGTTTGGCGGGAAGGGAGTGGAGGCGGGACGCGCCGTTGTAAAGATCGAGGATGGGCTTCAGGTGACGGTTGGCGATGCTGCCCGTGTTGTCCTTTGCTCGTTTGGTGATCTCTTTTGGGTGGACGCTGCAAAGCCGAAAGACCAGCCGCTCCCTGTCATACTCATCCTGATACAGAGCCAGAAAACGGGCCAGTCCGTTCAGGATACCGGAGAGAAAGGAATCCGCGTCGCCGCCCCAGGCATCCACCGCAATGCGGAGGACCTCCTGATAGATCTCTGCGCCGTAGGTCTTATACACATAATAGGCAGAACGGATGCAGAAGATTTTCCACTCTGCCCGAATCCCATCGAGTGCGAACTGCACGCCGGTCTCCTCGGTCAAATCTACAAAAGCATGGGCATCCGCATCCCTGGCAACCAGGTCGGCGCGCAGGCGTTCACCGGAGGTCAGGTCCGTAGACACGCCCGTCTGCACGGAGAACAGCAGCGCCTCATCCTCCTTGGAAAGGCCATAGAAAACCTTGCAGAGAATCGGGAGATCCTGCCCGCCATTGCAGGTCTTGCGGGCCTCGATGGTGTTCTGACCATCGAAAACGTAGTATTTTCCGCCGCGCATACTGACTTTCGGCTCGTTGGCAACGTAATCCGAGAAGCAGGCAGCGATGCTCTCGATTTTGTTCGAGCGGGTGACGCGCTGGTACTCGTGGCACGGGATGAGCAATGCACTGTTGATGTAGCGCACATCATATTTGCAGGCGGGAAGGGATGCGAGGTTGATGTTCGAATTCATCATAGCGTTTTCTCCTTTATCATCTGTAAATATTGAATGGCATCTTCGGTCAGCGAACGGATTTCTTTTTTACACTGGGTATCCTCAAAAATGTCGGGGTAATCCTGAAACACCTGTTTCCAGCGGCGGATAAAATCCTCCTTTGCGCCCTGGACTTCGCACATCATGATCGGCCCATTTGCAACGGCCCGGTCATAATAGCGGTTGTCGAGTGACTTCTGCAATCGCTCCCGCTCTTCCGGTGTGATCTGCCGTTTGTGGCCCCGGATCTGTTCCCGAATCTCCATCGGGCGGGATTCGGGAACAGCAGGTGTGGCGGCGGGTTCTTCCGGTGCCGGAGCCGCACAGAGAATAGCTGGATCACGGTCTTTCTTTTCCTTTCGGAGTTCCGCGATGATCTCCGGTCTTTTCTCTTTTGGTGCGCGGGCAATCGAAATGATCTCCGCATCGGTCGCTTTGATCGTTCCGGTCAGAATTTCTTCTTTTGCGCCCGGGACAGCATCTTCCGCGGCTTCCACACCGTTTGCAAACTTCTCTGCACGGATGACAGTGTTCTTTCCAATGTTGTGTTCCTTTGCAATTCTCTCACAGGTTTTATCTGCTTTGTGGTGGTTCCCATTTTGGGAACCACCACTTTTTCCGACTGAAATATGCTGGTTTCCGTGGAAACCAGCGGATTGCTTCTCGGACCCGTATTGTTTTCCGATCAGGAACTTGAAACGTTCCGGGCTGAGATTTCTACGGCCAAGCTGATTCTTGCAGATCCACGCAATGGCCGCGTAACGGTCGGGCAGAGGGTGGTCAGGGTCGATTCATCGTTCGATGATGGCAAAGGGGGCAGAGAAGAAGGCAGCTCAATACAGCCATGCCTTCTGCAAATAGAAAGAGTTTCTACCATTTTTCCGAAACATTCAACCTACGGCAAAAGAAAAAGCCAAAGCTCCATTTCTGGGACTCGGGCTTGCTTTGCAACTACCCGACCGCGCATAAAGCCCTAGAACCCAAAATGCTGCAAAAAATACAGCCGAAAGAACTCTTGCAACAAAAGAAGGTATGCGTTATAATTATAACAACTATTAGGTGTTTTTATCCAAAATTGGAGGTTGTCATGAAAAGCAAAAGCAATCGTTCGGCAGAACGGGTCTATGTCAAGGTCAACTCCGATTTCGACGTGACGGGATATATGCAGCCCCGCTCTATCACATGGGATGATGGACGCACCTTTCCTGTGGAGACCGTCAAGGACTTCCGGCCTGCCTCTGCGGTGGAGAGCAGCCTGCCCGGGGATTGCTATACGATCATCATCCGGGGCTGCGAGAAGCTGCTGTTTTTTGAACGAACCGACCCATTGTTTTCCGGCCGGTTCGGAAGATGGTATGTGATGCGCCCAGCCGGGCAGTAAATGGTAAGGAGACGGCACCATGGCGGAAAAACAGCGGCTGTATGCCGCCATTGACCTGAAGAGCTTCTATGCCAGTGTCGAGTGCGCCGAACGCGGCCTGGACCCTCTGACCACGAATCTTGTGGTGGCGGATGCCTCCCGCACCGAAAAGACCATCTGCCTTGCGGTATCTCCCTCTCTCAAGTCCTCCTGCGGCATTCCTGGCCGTCCGCGCTTATTTGAGGTGGTGCAGAAAGTCCGGGATGCCAATCGCAGACGCTTTTCCGAGGCCGTCCGACAGAAGAAACTCCGCCGGGATGAGCATGGCAAATATGCGTTTTCGTCCGCTTCCTTTGATGCCAACGCGCTGGCGGCGGACCCTTCGCTGGAGCTGTCCTATCTGGTAGCACCGCCCCGGATGAAGCTGTACATGGATTATAGCACCCGGATCTTTCAGGTATATCTGAAATATGTGGCGGCAGAGGACATCCATCCCTATTCCATTGATGAAGTGTTCATCGACCTGACCAGCTATCTTCCCTACTATCGCATGACCGCCCACGAGCTGGTCATGACCATGGTGCGGGAGGTGCTGTACACCACCGGCATCACCGCTACGGCAGGCATCGGGACAAATCTCTATCTGGCCAAGGTAGCCATGGACATCGTGGCCAAACACGCCCCACCGGACAAGGACGGTGTGCGACTGGCCGAACTGGACGAAATGAGCTACCGCCGCCAGCTCTGGACGCATACTCCCCTGACCGACTTCTGGCGGGTGGGGCGCGGCTACGCCCAGAAGCTGGAAACGGTGGGTCTGCACACCATGGGCGATATCGCCCGCTGCTCCCTGGGCGGGGAGCGGGATGCCTACAATGAAGAACTGCTTTACAAGATGTTCGGGGTCAATGCGGAGCTGCTGATTGACCACGCCTGGGGATGGGAGCCGACGACCATTGCTCAGATAAAATCCTATCGCCCGGAAAGCAGCAGCATCGGCTCCGGTCAGGTGCTGCACTGTCCCTACCCCACTGAAAAAGCCCGGCTCATCGTGCGGGAAATGACCGAGCTGCTGGTTCTGGATCTGGTGGACAAGGAACTGGTCACGGATCAGCTGGTGCTGACCATCGGTTACGACATCGAGAATCTGAAGCCCGGCAGTAACTACCGCGGCCCTGTCACCACCGACCATTATGGACGGAAAGTCCCTAAGCATTCCCATGGAAGCGTCCAACTGGGACGCTATACCAGCTCCAGCCGGTGCATCTTGGGCAAAATGATGGAGCTGTTTGACCGGATCATCCAAAAGGAGCTGCTGGTGCGCCGGGTCAATGTAGTGGCCAATCATGTTGTACGCGAAACGGATGCCCCGCAGGAGAGCGGCACCGAGCAGCTTGACCTGTTCACCGACTATGCCAAACGCGATGCAGACCGCAGAGCACAGGCCAAGGCAGACGCAGAGGAACGGAACCTGCAAAAGGCCATGCTGTCTATTCAAAAGAAGTATGGCAAAAACGCCATCCTCAAAGGGATGAACCTGGAAGATGGCGCGACCACCATCGACCGCAACGGTCAGGTGGGCGGGCACAAGGCATGACGGGGGGATTTGTTCCTTTTTGAAAAAAGGAACCGAAAAACTTTTCAATCGCAAAACGCATACGCGTTTTGCAAAGGGTGGATATGCAAAAGGAAGGCAGCGGCAGAACCTTTGCGCACTCCCGTGCGCTGCGGCTGCGCCGAAAAACGGAAAGGAGCAGTACAGCCATGAAAGAGAGCGATCCGCACCGCTACGATGATATCATCCATCTGCCACACCACGTCTCTGAAAAGCATCCCCGGATGTCGCTCCAGATGCGCGCCGCACAGTTTTCTCCCTTTGCTGCGTTGACTGGCTACGAGGAGCAGGTGGAAGAAGCAGCCCGCCGCACGAACCGCAGGATCCTGCTGGACGAGGACGAAAAGGCGGAGCTGGACCGCCGCCTGCGGCTGGTGCAGCAGCATCTGGAGGAACGGCCCGAGGTCACGATCACCTACTTTGTGCCGGATGAGCACAAGGCAGGCGGAGCATATCGAGTGATGCAGGGTGCCGTCAAACGAATCGACCTTACGGAGAAAACTGTGGTCTTTTACGCGGAAAACGGCATTTCCGATGGAGAAGCGATTTCGATAGACAGGATACGGGATGTCAGTGGCACAGACTTTTCTCCGTATGGATTTGTGGAATAAATAATTTTATGCTCTGTGCATCTCCAAAACAAAAGAAAAGAGGTGTTCTTTCACAGTTTGTAACGGGCGAGTGCATCTCCATTCTGGGGTAAATGCATGACTTTCTCCCCGCCCTCCACCTTCTGGCCTGATTTTGGCCAAAATTCAAGTGCATAGCGTTGCATTTTGGGGAATCCCGGTATAAAATTAAGGCATCCTTATCATTTTGAACAAGCATCCTTTTCCCAGCTGCATTTCCAAGGTAAAAGCAGAGATGCCCTGATAGAAAAAACCAACGGGATACCTGCAAAGTCTTGGGAGAGCCTCCTTATTAAAACCTGCGTAACAAGGTCGAATCATAAAAGGAGCCGACTATGGACTATCATAACATCGCATTGTTTACAGATCTGGACGGCACATTATTTGCCTCAGACCGATCCATCTCTGCGGAAAACAGGGCAGCCATTCACCAGTTTGTGGAGGAAGGCGGCTCCTTCGGCATTTCCACGGGGCGCGCCCCGGACAACGCCATTTCCCTGCTATCCGGTGTGGAGATCAACTCCTGGTCGGTCATTCTCAACGGAGCAGCGGCATATCATTTTTCAGAGGGACACTCTGCGCTGCAAAGCGATCTTCCCAGACGTGAGATGGAGACCCTGCTGCGCTGGGTCGTTCAAGAGCTTCCAGAGGTAAATATCCAGCTCTGTACAGATGGTCCGCTGCTGCTTCTGACCCGCCCGGAATACTTCGATCATCCTTTCGTGTCTACCCATCAGCCCATGACGGTAGCGAATGTTGAGGACGCTCTGTGCTATCGTTGGCTCAAGGTGCTGTTTTGTGCCCCACGCCCGGTTCTGGAAAAGCTCTACCTCCACGCGCAGGAGACCGGCGCGACAGCCGTGATGGACCCTGTTTATACCAACGAGGTCTTTCTGGAATTTCTGCCCAAAGGTATCAACAAGGGCAGTTGCCTGCACGAGTTGCGCAGCCTTCCGGAGCTGAAAGGAAAGACCTTCGTAGCGCTTGGGGATTATACGAACGATCTGGAGCTTTTACAAGAAGCGGATGTCGCTGTCGCAGTAGAGAACGCCTTGCCGACTGTCAAGCAGATTGCAGACCATATTGTTGCCTTCAATGATAACCATGCACTGGCCGATTTGATCTTCCGTGTTTTGCCGACCCTGTAAATAGCCCCCCTGGTGCCAAACGGACATCAGGGGGGCTATTGTTTATGAGCTTACTTTGTCTCTCCAACGATATCATCTTTAAATTCCTCTCATTGGTCGGCATTGCAAGTCTTCCATATAGATAAACGATTTTACGATCTCCATAAATTCAAAAAGGCAAAGGACAAGAGTGCTTTCGAAGTGCCCTCGTCCTTTGCCTTTTTGTTTGAAAAGAGCGAGCTTTTGTTGCTCTGCCCAAAAGCAGCCGTTATAGATGGTTCTCCTTTAAGTTTTGCTGTTCCAGAAGAACATCCAGAATTTTGCTTACCATCAGCAATGTAAGCGAATTACACTGACGGAGCTTTTCCAAAAGTCCGAGGTCGATCATTTTTTCCTTTTTGACAAACGGAGTGTCCAGCAGAAAATAGCCTGGGCCTTTTTCCGGCACAGATAAGATTTGCAGGAGCATGGAAAGAGACATCTTGGTCTGACCAGTTTCAATATGACTCAGAGGATGATTCTGCACCCTGTTGACGATTGCAGAACAGTTTGTTTATTTGTATTATAATATCATGAATTGTTAAAACAACAAATTACAACTGAAACTTGCACGTTTGGGTTGGTTGGACATATGATTTTAAACTGTGCGAAATGCTATAAAATCCCCCAAAATCACCCTGTAAAGTGGAGAAAAGGCTAAACTTTGCAGGGAAATAGAAACATTTTTTCGTAGAGTAATCTACTCTTTGAGATTCTTTTGGAATTATCGTATCCGCGACATATATTTTGTTTTGACGGCTTACTTGACGGACATAAATTCAGCCAGCTGGTTCATACTCTTTCTTTTCAGCTCCATGGATGGGTGAACATAGCGGTTCATTGTTATGTTCACGGAGGAATGTCCTAAAATTTCGCTGAGCGTCTTTATGTCGATTTCTGCTTCTACGCATCGGGTTGCAAAGGTATGCCGCAGCACATGAAAATTAGTTGGCGGAATCCCGCAGGATTCCAGAGCAATTTTAAATTGATATTGAATCACTCGAGGCTCAATGATTTTTGCATCCGATCCACTTAGAAAATAGCCGATGTGTTGGAGGGGATAGGAATCGATCAGCTTTTTCAGTTCTTCTGATATGGGAATCATCCGATCGGAGCAGGAACTCTTTGGAGAGGTTACGGTAATATAGGTTTTAGAAGGATACTCTTCTGCTTTTTTCTTGTGTTGGATTCGCTGCATTGTTTTTTGGACGTGGATCATCCTGCTTTCCAAAGAAATATCGTCCCATGTCAGTGCACAAAGCTCGCCGATCCGAATCCCGGTAAACATACAGAGCAATATCCCCAAATGCATCGGATCCCGCCGACTGCACAGGTATTCTTGTAAGATATGCTGCTCCGAAAGGCTTAAAATCCGCAAAGGCTTTACGGGCTGCCGAACACTGACTCTGAAAATATCTGATTCAACGTGGACCTCCTGCGATTGCGCATAACTCAACACTCTTCTCAGGACAGAAAGAGCATCCGAAATGGTTTTCCCGGACAGGCCGCCTCCTTGTTTTTTTCCTCTGACCGACAGACTTTTACAGGCATCTTCCACCATTTGTTTTGTGATTTGTTCCACAGCGATGCTTTTGAAGCGAGGTTCCCAATAGGCTTGCAAAAGATTCTGATACCGGACGCAGGTTGATTCCTTGCATGAATTTGATATGGAAGCAAGCCATTCCTGCGCAATCGTTTCAAACATATGGCTGTCTCTGAGTTCTTTATCAGAAACGGTCTGTTCAGATTTTGAAAATCTGGTTTGCTCAAGGGCAGCTTTGGCATCCCTATAGGTTGATGCATAAAGATACCCCCATATGGGCTTTCCGTTTTTGTTGCGCCCTTTGATATAGCGTGCCTCCCAACGGCCATCTTTACGTTTGTAAATATTTAAGCCTCTTTTTGGCATTTGAACCCTCCTCATTGACGGCTTATTTGACGGTATTCACAAATAACTCCTTTGATTTTTGGACGTTTTGTTGCTGCCATGGAAACAAATACTGCCCCCGGAGTTGTTTTTCTTGGTTACGTACTTGACCGGAAACATCGAAAGTTGTAGAATTTGTGTAGAAACTGGGGAAGTTTTCTTATCGCAGAGTAGATTACTCTACGATATAGAAAAGATGAAACGATACTCTAGAAAAACAGGCTGAAGGGCCGAGAAACGGAGGAAAAGTATGATTATTCGGGTTGGTCTGTTGGATAGAGATGAAGTCTACATTTCTCGCCTTGCCAACTACTACAGCACCCACACATCTGGAGCAGCGCAATTGGAGCTTCATCTGTATACAGATGCTTTGCCCCTGAAATCGCAAGTTCGAAACCTGGATGTCCTGGTGGCAGATGAATCCATGCTGGATGATCCTGAGGAATATGCCCAGAAAACAATTCTCAGTTTTTGGAGTACAGACAAGCACGAGATCGATCGTGCAGGCAGGCCAGTAATCTGCCGATATCAACGCGCAAATGAGATCTTTCGGCAAATCCAAAGTCTGGCGGCCAGTCTGAAAAGCCAAGGCTCCAATTACCAATTGAATGAAACGGGGCGGATTCTTCTTTTCCTCGCAGGCTCCGGTGGGGCGGGATGCAGCACGGTTGCCGCCGGATGTGCTTCTTATTTTGCAAAGCAGGGAAAAAACACGATTTATTTCAGCATGAAGCAGAATGAGGAAAAAAGCCTTTTCCATAACAGCGGAAGGTCCATGACCGACGTTCGCTATGAAATTGCCATGTGGCGTCAACTGGGCGGCACGAATATGGGACAGCTTCAGGTCAGGCTGAACAGCATGCTCAAAAAGGATGACATGACAGGAGTTTTGTCGTTTGCCCCATTCGATATGCCTGTCAGTGCAATGAATCTGGAGCCGGATGATACACAAGCGCTGCTTCAAGCCATGAAAGGCTTGTGCCAGATATGCGTTATAAGTGCCGACGCTTATCTTGCCCCTGCATTATTGAAAGCAATCCAACTGGCAGATTGGACGGTTGTTGTCAGCAACAGCACACCTGACGGAAACGAAAAGGCTTCCAAACTTTTAAAATCGCTGGAAACGATCGACAGCATGGATGAAAAGCTGATCATGGGAAATGTCGGAGTGATCTACAATATGTTCGGCAGTACCGCCCAGAAAACGGATCTTCCAAACTATGTTCAAGAGCTGGGCACCATTGCTAAATATAAGAACGCAGACAAAGAGCGAATTACCGCAGAATTGATCCATAACTCTGTCTATGCCGGCTTGGTGAACTGATCGATGAGGGTTTTGAAGTGACAACAGAAGAAGTAAAGGATTTACAGGGACGCGTAGTAAAGGCCATCAATAGTGAACTCCAGCCAACCCGGATGGACGATGAAGAACTACTGCTGGCCATAACGCGTCTTGTGGAACGTGAAGCGGGAAAGCAGTATCTGATTCCTCTTCAAAAAATGGAGATCGTCAATGCGATCTATAAAATGTATCGAGGCCTGGGCGGGCTGCTGGACTCCATCATCGCGGACGAAAATGTTACAGAAGTCATGATCAACGGCCCGGATAACATTTTTGTGGAACGCAATGGCCGTTTGGCGCGAGTGAATCAGCGTTTTAAGGATGAGCAGGAACTTCGACGCGTGATCGATCTGATCGTCGGAAAAGCCCACCGGGAAGTATCCGAGGCAAACCCGATCGTGGACACCCGTCTTGCGGATGGCAGCCGCGTCAACGTAGTGTTATCCCCTATTGCGCTCAGTGGTTCTACCGTGACCATCCGAAAGTTTTCCAAACAGCCTATGACGATGCAGAAACTTTTGGAATATGGTTCTATCACCCAGGAGGTTTCCCGCTTCCTGCAGAAGCTGGTCCAGGCAAGATACAATATCTTTATCGCCGGAGGCACAGGAAGCGGCAAGACGACGTTTTTGAACGCATTGTCCAACTACATTCCGAAAGATGAACGTATTATAACGATTGAAGATTCTGCAGAATTGCAGATTACACAAATCCCTAACATTGTCCGTCTGGAGACCCGGAACGCAACAGCATCTTCTGGGGAAAGCAAAAAAATTGACATCCAAAGTTTGATTCGCTCCAGTTTGCGTATGCGCCCGGACCGCATCATCGTTGGCGAAGTTCGCGGTGCGGAAGCTCTGGATATGCTGCAGGCCATGAATACCGGCCACGACGGGAGCTTGTCCACAGGCCATGCAAACTCAGCGGAAGACATGCTCAGCCGTTTGGAGACGATGGTGCTCCAAGGCGAGGCGGCTTTGCCGCTGAAAGCGATTCGACAGCAGATTTCCAGTGCGGTCGATATTATGATCCATCTTTCCCGTTTACGCGACCATAGTCGAAAAACCATGGTCATCAGCGAGATCCTTCCCCACTTGGACGAAAACGGGGATATCCGCTTAAATCCCTTGTATGAGTTCCGAGAGGATGAAAGATCCACGCTTCAGCACGTTTCGGGCGCTTTGGTACGGACAGAAAACCCCATGATCCAGACGGAAAAATGGACACGAGCGGGTTTCCTGCTGGAAGAGATTCCTGCTCCGCGCAAGACAAGCGCCTATTAAAAAGGAGAAGTCAAGTGAAAAAGGCAACAAAGAAAAAGCCCACACAATGGACAACGAATCCATTGAACGAAAAAGTTTTGGACTACCGCTTTTATGAAATGACTTCCGCAGAAAAGATTGCATATTTTCTTATCGCCTTTCTAGTGGGAGGAATCGTCAGTCAGTTCTTTTACGGCGGGCTGTTCCAAAGCGATGGGGAACCCACAGGATTAACCTATATCAGCAATACCGTTGCCTTTGTGGTGGTGGGATTCGTTGTAGCGGTTGTCTTTCTCCCTGTCCGAAGCCGACAACTGGCGGAAAAGCGCCGCAGCCTCCTGCGAAAGCAATTTCGTGATATGCTGGAATCTCTGACCGCTTCCCTGGCGGCAGGCAGTACGGTAAAAGATGCTTTTACGATGGCATATAAAGATATGTGCCTGCAGTACTCGGAGGAAGCTCTGATTTCTCTTGAACTGGACGAATTCCGCCGAGCCGAGCAGATCAACGTTACATTGGATGTGATGATGAACGATTTTGCGATGCGAAGTGGCGTGGAGGAAATTCAGGATTTCAACAACGTATTCCAGGTCTGCTATGGTCCGGGCGGCAACATGAGCCGCGTAATCCACCAGACACATGACATTATCTGTGAGCGTATGGAAATCGAAGATGAAATTGACGCGAAGATCCATGCGAACGAGATGGAGCTGAACATCATTATGCTGGCTCCTGTTCTGATTGTCGCATTGATGCGCGGCACAAATGAAAATTTTGCGCAGAATCTGGCATCTCCCATTGGTGTTGCCGCTGTGACAGGAGCGCTTGTAATGTTTGCCGCAGCGTATATCTGGGGGCAAAAGATCATTGCGGTGAGGTGAAAAACCATGCTGATCGTAAAATTTGTGTGCCTGTCGATTGGAACACTTCTTGCGGTACTTTTTATTATTTTAACGATCCAGGGAAAAAAGGAAGATTGGCGGATCGAGGGAGTTCCTCAAAAGGAATTCAGCGACAAAGAGCTTTGGGCCGCTGGTTTTGCGCTGCAAAAGTTTCCGATGTTTTCCATGGACGGTGCAGTCGGCAAAAAGATGATGTCTGCTTCTGCGATTCTTCATCCCGAAAAAGGCGGAAGATTTGTGGAATACTGGGCAAGGCTCTACTGGGCGAGGACTCTTTCCATGTCGCTGCTGGTTCTGGCCTTGTTCTTCTGCGCGTCGATTTTTATGGAAGGTTACATGGTATTTGCTGTTTTGGCCGCCGGGATCGCTCTGGTGATCGTAGTCTATTCCAATGGCGCGAATCAGATGAGCGCGGAACTCGACAAACGCAGCAAAGAATGTATGATGGAGTTTCCAAACGTCGTTTCCAAACTGACGCTGTTGATGAACTGCGGAATGATCCTGAAGGACGCATGGTACATCGTGGCGAAAAACAAGCAAGGTGTGATCTACGAGCTGATGCAGGAGTCCTGCCGCGAGATGGACAACGGCATTGCAAGCGCAGAGGCGATTTATAACTTTGGTGTCCGTACCGCTTCTCCAGAAGTAAGAAAATTTTCCAGCATCCTGATCCAGAACATTGAAAAGGGCGGCTCTGATGTTACCATCATCATGCGCCAGCAGGCAGATGAGTTGATGTCGCAGCGCCGCCAGATGATGCTGCGCAAAGGTGACGATGCCGCGGCGCAGTTGATTGCTCCGACCACTCTGGTTCTTGTGGGGGTGATCCTGATCATTCTGGTTGCCGCTATGTCTGGAATGAATACGGTCATTTAACGTTCTGCGGTATAAGCGGGAGATTCACCCGTTTATCAATATACATTTTATTATAGGAGGAAAAAACCATGAGAACATTGGATCGTTTGTACATCAAAGCCCAGGTCGGCTTTGGCATGGCAAAAACCGAATTTCAGAAACTGCGCGAAGAAGATGAGGGTCTGGATATCATTATTACCATCATTCTGGTTGCAGTGGGTCTGATTCTGGTAGGCGTGGTTGCAACGTTTGCAACAAACTATATATCTGAAGCGCAAAGTGCAAGCAGCGCCGCCAGCACTAATTTGGACGGCTTAAAAACTACGGCTGGAATCAAATAATAAGTTGGTCCATTCCAAAAAGAGGATATAAACCATGAAATGGATAGATTGCCTGTACATAAAAGCGCAGAGCAACATTTCTAAAATGAAGAATGAGTGGAAAGCACTCTCCCATGAAGAGGAAGGGCTGGATGTAGTCGTTGCAGTCGTCCTGCTGGCCATCGGACTGATTGTTGCCAGCGTCCTGGCAAAGTACGCATCGCAAATTGTAGAAGCTGCTGGCCGACAGGTCGATAGTATTGTCCCGTGACCGCTGCAGAAAGACTTTTGAAGCAAACTTTCTCACAAGAAACGGGTCCTGCCCCATCAGCAGGATTCGTTTCCTGCGGGCTGTACGTGTTTAGCGTACAGCCTGAAGGAAACGAATGTCAATCCCCAAAGAAAGGAATCGTATGGAGTGGATGATTGCAGCCTGCGGTGCAGGACTGAATGTGGCAGCGGCTTTTTGGGCGATTTCCAAAACATGGTCCAAAGCTGCGGAACAAAAAATGCGGGCGGCGGCCCTGCTGCTGGCGGCTCCGGTTGGCTTTGGAACAGGTTGGCTACTGGCGCTGCGTGTTGGCACCTATTTACCGAATCTGCTCCGAATGCTCCTGCTGGGTGCGGCGTTGGCTGCGGCCTCTTATACGGATGCTGCGGTTCATCGTATCCCCAATCAAATCTGCCTTTTTGTGGCAGCAGACTTTGCCCTTTGTACACTTCTGGATTTTGTACTCAGCGGTTCCGATGCACTGCCGATGATGATAAACGGTCTGATTTCCGCCTTGTTTTTCTTTTTCGTCTTTTTTCTTCTGCGGCTCGCATCCCGTGGAAGCATTGGCTATGGCGATATCAAGTTTATTACGGTATCTGCGTTGATTTTAGGAATTTACGGCGAATTTAGTTTTCTGCTTTTTTCCCATGTGTCAGCGGCGATGGTGGCGGTCTTCCTTCTGATCCGCAAAAAGGCAGGCCGAAAAGACCGGATTCCCTTTGCACCGTTTTTCTGGTTTGGATACTGCATCATGCTTTTGACCGGCTCTTTCTAAAAAACTGGAGGAATCAATATGAAAAAAACACGGATTGCGGCGCTTGCTCTCCTTGCAGGCATCTGTATCGCAGGCTGGGCGATTCTGGGGATGACGGCGGCGGGCAACGCCAAAAAACAGGAAAATACCGTGGCGGCAGCGCAATACTACCGCGGGAAAAAGCTGTTTCAGCTTTCGATCCAAAATTATCAAAGCGCCCTTGCCGAAAAGCCCTCGGAGGAACTATATGATGAATACCTTGTGACCTGTGGTGAGTATTATCTGGACTTTCCTACGGCAACCGTTCGCGGCATGGAAGAAGCGGCGTATGCTGCGGCAGTAGATGCGTACCCAGAACGGGCGGATTACTGGACGGGCTATGCCGGGATCTACTATACCGATGGAGATTACGATACTCTGATCTCCGTTTTGGACAAAGCAAAAAAATATATTCCTTTTGATGATACGCTGATGCAGTACTGGAATGAAGCCTATTATGCCTGCAATGTATCCGGCGCGCGATACCAGGCGGTCAGCCCGGCGGGAATGGATGGTGTGTACTTTGGCTGGGATGGAGAAAAAAGTGTTTTGTTCAGCCCTGTAAATGGAGAACTGCTGGAACGGGATTTCAGCTTTGTCGGCCCGGTAGGAGAAAGTACAGTCGTGCTGTGCTCGGATGAAAAGGGCGAAAGCTTTGTGTATCAGCTCAGCACAAATCTGATGGTCGGGCGCTTTATGGCTGAGTTTGAGGATGCCAAAGGGTATGGCGGCGGCGTGATCCCTGTCAGGCTGAAAGGCCGGGAGGACTGGTGCTATATCGATCTGGAGGGGACGGAATATTTCAACGGCTATCAGTCGGCAGGCATGTTCCAGAATGGAAAGGCGGCCGTTCAATATCAGAACGGAAAATGGGCTTTGATCGACCAAAGCGGCACACAGCAGGGTGATGAATACGATGAAATCCAAATCAGCGAAAATGGTACATGGTTGATAAATGGAGCATTCCTTGCGAAGCGGAATGGTGTCTGGAACTTCTATTCTGAGGCAGGCGAACAGCAGAACACCTTAAATGCTGATGCTGTGGATAGAAACGTGGGCAACGGAACGGCATTTCAGAAAGACGGAAAATGGGGATTTGCGCTCTCCGATGGTTCGGTTGTCATTGCGCCGCAGTATGAGCGGGCCAGAAGCTTCTCTCAGGGGGTTGCAGCGGTGTATCAGGCGGGACGATGGGGTTTTATAAACACCAATGAAACACTGGTCATTGATTATCTTCTGGAAGACGCAGGTTATTTTGATGGGAATGGCGTCTGCTTCGTCAAACTTCCTGACAGAGATGCTTTGCAGATGCTGACGTGGCGCGTAGAACGCAAATGACCGATGCGGAGGCAGACAGAATGATGAAGAAAGTACGAGCTGCTGCGGATTTGGAAGATGGCATGGAGGCTATTGAGGGCCTGCTGGTGATCACACTGACACTGTTTGTGGTGTTCTATATCTGGGCGTTCGGTTTTTTACTCTATCAACGGTGGGCGGTGGTTTATGTAGCCAACGATGCCGCTTCCCGGATCGCGCAGACCTATGCCTATCCGGGTTCGGATCCGATCACGGGTTTTGTCAGCAGTTCATCTCTGGCCGGACTGAGCCCATATCGTTACCTCAATGACGAGATTAACAGGTCTAACGCGGATCGGGCGCAAAAGTATACGTCCTATCTGTTAAAGAGGAATGGCTTTTCGCAGGCGCACGGAGTAAACGTAACGGTAGAGACCGTATATGATACTCTGGCACAACGGCATATTGAGGTGACGGTGACAGCCACCTATGAGATCCCGTTCGGGTTTGCGATGAAGATCTTCGGGCAAAGTCCCTACCGGACCTTCCAGGCCACCGGGCGGGCTGTCTGCCTGGATGTAAAAAACTACATTTATACGGTAAAGACAGTGGATGCTTTTGGAGATACCGTCGGGAATGGCGTCGATTCCAAATTTATCAAAGCGGTGGAAAAGAGCATTTCGCTGATCAAGTCGCTTAGCTCCTTTATGGAGAATGTGTTTCCGTAAGGGGGTGCAGAAAGGTGCATCGGAATGGCTGGAAGAGGAGTCGTATGAAGTTCAGGAAACGTGTAAAAGAGGATCTGATCAAAAAAACGGAAGGCGCTATTTCTCTGCTTCTGATCCTGCTGCTGGTGCCGTTTTATTCCGTAGCGGCAATTCTGGTGGAAGTGGGGCGGTATCAAAGCGCGTGTAACGGTCTCGATGCTGCGATCAATGCCAGTGAACTTTCTGTCCTGGCTCAGTACGATTCCTATTTGATGGAACGGTTTGGCCTGCTTGCAATCAATCAGGACATCAGCATTGATGCACAGTTTTCTTCCTACTTGGAAAAACAAGATACGTTGGATACGCGCTCGTTTGATCTTTCCGGTGCAGGTATCCGTGCGGATGGCGTTTACCCGCTGGCTGATATTCAGATCATGCGCCAGCAGATCGAAGAGCTGGCAAAGCTTTTGGTTCCGTCCAAAGTTGCAATGGATTTTGGAGATTTCTCCAATCTGACCAGTCAGTTGGAGTCCTACAAAAAAATGTTCAGCAATGTAACCAATATGCTGACTTCCATGGAAAACGCCTTGCAAGGCGGTCTGGACTCCTATAATGCTCAAAAGGAAGCCAAAAGGCAGATGGAAGTGGTGGTATCCTCAACTCAGGAATACAATGCTTTCTACGAGGTTTTCCGGGATTCTCTTTTTGACCTGCAGGAACACCTGAACAGTGAACGGCCGGAGGATGAAGATGCTGCAGCGGAATGGGATAGCCGCCTGGCGACACTCAAGGATGCAGCAGAAGAAGCGAAAACTCTTTATCAAGAGGCAATAGAGAGTGAAAAAGGCGATATATCGACCCTAGCAAAAAAGTTTGATACCGCGATCAGCAAAGAAGTGTCTGCTGGAGATCAGGTCGTGGATATTCTGACAGGGTATGGGACGCTTATGACCGAGGATGCTAACAAACCATTAGAAGATGAAAAGAAACGGGTGGATGGAGAGTCAAAGAACAATGACCTGAGCGATAAAGAAAAAGAAGCTATGAAAAATGCCGGCAATGAGGTGGAAAAAGAGATAAACGGAAACAAGAATTCCAACTCTCTTTCGGATACCATTGTCGATGCATCCAAGCGTTCGGAGGATGTA
Source organism: Faecalibacterium sp. (assembly GCA_051882415.1). Lineage (GTDB taxonomy): Bacteria > Bacillota > Clostridia > Oscillospirales > Ruminococcaceae > Faecalibacterium. Next base: position 14,921 of record JBJERU010000022.1, on the reverse strand, counting down.
AAGGATACACTGGAAAATTATAACTCGGAGGCGTGCGCAACTACAGTTCGGCAGCTCACCGAGGAAGCGGCCGCTCTGGAAAAGATTAATTTTGAGAATATCACCGATCAGGAGCTGAGCGAGCTTCTGGGCACAATACACCTCGCGGATACCAGCAAGTTCCAGAACACCAAACAGTTCGATGAGCTATGGAATCAGGTAAAAAAGAGTGTGGAGGGGGATGCGCTGCAAGGAACTCTGGGAGATACCCTGAATGCGCTTTTGGAGCTCATCAACATCGACGTCTCCTACAATCCTGAATTGAACGTTGTGCTCGATACAGATTATTACAATCAGACCTTTGGCGGGCTGCCGAGCCAGAAAAATCGGTCAATGGAAGCCTGTTCTTTGGAGTCTCCGTTTGAAAGCGATGATGCTTGGGCGGCGCAGAACAACCTCCGCAGGATGGGACTGCTGAAGGGGGAGATAAGCAGACAAATAACTTCTGGTACAAGCCTTCAGCAGGACAGCGGTGAGAATGAGGATGGAAAAGACTCCAATAATATTTTCAAAAAGCTGCTGTATGTGACCAATATGCTCAAGAGCCGTATCAGCGCCATGTCCAATATGCTGTCTGCGATCGGGGATGTGGGCAAACAGATGGGCGAGGGCTTTTTGCTGAAAGGCTACCTGGCATACAGCCTTTCCACCCGGAACAATTTCTCCTCCGGCTCTTCTCTGACCGGCCAGTCTTACAGCGCAGGCGGCGGCCTGACAAAAGTTGAGGACAAATCAGAGGCAAGTCTGATGAAGGATAAACTGGTGGGCCTGGTGCCCGGTATCGAATCTTCCGAGCGAAAGGGCTATTCCTTCTGCGGCGCAGAGCTGGAATATGTGATGTTCGGAAAGATGTCGGAAAAGCAAAACCAGAAGGCTGCCTATAACCGTCTTGTCCTGCTCCATCTTCTCTTAGGCGTAGTTCAGGTTTACAGCAATGCATTTGTGCAGTCTACAACCCACACTCTGGCCACTGCCTGCGCAGTAATCCCGGGAGGTTCGGCTGTAGTGGAGATGCTGCTTCCGCTGGTTTTTGCTTATGCAAACGCAACGGTGGATGCTGTTATTCTCTGCAATGGAGGAGACGTTCCGCTGATCAAGACCAATGATGATCTGAACGTTACACCTGCCGGCATGGTGAAAGCGCTCAACCAGCTGACATCCCTCAAGGTCGCAACAGAGCTGAGCGGGGAGAACGCGGTGAACAAGGCATTGAACAAGCTGAAGGAAGCGACCGGGCAGGGAAATGGAAACGGCAATGCGGGCGGGACTGAGAACGCAATTAAAACTGAAAACTCTGCCGGAGATACATTGCAGATGGATACAGATCAAACAGAAAAGAAAAGCCTGATCGACCCGGGAAAGTATGTGGACAGTATCAATTCGCTGAATTACGATCAGTATCTTCTGATGCTTTTGATGGTCTTTTGGAACAATGAGGAAGAACTGCTGAACCGTTTTGCCGATATCATCCAGATGGAACAAACCAATCGTGTGAACACGGTCAACAATACCCAGTATACGCTGGAACAGCAGCTTGAGGGTACGCGCAGAAGCTTTGACATCGACAGAGCCTACACCGTGGTTCGTGCGCAAGTGCACGGCAAATTTGTGAACGTGCTTCCGGTCCCGACCTTATCAAGAAGTTCGTCCTGGGGAGTGAGCCGAACGCTTTATAGGGGGTACTGAAATGAAAAAGTGGATGGGCGAACTGCGGAAAAAGCAGGAAGGCGCAATTGCACTGGAAGCGTGCATCTCGCTGACGCTCTTTCTGATCGTTATGATCACGCTGTACAGCATGATACGGCTTTTTACCGCGCAAAGTGTAATCAGCCACGCCATACAGGAAACATGCCAGAGCATGGCGCTGGAAAACTATGGCCAAAATTCTCTAGCGACCGGTACGCTTCAGGCGATTCCAAACGCACTGATCACATTGATCACAGGCGGATTTAACAGCGATTACAGCCGACCGGCTGATTTTTCCCTACGCAGCTTATTCTGGGATGTCACAAAAACCGCCGAGCAGCTCCAGTCAGCTACAGAACTTACGGCTCGCAATCGCTTTGCAGCCTACCTGAGTGGAAGTGTAGAGGAAGCGGACAGGTTATTGAAAAACTATGGCGTTGTCGGAGGGCTGAATGGAATTTCCTTCAGCGGAACCAATCAATCCGGCACGGATCTTACCGTTCAGGTATCCTATAAGATCCGCCTTGTTTTCTATCTGGAAATGTTCCACTTTGGAGAATTTGAAAGCACACAGACTGTATGCAGCCGTCTGTGGAAATAGTTTTGAGAAAGGGGAATTCTCATGCAGGAATATAAAATTATAACGCAAGGAAGTTCGACCTATCTGGAAAGCAGGATCCTTGCAGATGAACAGGTCGATGAGATCGATTGCGGTATGCTCACGTCCAATCAGATCATCGGCTTGCTCCCGCTCAGTATTCAATGGATCAATGGAGAATGTCGGCTTCTCTATAATATCACCGGACTGACACAAATGAAGCATGCGGAGCGAATCCTGGAAAATGAGCAGCGGCTGGCAAACTTTTTTATTTCTCTCAGCAAAATGGAAAAAGAATGCGATGAATATCTTTTGGATCCGAATAAGATCGATCTGGAGCAGGGATATATTTATTTAGACCTTGCAGGCAAGGCATTTGCTTTATACCGTCCTACAATACAGGTTCGGAACACCTATCAGCCAATCAATCTTGTACATGAAGTATTCCGCATGGTGGGTCGGCGTCTGCCTTCCAACAGCAGAATCGTTTCGGCCTTGTCAAAGCAGCTGCTCTATGGGGACAAAATCTCTTTTTCGGAGCTTGAGCAGGAGATCCAAAATAGTGAAGTGCAGAGTTCTGGTGCGGTTGAGACTCCCCCGGCGGAATTTCCGTCTGCAGCAGAACGCTGCCCGGGGCCAGGGCCGCGTCCAGAGCCGCGTTACGAAGCAGGAAAAACAGCGCAACCCTCGTGGGATATGCCGGAAGAAAAACGTGCAGAGCTTCCAAATGTCCCATCCGTTGTTTCGCCGGACAAGGGAATGGATAATCCTTTTGCAGACGCCGCAAACAGAACGGACGGCACATCCACACCTGCTTTGGAAAAAAAGAGAGAACCGGATAAGCCCAAAAAAGAAAAAAAGGAAAAGGGCTCCTTCTTTAGTCGCTTTGGGAAAAAGGACAAAAAGAAATCTGAGGTTCCTCCAAAGGAAAACCCGTTCCAGCAGGAAAAATGTACTTTGCCGGAACAGCCCCAGCCGCCCGCTTTTGTTCCTTCCAGGCCTGTTTCCGCCCCGGAACCAGTTGGTGGACAGACGGTCGTCCTTACGGATAAAGGGGCTAATGTCTCGCAGGGAACGCAGATCATGGGGACCGGCCAAGAAGTCGGAGGTGATCTGTATCTGGTCCAAAAATCCACCAATCAGTATATCCACATCACCCACAGCAACTTCCATATTGGCCGTGCAAAGGATGTGGTGGACTATACAGTGCAGACTCAGACCACTTTTCTTGGAAATGACCACGCATATATCCTGATTGAAAACGGCACTTATTACATTAAGGATAATAACACGCGCAATCACACCTATGTAAACGAAAAACAGGTGATGCCTTCTCAGAAAGTTCCAATTTATCCGGGAGACATGATCCGAATGGCAGATATTGTTTTTACGGTAGTTGGATGAGATAGGCCATGGCGTTGCAGTTGATTCATTTTACGGACAAAGGCGAAACTCGTTCTTCAAATCAGGACAGCTATTGCGCTCGAATCGCTAATTTGGGTGAAAAGACAGTATCCTTTCTGGCTGTGTGTGATGGGATGGGCGGGTTGCAGGCCGGAGAGGTCGCAAGCTCTGCTGTGATAAAGGAATTAGAAAACTGGTTTGATAAAACGCTCCCAAATCTGGCTCGTATAGGTCTGACGGAAGAACAGATCTTTTTTTCCTGGCATCAGCGATTGGAACAAATCCACGATAACCTTCTTGCTTATGCAAAGCAGACTTCTATCCGCTTGGGAACCACACTGTCGATGCTGCTGTTGACCGATCAGATGCTGTACATTGCTCAGGTGGGTGACAGCAGAATCTATCTGGATGATCGGGATCAGACGATCCAGCTTACAAAAGACCAGACTTTGGCAATGCAGGAATATGAGGCGGGACATCTCACGCCGGAAATGCTGGAATCGGACATACGCAAAGGCGTCCTACTGCAATGCATTGGCACCGGAAAGATGGAACCGGTTTTCACCTGTGCAGAACGTCCGTCACAAGGAGCCGTTTTTGTGTGCAGTGATGGCTTTTATCATTTGGTTTCTCCAGAAATGCTGCACCAGACACTGAACCAGACGGAGAACCAGGCACAGTTGAGGACTGCTTTTCAGCAGTTGGTTTCATTCTGTCGGGCGAACGGAGAAAAAGATAATATCACCGGTTTGGCTCTTAAATGGGATTCCTCTGATGATCTTCAGATAGAGTCAACGAGCTGGCCCGAGTTTTGGGCAAGAGTTTCTGGATACGGAACTTTTGTAGAAAAGCATGCTTGAGGAACGGAGGGGTCTTGTGGAAGAAGAAACTGTGCTGGATCTTCATCATCCTGATTATGAGAATATTCGCGTTCTGAACCGGCTGGGTGGGACAGGCGACCTCTTTGTTGCTCATAAAAAAGGAATGGACATCGATGTGGTCATAAAACGCACACAGCTCCAGTATGTCCACCTGCTGAATCAGGAGAGAGAGTCGTCAATTCTCAAAAATTTAAAACATCAATATCTCCCACGAATTTATGATGTGATTTATGGGAAGGACCAGTGCATTTATACGGTCATGGATCTGATCAGTGGTCAGAATCTTCAGCAATATGTAGAAAAAAATGGGCCTATCCACCAGAAAGAATGCTATCATTGGGCCTGTCAGCTTTGCGAAGTGGTCCAATATCTGCATCAGGATACCAAAGAAAAGCCCGCGATTCTGCATTGCGATATTAAGCCAGGCAATATCATGATTACAGAAAGTGGTGATATCTGCCTGATCGACTTTAACACTTCCCTGATCTTTCAGGAAAATATGGCGGCGGTCGGAGTAACCGACGGATACGCTGCACCGGAACAATATGGTACGGCTCAACAGAATGCTTCTGGCCGGAGAAATGCAGCACTTTCCCGGCAGGTTGTTCCAGCTTCCGGGGAGGAAACCTCCCTGATGGAGGGTGTTGCCGTTCCAGAAGAAACCATGCTTATGGAATCCGAACACTCCCCTTTGACAGAAACTGCTGTCATGGAAACAGGGATTTGCATGGACAACACAGCTTCCCCCGCTAAAGCGGAAAAGCCGGAGTATAGGACGATTTCAAAGGCTACTGATATTTACGCGATCGGCGCAACTCTATATTTTGCTGTTACAGGCCACCGACCGGAATGCTCACGGCAGGAAGTGACTCCGCTGGCTCAGTACAAACCGCAGATCAGCCTGTCCATGCAGACGATTATCGGACGCGCTATGCAAAAGCAGCCATCGATGCGGTTTCAGCAGGCTTCCGAGATGCTCCGTGCTTTGAAGGATATCGACCAGATGGATCAGAGCTATCGGCAATACCGGCTCCGGAAACGGATCACCTATGCCGCTCTGGTCGCGGCCTTTGCCATCAGTTTTTGCAGCTTCTTGTATGGGATCGAAAAAATGAAAACAGACCGGGAGAACAAGTACTTGCTGGCACTGTCACAGGCGGAACAGAAAGCGGAAAATATGGAGTACAGCGAGGCGCAGCTCCTGTTAGAGGGTGCGATGCAACTGCAGCCGGAACGCGTGGATGCTTATTGGAAGCTTGCTGCCCTGATGTACCGAAAAGGCGACTATCAAGGGGCGATCGATCTCCTCGAAAGTGCTTTTTCTTCTGGTAATCTGTCCGAAAAAAATCTGGATTCTGCATCGAGAGAAAAAGTCTATTATATTTTAGGCAACTGTTATCTGGAACTTGGAGATTATCAACAGGCTGTGCCACAGCTGGAAAAAGCGGTAACGATTCAAGGTGCCTCTACCGACAGCTACCGCAGTCTGGCCATTGCACTGGCCAATGCCGGAAAAATGGATGACGCCCAGGACACCCTGGAAACCATGCGGGCACAACACGCCGCTGTAAGCGACTGCGATCTGGTTGCGGCAGAGCTTGCATTTTTGAAACACGAATATGAAAAATCCCTTTCTCTGTACGAAAAAGTATTTGATGAAGTAACAAACGAACAGCTTTTGGAGCATGCCTATCTGTCTGCCGCGAACGCTGCATTGGAATCTGGCGCTGAGATACGCGCCATAAAAATCCTGGAGCAAAGCCGGGAACGCCTATCCGAGGAAAGGAACGTACTGCAAACCGAAATGCTTGCGGATATCTATATCCAAAAAGCGGTTTCGGAAAAAGAGGACGCTTCTGGATATTACCACAGCGCCAAAGAGCTGTTGGAAGAACTGGTGTCCAGAGGATACGCCACAATCTCCACACGTCTGAATCTTGCAACGGTGCTTCAGGCGCTGGATCTGTATGCGCAGGCAAACGATGTGCTGGATGACCTTGCAGCGGAATACCCTACCGATTATCGTTTTGATATGCAGAAGGCGTATCTTCTGATCGATTGGCAGGGGACCTTGCCGATCGATCAGCGCAACTATCAGGAAGCAAAAAAGACATATGATTCTGCTGCGGAAAAATATGCGTTGGCAAAGGCGAATGGAATGGAGGACGCACAAATGTCTGTGCTGCAAAGCCTGATCCATCAATTGGAATCACAGGGCTGGCTACGATGAGAAAGGAGGAAACAATATGTCTACCGGTCAAATATTCTTTGTGGCGGGGATCGTGGGAATGATTTGTACTGCGATTGTTTCGGTCGTGTTGATAAAAGCGTTGAAAATCCAGGAAAAACAACTTCGGGAACACATTTGGAAGGAATATCAATAAAAATCGGAGAGGTGAGGATTCATGCGGATTACAAGCAAAAGGATCAAGGCTGGGCTGATCGCTTTGGTGATGCTTTTATCGCTTTCGGTCAGCGCAAAAGCAGATACTCTGCTGGAAGCTGCCGATGAGACGGAAAGCACGGGGATACTGAAAGCGCTGTTCTCATGGTTCCAGTGGGAAGAAAGCGGAAAAAAAATGCCGGAGCCGCTGCTGGAGGGGCTCCAGGTAGAGGATGGGCGTTTGTATCATTACACAAACGGCGCAAAGGATCTCTACGAGCCGGGGTTTGTGACCATTGAGGATGGCATATATTATATTTCCCAGCAGGGCGACCGGATTGACAGCTATCCGGTAGGATTTTCTATGGTAGGGGGTCAACTGTGCCATGTCTCCCAGGAGAACGGCCCATTTGATACGTATCCGGCTGGATTTACAATGATTGATGGAAAGCTCTGTCATTTATCGCAGGAGGGCTATGTCCTGGATCTGATGGAGTGCGGCCCGGTTGAGCTGGGAGGCGGCCTGTATTATTCCTTGGGAGATGGCTCCTTTGCTGTCAATCAAGGTGTCGGACATCTGCAGTTTGGAGAAAATGGACGGTATACTTCTGGCAACGCTGTGCTGGACGGATATGTGGAAGAAGCTCTTGCGGCTTGTACCAATGCCCAGATGACGAAAAGCCAGAAGCTCCGGGCGGCTTATCTCTATGTACGCGATCATGGGGCCTATCTTGCCCGGCCGCACCAGAAGCGCGGGACCACCAGTTGGGCAGAGGAGAGCGCGTTGTTCATGTTTGAACACAAACAGGGCAACTGCTACTGCTTTGCCGCACAGTTTATGTATATGGCCCGTCGACTGGGATACGATGCCTATGTAGTGTCCGGCGGTGTGGGCAGAAAAGACTCCGACCATGCATGGGTCATGATCCATGATGAAAATGGGACACCGTATATCTATGATGTGGAACTGGAATGGGGATATCGCGCGGGACGGTACGGAAAAGCAAATTACAATCTGTACAAGATGCCCCTGAATAAAACGGTTTTCAGTTATCAGTTCCCGTGAGGATGAGGTTGTTCCATGGTTTTTAGTTCTGCTGTATTTTTATTCCTTTTTCTTCCGGCGGTTTTCCTGATTTACTGGGCGTGTCCCAGCCTTGCATGGAAAAATACGGTTCTTGTGGTCGCGAGCCTGGTCTTTTATGCCTTCAGCGGGCCGTGGTATGCGCTTCTGCTGTTGTTATCCGCGTTTGGCAACTATCTGGCGGGGCTATATGTGCACCAGAATAAATGGGTGCTGATCGCAGCGGTCTGCATGAATCTGGGGATTTTGTGCTTTTTTAAGTACATGGCTTTTTTTGCCCGGACGCTGAACGGTCTGCCCGGCATGGCGCTGCCGGTTCTTTCTATCGCACTGCCGGCGGGCATTTCGTTTTATACCTTTCAGGGTATGAGCTATGTGATTGATGTCTATCGGGACGAACGCCTGAAGAATACGCATTTTGGGCAGGTTCTGTTATACATTGCTCTTTTCCCCCAGCTGGTGGCTGGCCCGGTGGTCAAATATGGAGATATCGCCAGTGAGATCAACCGGCGCACCTTTTCACTGGAGAACGTTTCAGCGGGTTTGGGACGTTTTGTGATCGGCCTGAGCAAAAAGCTTTTGATCGCAGACGTCTGCGGGAGCGTTGTAAATCAGATTTATCAGGCATCCATCGAATGGGTGGACTTCCGCCTGGCATGGCTTTCCGCGATCGCATATGTCCTTCAGATCTATTTCGATTTCAGTGGATACAGCGATATGGCCATTGGCCTGGGTCTTTGCTTTGGCTTTCATTTTCGGGAGAATTTCCGATATCCTTATTCCTCTTCCAGCATAAAGGAGTTCTGGCGGCGCTGGCACATCTCGATTTCCTCCTGGTTCCGGGACTATGTATATATCCCCCTGGGCGGAAATCGGAGAGGGACTCTGTGTACTTACCGTAACAAGCTGGTAGTCTTTTTCCTGACGGGATTATGGCATGGAGCAAACTGGACCTTCGTAGTCTGGGGGCTTTGGCATGGAGCCTTTCTGATTCTGGAGGACTGGCTCTCCCGGATTTTTCCCAGACACGGCTCTGGAAGAGCTGGATTTCTCCGGCAGCTGGTGTGCAGGGGCTATACCCTGTTTGTAGTTCTGATCGGGTTTGTGATTTTCCGCGCGGACAACCTTGGACAGGCGTGGCAGATGATTTCGGCAATGTTCAGGGGGATTTCCGCCACGCCGGAATCCGGTTTGCTTTGGGCACAAACCTTTACCCCGTTGAGCGCAGCAGCGATGGGAGTGGGGATCTTGTTCAGTTTCCCGATCCTTCCGTTTCTGCGGGAGAAGCTTCAAAAACAGGCTGTGCTCGGGCAGGCGCTGTGGTCTGCAATACTGCTTTTGCTCCTGACGGCGGATCTGATCCATTTGTCGGCGGCTTCCTATATTCCGTTTATCTATTTCCAGTTTTAGAGAGTACTCAAAATGAAGGATCAAAAATTTGTGAATCGTCTGTTTGTTGCACTGTCTGCAATGCTATGCATTCTCCCACTGGTGTGGCTGCTTTTCCGGGGACCGGAGACTGCAACGGCAAATGAACGCCTTGCAGCAATGCCGACGCTTCAGAACGAAGATGGGACGTGGAACGCGGATTATCTGAGTGAGTTTTCCAGCTATTTCTCCGATCACTTTGGTCTGCGCCATGAAATGATCACCCTGAACAACCTCTTTTTGTCGCAAACGCTTCAAACCTTGGACAGCGAAAGCGTGCTGGCAGGAAAAGACGGATGGCTGTTCTACCGGGCGACTGAAGCGGATTATGCGGGCACACAGATGTTTACGCGGCGCGAAACCTTTTCCGCCGCCCGCACCTTAAAACTGATGCAGGAATACTGTCAGGCCCGGGGCGCGGAGTTTTTGTTTGTGATCGCGCCGAATAAAAACAGCCTGTACGCTGAAAAAATGCCTTCGCGTTATCCCCGTGCACAGATCCATAACGCAGAGCTGCTGATGCAGGAGCTGACGGCCCAGGGGGTGTTTTATGCAGATTTGTACCCTGTGTTCCGGAATCAGCAGGAGCCACTCTATTATAAAACCGACAGCCACTGGACCGTGCGTGGGGCTGCGCTGGCGGGCGATACGATCCTGAATGCGCTGGGGCGGGAAAGTGATTATTTCCATGCGGAGACCATCGGGGTGGCTGCTCATGCGGGCGATCTTTATGAGATGGTGTTTCCCTCCGGGACTCAGACCGAGGAAGACGCGGTGTATTCTTTTTTCTATGAATATACAGGAAACTATCGTTCTGCCGATGATATCACGATCCATACGCTGAACGCCTCCGGCACGGGAAGCGCATTGGTTTTCCGGGATTCCTTTGGCATCAATCTGCACCCATTCCTTGCGCAGGAATACCAGAGCGTATGCTTTTCCCGCTCGATGCCGTACCGTCTTTCCTTGCTGGAACAGGAGCAGAGCGATACGGTGATCGTGGAGCTGGTGGAGCGGAATCTGAAGTGGCTTTTGACGCGTGCACCGGAATTTCCGGCGGCACAAAGAACCCGTCCGGAATTTGCGAAGCAGATTTCCGGCGCACAAACCGCGATGGTGAAGGGCAGTAACCTTTCGGAGTATGTCTGTGTGACCGGCTCTGTCGAAGCTGCTTTGGTGGATGAAGATTCACCGATCTATCTGGAATATAACGGAACTGTATACGAGGCAGCTCCTGCCGGAACCGGTACGAATCCGTTCACAGCCTATCTCCCTGCGGAGCAGGTCCATGCGAATGGAACATTGTATTTCCTGTCCGGGGGACAGTGGTGCTGCTGCGAACTGAATTCTTAAAAATGGAGAAAAAATCATGAAGTATAAAATTGTGACCGTCCTGACCTGTATGATGATTCTGCTTGCGGGATGTGCTTCTCAGCCAACAGAAACCGCGCAGAGCGATCTTGCAAAAGAAGTTGCTTCGTCCAGCTTTGCGGCGGAAGAATCTGTAAAACCGGAGGCTTCTTCTGCCACTCTCGCAGATTCCGAAGCAGAGAATGAAGCCGTCTGCGAACCGGTATCGGAATCTGCGGCTGCGGAAGAATCGGAACCGAACGAAACTGCTGCCATGGACAGCAGCCGGAAACCGGCAGCTTCTTCGGAAAAGACTATTGCAGCTTCGTCTCAGAAGCCGGCTGCTGCATCTTCGGAAGCGGCTTCTTCCACTGCCGCTTCTTCGAAGGCTGCCGAATCGTCGTCCTCCGCACAGCAGGCAGAGCCTTCTGCGCCTGCGGCTTCCGAAGCTCCGCAGGCGCCCTCTCAACAGCCTTCGATGGAGATTGCGGAGAAGTATCTTGGAAAAAGCATCTCAGCACTTTATCAGGCAATCGGAAAACCGGAAAGTACAGAATATGCCTCCAGCTGTATCGGAGACGGCGAGGATGGCATTTTGTCCTATCCCGGATTTACCGTCAATACCTATCGCACGCCGGATGGAGTGGAAACCGTTGAGGCGGTATATTGATTTACACAGGATCAGCAGGATTTCAGAATGAATAAACAAATGCGTCGACAGAAAATCAAATATTATTCCGAAGAGCTTTACCCATCTACCCGGAAAGATAAGCACTACCTTGCAAAGCGAAGCAAGAAAGGTATATGGACTTTGCTTCTGATCCTGATCCTTTTGTTTGGAGGAGCCATTTTCCTTTTGAACAGTCCGAGCATCTCAGGCTGGCACGGAAGTGTATCGGGGCGGTATTACGTTTCTTCTCATACGGGTGAACGCCTGAAAGGGCTGTATCAGATCGGAGATGATTTATTCTTCTTCGATGAGCGCGGCGTTTTGATGACTGGCTGGATACAGCGGGATGGATATGTGTATTTTTCCAATAAAAAAGGACAAATCACCCGGGGCGAAAGCGAAGTCAACGGAACAACCTACTACTTTCAGCCTGACAATGGACGCTTGTTGACGGGATGGAATCGGGTAAATGGAACCCTGTACTGTTTTGACCTTACAGGGCATCCCCGCAGCGGATTTTATGAGGAAAATGGGACGCGGTGGTATTTGCAGACAGACGGTTCTGTTTATGTGGGATACCATGAGGATGCGGACGGGAATCTCTATTATTTCTCCGAAAATGGGCGGGTAGTGGATGACTTTGTAACGTTGGATGGAAGGCGCTACTACTATGATGCAGCCGGGGACTATGTGACCGGCTGGTATAAAACCTGGGACGGATGGTATCTTTTTGATGACCAGGGCGTGCAGCAGACCGGTTGGCAGGAACACGAAGGAACCCGGCTGTATTATGATCCGGAAACCGGAGAAAAAGCAGAGGGCTGGACGGACGTGGACGGAATGCAGCTCTACTTTTTGTATTCTGGCGAAGCGGCACAGGGATGGATGGAACTGGATGGAAACTACTACTGGTTTGCGGATGGTGTCAGCCAGTCTGGATGGGCCGGCAATGGTTCACGCCGCTTCTATCTGGACGGCAATGGGAACTATTGTACGGGGTGGACAGTGATCGACCAGCAGCCCTATGCTTTTGATGAGATGGGAGCGTTGCGGAACGGCTGGTACCGTATCAATGGAAAGACCTACTATTTTGTGGATGGCATCAGTCAGTCCGGCACCATTTCGAGCGGCAGCGCGGCCTATACATTGAATGGATGCGGCGATTTGTCTGCGCAGACAGAGCAAGCGGTGGACGTTTCTAGTGAAAATGAGGAAAGTGAAGGGGTGAAAGAGGATGATTCCGCGGGAGGAGAAACTGTGCAAAAGCCCGCTGCAACCGCATTCTCCGTGACACTTACCCTGAATGGGAAAAGCATCACCCTGGGAACACAGCTTAAAACGCTGGAGGATTTTCCCGGGAGACCCAATTCGACAGAGCAGACCAGCAATGTCAGTGGAATTTACCACTATACAGGCTTTGACCTGTATAGTAAAGCGTTCGATTCCAGTACGCAAAGGGTTGAAGCAATTACGATTCTATCGGCAGAGCTGGCCACAGTAGAGGGGGTTCGTGTCGGAATGGATGAAAGTGCGGTAATGCAAATTTATGGTGAGCCATCCGGCAAAAGCGGTGATACCTTTACCTACCAGAATACGGATGGACATAAGCTTTTGGTCACATTCAGCGCTGGTGTTGTACAGCAGATAAAGTATCAGCTTTGAGGAACAGGAGTACAAAATGATTTCCCTGCATAAGGAGGTGGGGCTAAAATGAAACTTTCACGACGGGGCTTTCTTCAGCTTTCTACATTAGCGTGTGCGTGGCTTTTAACGGGATGCACCACGGATGAACGCAAGATTTTTCTGGGAGAGGAGTTCAGTTCTTCCACGGAATCCCAGGGCGCGTTGAGTGATTTACAAAACGGAAATAACCACAGCACAAAAATAACGACTTTCCCGGTACGGAGCGAATTTGAACTTCCGCTTGCCGGTGCAACCGGTTTTGTTGGCTCGATGACGCTTCCCCTTTTGGCGGAGGCGCATAGCGGCGCAGAGGTTCTTCGGACGCTTTGTGTCGGAGATATGTTCTATATCCGCAAGGAGGCCGGGAATTACTGGCAGGTTTGCATTGCGGACGGAACCATTGGGTGGCTTTCCAGCGCGTTCTGCATGGTGAATCTGCCGGACGTCCTGCCCTCGATCCTGTACGAAAATCCCAACGCGGTCTCGGCGGCGTTTGTGACCTGTGGGCAGCCACTGGACGGCATCACCGGATACAAACTCTACGATGCTTTGTATGAAAATCCCAGATTGGGCCGCAGCGAGTTTGTGATGCCGCTCAATTACAGCATGGCCAAAAAGGTAGGCATTGCCCAGCAGTCTGCGCTCGCACAGGGAGACTGTATCAAGATGATCGAATCTTACCGACCGTATGATGTGCAGGTCAAGGTTCGGGAGGCCCTTTATGCCAAAGAGCGTTCTAACCGTGAGATAAAAACTGCACTGAATGCAGGCAGTTGGAACACGGGCTGGTTCATTGCATCGACGCTTTCCAACCATCAACGCGGCGTTGCCATGGATGTGACTCTTGTGCGTGCGGAGCAGATGGAACAGCAGCAGCTTGTGGGGTGTCCGTTTGTCCGTGTGACCGGAAATGACTATGAAATGCCTTCGGTCATCCATGAATTAAGCAGTGCGGCGGCGTGCTTCTCAGGGCCTGTGACGTCCAACTCTAAAACGGCATGGAAAAAGGCGGAGCCTGCTCCGGGCATGACAGAAGGGGCCTTTCGACTGCAAAAGTATTGTACCGATGCGGATCTTACTCCGCTTGCGTCGGAATGGTGGCATTTCAATGATCTGGACGCACAGAATCGCGTCAGCAATACCTCCGGCCGGGGCGGATTCCGAGTCGAAGGCTGCCTGAGTTGGAAAATGTTTGATGCCTAAACAAAGGTCAGTGAGGAAAAACTTTATGAAGCGCAAAAAATCGATTGAAGTGTTTGTGCTGGTCTGTATCTTTGTTGGGATGCTGTTTGGCTGCGCCAGCAAAGCGGCAAAAGCTCTGGAAAAAGTTGAACTTGGCCAGAAGTACCTGACCGAGCTGAACTATACGGAAGCCATTGCCTCCTTTACCGAGGCCATTAACCTGGACCCGGAAAACATCCCTGCTTACATGGGCCGTGCGCAGGCTTACCGCGGCACGGAGCAGTACGCCGAGGCCAAGGCGGACTACACCACCGTCATTGAAAAAACTGCCGAGCAGCCCTATACGCAGGCTACTGCCCTTGTCGGCCGCGCAGAAGTCAGCGAGCTGACCCGTGACGACCAGGATGCCCTGACCGACTATCAGTCTGCATCGAAGGTTCTGGAGACTGTGGAGGTCGAAAAGCTCACGGACGTGACAGAGCAGATGCTGGAAGCCCTGAAAATCAAGGTATACGAAGCCTGCGCACGTCTGA
>JBJERU010000021.1:0-16391 GCA_051882415.1 Faecalibacterium sp. | reverse complement strand
GGACACAGCGATTTCAGCCGGAACGCCCATGCGCTCGGTCAGGCCGGAGAGGAATTCTCCGATGGCAATGGCCGCACATCCCATAAGAAAATAGCATAGAAGCGCCGAAAAATTCGCCATCGCCGCAGAAGCGGTCGAACCCAGCACGCGCAAGATCACGATCAGCGCGGCGTCCATCAGGCAGGGCAGAGCGAACACCGTGCACAGAGCAAAATACTTGCCCAGCACGATCCCCCATACCGACACCGGGCTTGTGAGCAGCAGCTGGTCGGTGCGGGCGTGGCGTTCTTCTGCCAGCGAACGCATCGTGAGCACCGGCACATACAGCAGCAGCACAAAAATGGTGCGGTAAAGCGTATAATATCCAAAATCCGTCAGGCCATAGCCCAGGTTCAGCGCCAGAAAATAGATGCCGGTGGCTGCCAGCAGAAAGGCTGTGAGCACATAGCCCATCATGCCGTGGAACCAGCTGCGCAGCTCCCGTTTATAAATTGCCGCCATCGCTCAGTCCTCCTTTTCCGTGTCCTGCGTTTCCGGCAAAGGCTCGGTTTCATCCCCGGTCAGTGCCAGGAATACCTCTTCCAGGCTCTTGCTTTGGGCCGCCAGTGCCAGCACGGTGCAGCGGGCATCGGTCAGTGCCTGCGAAACGGCGGCACGGCGGTCGACATCGTCTGTGCTCTCTGCCGTAAAGGTGATCTGGCCGCCCTGTGTATCCTCGATCTGCACATTACAGATGCCCGGCACACTCTTCACAGCACGCAAGACGGCTTCCTGGCTGCCCAGCGCAGTGGCGCGCAGGGTGCTGCCTGCGCTCAGGCGGGCGCTGAGCTGCTCCGGCGTACCGGTGGCAACGAGCCGCCCCTTTGAGAGGATCAGCACCTGGTCACAGACGACCTGTACCTCGCTGAGGATATGGCTGGATAAGATGACGGTATGCGTCTTGCCCAGCTCCCGGATCAGGCGGCGGATCTCGATGACCTGTCCGGGGTCAAGCCCTACTGTCGGCTCATCCAGGATGATCAGCTTCGGGCTGCCCAGCAGCGCCTGTGCAATGCCCACGCGCTGGCGATAGCCCTTGGACAGGCTGCGGATCAGCCGGGGCAGCACTTCCTCCAGACCGGTGCGGCGCGCGGCTTTCAGGGTCTGCTGGCGGCGTTCGGCCTTTGGCACACCTTTCAGTTCGGCCGCAAAGTCCAGGTACTCCTGCACGGTCATTTCCGGATAGAGCGGCGGCTGCTCTGGCAGATAGCCGATGCAGGCCTTGGCTTTGTCCGCTTCTTCGGGCAGCGGATGCCCCGCGACCGTCACCTGACCGCCGGTCGCGGCAAGATAGCCGGTGAGGATATTCATGATGGTGGATTTGCCTGCGCCATTTGGCCCCAGCAAACCATAGATCTGGCCGTCCCCGACCGTAAACGACAAATCATCCACCGCAAGGCGGCTGCCGTATTTTTTGGTAAGATGGGATACTTCGATCAAAAAACAACTCTCCTTCCCTGCTTTTGTGCCTGTGCACGGGATATGGGTCTTATTTTAATCCGCAAATGTGTTCAAATAAAGGGAATCCGGTGTGAAATTTTTGCCCCGCACAATTTTTATAAAAAACAAAAAGCGCCGTCTCCCAAAGGAAACGGCGCTGGACAAAAGCCAACAAAAATCACTTGCGGCCGAAACGCTTGTTGAAGCGCTCAACACGTCCGCCGGTGTCGACCAGCTTCTGCTTGCCAGTGTAGAAGGGATGGCACTTGGAGCAGACTTCGACGTGGATCTCGGGCTTGGTGGAACGAGTCTGGATGACATTGCCGCACGCGCAGGTGATGGTGCAGTCAACGTACTTCGGATGGATACCCTGTTTCATTCTTTTCACCTCAATTCTGGTTCTGACGTACTGGGGCCATATTTTTGATGTATGTGCCCATCACAACCTTCAATATCGGCTACCCCGTCGAGCGGCCTTGGAAACGATTGCTATAGTATTATAGCACGTCTGCGCAAAAATGCAAGAGCAAAACCAAAAATTTTTGCTGTTTCCCTTCTATATGTGCGCTCAGCCAATGCGCTGGCGTTTGTTCAAGCGCATCCTGTCGGCGATCATGGCGATAAACTCGCTGTTGGTGGGCTTACCGCGAAGGCTGTGGACCGTGTAGCCGAAGTAGGTATTCAGGGTATCGACGTCGCCCCGATCCCATGCCACTTCGATGGCATGGCGGATGGCCCGCTCTACCCGGCTGGCGGTGGTGGCATTGCGCTTGGCGATATCGGGATACAGCCGCTTCGTCACCGCATTGATATACTCCGGCTCGTTCATGGTCAGCAGGATGGCATCCCGCAGGAACTGGTAGCCCTTGATGTGAGCGGGCACGCCGATCTTGTGCAGGATCTCAGTCACAGTCAGTTCATCGCGGTCGGCGCTGGTATCGAGGATGCGTTTTTCCTGCCCCTGGGCCACCTTGAGCACCCGGCTGGCCAGCACGGTCTCATCAAAAGGCTTTACAAAATAATAGGCAAAGCCTTCGTCCAGCAGCTCCTGTACCATTTCTTCGCTTTGGAACGCGCCTGTGACAAAAAAGGATGTGTGCCGCTCGCCCGCAGCGTTGTAGCGCTGCTTGACGGCCAAAGCGTCCAGACCCGGCATGAATGCATCCAGCAGCACCACCTGCGGGTGAACGGACAGCATCTTTTGCAAAACCTTGCTGCCGTCTTTTTCAACAACCGTTACTTCCACGCCTTTTTGCTCCAGAGCTTCGCGGCAGGCCGCTGTTATCTCCGCGCCGGTATCCGACATCAAAAATCTCACTTTATCCATCGTTCTGTCCTCCAATGTGTGCAGTTCCCTTAACACCATTGATTTTACCATATTTTTCCAGAATGTTCAACGGGTAATTTTACATTTTTTGGTAAGATATGGTCGAATTTCTTTTTTATTTTGGAGTCAGAACGCTTTGTCCGCCCTCAGGCCGCGCGGTCGGCCTGCTGCGCGGCCGCCTGTGCCTGTTCCAGCATCGTCTGGGCAAAAATCGCATAGCCCCGCGTAGGGTCGTTGACCAAAACATGGGTCACGGCTCCCACCAGCCTTCCATTCTGCACGATGGGACTTCCGCTCATTCCCTGAACGATGCCGCCTGTCCGGGCCAAAAGCTCCGGATCGGTCACATGCACAACCATGTTGCGCACCGGGTCGGCATCCGATACTTTTTCGATCTCCACTGTGTAGACACAGGCGCTTTCTCCCGAAACAGTGGTCCAGATCTCCGCCGGGCCTTCGGCCACTTCCTGCGCAAAGGCCACCTCCATCACCGTGCCCTCAAAATCCCCCCGGGTGGTGCCGTAGACACCATTATCCCCATTGATCCGGATCGTTCCCATGGCATGGGCGCTGAGGAAGCGGCCTTTCAGCTCGCCGGGGCTGCCGATCGTGCCGGGCGTACAGCCTGCGATCTCGCAGGGGACGATCTCACCGCTGCGCAAGGCTACGTTTTCGCCGGTATCGCTATCGCTGATGGGGTGGCCCAGCCCTGCAAAAACTCCGTTTTCCTCGTCCACAAAGGTCAGTGTCCCCACGCCCGCGGAGGAATCCCGCACCCACATCCCAGCCCGCCACTGTTCCATCGCCGTATCCCACGCCGGGGTCAGAGTGGTGCTGAACTGTTCCCCACCGCGTACATAGACCACCTCAACGGGCTTTCCCTCCGAGGCTTCCAGCGCCGCCTTGACCGCATCATTGTTTTCGGTTTGCAGCGATCCTATACAGATGATGCGGTCGCCCAGCCGCAGCCCGGCGGCTTTGGCCGGATTTGCGCTACCGCTCAACACGTTGATATCGGAGAAGCCTACGATCAGCGCCCCCTCCGAGAACATCTTGACCCCGAAAGGCGTACCGCATACCTTTACGCTTGGGCGGTCGGTCACGATGGCCCGCACCGTCTTGACAGGCAGAAATCCCCCCAGCGCCAGCGTAGCCTGATAACTGCCCGCTGCCCGGCTGCTGGAAACATTCTGGCTTCCATGTCCGCCCAGCGGCTCGATCCACGCAAACCGCGGCAGCACAAGGCTCTGCCCCGGCTCCAGATACACACGATCCGGGAGATGGGCGTACAGCCAGCCCAGCGCAGCAGCAGCCGCTACCGCCAGATAGACCGCTGCCATACACAACGCCCTGACCCGTCGGGCCGGACGGCGCGTTCCGCCTGCATTTTTCATAACGGTTCTCCCTTTTCCAAACGTTTTCGCCGCTAGTATGCGCGGGCTGAGGGAGAATTATTAAAGTGAACATTATATAAGTCATACCTTGGATATCACCGAAAAAAGACCGCCGATGTTTATATCAGCGGTCGGGAAGAAATATATCCGGAAAGATTTATTTGCTTTGTGTGCAGATGATGGTATCGTTCTTTAGGACGATTCCGGATTTTAGAAAAACCTCCATTGTAGTGCACAATAGAAACACTACAATGGAGGTTGATCGTATGAGCAGAATCATCGCACCCCAGCGGAACAAGCCCGACAGAAAACGATCCCGCTTTCTGCGGAAAAGTTTCCATTTCGCTTTGTGCTGTGCAGGGGGTAACGAACAACGCTTCCGCTTTGCCTAAAACACTGATCAGCTTCCCAGGCGAGTACCGGAAATCCCCATTACTCTCCCTGCCCAAACAGAACGACCCGGAAGGTCTTGAAAATGATCTTCCAGTCCACCAGAAAGCTGCGCTCTTTGATGTACTTGATATCCAATTCCATCCACTGCTCAAAAGTCAGCTCATTGCGATGGGGCGAGATCTGCCAATAACAGCTCAGACCGGGTGTTACGTACAGCCGCTGCCACTCATACGGACCATACTGGCTTACCTCACGGGGCAATCCCGGCCGCGGGCCGACGATGCTCATATCGCCTTTCAGGATATTCCACAGCTGAGGCAGTTCATCAATGCTGGTTTTGCGGATAAATCGCCCCACGCGGGTAATGCGCGGGTCGTCCTTGATCTTGAAAACAGGCCCGTCCATCTCATTCTGTTCCATCAGATCGTCCAGCTTTGCCTCCGCATTGGGGCACATCGAACGGAATTTATAAAACCGAAAGCGTTTTCCATTGCGCCCTACCCGCTCCTGGACAAAGATCGGGCCTGCGCTGGGATCATCCAATACAATGACCAAAGCCGTGAGCAGCATCAATGGAGAAAGCACAATCAATGCAAGTGCCGAAAAAAAGATATCCTGCGCTCTGCGCCCGATCCAGTACAGACGATGGTCTTTCAGATTTTGCTTTCGGTCGATCTCCACTGGTTTTTGAAGGCCGGTCGTCTGTCCAAAGATTTCATCTTCCTTTTCTAAAACTGCACTTCTCACAGATACTCCTTTTTCTGCTTTATTTTATCAAAGATTCTTCGTGGTAAAAATACGAACGATCGACGGATTCGGCAGTTTGAAGCGAATCAGTGCGTTGCCGTTTTCATCCACTATAACCGTGAAAGGCACGGCCTGCGGATTGCCGTTTTCATCGTAATAGGTGATGAATCCGCTGCTTTCGGCATCGATTCCGGCCACGCGCATCGTCATCGTTACGCCGCCCGACCCCTGTGCCGCTGCTTTCGCCGGCTCGTTGAAGCTGATGTCCAAAATCTGAACTTCTGCGTAATCATCGACTTTTTCTGCCGAAATACCAACCGCCTGTTCTACCGCCGATGTAGCGCCGATCGCATCCAGCGCTTCCTTGGTCGTCTGTGCATCCTTGGTCTTTTCATATTCTGCGATCAGAGCACTGTTCTGTCCAACGGTAAGGCTGGTTTTGGTAATAGTATTGTCAGAAACACCCATACCAACCGACTGGTTTGCATCCGATGCCTGTGCAACTGTTGTGACCTTGATGACAGGCTCTTTTACTTCATCCAAACCAATCGGTTCGCCTTCATCATTTGTGATTGTTTCTGTTGTCGTGATAATGTTAATAGAGCCTTCTGTTTCTCCGGAGGCCTCCACGCCACCGGTAATGCTGCTGATTGCTATGTCTGCAAACGCCGAAGCGCCCAGCACCAGCATCAACGAAGCCGCTGCGATTACAGAAACAAATTGCTTTTTCATCTTTTTTCCTCCCCTGATTTTTTATTTAATTGCTTTTTCAGACTCGTTATTCTTATAATCTCTATAGTAGCCAGATTTATAATAATATCTTTTATAGTAGTATCGGTTGGACTTATGATTGGTCTCTGCTCTGTTCAGCACCACACCCAGCAGAGGCTTTTCCGTGCGGCGGAGCTGCTGCAAGGAATCATTTACCAGCTTGCGCGAGGTCTGGCCGCTACGGATCACCAGCACGGTGCCGTCACAATGTGTTGCAATGTTCAGTGCATCTGCCACATTTCCCAGCGGCGGGGTATCGACCAATATTACACCAAAACGATCCCGGCATTTTTCCATCATATCCGTAAAACGAGGATTTTCCAGAAGAATAGTCGGATTGGTCACTGTTTTGATCACCGGTATAATGTAGCCATTGGGGATATTGGTTTCATAGATCACATCCTCCAGCTGTGCGTGGCCCGCCAGATAATGGGCACTGCCCACCGGGGGAGCATCAAACGAAAAACCATATCGGGTCCGCAGCTCCGATTTACGGAAATCGCAGTCCAGCAGCAACGCCGGGGTTCCCAGCTCTGCGATCATCTTCCAAAGGTGCATGATAATAAAGCTTTTTCCCTCGTTGGGGATGCTGCTGGTGATCATAATGGTTTTTACATCATTTCCGCAAAAGCTCAGGTTGACGCGCAGCTGATTGAGCGCTTCGCTGACATCAAAAGGGAGCTGAGGGATTTTTTCCACCTTCATCTGTTTCATGTCCGATCTCTCCCCCATGCGGTATATTTTTTCAGGAAATCCAGTTTTTTCTTTTCCTTTTTTGCCCGGGCATTGCCATTACGCGCGCCCAGATCCCCTTCCGGAATGGCAGCCAGGGGCTGAATGCCCAGATAGCGGCTTACATCATCCGGCGTGACCAACGTATCGTTCATCAGATACTGTACCAGCAGAACACCACAATAGAGCACCGCGCCCGCCAGAGCACCCATCATTGTATTGCGGGAATAGCTGGGGCTGGACTTGGAGCTGGGCACCACGGCATCCTCGACCAGGCTGGGCGGCTCTGTGCCCATGATCTTTGGCAGATAGATCCCCGCCTGCCGCACCAGCTCGTTTGCGATATCCGCAGCCTGCACCGGGTCGGCATTGGTCACTGTGATCTTCAAGATTCGAGTGTCCGATGGATTGGTGATCGTGATCATGGACGAAAGCTGATTTGCAGTAAGCTCCAGCTCCAGCTTTTTGATCACATCCTGCAACAGCGGACGGCTGAGCATCAGCTGCCGATAGTCCGCCGTCAGCTGGGAACCGATCTGAAGATCGGACAGATTGACGATCGAATTGGACGCCGATGCAATATAAATGCTTGCCGTTGCCTGGTATAAGGGCGTTATAAAGAAGTAGGTGGCCCCAAATGCCAGAACTGCGCCCACCAAAAAACATGCAATGATCTGCAGGATGTGCCCCCACATCAGATAAAACACTTCCACCAGATCAATCGTGTCCTCTGTTGCTGCCTGTTGGGGCGGGACCCCACTGATCTCCTTTTGTGTTTTCTGTTCTGCCATGCTCCTTCTCCTTTATTTCTTTATTTTGCCTGCTCATAAAACAATTGCAAAATCGTTTGCTGCAAGCTGTCCTCATCCAAATAGTAAGCCCAGTGCCCGTTTTCTACGCGGTTGTCACCCGCGATCGTCAACATTTCCAGCTGGGTATACTGTTTGAGCGAATCAAAAACGATGCTGGCCGTTCCACTGGCAATATCCGTCACCATATAACTGCTCAGGGTGTCATAAGCTTCCAGAACAAATTTTTCGTCCTTTTGGCGGAGCTTTTCTTCCAATGCAGTCAGATACTGTCTCTGGCGTGCCATACGCGCAATGTTGGTCTGATCATCCACATAAAAGCGGCTGCGCACATAGGTCAATGCCTGTTCTCCTGAAAGGTTGATCGTTTCCCCCATTACAAGACTGGGGTCGATGGCGGAAAAATCAGAAGTCACCGTAAGGGTCACGCCGCCCACCAGATCGGTAATGATCCCTACCGCGTCCAGATGAACTGCCAGATAGCCATTGATCGGCTGATCTTCCAGCATCCGGGAAACCGCCCGGACCGTATTTTCACAGCTTTGTTCCCGTCCGTCACCGTAATAATGTGCCAGCGCGATCTGCTGTGTGGCGTAGCTGAACACCTGACCATTGACTGCAAGGATCGGGACCTTTACCATGCTGTCACGGTTGATCTGTAAAACCTGCCAGGTTTTTGCCTCGTTGTCCACCACCAGCAGCATCTGCACATCCGCCTGTCCGCCGCCTTCGTAGCTGTTTACGCTGGTCGCCTCACCAGAGCGATCCACGCCGATCAAAAGATAGGACTCCAGCCCTGTCCGCTCGCGGTAGGTGACACCTTTATAAGTAAGCTCCCTGCGCGGCTGCGGCGCGGCGATCACTCCGGAGCTGATCTCATCGGAGCCTGTGGCAAAACGTTTGGTTTCCCACGAGCGGATGTACAGTCCCAGCGCAGCCAGCACAACCGCCAGAACCAGCGCAACCGCTGCTGCCCGGATCACATCGCGCCGATGCAGATGCTTATGACGATGGTTGTGATGTTGGTGGCTCATACTTTGACAGAACAAGGTTCGATCAGACGCACCGCATTCTCATCCATCTGTTTCAGAAATGCGCTGCCCAGCTTTTTTTCCACGATGTTCCTTCCCCCTTTTAAATTTGGCGGCCGTGTCGTTGTGTTGTGACAGTCACTCCCCAGCAGCGGCGTTTCCGTCATTTGCAGCAGATCAAGCGAATGCCTGCGCGTATGCCATTGGATCAGACTTCCCGCGTTGATCTGCATCGCCAGTGGAAGCTCTGCCAGCTTTTTCAGCTTATCGCGGTTATTTTTGCTGAAGCAGAACCTTTCCGGATGAACCAGCACCACCTGATAGTGCAGATCCAGCACCAGCGAGGTGACGGTTTCCAGCTGAAGCTCTGTCCACTCTGAAAAGGGCATTTCCAGCAGCAAGGTGCGCGTGTTTTCAATACACAGGCGGGTCAGGTCGTATTCCTCCATATGTGAAAAATACGCCACCTCCGCTGCCGGAAGGATCGCAGGCATCCCTTTTGGCAGCGCCGCAGACAATTGGATCATCGCCTGGAGTCGCCGACAACAAAAAGCAGAGATATCATTCTCGCGGATATAATAATGAGATGTAGCGCATACCGTATCCACCCCCATCGCGGCCATCGCTTGCAGCATGGCATAAGAAGTTTCCAGCGATTTGCTGCCATCATCCATGTTTGGCAGGATATGGCTGTGAAAATCGATCATTGGCTTTTACCCTTGTTTTTTTGTTCCATCCGGCCCGTTCCCTTCCAACAGAAAGGCCGGCGCCACAGCCTCCCACAGAGTTTTTCAGAGGCTGTAATGAAAAATCTGCCCATCCACGCACACTCCAGCGGGCGCAGACGAGCTAAATCACAGGGTTCTCTTGCAAGTTGTCCGGCTCGGACTACTCGAAGAGACACCTTTGCCAGTATCTACTCCCCCAAACAGCCTCGTCTTTATCCGGACAACAGATAGAATCCTTTCCTAAACAGCCGAACATCATCGCCCTTCACGCGAACCAAGAACCAACCCGCAGAAGGATGTATTCCCGAATGAACTTCCCTGCCCCAAGCATCCTACTGCTTTGCGGCCGAAAGATGGATGTTTCACACCAGGTTTTCCAGATTTCGACGTTTTTAGTGTAGCACAGCATGCTCTAAAAATCAAGCGCCTTAATTCAACTATTCAATCTGTCTTATCTGCCAAACAATCAACATTTTTTACCAGATTTTTATGCGGTTTGGAAAAATCAGTTTTCCTGGCTTATACTTTTTTGCACCAAATCAGATAAAAAGTACAGCTTTTTGTTCTACATCCGTGCCGTGCCCGCAGGACAGACAATATTTATTAAATATCTTTATATTACTTCCCCGAAAAACAGCCTGATATTTTAGTATATTTTAGCTTGCAAATATTTGATCTGATCACTCCCCCATCATAAAAGTCATGCTTTTTGAAAAAAATACTGGTGGATCTTAAGCTTTGTAAGCAAGGTCGTGTTCAAAGATCGATGCGTCGCTCTTTGGAATCCTCCCGGCTGGACACAGAGATAAGGGAGTATCCAGATATGAACTGCCCCGCATGGTGGCTCGGCTGCATTGCAACAAAAAGGACGGCAGAATCGCTTTGAATCCGCCGTCCTTTTCGCTATGGTTTTACAGAACGATACATGGCATATTCCAGATCACGCCGTTCATCCCCGCCTCATAAAAATCCGACAGATCCCATGCCGAAATCGATTTTCCAAAAGGCAAACAGTATATCGGATCATGCCAACCATTTTTCTGCGCTGTTTACGATCGCCTTTTCCACATTTTCTGCGGTATTTTTGTTTTCTGCACTGACTGAAATATAGATTTTCAGTTTCGGCTCCGTGCCGGAAGGCCGCACTACGAGCGAGCAGTTATCTTCCAGCAGGAACTTGAGCACGTCCGACTTTGGAAGACCGTCCAGCCCCTTTGCATAATCCAGCAGACGAACGACCTTTTTGCCGCCAAACTCTTTGATGCCACCCCGGAAAGCCTGCATGATCGCCTGCATTTTTGCAAAGCCCGCGCTGCCTTCAAACTCATAGCTGTGCAGCGTGTTCATGCAGTAGCCATATATCCGATACAGTTCTTCCAGCTTTTCCAACAGGCTGATCCCCTGCGTTTTATAATAGCTGAACATCTCACAGATCATCGTGGCGCCGTTCACGCCATCCTTATCACGGACGTAAGAGCCAGTCAAATACCCGTAGCTCTCCTCAAAACCGAACACATAGCTATCGGCTTTTCCCTGCCGTTCCAGCTTACCGATCTGTTCTCCAATAAACTTGAACCCCGTCAGCACGTTGATGGTGCGCAGCCCATAATGATAGGCGATCTGCTCGCCCATATCCATCGTCACAATGGTCTTGACCATGACAGGGTCATCCGGCATTTTGCCGTGTTTGATACGCTGGCTGCAAATATAGTCCAGCAACAGCAGACCTACCTGGTTTCCGGTAAGCAGCTCATACTCTCCGGCCCTGTTCTTTACGGCGATCCCCACGCGGTCACAGTCCGGGTCAGTGGAAAGCAGCAGATCTGCATTGCACCTTTTGGCATACTCCATGCCCAGCGCCATAGCCTCCTTGATCTCCGGGTTGGGATACGGACAGGTGGGAAAACGGCCATCCGGCTGTTCCTGCTCCTTCACGACCGTAATGTTGGAATATCCCATCTCTTTCAGAGCACGGGTGACAGGCTTCAGTCCAGAACCGTTCAGCGGGCTATACACAATGGCAACATCCTTATCGACATCCTCCCCAAACAGAACCGACTGCTTTTTGACTTCTTCCACAAATGCAGTATAGACGTCATCCGGGATCAAGCGGATATCGCCGCTGGCAAGGGACGCCTCAAAATCTCCCATCCTGACATCGGCAAAAATATCCAGCTTTTCGATCTCCGCAAGGATCTCCGCGGCTGCTTCGGTCGTAATCTGGCAGCCATCCGCACCATAAACCTTATAGCCATTGTACTTGCTGGGATTATGCGAGGCGGTGATCATCACACCCGCCGACGCCCCCAGATAGCGGGTGGCAAAGGAAACCGTTGGCACCGGCATCAGATTCGGCCAGAGATCGACCTGCACACCATTTGCCGCAAACACCGCTGCTGCCGCCTTTGCAAACGCATCGCTTTTGATGCGGCTGTCATAGCCAACCGCTACCGAAGGCCTTGCAAAATTTTTGTTGAGGTAATCCGCCAATCCCTGAGACGCCTTTGCCACCGTGTAAACGTTGATGCGGTTGGTGCCCGCGCCGATCACGCCCCGCAGCCCGCCCGTACCAAAGGCAAGGCTGCGGTAAAAGGCGTCCTCCACCTTTGTATCATCCATCGCTTTCAATTCAGCTGCAACATCTCCGTCTGCCGTGGCGTATTTCAGCCAGCGTTCATATTCTTTTCTGATATCCATTATGACGTCTCCTTTATATACCCAGCATTCTTGCGACCCGCAGGATCCCATGCGCTGAGCTATTGCAGCAAATCTGGTTCTGCATCACCATGTCTACCGCCTGCGTCAGCGGCATTACCACAACATCCAATTCTTCTGTCGCATCCAGATGCTGCCCGCCGATCTTGCGGCAGTGGTTTGCAAAATAGATGTGCATATAGTTGGTCAGCTTGGCGGAGCTTTCTACGGTTGCGCCGAGATACTGCCATTCGTCCGAAGCGTAGCCGGTTTCTTCCAGAAGCTCCCGCCTGGCAACGCTCAATCCATCCGTTTCGCCTTCTTCAAACGCACCGGCAGGAACTTCGATCAGATCTCTATCGTAGCAATAGCGATATTCTTTTTTCAGAATGATGTTGCCATCCATATCCAGTGCCACGATTGCCGCGGCATCACTGATGGTGATGGCATAAAAATCCTCAATCGCATGCCCGTTGGGAAGTTCCACTGCATCCCGCCGCACTTTGACCCAGCGTGTATCGATCAGCTTTTCGGTCCTTTTCGTGTTCCATTTTCTCACAAGGTCATCCTCTCACATCCAGAAACTGCGCCTGCCCGTGGATCGTAAGCGTATCCGAAGACGCCGGTACAAAAATACAGTCCCCTTTGCAGAAAAATATCTCTCCGCCTTCATAGACGATCGTGCCACAGCCATGGACGCAGAGCAGCACCCGAAAAGCGATCTCATCGGCACAGTAATGGACCTTCTGCCGCCGTTCCGTATTGATGATCATCCGATAGACTTCAAAATATTTGCATCGCGTCAGCAATTCGGAGGCCACACCCTGCCGGTATTTCAGCACGCGCAGCGGCTGTCTGGGTTCGGCGCTGCTTTTCAGATCGGCTACATCCAATGCCTTGTCAATGTGAAGCTCTCGCTTTTTTCCGTTCTTCCCAACGCGGTCATAATCATAAAGGCGGTACGTCAGGTTGGAATTTTCCTGGATCTCTGCAACCAGTGCTCCCGCACCGATCGCATGAATGGTCCCCGCCTGAATAAAGAAAAGGTCATCTTTATGTATGGGTACCTTTTGCAGATAGCGCAGAACAGTCCCGTTCTCAACTGCCTGACGCAGTTCTTTCTGCGTGCAGTTCCGGTTCAGGCCGTAGATCAAGCTTGCATCTCTGCCAGCATCCAGAACGTACCACATTTCGCTTTTTCCAAGCTGATCGTTTTCATATTTTTTTGCGTATTCATCCGTTGGATGGACCTGAACCGAGAGATCCTTTTTGGCATCAATGAACTTAATAAGGATGGGAAGGGTGTCCTCTCCCCTGTGCCGCTCGCCCAGATATTCCGGATGCTGCCGAAGGACTTCCGCCAGCTCTTTCCCATCAAATTCACCGCCCACTACATAGCTGGGCCCGTCCGGATGCGTAGAGCATTCCCATGTTTCCGCCAACGGTGTCAGATCGATCCGCTTTTCAAATTCATCGTTCAAACGATTGCCGCCCCAAAGGTAATCCTTCCCGGAAGGACGGAGCAGCAACGGTTTGTTGCCTATATTCATCGTTGCTCTCCCGTTTTTGCGCTCAATACTCCAGCTCAAACTTCTGCTTATCCTGGACGCTGATCTCCTTGCCAAGCTGCACTTCGATCAGTTTCAGTTCTGTCTCTGCCTGCACAGTGTGGCGGCACCCTGCGGCCATGGTGATCACATCGCCAGTCTTGACCTTCTGCTCCATGCCGTCCACGATCGTTTTGCCGCTGCCAGAAACAACGACCCACACCTCATCCCGGTGCTTATGGCTGTGATAATTCATGCTGTGTCCGGCATTCAGCGTCACCTTGATGGTCATGGATCCATTTTCCACATCGATGACCTTGAAGCTGCCCCAGCTTTTTTCGGCAAACATCACCTGCTGCTCAAACCGATCCACAAAGGGCTTGATGTAGCTGCTCTGCTCTTTGTCCGAAACGAGGATGCCTTCCGGCGAAGCGGAGATCACCACATCATGCAGACCCATAGCCAGCACCGGAACATCCATCTCGTTGACGATGTGGACACCGGTGCAGGCATCATTCAATACACCCTTGCCGATCACAGCTTCTTCCATCGCTTCGGTCAGCGTATTCCATGTACCAAGATCCTTCCACTGCCCGGCAAAGCGCTGCACCTGGATCTTTTCTTCCTTTTCCACGACCGCGTAATCGAAAGAAATTTTTGTCAGTGTGTCATATTTGGCAAACAGGTCATGATAATCCGTAAAATCGATGAGATGGTGGGCGATGTCCATAACATATTTCAGCTTGTAGGCAAATACACCGCCGTTCCACAGTGCGCCCTGGGCAATGTATTCCTTTGCCACCTCTGCAGCAGGCTTTTCCTTAAAGGTTTTGACCACCGCGGTGTGCTCGGCACTTTCCGGGATGATATAGCCGTATTTTTCAGAAGGGTAGGTCGGCTCGATGCCCATCAGAACAAGATTTGCCTCTCCCTTCTCGGCCTGCTCCGACAGACCCTTGAGAGCTTTAAAATAATCATCCTCAACATAGGGATCGACCGGGCAGACCACGACCGTTTCTTCCGGGTCGATGTGCAGCACATCCACAAGATAGGCCGTTGCCAGCGCAATGGCCGGGAAGGTATCGCGGCGGCAAGGCTCTACCGAAATGCCGACTTCGCCACCCAGCTGGTTGTGGATCGCGGATACCTGGGTCTTGCTTGTAGCAATCGTCACCGTGGCATCCGGATCCGTTTTTTTGATCTGACGATAAACGCGCTGCACCATGGATTCATAGCTGCCGTCTTCCCGCTTAAAGATCTTGATGAACTGTTTGGAGCGGATATCGTTGGACAGGGGCCACAGGCGTTTACCAGAGCCGCCGGAAAGTAACACAATATTCATTTGATCTCATCATCCTTTTTTATTCCAAAAAAGGCCGCCGCCCTGTTGGGACACACGACCTTTTTGTTGTATTGTTTAGCGTTCTGCCCGCATGGGATTGTTCAGGAAATCCTCATACGACAGACGGATACCATCTTCCAGCTCCGTCTTGTAGGTCCAGCCCAGATTGGTAGCCTTGGAGACATCCAGCAGCTTGCGGGGGGTCCCGTTCGGCTTGGAGACGTCCCACTGGATCTTGCCGGTATAGCCCACCACCTTTGCGACCAGCTCGGTCAGCGCTTTGATGGTCAGTTCCTTGCCCGTGCCGGCGTTGACAGTCTCATTGCCGGAGTAGTGGTTCATCAGGAACACGCACAGGTTGGCCAGGTCATCCACATACAGGAACTCGCGCAGCGGGCTGCCGTCGCCCCAGCAGGTAACGCTGGGCAGATCGTTGATCTTCGCCTCATGGAAGCGGCGGATCAATGCCGGCAGCACATGGCTGTGGGTGGGATGATAATTGTCATTCGGGCCGTAAAGATTGGTGGGCATGACGCTGATGTAATCCGTACCATACTGGCGGTTCAGGAACTCGCAGTATTTCAGGCCGGAGATCTTGGCCAGCGCATAGGCCTCGTTGGTCTTTTCCAGTTCAGAAGTCAGCAGACAGCTTTCCTTCATCGGCTGGGGAGCCATGCGGGGGTAAATGCAGGAGGAGCCAAGGAATTCCAGCTTTTTGCATCCGTTCTGCCATGCAGCATGGATGACGTTCATTTCCAGAATCATGTTGTCATACATAAAGTCTGCCAGCGCGCTCTGGTTGGCTACAATGCCGCCCACTTTGGCGGCGGCCAGGAATACATACTCCGGCTTTTCCTCGGCGAAAAATGCTTCTACAGCATCCTGGCGGGTCAAATCCAGCTCCTTGTGAGTGCGGGTGATGATGTTGGTGTAGCCCTGACGATTCAGCTCACGAACGATCGCGGAACCCACCATGCCGCGGTGCCCTGCAACATAGATTTTTGCGTCCTTCTCCATCATAGTCAGTCCACCTCACGCATTGCCTTTTCGCGCTTTGCCAGCTTTCGGTCATGCTTTGCCATGATCTCCACCAGCTGCTCATAGGTCGTTTTCTGCGGATCCCAGCCCAGGATCGTTTTTGCCTTGGTCGGGTCGCCCCAGAGGTTGTCCACATCGGTGGGACGGAACCAGGCGGGATTGACACACACCAGCATCTTGCCGGTTTGTGCGTCATATCCCTTTTCGTCCAGGCCGGTGCCCTCCCAGCGGATGGTGATGCCGTTGGCAGCAAACGCCTTTTCCGTAAAGTCACGGACGGTGTGCTGCACGCCGGTGGCAATGACAAAATCCTCCGGCTTATCCTGCTGCATGATCAGCCACATGCATTCGACATAGTC
>JBJERU010000020.1:0-16476 GCA_051882415.1 Faecalibacterium sp. | reverse complement strand
AAGATTCCTCAACCTTTTGGGCGGCAGTTTGGGCACTGGATGCAGCTGCGCTCTGGCTTTCTGCTGCAGCTTCCGCGCTTCCCGCTGCCGCGCTGTTTTTTTCTCCGGCGACCTTGGCGCTGGCTGCTGCTTGTCGGGCCGCTTCTTCGGCTCGATCTGCCGCCGTGGACGCACTTTCGCTGGGAATCTCCGGATCCTCCTCTGCCATGGAAACAGCGCTCTGATCAATTCGGCAGGAGATAGGCCATGTGCTGAGCTTTGCGCCATTCTCTCCGCGCATTTCGACAGTAACGGAGATGTCTCCCGCCTTTTTTAAGATGGCATCCGAAAGTTCCACTGTGAGCAGATTTTCAGAGCATTCGTAGGCTGTGCGGGTCGTTCCGTCCTCCTGCGGGATGGAACTGTAAGGGGGAACGACGCTTCCATCCGGTCGCATCCCCGCGATCTGACAGGTGGTGCCGCTGGGTGGGGAATATTTCAATCCGCCAGAGTACAGTTCAAAGCAGATTTTTCGGCTTCCGCTGTCGCCACGCACGGCGTAAACCATGGACAAAAAATCCATCCCGCCGGGGTTTGCCAAGTCGATGCGGATGTTTCTGGTGATAGGGTTCATTCTTCTCCACTTCCTTCTTCTGGTGCTGTTTCTTTGGAGATGCAAATGATCTTTTCGCCATCCCAAATATTTACAAAGCCCTCCGCTGCAATAGAAGGGATATCATCCAGAATCAGCATATTAGCTGGCCCGTGCTTCGGCAGGACGCTTTCATGCGTCCAGCCGCCGTTATAAAGCGTTCCGTCCGCCTTGAAATAACATTGATATTTGTAGCCTTCCCTCATATAAAACCTCACATGAATCCATAGATCTCCCGGGGAATGCAGACGGCAGAATTGGTTTTCCATCCATCAGACCATACTGTTTCCAAGTCGAAAGAATTGATAATGCCCAAATTATAATTGGACGTACGCTCGTATCCGGAGCCAAATACGATCCGATTGGGATATACCGTCACATTGCGGCGGTGCACGGTATTCCATGGATATACCATACTGTAGGTTTTTCCATTTACCGGGATCACCATGCTTGTTGCGCCGCCTCCACCGCCGGACGCAAACCAGGTACTGCCCTTGTTGCTCTCAAAGGTGAGTAGAATTGAAGAATAGCTGCTCAGATCCAGGTCAACGCTCTGCTCGCTGTAGGAAGTGTAATATTTTCCGGTAGAGGGATCCGTAAACGTCTTGATGTCGATTTTGTTCCTGATACCTTTGAACTGCAACCCATCCTCTCCGATTTGAAACGAGTTTTCAGGGTCGGTTCCAAAGTGAGTTCCGCTTTCGTCCTCAATGATGTAGTCGGTGGCGGTTTTGGCGGCGTTCCTGGCATCCCCGGCCGCCCGGCGCGCCAGGGAATAAGTAGTGCCCGCCCGGGCCGAGAGGGTGCCAGGTACGGTGCTCAGGGTCACCTCATTTTTTTCCGGATATGCGGGCCAGCGCTTCATCCGGGCGATCTGCTGGTACTGGCGGGAAGCGTTGTCCCGGTCGATCAGGATCACGCTGTCGTACAGGTTAAGGCGCAGATGTGCGTACTCCGTGGGCCGCATTCGTTCCAGATCAGCCACGCGGCAGGTATAGCTGCGGGCAATCACAGCCGCTTCGTCCACCATCGCCTGTGCCGTAAACAAAAGGGTTTCGGCATCCTCAATGCTTTCCTCTGTTTTGCAGGCGGAAACCACTGGATCGCCCTCGGCGCGCCGCTCCACATAGCAAGGTGCGGGAAGCCGCAGACCGCCCGCACCGAACAGATACAGGCGGTTATAGTATTCGCCGCGCTTTGCCTTGCCGCGCACCTGTGGGCATTCCAGCAGATTCAGATCCTCGGTGAGGTAGCATCCGCTGGGCGCGTGCAGGCCGGGAGAAACCAACCGCACCACCCGCGTGGCGTTGTCGTACTGTACGCCCAGATCATTGCCCCACAGCTCCACCGCCTGAGAGATCCCCTCCAGCAGGGTGCCGTATACAGGGTCCATCTGGCGGCGGTCGGTACGATGGGATTGGTCCTCCAGCGTCCAGCCGGTACCGTTCAGAATGTCCTGCACGGTTTCGCCCAGGGTCATCCAGTTCCCTTTTGCGCCCTGGTTCTCCCAGCCTGCCAGCACTCCCACACACAGCTCGTCCAGATCCAGCTCGGCCTCCAAGGTTAGGCCGGACCTGCTCCGGTCGTACTTGGAGATGAGCCAGGTCTGTCCGCTGTCGGATTCATACAGCCGGGTGCGCTCGGCCAGCTCCAGCATCTGCGGGTGGCCCATCGGCAGGGAGAGGTGCAGGGTATTCTCCGCGCCGTTCCATTCAGTTTGCAGATAGTAGGTATCGCAGTCCAGCGCATACAGTGCGCCGTCCCGCTCATAGCTCAGCATGGTGTTGCCCTCCTCAGAGATAGATCGGATAATAGGTGATGATCATCGGATCCGGTGCGGTCAGGACGTTTTTTCCGGGGGCCAGCAGCGGCCAGCGGGTCAGATCGCACTGGTTCAGGGCATTTTCGCCGTTGCGCAGCACTGCGCGGTGGATTCCGTCCAGTACCAGCGCGTCCCCTGCCGAAACATTGACCCAGAGCACCCCCGCCATGAGATAGGCGCCTGTATCCGCACCCACTGTGCAGCGGATACTGCACTCCATGTCCGGCGCGGTTCCAGACGCGTAGAGGGTTCCGCCGCCTGCGGGCAGAGTGACGGTTTCGGACGGGCCGTGACGGAACCCGGACAGCTTATAGCCGCCCTCCAGTACGCATCCGTCCCGGGTCAGCTCCTTCACCTCGCCAATGCTGTCCAGGCTGGCGGTATACTGGAAGCCGTCCGGCAGGATCAGCTCCACAGGGTCAGTTAGAAAGGCTGCGTCCAGATTGCTTTTCTGCTCCTGCACCCGCCGAGGTGTCGTGCCGTAGAGATCCACCGTCAGGCTGATTTTCCGCAGGCCGCAGCGAGTGGCCAGCGGCACAAAGCGCATGCCCGCCGCAAGCTGTAACCTGCCGCGGGTAAGCTGCGCGCCGCCCACGGTGTAATCCGCCAGCAGTCGCGCGCCAAATTCGGAGGCACCCCGGCCGTCCACATAGAAATCATCCATCAGAATGCAAGCTCCTCATCCATATATTCCGCCGTTGCCCGGGCAACCTCCCGGCCGTCCACCTGCAGGACGGCGGTGGTTCTGCCCTGCCAGCTGGCGTTGAGTCGGGCGGCGGTGGTTCCGCTGCCTGCGTCGTAGTTGATGGCGGCGTGCTGGTTCTGCCGCTCGGCCTCGGCCCGGGCAGCTGCCAGCAAGGCGGCATAGTCCGCCGCCTGCATGTCGGCGCCGGTGGTCTTGTAGGCAGGGGATTCCAGATATTTTTTTGTGTTTTCCTTCAGGGCTTCGGTGTTTTCTTTCAGCGCTTCATCATTGTCCAGCCAGCTGGTGAAGTCAAAGTGAATCTCTTTCAGTCCCAGATATTTGCCTGCCACGCCGACAAACAGGTTCCAGGCCGTAAAGACACTCTCGAACACAGCTTCCACGATGGACAGCACGATTTTCAGCGCGCCCTTGACACAGTCCACGATACCGTCCCAGATGCCGCGCACCTTGTCGCCCACCTCGCCGTTGACCCGGGCAAAGCCGTACAGTGCGCTGACCAGCATGCCGATTAGACTGATGACCAGCACAATGGGGTTGGCGTCCAGCACCGCATTAAAGATCCCGGTGGCCACGCTGGCCAGGTCAATTCCGGGAACTAGCGCAGAGAAGGCATTCAGCAGCGCCAGCGCGGCGTTTTTCACGGCAGGAAAGCACTGGCCGGCAAGACCAGAAAAGGTGGAGAACAGCCCTTGCGCGGCCTGCACAAAGATGCTGCTGCCGTCGGTGATTCCCTCGGCCAGACCCTGCACGATGGCAGAGCCTGCGTTGATCAGCCCCGCCCAGCCCTCTGCCGCAAAGGCATCGTTGAGCTGCTGCACGGTAGCTAGTCCCCAGCCCCCGATGGCGGTCTGTTGCTCATAGGTAAGGGTATCGAACAGGCCTTCGGCGACCGCTTGTGCGGCGGCCGTCCAGTCCCTGCTGCACAGGGCGTCTGCAAGGTCGGAAATCACCGAGAGAATGCTGCCATCCGTCAGCTTGGAAAGATTGCGGGACAGCTCCTTGAAGGTGGTCTGCGTCTTTTTAGCGGCATCGGTGGCGGCGTCCCCCAGGCGCTCCAGCAGGGCAATGGTCTCTTTTGATGCGCCGTTTGTCTTGGCCAGGGCAAGCAGCTCGTCCTTCTGGGCGTCGATCAGCTTCTGGTATCCCTCCTCGTTGAGGGAGAGCTGTCCCTCCTGCTCAACGAGCAGTTCCAGGTATTCCGGGCCAAGCTGACACAGCTCCTGCCAGGTGTCGATGCTGAGAGTACCGCTTTCGTTGTACTCCTGTGCGGCATCGGTCAGGGTCTTGTAAGCGGACTGGGAGCTGTCCAGTGCCCTGGACAGCTCCTTGAGCTGCTGGGACAGGGTCTTGACGGTTTTGGAGCCGCCGTCGGAGGGCTGGGTGCTACCCAGCCCGGCGAGATAGGCCTCCAGGTCAAAGCCGCCGGTCTGGGTCTGGGCCTGCCGCACGCGCTCATCATGGAGTTGCTTGCGGCGCTGGCGTTCCTGTTCCAGATAAGTCTCATCCTTTTTGGAACCGCCGGACGATTTTGTGACCGGAACGATGATGTTGTCGCTGGCGGCGCTGAATGCGTTTTGGGCGGACTGAATGATGTTGGACACTGCATCCTTGACGGTCTGTGCCAGCTTGGGCAGCGTCTCCAGAAAGCCCTCGATGATCCCCTTTACAATGCCGATGCCAACGTCCACCCACTCAAAGGTAAGGAACTGCACCGCAAAGGTTTCTACCAACTGCACGGCAGCGCTGGCAAGACTGGCAGCCACCGAGAGCACACCGGAGCACAGCTTGCCTACGATGCGCCCGCCTGCCTCGGCAATCTCCGGCAGGCGATTGATCAACCCGGCAATGAAGTCGGTCGCCGTCTGAACGCCCGCATTGACCACGCCGGGCAGTGCGTCCACCACGCCTTCCAGGAAATCCAGCACGATCTCCGCGCCGGCTTCCAGCATGGCACCGGGGCCTTCGGTCTCCAGCGTGTCCGCCAGCGTCTGCACCCAGACAATGGCGGATTCCACCAGAGCCTTCTCACCCTCGAACAGGGCTTCGGTCAGTGCGCCGGTCAGCTGCTTTGCATTGTCCGACAGGGTGGAAATCCTGCCGTTGAGCGTCTGGCTCTGGGTGTCCATGGCCCCGTAGAAGCGGCCGCCCTCGTCCGCGGCGGCTTTCAGTGCGGCAGTCAACAGGTCGTAGCTGATATCCAGCTCCTGCACCTCGGCGGTGGTCAGGCCGGTGTAGTCGGCCAGAACGCCGTAGACATCAATACCCGCCATGGCAAACTGGCGGATATCCATGGCCGTGGCCTTTCCCACGTTGGCGATCTGCTGCAGGTTCTGTGCCATGCGGGACAGCTCGTCGCTGCCACCGCCGGACGCAGCCACCGCATCACCCAGAGCCAGCACCGTCTGGCGGGCATCCTCGGCGCTCTGGCCGGTGGAGATCAGCAGCCGGTTGGCCTGCACCAGCCCGGCGGTGTCGAAGGGTGTAGCGGCTGCATCCGCCTTGATGGATTCCAGTACCGCGCTGGCGGCTTCGGCATCGCCCAGCAGATTGGTAAGACCCATCTGATAGGTCTCCATCTGGGCGTTGAAGGCCACGCCGGTGGAGACGATCTCCCCGACGGCCTTCACCGCCGCCTGCGCCAGCTTGGACAAAAGGTTTCCGGCGGCGACAGAGATTGCGTTCAGGCCAAGGGACAGCCTTTTTGAACTTTTCTCTGTTTTCTGGGCACTTTCCGATACGGCATCGCCAAGGTTTTCGACCTCCTGACTGGCTTTTGCGGCCTCCTGCCCCATATCCTGCAGGGAATCCCCGGCATCGTCTGCGCTCTTGGCGGCAGCTTGCAGATCCTCTTTTCCTTTGCCGATTCCAGACGTATCAATCTGCGGAGCGATCGGTACCGTTCCGATGTCTGATAGCGCAGCACTGGTTTTCTTGGCTTCATCGATGAGGCCGGAAAGGTCCTGTGTGATGCTTGCGGCGCTCTGCGCCACTTGATCAGCACCGGAACGCATAGTTCCGCTCAGGTTCCCGCTGAGGTCAGAAATGCCTTTTTCTGCCTGCTCGGCGTCGATTTGTGCGCCGATGACGATAGAGGCGTCATAACTTTTCCCCATAGTACCCACCTCCCTTTGGGGGAGCACGGGCACAAAGGGCACAGGCTCAGTTATTACAGTTTGATTTCAAATTCCCGCTTGCAGGCGGGATTTTTGCATTTTACCCACAGCCCGTGGGCGGCAGCATCCGGCCCCGCCCACACCGCGGAGGGCTTGCCGCACCAGGGGCAGCGCACCGGCTGGCGGTCAGCCGCGCCGCCGGGCGAGGAACGCGGCGTCCCATTCGGCCTTGCTGGCATAGGTACGCTTTTCTCCTCCGATCTGTGCGGGCAGCGCGTATCGTTTTTTGAGTGATTCATAGAGCTGCCGGGTCTTGTCCGGCATATCGCGGGTGTCGGCGGTGCGGTAGCCCACCACCCGGCAGAAGGCGCAGTCTGTGGGCAGACCGTCCATCAGGCTGCAGAAGATCCACCAGTGCAGCCGCAGGGCGGGGTTTGTCAGGTCGATGCCGTAGGCCTGCCAGAATGCTGCCGCCAGCAAAGCCCCGTCCGCGCCGTAGTCGTAGGCGCGGGGCGGGGTCTTGCCGCCGGGCTGAGTCTTTGGCTCCGGGCGGGGGCCGCGGTAAAACCGCAGCAGTGCCTGGAAAGCCCCGGGAATGTCCGCCGGAGCTCGTCCCCGATAAAAGCGGCGCAGGACGGTGTCTGCCAGTTTCTGCTCGCCGCCGGGCTGCATCCGGTACAGGGCGTTCTCGAACCAGACCATCAGCCGGAAATCCGTTTCAATGGGCTGCCCGAATGCCCTGTCCGGCAGCGGGTCGGTCAGCAGGCAGAAGCCGGTCAGGGCCTGCCCTTCATGGCCCGGACGGCGGCCCGGCGCTGGGCGCGGTTCATGCGGGAGAATTCCGGCGGGTTCTCCGCCGGGCGCGGAGGAAAAAACGCCGCGTCCGGGGCGGAAGGCTCCGCCGCCTGCTGTGCGGAAAGCTCCGGCACTGCGGCGGGGAGTACGGCGGGCGAGGCCGGGGTAGAAACAGCGGGTTGGACGCCTGGCATCAGTTCCTGCATCCGATGGTTCAGCTGTTCCATCCGTTCGGTCGAACTGCGAATCCCTTCGAAGAAGTCCACGGCAAGCAGATTCAGCTCTTCCATGTCTTCCGTGTCGATCTGCAGCTTTTCGGCGTAGTCCTCGCCCAGGACATCCGCAAAAAATACATCAATCTCACCGCACGGGTCGTTCCCCCAGGGATCCTGCGGGTCAAACGGCTTGTTGGAGGCCTGAAGTCCCTGTAAAGCCTGCTGCAGGCGCTTGGCATCTCTAATGCGCATCGGCTTGAAATCAAACTCCACGTTGCGAATTTTCATGGTCTGCCTCCTCAGGATGCGGAATAGGTGTACTCATCGGGACGGCCGGCGCTGCGCAGCTCGCAGGCAAAGCCAGCGTCGTTGCCCGCGCCGCCGGAGGCGTCCGCCGTCACGTTGATCATAGCGGTGCCCTTTTCGCCCTTGCCGGTGCGGACGGAAAACCAGACGTAGGGAACCCTTACGTCGCTGCCAGTGCCATAGCGGATCTTGTGGCTGAGCACAAAATTCTGGAACGGATCCCCGGTAAAGCGGTCGCCCGACACCGAGAATGTGCGCTGGACGCTGGTGCGCAGCGTGTTAGTGCCGCTGCGGATGTACTGCTTGTCGCTGGTGGAGGCGTTCAGCGCGGCGGAATGCTCGGTAACGCTCACCTGGCAGACAGTGTAGTTCTCCGGGTCGGTCTGGGCGGATTCGGTCTGGATGCCCAGGATAAAGTCGTCGGCGGTCTCCTCGCCGGCGTAATCGGCGCTGGGGGTGACGCCCCAGGCGGTCAGAGCTTCTTTAACGGTCATTGTGCTGCTCCTTTCAGCTGGAAATACTGCAACTGGATCTGGATTTGGAACCGGCATGCTCCCTCCTCGCTGGCGAGGATGTAGCCGCTGGTGGTCACCTCCACGGCCTTTGCCCTGCGTCCGGGGCCAAGCTCCGGGAATCGGCGGGCGGCACTCTGTCGCTCGATCCAGTCCGCAAACGCGTCCCAGAAGGCGCTGTTGGCGGCCTGCTGGGCAATGTCCTCGCTGTACACCATGCGGGAGGCGAGGACGTAGTTTTTTGCCCGCAGGGTCTTGTCGAAATAGCTTTTCAGCACCGGCGCACCGGGGCTGTCCTCAATGGAAAACTGGGCGGTGCGGTCGGGCAGGTAGTCGATGTAAAAGCTCACGTTCTCACCCAGCTGCTGGGCAACGAGAGGGCAGGCCTTGAGCCATTCCTGCACGGCCTTGATGGCGGCGGTCATCGCTTGAACACCTCCCCGATGCAGGCGCGGCCAAAGTTGACAAAGTGCCGCTTGTGATCCGCGATGCACCGCTGGCCCCACCAGGAGCCGCGCCGTCCGTCATGGATGCCCTGACCCCGTGGGTGCAGATAATACTGCCTCCGGGCGTAGGGGGTGTTATAGACCAGCTCGCCGCTGTCAAAGTCGGAGGCCGAGACCACGCTGCTTTTCAGCATGCCGGTGTCAAAGGGCACGTAGGGCTCCATGCGACGGGCTACCTCCATGCCGAACTTGCGCTGGGCGCGGATCCAGCCGGTATTGGCGCGGGCGGCAAAGCTTCCGTCCCACCGCACCTGCACCCGGACGATCGCACCGCCCTGTCTGGCCTCGATCAGTTTCCCGGCGGGGGCCCGGATAATGTTTCGGGTCGTTTCCATGGGTCATTCACCTCCGACGTAAAAATGTGGGAACGCGGTGTTTCGGTGGTCGTGCCAGCGACGGACGCCGCAAACCTGCCCTGTTTTGCGCAGCGCATCCAGGGTAGCGGCGTTTTCCACACATTCCATCGCGCCTTCCACCAGCAGAGTGGAACTGTCCAGCGTCCAGTGGTCAGCCCTCTGGTCGGCGGGCAGAGCAGCCCACTGCCCCGGCGGCACAAAGCCGGGGGCGGCTTCCAGCGGAATGCGCACCCGCACGCGGTCAGCAGGAGCCGTTCCGGTGCGCTCCGCTTTGGAGGCGTGCTCGGCGTACCAGCCGCAGCCGTGGAACACATGGCAGAAATACTGCACGCTGTCGGTGCGGCCGTCCCGCACGCAGTTGATGAGGGTAAGGGTGTTGTCGCACAGAAACATGGTCAGATTCCCCGGTAACGCAGCGGGTTGTCCCGCGGAAGATAAAGGTCCAGCGCGGCCCGCAGCTCGGTTTGCAGGTTCTTGTGCACATCGGCTGCGCTGACAAAAGTCTCGCTGTATCCATCGGTCGTGCTGGCAGAGCGGACGCGGGCACAGGGCCGTTTCTTTTCGTCCAGTTCATGCCGGAAAAGTACCTCACACATTGCGCAGATGGCAAAGGCCGCCTCCCGCGGGATCTCGCTGTCCTGCACAAGGCGCAGACGGTGCATGGTCTGACTGTCCATGTAGGCATCCGCGACCCGCGCGCAGGCGTACCACTCGTATTCCTCCTCAATCAGCTGCCCCATGTACTCCGAGAGATAGAACTCAAAATCCACATAAGGCGTATGTGCCATACCGCGTTACCCCGTTCAGGCAGTATGCCTGCGCACGCGCACTAGGGCGGGGTTTGTGACCCGGTAGCCGCACAGCAGCTCCACCTGCGCCTTGGTGCCCACAAAGTCCTCGCTGTCCCGCAGACGGGCCGCCTCAAAGCTGGAGATCAGACTGAAGGCCATGGCGTTGTACATGATGTAGTCCACCGTGCTGAAGGCGGCGGTCTTTTCGGCGCCGGTGTAGTCGTAGTACTTGCCGCTGGTCTCGGCCAGCATAGGACACTCCAGGAAGGTCATGCCCAGCCAGACGCCCACCCGACCGGTGGCGGTGATCTGCTCGTTTTTGTTGGGGGTGAAGTCCTTGCCGGCGGCGGTCAGGATCTGGGCGTAGAAATCCGGGCTGCACAGCACCACGTTGGCGCTGCCCTTGGCCTTGACCAGTTCGGTGCGGGTGGTGATGATATCCGCCTTGGCGTCGGTGACGGCGGCGGTGGCTTTGGCGGCAGTGCCTTCGGTGACCAGCGCCGCAAGACCCGCGATCTGGCGGCCCTCGCCGCACTCCTTGATGGCAATGCTCAGGTTTTCGTTAGCCAGCGCAATGCCCACCTGGGCGGCCTGCACGTTGTAAATCTTCTTGGACTTCTGGAAGTCGTTGTTCAGCAAGATCTGGATCAGGCTGTCCGAGGTCTCCTCGTTGGTAAAGTCGCGGCCGGGCTTGCCTGCGGTCACGGAGCTGGTGGACAGCTTATGCACATAGATGCCGCCTGCGGGGCCCATCTGGTACTTATCGGTGCAGGTCGCGCCGGGGACAAAGATGGAATCATAATAGAGGTTGGGTTCCAGAATGGGCGAATACTTTTCGTCCACATGCTGGGCGTTGATGAGAACAGACATGGGTTCTTCTCCTTTCAGATCCGTTTCCGATAGTAGGGATTATTGGCGTACAGTGCATCCAGATCACCGCCCGCACCCGTGTCGGCTTTGGCATGGCTGCCGGTGGTCACCTGGACATGACCGGTGCCGGTTTCGTAGGCAAAGGGCCGGGCTTTTTTGCTGGCCTCGATCTGCTCGTCAATGCCGGTCAGCTTATCCCCCTCCAGCTTGAGCTTCGAGGAATCCAGCGTGGTGTAGATCAGGGCCGGGTCCTTGCAT
The DNA here is from genome assembly GCA_051882415.1 of Faecalibacterium sp. Taxonomy (GTDB): domain Bacteria; phylum Bacillota; class Clostridia; order Oscillospirales; family Ruminococcaceae; genus Faecalibacterium. The sequence goes on along the minus strand of JBJERU010000020.1, from coordinate 5,595 downwards.
CCCGCCGTCCGCAGCGCGTCCACAGCGGCTGCCCTCAGCAGCACTTCCTGCACCTTCGATTCTGCTTCCTTCTGGGCGCTGGCCACCTTGTCCTTCCAGTCCGGCTCGTAGCCGACCAGCTTGGCGTCGGCCTCGGCCTTGCTGGTTTTCAGCGCGTCACGCTCCGCAACGACAGCGTCATATTTGCCGGTGGCAACGTATTCCCCGCCGGACAGATTGCCGATCTTAACGGTCTTGCTGTCCTTCAGCGCGGAAGTGAACTGGTCATAGGTGAGGGCCAAAGCGCCGTTTTCACCGAACAGGGGTTTCAGGTACGAATAGTCGGTCATGGATGCTCCTTTCTGTTGAGGCGGCGCTGCATTGCTGCGATTTGTAGATCCGGGTTTGCTCCCCGGCCTCGCCGCCGCCCGCCTCCGTCCCGCGGGCAGGGAAAATAAAAAAGACAGGCCCTTTTCGGGTCTGTCTTATTGTAGCGGATGAGAGGGGTGTTCCGGTGGCGATTTTGAACGCATTTTCCGCGCCTCCCATGCTGCACGGCTCGCCGCGCTGCGGCCAAATCCGGCCACGCTGGTACGGGAGGAATCGTTTTGCCCTCCGGTGTCCCGCACAAACTGTGCAAGGCTCTGGCGGGCCGCTTTCAGCCGCAGGGCGCTTTTGGTGGTGTCCAGCCCGGCGGCGTCCTCGGCGAGATACCGCTTTTTCCAGCGGCGCACATTGCGTTCCGCGGCCCGCTGCATCTGGCTGATCTCATATTTTGTGTATTTCTGCCCGTTGTACTCGATGCACTTCTCGTTCAGGGCGGCAAGCTCATCGGCGGTATAGTTCGGCTCGGACAGGCCGGGGTAAAAGGGCCAGAAGCCGTGGCGGCAGTTCCAGCCGCACAGACCCGGCCCGGTGCCGTAGCCGGTTGCGGTTTCAAAGTCCTCATACCGTTTGCCCCGGTAAGTGACGGCCCCGCCCCGGTGGAACACCTTGCCCTGCCAGACGGCGTGTTCCGGTCGGGCGCCTGCGTGGGCGGTGGTCTCCACGAACTCACAGTCCATCTCGTCCATGCGGGCGATCTGGAGCTTGCCTGCGGTCTGGTTGACGCCGGTGAGCACGGCGCGGCGCACGGCCACTTCCAGTGTGTCGTGATGGCCGGACGGATAGGTGACGCCGTCCATCCGTTCCGCAAGGCCTCCCACAGCCTTTCTGACGGCCGTTTTGTAATCGAAGGCACCGCTGCTCACCTGAAGCCATGCGCGGTCCAGAGCGTCCTCAAACTGGCGCGTGACGGTGTTTGCGGTGGTGGCGGTCAAATTCTCCCATTCGCCCGCCGTCTGCGCATAGCCGGCGTTCAGCAGGTTCATCAGGGTGGGAGAATCGTTCACGGGCGTGGGGCCTTTCCCGACGGAACGGTAAATCGCATCGTCTGCGGCCAGCGCGTCCGATGCGGCCTGCTCCAGCAGGCGGCGGATCTCCGCGTTGCTTTTGCCGGTGTACTTGGCCAGCGTGCGGATCACATCCTGCCGCAGCGCCTGGATCTGCTCAAACCGCCACAGCTGCCAGGCGGCGGTTTCAGTAACCTCGCCCAGCTTGCCGATGCGCCGGGCTGCGTCCCTCAGGATATCCTCCTCCACCTGCTGCCAGAGCGCCACCAGCGCGTCCGGCAGAGTATCCAGGTAATCCGGCGTCAGCATCAGGCGTCACCCACGGGGCGGAAGGTCAGCGGCTCCGGCGCGCTTTGCGCCGGCATCAGCTTTGCGGCCTCGGTCTCATCGCAGCCGAAGTACCAGGCCAGGAAGGCTTCTGGTTTGAGGATGCCGGAGCTCACCATCTGCATCCGGCGGGCAAATTCGGTCTGAGTATCCTCAAACACCGAATCCCCGAAGCTGACCGTGCAGGTGACCGGCCCGGCGGGGGCCAGACCGTTAAGATCCGCATAGACGTTGTAGATGTACGCCAGATCCTCCAGACCCTGTTTCAGTCCCCGCTCCTGGATGGCCTTGATCAGGCTGTAGGTGTCCCGGTCATCGCTGGTGACCTGGGTGGCGGTCATCCGGCCCTCCTTGACGTCAAAGCAGAAGGTGCCCTCGGTAAAGCCGCACTGACGCTCAATCATCCGGATCTGCAGGTTGATGGCCTTCTGGTAGGCGTCCACACGGATTTCCGGGGTGTAGTCATCAAAGGGGTGCGCCTTGCCATCGGTGTCCAGTACCTGGTACAGGTCGGTGGTCAGATCCCGGAACGGGATGGTCTGGAACCCTTTCATGCCCGGAATCTGGAGTAGGGGATTGATGGCGTCGGCAGACACGATCCGCTTGCGTTTGCCGCTGTGCACTTCATGCAGGAACTCACCGTAGATGCGGTCCAGCTCTTCCAGCGCGTCCATGCTGTTGGCGTAGAGGGACACCGGAAGCCGGCTGGTGTTGTCGATGGTATTGGCAAACGGCATCTTCAGCACGGCAAACAGCGGCCGGTCTATGCCGGTGATTTTGCAGTCCGCTTCCAGGTTTGCCCATTCTGGCACCAGCCGCCAGTCGAACGCGCCCCGCATGCTGCCCGCGTCGTCATAATACGCCTCGTTGTGGATGTAATAGCCGTCCTCCCGCAGGTCGTGGAACTCGCAGCGCACCACCTCACGGTCGTTGTATCTGGCAAAATCGGTGAAAAAACAGGCTTCCACCTGCCCCGTAGCGTTGATCCGGGTGGGGTAAAAGCGGTCTGCCGGGACGATGTCGGTCAGGATCTGGTTTCCGCTTGCAAAGGGCTTGAGCGCGACCTGCCCGCCCGCTGCGGCCAGCTGAACCGCATTGTGCAGCTGGGGCAGAACATTCCGCCGCAGCTGGTCCGTGATGGATTCCGCCCGGGCGCCGGAACCCAGGTTCAGCTCCAATTCCTCTGTGACCAATGTGGCGGTGAAGTTGGTGATAAAAATCGCTGACTTTGTCTTGGCGGAGGGGTAACCCTCGTGGGTATCCTGCCCATAGAACTGCCGGCACCAGGCGGTGATGGAATTTGCCATATAGTCCGAAATGGCGGTTTCCCGGCAGGACGGCGCCGCAGTTTTCTGTGTGTACATCCCCAAAAACCCCCTTATTGCGTGTATGATCCGGTCGAAAAACATTTACTGCGTCCCCCGTTGATAGTATTTGATACCGCTCTCCCAGCTGTACTCGAAGCTGTCCAGTGTGTCAATGTCGGATGTGCCGTTGTCCAGTCGGACGTCCTCCAGCTTTGTTTCATCCCAGACGGCGGTGCACAGGGCCTCCTCCAGCGTTTTGCAGTCCTCGGCCACATAGGAAAAGCGCCCGGATGCCATCAGGGCGGTGGTAACGCGGATGCGGTCGGTGATCTGGTTTTTGACGGAATCCCGCACCGGCACATCCAGCCGGGCTTTCAGGCCGTTTTTCAGGGTCTGCTCAGCACTGTCGGCATACAGGACTCCGACATAGGCGCTGCCCTCCCTGCCGTAGGTGCGGCGAATATATCCCAGGAACTCTTCCACCCAGGCGTACAGCCGGATGGGATCCACGTCCGTTGCGGGAAGACGTCGGGATGCAAGAACCGTGATGCGGCTGTAATCGAATTTCAGCCCGGTGGCGGTGATCGCATGGGCGGACCGGTTGCCGCCGAAGTCCAGCCCGATCTGGATATAGTCGTAGTCGGCGGCGCTTGCGCAGACGGCCATCTGGTCCTTGTGCTCGGCAAAATACCGGTAAATGGCTCCGGCGGCCACGACCCAAAGGCCCAGGATGTTGCGCTGGTAGAACACGCCCTCGTAGTCGTTTTTGATCTCCTGAACATATTCCGGGTCCAGGGTGGTGTTGTCATCCAGTAGGAAGGTGTACTCCCGCAGGTCGATGGGCTTTGCGTCCGGCGGGCGGTGGAGGTATCCGGTATACAGCCAATGCCGGGGAGAATCGGGGTTGGTGGTAGCGATGAGCTTTGCGCCCGGCGCGGACATGCGGGCCAGAAGCTGCGCAAAGAAATCCTCGTTCAGCAGCGTGGCCTCGTCTACATAGGCTCCGTATAGGGTGCGGCCCCGGATCTTGCCCTCGGCGCGTGAATCGCTGCAGCCCTCAAAACTGACCCGGCGTCCGAACAACTCGCCGCTTTTGGCCCGGACATTATAGAGGAAATTGCGCTCGCCCACCAGCTCCTGCAGAGGGCGCAGGCAGTTCTGGTCCAGCGTTTCCAGTGTGCGGCCCACCATCAGATAGCTGCCCTCTCTGGGCCGCTGCGCAATCCACAGCGCCCACCATACCAGGCTGATCCAGGTCTTACCAGAGCGCACCGAGCCGGACAGGATGGTATAGCGTGCCATATCGCCCCGCAGCCAGTCCCTCAGCAGAGCGGCCTGTTTTGCGGTGTAGACCGGATTATTCTCCATGCCCGGCTACCTCCGTTTTCAGCGCTTCCAGCAGCCGCTCCAGCTGGCCGGTGTCGGAAGTGCTGGAGTTCTTCGGCGCAGCAATGCCGAGGTGCTTTGCCAAGGCATCCAGTGCGTGAAGCTTGTCGTGCAGCTTGACTTCGCGTTCAACGCCTGAATCCGTGATCTTGACCCTGACCGACTGGATGGCGGAGGCATCGTCGCGGGACAGGCCGTCGCGCAGTGTGCCATCCTCTCCAGCGATATCTGGAAGGTTTGCAAATGCGATGCGGGCGTATTCCCGCAGCACCCGGTCTGCGTTGATGCCGGTGCGGGCGCTCTGGGCAGCCTGGAGGCGGGCGATCTCGGCGCAAACTGAAGTTTTCTGAAGGAGCTGGTATCCGATCTGCTCTGCTGTCTGCAAGCTGTAGCCTGCCCGTATGGCCGCTTGCGTTGCGTTCAGATCGATCATGTACTCTTCACAGAACCGCCGCTGCTTGTCCGTCACGCTTCACCGCCTCTCTTTCGTAAAATAAAACTCCGGCTTTGAGGCCGGGGCGGGGATAAGATGCTCTGCACCGCCATGATATCATGGGGGATGGGGTATTCCGGTGGCAGGTTTCAGCTCCTGAGACCGGGCAGCGAACGTGCCAGAAATAAGTAAGCTGCCCGTACCTTTCGGGAAAGCTGAGAAGCATCGACCGGGGTAGAGGTGCAGCAGTACCGCAGCGAAATTTCCGGGATGGGAGTCTGCGTGGTCAGTGCCTCCAGCACCACCAGTGCATCACGCTCACCGGAAACGCGGGCCGCCTGTTCGATTAGGGAGCGGGTTGAATCGTCCAGATGCTCATAATTCAGGCAGGTCCAGTAGATCATGCTCTGCACCGATTCTGACAGCCCGAACCGGCGTCCGGTGTGGTACTTCATTCTGAACTCCTTCTTCGACTCAGGTTCTGACTTCCACCGAGGGCAGGACGTCCGTGTGGAAGTAAATCTTGTAGTGATACGGATCCGTGTGCGTTCCGGAGATATCCTCCACCACATACATGGTGTAATCGTTCAGGTAGATGTAATTTACCTTGTAGGTGTCCGGCCCGGTCTTGACGGTGCGGGCATTGTAGACCGTGATCCGGCGCTCGCTCTCAAAATAATCCGCCTGCTTGGAAATATTTCGGTGGATTGTCCCAGCGCGTCCATCAGCCCGGTAACATCGTACCGGTAATTTACCCGCAGCCTGCGGCTCT
>JBJERU010000019.1:0-16530 GCA_051882415.1 Faecalibacterium sp. | reverse complement strand
TGTGGATCGCGACCGACGCAACGCCGCCGCAGCCGATGATCAATACTTTGCTCATGATGGATGGCTCCTTTTATTTTTTTTTACGGGGGTTTTTGTTCCTTTTTTGAAAAAAAGGAACCGAAAAAACGTTTTTATCGGCCTGTGCATCCGCACAGGCCAGGTTTTTTATTCGCATAGGGCAGGTCTCGCCGCATTTTCAAGGCCCGGGCGGGCCGCAGCGCAGGGGTGTGACCATGCCGCAGAAGGCAAGGGTCATTCTACCTCTTTGAGCATCTCTTCCAGAAATGCCGGCAGATAAAACGCGCCTGTATGCAGCCGCGTGGTATAGTAACGCGTGCGCAGATGATAGCCATTCCAGCGCTTTGCGTCCAGATCATCGATGGGATGATACTTCTTGCTGGCAAAGCCCAGCAGCCAATACCCCGCCGCATAGCTTGGGATATGCGCCTGATACACCCGGCTGATGGGGAAGGTGCTGGCGATGCGCTTATGGCTGCGCTGCATGGCCTCGGCGTCCTCGCCGTAGAAGGGGCTTCCCTGCTGGTTGACCAGGATGCCATCCTCCTTCAGGGCGTTGTAGCAGTTGCCGTAGAATTCGCGGGTGAACAGTCCTTCCGACGGGCCGAACGGATCGGTGGAATCCACAATGATCAGGTCGTATTCATCTTCCCTGCGGCGGATGAATTTCAGGCCGTTTTCATAGTAGATATGCACCCGGCGGTCATCCAGGCGGCAGGCATTCCCGGGCAGATACCGGCGGCAGGCTTCCACCACGCTTTCGTCCATCTCCACCAGGTCGATGCGCTCGATCTGGTCATAGCGGGTCAGCTCCCGCACCACCCCGCCGTCTCCCGCGCCGATGATCAGCACCCGGCGGATATCCGGGTGGACAGCCATCGGCACATGCGTCATCATCTCGTCGTAGATAAATTCGTCCCGCTCGGTCAGCATGATATTGCCGTCCAGCGCCAGCACCCGGCCAAACTCCGGCGTATCGAACACATCGATGCGCTGATACTCGCTTTCCTCCGAATAGAGCTGCTTGTTCACCCGCAGGCTGAATTTTACGTCCGGGGTGTGCCGCTCACTGAACCAGAACTCCATTTTGCCGCCCCTCCTCTCAGGCCAATACGTTCAGGCGGGTGATGTCGGGATCCTCCGGGCCGGTCATCGAGCAGCCGATGGCCTTGGCATATTCAATGTAGTCCAGGATCTCGCCGGTGATCTTTTCGCCGGGGGCCAGGATGGGGATGCCCGGCGGATAGCACATGACGAACTCGCTGCACACCCGGCCTTCGGTTTCGCGCAGGGGCAGGCTGATCTTATCGGCATAAAAGGCTTCCTGCGGGCTGGCAGCCACTTCCGGGTCGATGTACTCGTGGCTCATCATGCCGGCGGGATCCTTCTGGTGCAGGCGGCGGATCTCCGCCAGCGCGCTGACCAGACGCTCGATATCCTGGATGCGGTCGCCGATGGAGATATAGGCCAAAAGATTGCCGATATCGCCAAATTCGATCTGGATGTCATAGTCATCCCGGAGCAGGTCATACACTTCGATGCCCGCCAGCCCGATATCCAGCGTGTGAACGCTGAGCTTTGTGGGGTCGAAGGCGTACACCGAATCTCCGTTGACCAGCTCCTGCCCAAAGGCATAGTATCCGCCCACGGCGTTGATCTCGCTGCGGGCATACTCGGCCAGCTTTTTCACCTGGGCAAACACCTCTTTGCCGCGCAGGGCCAGGTTGCGCCGGGAAATATCCAGGCTGGACATCAGCAGATAGCTGCCGGAAGTGGTCTGGGTCAGGTTGATGATCTGCCGCACATAGCCCGCGTGGACGTTCGGCCCCGCCAGCAGAAAGCTGGACTGGGTCAGGCTTCCGCCGCTTTTGTGCATGGATACCGATGCCATATCCGCCCCGGCCGCCATCGCCGAAACAGGCAGCCCCGCGCCAAAATAAAAGTGGGTGCCGTGGGCCTCGTCCGCAAGGCAGAGCATGCCCGCTGCGTGGGCCATGTCCACGATGGCTTTCAGATCGGAGCAGATGCCGTAATAGGTGGGATTGTTCACCAGCACGGCCACCGCGTTTGGATGCTCGGCAATGGCTTTGGCCACCTGTTCCCGCTTCATGCCCAGCGAGATGCCCAGCCGGGCATCCATTTCCGGATTGACATACACCGGCACCGCGCCGCACAGCACCAGCGCATTGATGACGCTGCGGTGGACGTTGCGCGGCAGGATGATCTCATCTCCGCGCTTGCAGGCGGTAAGCACCATGCTCTGCACCGCGCTGGTGGTGCCGCCCACCATCAAAAAAGCGTGCGCCGCGCCAAAGGCTTGTGCGGCCAGCTGTTCCGCCTCCCGGATGACCGATACCGGGTGGCACAGGTTGTCCAGGGGCTTCATGCTGTTCACATCCACCCCTACGCACCGCTGGCCCAAAAAGGCCGTCAGCTCCGGATTGCCCCGGCCGCGCTTGTGCCCCGGCACGTCAAAGGGCACCACCCGCATCTGGCGGAAGCGTTCCAGCGCCTCGTAGATGGGCGCGCGGCTCTGATCCAGCCGCTGCATTTCACGTTTCATGTTTTCTCTCCTCTCCGGCCGCCCGCACGCACAAAAAACACGGGCCGGCTGAACAGCAGATCCTGTTCGGCTGGCCCGTGATGTGCTCCCTGTTCCCGGAAATACGGCTGCCGCTGCGCGCAAAAAGATGCGCGTGCAAGACCGTGCCCATCCCGGCGATCCTTTGTTTGGAGAAGTGTCAGAGTCTATATAGCAAGTACTACTTTTACTACTCTTATTGACCGTTTCACAAGCCAGCGCCCAAGGCGCTGTTCGGTTTGTAAGAAACCAACTGGTTTATAAGAAACCAACTTATAAAATTTGAGCTTTTAACTCAATCAATAATGACGGTTTGCGCCGTCGGTCGGCAGTGAACCCGGCTGTCCGTATGGCCTTGACTCCCTGACGGAGTGGTTCGAAGTGTATTGCTTTGGAAAGACTCTGAAAACCGCGATCCCTCCAAAATTGCGATTAGTTTAACATAGCCTGACCCCTCTGTCAACCGCATTGTGACAAAATCACCGCGGATATTTTGATTTTCGATCTCCTGACTTCGGGAATTTTATACGTTTTCTTTGATTTTATATGGGTTTGAGGAAAAGCGGCTTCTCAGAAGCTTCTCAATATCCCATCACGTTGAACCCCCGTTCCCAAGGGTCGGGGGCAAGATCCTGCTGGCGCATGCCGGCGATCTGGATGTAATCGCTGCGCTGGATCATCGCAAACAGCTTCAGGAACAGCGCCGGGTCGCCCTGGACCTCCAGCGTCACGCTGCCATCGTCCTCGTTCTGCACCCAGCCCGTCAGCCCAAGCTCCCGCGCCGCGTACATCGCACGGTAGCGGAACCCGACGCCCTGTACCTGGCCGTGGATGCTGTATCGCCGCCGCACCGTGCCCGCCGGCAGCTCGGGCGGGGTGCGGCCCTTCTTCTGGTTCAGAAAATCAAACATGGACAAACCTCTTTTTTTGCTTTTCTTGTCCCGCTTTTTTCTTTTCCCGCTTTTTGAAAAAAGCGGGGCAAAAACTTTTCCATCGGCCTGTGCATGCGCACAGGCCAAAGTTTTTTGTCCGCACAGGGCAGGCTTTGCCGTACCTTCAAGGCCCGGGCGGGCTGCCGGGCGATGGTGTGACTGTGCTCCCCGGCCCTTTGTTTTACAGCTCCTGATATGCGCTCATCATGGCCGGGATAAACTGCTTTTTCCGGCTGACCACTCCCGGCAGCACCCAACTGCCGTCTGCGGCCGGCTCCACATCAAACCCATCGTGCAGCATATCCGCCGCATGGCGGCCGGTGCAGAGCACCGTGCTCTCCTGCTCCGGCACATAGGTCAGCAGGACATACAGATCTTCGATGTTCTGCTTGTTGCACGCTTCGGCCAGATAGGGTGTCAGCAGCTTCTGCGCGGCCCGAAGGTTTTTGCGGGTCATATAGCTGCCCTGCGCCACGCCAAAGCGCAGATCGCCGCACATGAACACCTTGAAATCCTGCAAAAAGACCTCTTCGGCGGTCTTGCCGTCCAGCCGCTCGCCAGCCTCGAACATTTCGGCGGCATAGGCATCCAGATCCACCTGCGCCAGCTTTGCCAGCTTTTGTGCGGTGGATACATCAACGGGCGTGCAGGTCGGGCTGCGAAACACCAGCGTGTCCGACAAAATGGCCGACAGCAGCAGCCCCGCGATCTGAAGCCGGATCTCCACGCCGTTTTCCTCATACATCTGGGTCACGATGGTAGCCGTGCATCCCACCGGCTGATTGCGGAAATACACCGGCCCGCTGGTCTGCAGGCTGCCGATGCGGTGATGGTCGATGATCTCCAGGATCTCGGCCTGGTCAAAGCCCTCCACCGCCTGGGTCGCCTCGTTGTGATCCACCAGAATGATCCGCCGCTTGCGCAGATTGATGATGTTGCGCCGGCTGATCATGCCGCAGAACTTGCCTTCCTCGTCCAGGATGGGAAAATAACGATGGCGGGACTTGGCCATGACGCGGGTGACATCCGCCACCGGCGTGACGCGGGTGAATTTCATGATATTGTCGCGGGTCATGTAATAGCTGATGGGGGCGCACTGGCTGATGAGCTTGCCCACGGCGTACACATCAAAGGGCACCGTCATAATGGCCACATTGGTCTCCTCGGCAATGCGCTGGATGGTGCGCCCCACCTTGGCCCCGTTGCAGATGATGAGCAGCGCGGCCTCCTTTTCGATGGCGCGGAGCTGGGTTTCGTAGCGGTTGGTCAGGATGACGATGTCCCCCTTCTGCACCGCGTTTTCCATCATTTCGGGGGTAGCGGTGCCAATGCTGATCCGGCCGGAGGTGCACACCATATCCTCGCTGCCCACCACCATCGTACCGCCCAGCGTTTCCAGAATATTGCGGTAGCTGGTGCGGCTTTTGGCCAGGATCTCGGTATCGAACACGTCCATGTTGGCCGTGGCGATATCCTTGATGGTGATCAGGCCCTCCAGGTCATTGTCTGCGCTGACCACCGGCAGGGTGTCGATCTGCTGATCGCGCATCATCTCCCATGCTTTGCGCATGCTGGTGCTGCCCGGGATGCCCTCCATCTCGCGGTAATCCACATCGCGGATCTTTGGGTTGACATCGGTACACATGCGCGGCGGCGTCACGCCGAATCTGTTCAGCACGAACTCGGTCTCCTGGTTCATGCGTCCGGCTCTGCGCGCCTCGCACACCAGGGAGCTGGTTTTGTTTTTCAGCTCCGCGTATGCAATGGCGGAGCAGATGGAATCGGTGTCCGGGTTGCGGTGCCCGATCACAACGACCTTATGTGCGGTCTTTGGCATCGTTCGTTCCCTCTCTTTCCGGGAGGCTGTTCCTTCCCTGTTATCTGGTTCATTTCTTCTTATCATTTTTATCCTGTCTTTAAAAGCGTCCTGCCGCGCCCAAAAACGCAGGGAGCTTTTCCCTATTCTAGCACATCCCGGACCGGGGGTAAAGAAGCTGTTTTTCCAGCCGGAGGGACGGAAAGGGACAAGGGTCTTTTTCGGCAGACAAGGCGCTTTTTGCACAGCCTTGTGGCTTTTTTGACAAAAAGCCGCCTGCGCCCGGGGACGAAAAGGATGTCCGCTTTCCCCCGGCAAAGCCTGTGTCTGCGCCTTTGCCCGCGCGGTGCGGAAGATCGCCGCGGCAGGTTGTATACATCCTCTTGTAATTTCCCACGGTCTGCGGTATGATAAGGGCGTTGTGTCTTTGATTTTTCCTGTTTTGATTGCCCCCGGAGGTCCAAGAATGACTGCATCTGATCCACGCACTGCGTCCAAACCCCTGTTTACCCGTCAGCAGCTGATCGCCCTGCTGCTGCCGCTCATCGCCGAGCAAGCCCTGAGCGTGACCATCGGCCTGGCCGATACCCTGATGGTGTCCTCGGTAGGCGAAGCGGCCGTTTCGGGCGTGAGCCTGGTGGATACCTTCAACACGCTGATGATCCAGGTGATGAGCGCGCTGGCCACCGGCGGCGCGGTAGTGACCAGCCAGTACATCGGCCATCAGGAGCCGAAAAACGCCCGGGCCGCCGCCGCACAGATCATGTTCATCATGGCAGCGTTCAGCTGCACGGTGGCCGGCGTGGTCGTGCTGGGGCGGTACTGGATCCTGCGGGGCATCTTTGGCTCCATCGAAGCCGATGTCATGCGCTATGCGGAGACGTATTTTCTGCTTTCGGCGCTGAGTTATCCCTTTATCGGGCTGTACAATGCGGGCGCGGCGCTTTTCCGCGCACAGGGCAACAGCCGCATCAGCATGCTGTCCAGCCTTGTGATGAACGTGGTGAACATCGGCGGCAACGCCATCCTGATCTTCGGCTTTGGCATGGGCGTGATGGGCGCGGCATTGGCCAGCCTGATCTCCCGCGCTGTAGCCTGCTGCGCCGTGCTGTTCCTGCTGGAAAAGCCGGACTGTCCCCTGCGTGTGGAGCGTCTGGCCGATCTGAAGCCGGATGCCGGCCTCATCCGCCGCATCCTGCGGCTGGGCATCCCGGCGGGCATCGAAAACGGGATGTTCCAGATCGGCAAGCTGTCGGTGGCCAGCCTGACCAGCACCCTGGGCACGGCCGCCATCGCCGCCAACGCGGTGGTCAACTCCACCACCACCTTCCTCAACGTCCCCGCCAATGCGGTGGGCATGGCCGTGCTGACCGTGGTGGGCCAGTGCCTGGGCGCAGAAGAAAAAGAACAGGCTTCCCACTATGCAAGGCAGCTGATGCTGGCGGCCTATGCGGGCGCGTGGTTCATGAACCTGTCGGCCTTCTTCTTTGCCAATTCTCTGGTGGTGCAGCTGTTCCACCTCTCGCCCGAAGCACAGGTCATGGCTTTGCAGATCATGCGGTGGTTCAACATCTTCTCGCTGTTCGTCTGGCCGTCCAGCTTTACGCTGCCCAACGTTCTGCGCGCTGCGGGAGATGCCGCCTTTACCATGCGGGTCAGCATCTTTTCGATGTGGGTGTTCCGCGTGGGATTCTGTTACCTGATGGTGCTGTGCTTCCATGGCCAGCTGCTCAGCATCTGGATGGGCATGTTCCTGGACTGGGTGTTCCGCTCGCTGTGCTTCTTCGGCCGCTTTTTCAGCGGCAAGTGGCTGGAGCAAAAGGTCATCTGAGCGTTCCGCTTTTCCGCTTTTCTTTTCCCGCTTTTTGAAAAAAGCGGGGCAAAAACTTTTCGATCGGCCCATGCATCCGCATGGGCCACATTTTTATGGGTACAGACCTCCGCTTTTCGCGGGCCTGACCCGCAGCGGCAGACAAAAAGGGAGCCGTCCTTTGGGGACGGCTCCCTTCGGTTTTGATGCTCAGAACAGGCCTTCGGGCAGGCAGATATCCCGCCGGGGAACCTTTTCCCAGGAAAAATCCGGCAAAAGGCTTTCCGGCGTGCGGGGGGCAGGCTCGGGCTGGAGGCCATAGACATAGGCCAGCTTTCCGATAATCTCCGGGGCCGTATGCTTTGCCCGCAGATTTTCCAGGCTCTGATCCCCGTCCCGCTTGGACAGGCGGCGGCCATCCGGGGCCAGCAGCAGCGGACAATGCGCAAACTCCGGCTCCGGCAGACCCAGCAGACGGTACAGATAGATCTGGCGCGCGGTGGACGAAAGCAGGTCTGCGCCGCGCACCACCTCGGTGACACCCATGCGGGCATCATCCACCACCACCGCCAGCTGATACGCAAACACGCCGTCCGCACGGCGCAGATAAAAATCGCCGCAGCTGCGCAGCAGATTTTCGCTGTGCAGGCCCATACAGCCATCTGCAAAGCAAACCGTCTCGTCCGGCACGATGATACGCCAGGCCGGGGCTTTGCGCCGGCGCTTTTCCGCGATCTGTTCCTCTGTCAGCCCTCGGCAGGTGCCGGGATAGACCACGCTGCCGTCCGAAGCATGGGGCGCGCTGGCCGCGTGCAGCTGGGCACGGGAACAAAAGCATGGGTATACAAGGCCCAAATCTTTCAGCCTATCATAACTTTTTGTATAGATATCTGCGCACTCGCTCTGATAATAAGGGCCGTGCGGCCCGCCATGAGAGCCGCCCTCGTCCCAGCCAAGGCCCAGCCAATCCAGATCCTGTTCCAGCAGGTCTGCATAGATGCGGGGGCAGCGCTCGGCATCCAGATCTTCGATGCGCAGCACGATGCGGCCGCCCTTGCTTTTGGCGCTGAGCCAGGCAAGCAGGCTGCATGCCAGATTGCCCAGATGCAGCCGACCGCTGGGGCTGGGGGCAAACCGCCCCACTGCCGCCCCGCTCACAGGCCCAGCTTCCACTCCCCGTCCTGCGGCTGGAAGATGGGGGTGTTGTAGAACTCCGCGCAGGCCAGAGCCAGATATTCCGCGTCCGCGCAGCTGGCGGTCTCCATGGCAGAGTGCATGGCAAGCTGGCCCGCACCGATATCCACCATGGGCATGGAGATCTGGTGGCCCAGCAGGTTGCCCAGCGTGCTGCCGCCCCGCACATCCGCGCGGTTGGCCATCACCTGCACCGGCACGCCGATCTTTTTGCAGATGGCCGTGAACGCGGAGCCGGTGAAGCCGCTGGTGGTGTAGGTCTGGCGGGCGTTGGATTTGAGCACCACGCCGCAGCCCATCTGCACAGTATTGCAGGGATCGCATTTTTCGGGGTGGTTGGGGTGGCTGGCGTGGCCGTTGTCCGCGCTCAGCAGCAGGCTGTTAGCCCGGGCGCGCACGCTCTGCTCCCGGCTCACGCCCAGGCTCTCCTCGATGCGGGCCAGCACGTCCGTCAGGAAGGTGCCCTGCGCGCCCTGACGGGTGGAGGAGCCGACCTCCTCGTTGTCGAACATGCACCACAGATCGCCGCGGCCTTCCTCCTCGCCGCGGCCCTGCAAAAAGCCCCACAGGGTGGTATAGGCGCACTCCAGATCATCGATGCGGCTGGACATGAAGTATTCGCCCACAAGACCCACGCGCTGGGCCTTTTCGGACAAAGCCAGCACCAGATCCATGTCCACGATGTCCTCCGGCTTTACCCCGGCGGCATCGGCCAGGGCTTCCTTCAGGCAGCCGCCCGCCGTGCCAAAGATGGGCTGAAGATCCACCTGGGGGTTGTAGGCCATGCCCTTGTTCACCTCCCGGTTGAAGTGGATGCACAGGTTGGGGATGCAGGCCAGGGGCTGCTCCGGAGCCACCAGGCGGCTGACGATGCTGCTGCCGCTGCGCACCAGAAGGCGGCCCGCCACCCGCAGGGGGCGATCCATCCAGGTGGACATGATCATGCCGCCGTAGCCCTCGGTCTCGGCGCGGGCGTAATTTGCATCCGGGGTATCCAGCGTTTTTACACGCCAGGTGGGGGAATCGCCATGGCTGGCCGTGGCATGCCAGCCGACCAGCGCACCGCGCGGCATCCGCCATGCGATGATGGCCGAGCCGTTGCGGGTAGTGTAGTATTTGCCGCCGGGGACCAGATCCCAGGCTGCGCTCTCCGGACAGTTGCAAAAGCCCTCTGCCTCCAGGATAGCAGCGGCCGCAGCCGTGGAATGGAACGCGCTGACACCGGCGTCCAGAAAAGCCAGAAGGCCGTCTATTGTGAACTCGGTTCGTTTCTTCATGGATTTTATCTCCTTTGCGCAAAGCACAGAAATGATAGGGTATTGCACTTATTATAGCGGCACACTTTGCAAAGGTCAAATCCTGCCGAAAAATACCGCTTGAAATTCGTTGTGCCGCCGCCGATTGACAACCGAACGGGCGGACAGTATACTATTGTTGGAAACAATTACATCGCATTTCCGCCCTTTGCCAGGAAAGCTTTTCCCGCGCGGGACGGTCAAAGGAGGTCCCCCCACATGATGGATCGTACACGTTTTGCCTCCGCTGCGCTCTGCGCCCTGCTGACTGTCTGTCTGCTGACCGGCTGCGGCGGCACTTCTGCTTCTTCATCCCAGGCGGCGCCCAGCTCATCCGCTGCTTCTGCCCCCGCTTCATCCCTGGTCATCCCCGATTCCAAGAGCCAGGCGGACGCCCCGGAACACCAGCCCGGCGATGGCGATTTTGAAGAAAACGCCGCCTTTGCCATTTCCGGCGTTTCCGCCGCCTTCGAGCCTTGTCTGGGCTGGGGCCCCGGCACGGCGGGCACCTCGCTCAAATCGGTCAATGCCGCCGCGTCGCTGCTGCAATGGGCCGAGATGAACCAGCTGGACCGCCGGACGCCGGATCAGATCGAGCAGGCCATCCTGCCATGGTACGATGCACTGGGCGAAGGCCAGAAGCTGGGCTTTGCCGAGGCATGGCCGCTGATCCGTGCAGACGCAGAGATCCTGCTGACTGATAAAAACAGCATCTCCGGCCTGATCGAGGATGCCGGACTTTCGGCCGCAGACCTTCCGGGCTGCTCGGAAAAGAACTGGAACGCGCTGAAGGACGTTCTGGATGATATCCTGCCCGAAACGCAGGGCGAGTATTGACGCTTTCCCTGCCCCCGAACCCGCAAAACACAGACACCCGGAAAAAACAAACCGGGCGTCTGGTTTTTTTGACCCATTTTTTAAAAGGAGAACCCATTCCATGAAAAAAAGAACGCTGAAACGTATCTCCATGTTCTTGTCTGCGCTGGCGCTGTGTTGCGCGCTTATGCCTGCGGGGGCGGCTTCTGCCGCCGCCTTCCAGCGCGAGCCTTTGCCGGACAGCGTGCTGTACCGCGGCCAGGTGGAGAGCATCCTGACCAACGATAAGGGCGAAATGACGGCTCTGCGGTTAAGCTCGGAGCAGCACGGCGAATATGTGATGCATCTGTCCGAAGAAACCGCCTGGGTGGACAGCGGTGCAAAGTCCGCCTTTGACCCTGCTTCCCTGGCTGAGGGCGAAAACGTCTGCGTTTTTCACAGCCCAGTGGCCACCCTGTCCCTGCCGCCGCAGTCCACCGCCTTTGCGGTGGTGCGCCATATCCCGCAGGACGCGGACTGCGCCCAGTACATGGAGGTGGATTCTCTCCGCAAAAAGGGCGGCGCTCTGGAAGTGACCGCCAGCAACGGCACCGCCTGCTTTACCGTGAATGATGATACCGTATTCCTCCCCTACCGCACCCGCAACATCGTTTCGGCACAGGATCTGCGCAAAGGCTCCCGCATCATGGTCTGGTATGCCGACAGCGAACAGACCCGTGCCGCGGCGGTCATGCTTCTGCCGGGCAATGACCCGCTGACCCGTGCCGCTTTCCTGGAGCTGCTGTATGCGGACGCCGGACGTCCCAAAACCGCAGATGCCGCTTCCCCGGCTCTGGCCTGGGCCATCGAGACCGGCCTGGATGCCGCCGAGCCGGACGCCGTCCTGACCCGCAGCGAGGCGGCCGCTCTGCTGCGGCAGTATGCCCGCGCCCGTGATCTGACCGGCTGGCCGGAGCCGGCCTGCCTGCCCGCCCTGCTGCGGGAGAGCGCCAAAACTCTGCTGTGCGCAAACAGTCCTGTGACCCAGGCCGACGCAGAGCAGATGCTGATGCTGGTGTACGCCGGCTGCTGAGGATACCGCCCCGGACAAAAAGGGCTGCTCCTGTGCGGAGCAGCCCTTTTTGCTGTGATATTCTGCCTTTACGATATTGCGCTGAACGCCGCCACCGCCAGAACGATGATGCCCAGCACGATGCGGTACGCACCAAAGAACTTGAAATCGTGACGCTTGACATAGTCCATCAGGAAGCGGATGGCAGCCATGCTCACGCCAAAGGCCACGACACAGCCCACAGCCAGCACCGCGATCTCGGTGGCCGTGATCGCCACGCCCGATGCGGCAAACTTGAGGACCTTGAGCAGAGATGCGCCCGCCATGACCGGGATGGCCAGATAGAAGGTGAACTCCGCCACACAAGCGCGGGACATGCCCAGCAGCAGGCCGCCCACGATGGTCGCGCCAGAGCGGGAAGTGCCCGGGATGATGGCCAGCGTCTGCCAGATGCCGATGATCAGGGCATCCCGCAGGGTGATCTGATCCAGACGGCTGATGTGAGCCGCGCTGCGGCGGTTTTCGACCACAAAAAAGAGCAGGCCGTACAGGATCAGCATGGCGGCTACCGTGATGTAATTGTAAAAGCGCTCCTCCATCCAGTCGTCCAGAGGGCTGACCGCCAGAACCGGCAGCGTTGCCACGATCACCTTGAACCACAGGCTCCAGACCGCAGGCTTGGAGATGAGGCGGCCATGCTGCATGCCAAAGGGCCACAGCTTGCCCCAGAACAGCACCACCACCGCCAGGATCGCGCCCAGCTGGATCACCACCCGGAACATGGACATAAATTCCTCGCTGGCGTTGAACTTTACCACCTGTTCCAGCAGGATCATGTGTCCTGTGGACGAGATAGGCAGCCACTCGGTAATGCCCTCTACAATGCCCATAAGGATAGCTTTTAAAATCTCAAAAAACGTATGGATCTCCTCCCATCGCGCAAGACGCGCATTTTCTGTGCCCAGTATACCATACTATGCCGAACTGCGCACGGAAATTTTGAGAAGTTTGCGCACAGAGCACCCGGCCGGCCTCTATTTATTTAGCCCCCAAAATGTGTTATACTGGATGAGAACTGTACAGGCAGGATCTTTAACCATAACTTTACAAACTGTAAAATCAAATATTCAAACAACCAAGAGGTGAATCCTATGAACATTCTGGTGATCGGCTGCGACCAGGTGGGCGCGGCACTGGTGCGGGATCTGGAGCATATCGGGCACGATATTTCCCTGATCGAACGGGATCCCGAACAGCTCAAGCGTCTGGACAGCTTTGATGACTACACCTTTGGCGGAACGGCGCTGGTGGGCGACCCCACCGATCCGGATACCTTGCGGCGCGGCGGCGTAGAAAACTGCGATGCAGTGGCGGCGGTGAGCGAGGACGATTCCATCAACCTGATGGCCGCACAGGTAGCCAAAAATCTGTTCCGGCGGGAAAAGGTGATCTGCCGCGTTTCCGATCCGCATTTACAGGTGCTTTATCACCGATACTATGGGCTGGAGACCATTTGTCCCACCATCCTGACCGAACAGGCCGTTTTCCGCGCATTGGCAAAATAAAAAGCGGTTTTCAAAACCCTGGCCCGCGCGTATGCGCGGGCCGATCAAAAAGTTTTTGCCCCGCTTTTTTCAAAAAGCGGGAAGGAAAAAGAAAAAGCAACACGCACATCGAGGTACCAACATGAAAGTATGCATTGCCGGCGGCGGCAAGGTCGGGTTATACCTGGCCCAAAGCCTGTTGAGCCACCGTCACACGGTCACGATCATCGAGCCTGTCGAGGCGCAGTGCCGGGTCCTGGCGGACACGCTGGACATCCCGGTGGTCTGCGGCGATTCCATCAACTTCGACACCCTGCGCAACGCAGACGTGTCCAGCTGCGACGCCTTTGTTGCGGTCACTGGCTCCGACGAGGACAACCTGATCGCCTGCCAGATCGCCAAAAACGAATTTGGTGTTGACCGCACCGTTGCGCGGGCCTCCAACCCCAAAAACCGGGAGCTTTTGCACACGCTGGGCGTGGATACGGTGGTGTGCGGCACCGATAACCTGAGCCATATCCTGGAACGCGAGATCGAGACCGACACCATCCGTCAGCTGTTGTCTCTGGGCGGCGGCACCGCCAGCCTGAACGAGATCCTTCTGCCCGAAAACTTCCAGTATGCAGGCAAAGCCATCATGGATATCCCCATCCCGGGCAACGCCATCCTGGTAAGCATCACGCGCGACACCGAATTTATCATTCCCCACGGCAACACGGTCCTGCTGCCGTGGGATCGCCTGCTTTGCCTGACACAGGATGACACCCTGCACCTGCTGACCGAGGCGTGGGGCCTGACAGACCGGTGAGCGGCCAGACCTCTCCGCTGCCCGGGCTGATCATCCCGCCCCGCGGCCGGGCCGTTCTGTGTGCCTGGGCCGCCGTGCCCGGGCTGATTGCTGCGCCCTTTATTTTTTGGCAGAACCTTTGGGCCGGGGCAGCCTTTTGCGGCGCATGGACGCTGGTGGTGCTGGGCGTGCGCATCCGCGCCAGCAGCTTTGTGGCCGTGCTGGGCCGGCACAGCCTGAGCATTTATGCCGGGGTCGCCTTTCCGATGGAGCGCCGCATCCCGCGCAGCGCCATCACCGGCGTGCAGCAGCTGCGCACGCCGCTGCTGCGCATGGCCGGGGCCACGGTCATCATCGTTTCGGCCCCCGGCGCACGGCTGTGGCTGCCCGCCGTGCAAGCGCAGCAGGCCGAGGCTTTGGCCGCCGCGCTGCGTCAGGAGGACGAAGCATGAGCCGTTCCGGACGTTACCACCCTATCCTGATGCTGCGCTACCTGCGCAAAACGCTGGCACTGTATCTGCTGCCGCTGATCCGGGTGCTGTTTGAACGGGACTGGCCCGCTGTGCGCACCGCACTGATGCAGGATCTGGCGCTGTTTGCGGCGCTCTCTCTTCTCAGCTGGCTTTTGCTGCACAGCAGCAGCTGGCAGCTGGACGATGACGGTGCGCTGCACCTGCGCTGGGACTGGGTGCTTCGGTTTGACCGCACGCTGCATCCCGGCGCGGCCGCCGCGCTGATCATCGAGCGACCGCTTTTGTTCCGGTTGACCGGGGCCAGCCGCGTCACCCTGTACCCTGCCGGACTGGATAAACATCACACCGTCACCCTGTATCTTTCCCGCCGCGATGCGGATTGGCTGGCCGACCGCCTGATGCCCGCCCGCGACACGGTACACCGTCACAGCTTTACCGGGGGCGAAAAACTGACCGTGGCCGTGCTGGGCGCAAATGCCCTGTCCACCCTGGCCCTGCTGATGCTGGCCGTGCGGGAAAGCAAGGAGGTTGCCGCCAATGCCCACACGCTGGCATGGATGCAGCTGAACTATGCGGCAGACCTGGCTGCGCGCTGGCTGCCGGTTGGCGCGGCATGGCTGCTGGTGCTGGGCGGCTTTGTGCTGGGCATCAGCCTGCTGCGCAGCGCGGGCCAGACGGCCCAGTATACGGTCTGGCGCACGCCGGAGATGCTGTGCAGCCGGGGCGGGCTGGTGCGCCGGTGGGAATGCCGCGTGCGCCGATCCCAGATCAGCTATGCGGACGTGCGCGTTTCGCCGGTGTCGCTGCTGCTGCACCGGTTCCCGGTGTTCGTCACGGCGGGATGCTTTGCCGAAGAGCTGCCGCTGATGGTATATCATCCCGGCGAACAGACCCTGCTGGAACAGCTTTTGCCGGGATTCCGCTTTCCGCCCAAAGGCCGCAGCCGCACCCGGCGGCGAAGCCTGATCTTTTTTGCGCCCGCAGGGGCATTTTTCGGCCTGTGCGTCCTGCTGGCCGTCGTAGCCAGCTATACCCTGCCCACCCTGACCCCGGCGCTGGTGCTGATGACCGGTGTGGGCCTTGTTTTTTTGGCCGCGGCCGCTGTGGGATATTTCTGGGAAGGAGTGTGGGTGCAGGACGGACGCCTTACCCTGCGCCGACAAAAACGCCTGAACCTGCATTGCCTGTGCGTGTTCCATCCGGATATCACGCTCACGGTGCGGCAGTCGCCCTGGGCGGTGATGGCCCAGCGCGCAAACCTGATATTGGCATTTCCCGGACGGGTGCGGTACAAGGTGCGCAGCGTCCCGCTGGAAAATGCCTCTGCCTGTATGTCTGCAATGGAGTCCGGTATGCGGCCGGAGCCATGACCCCCAAAAAGGAGAGAATATTGTGATCAAAACGGTGATATTTGATTTGGATGGGACTCTGCTGAACACGCTGGACGATCTGGCCGACGCGGGCAACTGGGTCTGCGCGCAGCATGGCTGGCCCGTCCACCCTGCCCAGGCTTATAAGCATATGGTGGGAAACGGGATCCCCAAGCTGGTAGAGCGCTTTTCCCCCGATTTTGCCCGCATGCCGGAACAGCTGGCCGCAACGCTGGCCGAATTTACTGCCCGCTATGACGCGCACAAACAGGACAAAACGGCGCCTTATCCCGGTATACCGGAGATGCTGGACGCACTGGATGACGCAGGAGTGCAGACCGCTGTTTTTTCTAACAAAGCGCATTCGCTGTGTGGAAAGATCCTGGAGCATTATTTTGGGCCGCGCTTCGCGGCTGTGCGCGGAAGCATGCCCGGTGTGCCCACGAAGCCGGATCCCGCCGGACTGTATGCCCTGATGGAAGAGCTGGACGCAGACCCGGCTCAGACCCTTTTTGTGGGCGACAGCGATGTGGATATCCTTACCGGCCATAATGCCGCTCTGCCCGCTCTGGGCGTGCTCTGGGGCTTCCGTGACGCGCAGGAGCTGACCGCCGCAGGCGCCGATGCGCTGGCACATACGCCAAAGGAGATTTTGGAGTACATCAAAGGGCGGTGAGAGATTACGGGGGTTTTTGTTCCTTTTTTCAAAAAAGGAACCGAAAAAACTTTTTTCTTTTCCCGCTTTTTGAAAAAAGCGGGGCAAAAACTTTTCAATCGGCCTGTGCATACGCACAGGCCAAAGTTTTTATTCGCATAGGGCAGGCTTCGCCGCACTTTGTACGC
>JBJERU010000018.1:0-17152 GCA_051882415.1 Faecalibacterium sp. | reverse complement strand
AAGCGGGAAAAGAAAAAAGTTTTTTCGGTTCCTTTTTTTCAAAAAAGGAACAAAACCCCCGTAATCCATCCAAAACTCTGAAAATACAGTGAGAAGGAATCCTATGAAAAACGAAGAAATGGCCCGGTTGTTTTCGGAGGCGACTCCCTACATCCAAAAATACCACGGCAAGACGATGGTCATCAAATACGGCGGCAACGCGATGATCAACGAAGAACTGAAAAACGCCGTCATGAACGACCTTGTCACGCTGACGCTGCTGGGCGTGCGGGTCGTACTGGTACACGGCGGCGGCCCAGCCATCAACGACATGCTGAAAAAGGTAGGCGTCGAAAGCCACTTTGCGGGCGGCCTGCGCGTGACCGACGATGCCACGATGGAGATCGTACAGCAGGTACTGGCGGGCAAGGTGAACAAAGACCTGGTCGCAAAGCTTCGCGGCCGTGGCGTCGGCCTGTGCGGAATGGACGGCCAGATGCTTCGCTGCACCGAACTGGATCCCCAGCTGGGCCATGTAGGTGAGATCGTCCATGTAGACACCACCCTGATCTCCAACCTTCTGGACAGCGGCTATATCCCGGTCATCGCCACCGTGGGCATGGACGATCTGGGCCAGGCCTACAACATCAACGCCGACACCGCCGCGGCCCAGATCGCCATTTCGCTCAAGGCCGAAAAACTGGTTTCCATGACCGACATCGCGGGCCTTCTGCGCGACCGCACCGACGAGACCACCCTGATCCCGGAGGTCGAGGTCAGCGAGATCGAAGGCTACAAGGCCGCAGGCATCATCGCGGGCGGCATGATCCCCAAGATCGGCGGCATGGCGGACGCC
Organism: Faecalibacterium sp.; assembly: GCA_051882415.1. Taxonomy (GTDB): domain Bacteria; phylum Bacillota; class Clostridia; order Oscillospirales; family Ruminococcaceae; genus Faecalibacterium. The sequence goes on along the minus strand of JBJERU010000018.1, from coordinate 16,317 downwards.
ATCTATCAGGGCGTGCACGAGGCGGTCATCATCGATGGCCGTGTGCCCCACTCGGTACTGCTGGAGATGTTCTCCAACCGCGGTTCGGGCACCTTGTTCTACCGCCGCAGCCACTGCGAGTGAGAGTCTTGCCGAAACGACAGCGGTACGGTATACTTATAAAAATGCCGGGCGCTGCGGCGCGCCCTTCAGGAGGGAAACACTATGGATTCGGAAAAAGTCATCAAGCGGGACAATGACTATGTCCTGCATACTTATCAGCGCAACCCCATCGTGCTGGAAAAGGGCCACGGTCTGTATGCCCACGGCCCCGAAGGTCAGCAGTATCTGGATTTTACCAGCGGCATCGGTGTGAACAGCCTGGGCTACTGTGACCTGGCCTGGGCCGAAGCGGTGTCCGAACAGGCGCACAAGCTTCAGCACACCTCCAACCTCTACTATACATCCCCCTGCTCCAAGCTGGCAAAGCGTTTGTGCAAGCGCACCGGCATGGACAAGGTGTTCTTTGGCAATTCCGGCGCAGAGGCCAACGAGGGCGCGATCAAGGCGGCCCGCAAGTACAGCGTTGACCACTATGGCCAGGGCCGTTCCACCATCATCACGCTGGTCAACAGCTTCCACGGCCGCACCCTTGCCACCCTGACCGCTACCGGCCAGGGCGTGTTCCACAACTACTTTGGCCCCTTTAACGAGGGCTTTGTCTATGCGCAGGCCGGCAATATCGAGGAACTGACCGATCTGGTGGATCGCCACACCTGCGCCATCATGCTGGAGCTGGTGCAGGGCGAAGGCGGCGTTGTGGCGCTGGATCCCGAATATGTCCAGGCTGTGCGCAAGCTGTGCGACGAAAAGGATCTGATCCTCATCGTGGACGAGGTGCAGACCGGCGTAGGCCGCACCGGTACCTTCCTGTGCTGCGAGCACTACAACCTCAAGCCGGACATCGTCACCCTGGCCAAGGGCTTGGGCGGCGGCCTGCCCATCGGCGCTGTGCTGTGCAACAGCAAGGTATCCGGCGGCATGGGCCCCAGCAGCCACGGCTCCACCTTTGGCGGAAACCCGGTGGTCTGCGCGGGCGCAAACGTGGTGGTCGGCCGCATGGATGCGGCCTTCCTGTCCAACGTCAACGACCGTGCCGTGCAGCTGCGCACCGGTCTGGCCCGCCTGCCCCATGTCAAAAGCCTGTCTGGTATCGGCCTGATGATCGGCGTGGAGTTTGAGGAAGGCATCAAGGCTGCCGAGGTTCTGGCCGCCTGCCGGGAAAAGGGTCTGCTGGTGCTCACGGCCAAGACCCGCCTGCGCCTGCTGCCCCCGCTGGTGCTCAGCGAGCACGATGTGGAAACGGCTCTGGACATCCTGCACGAGGTTCTGTCCGGCATGGATCCCAAGGCTGCGGAGGAAAAGGCATGAACAATCTGCTGAAAATGAGTGACCTGACCCCTGGCGAGCTGTTCCATATCCTGGACGTGGCCGCCGAGCTGAAGGAAGCCCAGAAAAACGGCGGCACGCCGCCTCTGCTGGCGGGCAAGAGCGTGGCGCTGATGTTCTCCAAGGCATCCACACGCACGCGTACCAGCTTTGAGGTGGGCGTGTACCAGCTGGGCGGTCTGGGCAATTTTATGAACGCCGCCACCGAGCTGCAATCGGGCCGCGGCGAGCCGCTCAAGGATACCGCCCGCGTTCTGGGCCGGTATTATGACTGTGTGGTCTGGCGCACCTACCGCCAGCGCGATCTGGAGGAGTTTGCCGAGTACGCCGGGGTGCCGGTGATCAATGGCCTGACCGACTATGCCCATCCCTGCCAGGTGCTGGCCGACCTGATGACCATCCGGGAACACCGGGGCAGTCTGACCGGACAGAAGCTGTGCTTTGTGGGCGATGGCAGCAGCATGGCAAACAGCCTGATCGTGGGCGGTCTGCTGGCCGGGATGCAGGTGGACTGCGTCTGCCCGCGCGGGTATCGCCCGGCGGCGGATGTCGTGATGTTTGCCCATAAGTACGGCAAGGCGTTCCGCCTGCTGGAGGATCCCGCCGAGGGCGTCCGGGATGCGGATGTGGTGGTCACTGCGGTGTGGAACAACGGCGCGGGCGCAGCCGAAAATGAACGCCGTCTGCGTGATTTTGTGGGCTTTCAGCTCACCGGAAGCCTGCTGCGCGCCGCAAAGCCGGATCATATGATCCTGCACTGCCTGCCCGCGCACCGCGGCGAGGAGATCTCGAATGCAGTGTTTGAGGCACATGCACAGGAGATCTTCGATGAGGCGGAAAACCGTCTCCACGTCCAAAAGGCTGTGCTGGCGATCCTGTTGGCGGGGAAATAACGAGGGTTTGTTCCTTTTTGAAAAAAGGAACCGAAAAACTTTTTACACGGCCCATGCGTGCGCATGGGCCGAATCTTTTGCCGTATGCAGTTGAACACGCTTCCTATAGCCCGCCCGGGCTTTGCAAACAGGACAAAACCTGTCCTATGCGCATAAAAAAACTGGCCCATGCGCATGCATGGGCCGATTGAAAAGTTTTTGCCCCGCTTTTTTCAAAAAGCGGGAAAAGACAAGCGGGAAAAGAAAAAAGTGTAAGCTCAAACCACTCCCGCGCCTTTATCCAGGATATGGTCAAAGCGGCGCAGGAAGGTGGTGGTGGTGACAACAGCGGCAATGATATCGCTGACAGGCTCTGCAAGGAACACCGCAAACACCGGATCGGGCAGGAGATGCGGCAGGATAAAGATAAGGGGGATCAGCAGGATGATCTTGCGCAGGCATGCCAGCAGAAGGCTGACCTTGGCCTGGCCCAGCGCCATAAAGGTCTGCTGGCATGCGATCTGAAAGCCCAGAGAGAAGATGCCCGCCATATAGATGCGGATGGCCCAGGTGCTGTAGGAGATCAGTCCGGCATCCGATGTAAAGATGCCGGCCGCCGCACCGGGCGCCAGCATCATCAACGCCCAGAACAGCACCGTATATCCCGCGCAGAGGATCAGCAGGAAGCGGAACGCCTGTTTGACGCGATCCTTTTTGGCCGCGCCAAAATTAAAGCTGATCACAGGCTGTGCGCCCTGGCACAGCCCCTGCACCGGCAGGGAACACAGCTGGGCCACGCTGGTGATGATGGTCATGGCGCCCACGGCAAGGTCGCCGCCATAGCGGGCCAGGCTGGAGGTAAAGCTGATGGACAGCAGGCTTTCGGTGCTGATCATCACAAACGACGAAACGCCCAGCGCCATCACAGGCAGGATGGTTTTGGCCTGGGGCCTCATCAGGGCCGGGCGCAGGCGCAGCCCGGTCTTTTTTCCGGTCAGGAACAGCAGGATCCACACCGCGCCTACGGCCTGGCTGAGCACTGTGGCAATGGCCGCGCCCCGCACGCCCAGCCCAAACCCAAAGATCAGGATGGGATCCAGAATGATATTGATGACTGCGCCGATCACGGTGGTCAGCATGCTGATCCTGGTAAATCCCTGTGCTGTGATAAAGGGATTCATGCCCAGCACCAGCAGCACGAACACCGAACCCAGAATATAGATGCGGCTGTAGGCCAGCGCATAGGGCAGCGTGATGTCACTTGCGCCGAACAAGCGCAGCAGCGCGGGGGCCAGCGCATAAAAGAGCACCGTCAGAACGGCCGAAAAGATCATCAGCATGGTAAAGCTGCTGCTCAGGATGCGCTCGGCCTCTTCCTTGTGCCCCTGGCCCAGGGCAATGGCCGTGCGGGGCGCGCCGCCCGCGCCGATCAGCATCGCAAAGGCATTCAGCAGCATCAGGATGGGCGCAAACAGTCCCACGCCGGTCAGCGCCGCCGCACCGATGCCTTCGATGTGTCCGATATAAATACGGTCTACGATGTTGTAAAGCAGATTGACGATCTGCGCCACAACGGTGGGGATCATGAGCTGGAGCATCAGTTTTTTGATGTTCCCGGTCCCCATGTCCTGTTTTGTCTGTGCCATAGGGGAAAACTCCTTCCTTTCCATTCAAACAACGTTCAAATTATAATGATAGCGCGGCCCCGGCTGGATGTCAAGACAGCGCTGCGTGCAAAAAAATCGTTTCAGCGTACTGTAATGGAAAACAAAGGCATCTTCCTCTTTACAAACCGGTTCCAAACCGCTACAATCAAACTGTGATTTTTCCGGCTTTGGCCGGAACAGACAACAGGAGGGCGTTTTTCTATGCAACTGTCTCGTCGGGCGATCCTTCATCTTTCGGGCCTGTGCGCCTCGGCGCTGGCCCTTACCGGCTGTGCCGGAACCTCCGGCAGCCTTTTCAGCGGCAGTCTGAGCCACTGGCTCAAAGATCTGCTGGGCGGCACACAGGATGCCGCATCCAGCGCCGCGTCCCAGGCCCCGGCCTCTTCCACGGCACAAAGCGTTTCCCCGGCTCTGCCGGAATACGATGCCGATCCCCTGACCGGCGAAGCGCGCCGCAGCAACGGGCGGCTGGTGGGCGTGATGGTCAACAACATCAGCAACTCTGCGCGCCAGAACGCCCGCCCGCAGCGCGGCATCGGCGCGGCGGATCTGCTCATCGAAAGCAAGGTCGAGGGCGGCATCTCCCGTCTGTGCGCGGTGTTCCACGATGTGGACGAGATCCCGGAGGTCGGCCCCATCCGCTCTGGCCGCGACCAGTTCCTGCAGCTGATCATGCCCTGGCGGGGCCTGTTTTACCACGACGGCGAGAGCGTTTTCTGCACCCAGATCATCCGGCAGTGGAGGTACTGGGATCTGAATATCGGCGGCAAGAACTATTCTAACACCCCCACCCATCCGCTGGTGGCCCACCGGGACAGCCGCGGCCGGGATGTGGCCTATGAGCACACCGAGTTCACCTCCGGCAAGGAGATCCGCCAGGCGGCGGAAAATGCGGGCATCGGGTTGCAGGATCCCTGCGAGGACACCTTTTTCCGGTTTGCGGACTACCGCACCGGCGAGGTCAACCACATGTGGGGCAAGCCCTCCGGCCGTACGGTGGAGATCGTCCATTCGGAACACTACAAGACCCTGTTTTCGTACGATCTGCTGAGCCAGAGCTACAAAATGCAGATGTACAGCCGCGCCGAAAAAGCATTTGCCGACACGGTGGACGAGCTGACCGGCCAGCAGCTGGCTTTTGACAATCTGCTGGTCTGCTTTGCATCCATCGCGGCCTATCCGGGCGATTCGGCCGACGTGCAGCAGGTGGACTATGCGGCGGGCGGTGAGGCATATTTCTTTACGCGGGGCGGCATGGAAGCCGGACGCTGGGAAAAGCCCGCCCCGGATCAGCCGCTGAAAGCCTATGGCGCGGACGGCCAGGAGCTGGTGTTCAACCGCGGCAAGACCTATCTGGCGGTGGTGGACGACGACGAATGGCCGAATTTCCGCTATCAGTAACGGCCCGCCGTTCTGCGGGCGCAGGAAGGAACAGAATCATGAAACGCATTTGGATCGGGATCGCGCTGGTGCTGTGCACCGTTTTTCTGGCGGGATGCAGCATGCCGGGGGTCGGGGCTTCGGTCAGCAGCGCATCCGAGGTGCAGACGGATCCCCTGACGGGGGAGGCCTTGGCCTGGCCCGAGCAGCGCGCGGCGGCCATTGTGCTGGAAAACGACCCGGAGATCGGGACGCAATGGGGCATTTCGGAAGCTTCGGTCGTTCTGGAAGCGCTGACCCGGCACGAGCTGCCCACCAGTCTGTGCCTGGTGTATCCCTCTGTGCAAGCCATGCCCAAGGTCGGCCCGGTGGCCGCGGGACAGGATCTTTTCTGGCGGATCCTGGCTGCGCAGCAGGTGCTGCCCGTCCAGCGGGGCACAAACACTTACAATAGAAATTATCTGGATTTTTACGGCCTTGCCGCGGTGGATGGGTGCGAGGTGGGGCGCCGGGTGTTCTCCTGCGCCGAAGAAGGCTGGGACAATGCCCCGCTGTGGTACACCAGCGGCACAGCCGTGGCCGGCGTGCTGAACGATCTGAACCTTTCCGCGCAGCTGAGCCGGACGGGAGCCACTGTCCGTGTCGAGCAGGGGCAGGACGGGCAGGAACAGCTCGTGGTGCCTGCGCTGCTGCCCTTTGAGGCGGACAGCCGCCGTATTTCGCCCATGGCAGAGGATGCGGCGACCGTGTGGATCCAGTTCAACAGCGCCAGCGCCACCGGCTTTGTCTACGATGCCGACAGCGGGCAATACCGGATGCTGCGCAGCGACGGCACGCCCCGGACGGATGCGGACAACGGCAGACAGGCCGCGTTCGACAACCTGCTGATCCTGTACAGCACCTCCTATCTGCGCGATGACGGCAAAACGCTGGATTATGACCTGAGCATGGGCGGCGGCCTGTGGCTGAACCAGGGCCGTCTGTGGAGCATCACCTGGAAGCAGGGGACGCAGGAGACCTTTGCCTTTTACGATGCCGAGGGCAATGCGCTGTCCATCCAGCCGGGGCGCAGCTATCTGGCGCTGGTGTCCAGCGTGACCGGCCGGGAAGTGGCCGTTCACAGCACCGATGGGGAGGATCTGCTCATGCCGCAGTGAGCGCCCGCCCGATCTTAAACGAGACAGCAAAAACGCCCCGTGCTCTTTTTCAGCACAGGGCGTTTTGGTTTTGATAAGGCGCTCACAGCTCCACGACGCTGCCCACCTCGGCGGGCGAAGAGGGGACTGGCCCCAGCACGGCCTCGTCCTCGCCGCGGCGCACCACCACTGTGATGGCGCGGCCCGCCGCAAAATCCGGCTGGCAGGTCAGCTCCAGCGTCTGCCAGTCCTCCGGCGTTTCGCAAAAGCAGTGCACCAGCGCGCCGCACCCGCCCGCCAGATTGAGGGTGAAGGCGGAGGCGTCCGCAGCGTTTTCTGCATACAGCGGGGCGGCAAAGCTGCCGCACCGCACCGGAACACCGCCGCAGGCCGCCGTGACGCCGGTGCCCAGGCGGTACAGATCCCCGGCACAGCGCACCTGGCGGCTTTGCAGATAGCTTGCGCCCACCGGCAGCGTACGGGAGGAAAGATTTTCGACCGAAAGGTAGACCAGCACACCGTTCAGGCCCGGCGCGGGGGCATAGCCCAGCAGCTCCACGGCGGCCTTGCCGTCCAGCAGAGCGGGTTCGCCCCGGTAGAGCGGCGCTTCCTGCGCGGCGGCGCAGACGCCGGTGAGCAAAGCGGCTGCCAGGCTGACTGCGCCGGAACCGGCCCGCTTCAGGAAGGAGCGGCGGGAAAGAGATTGAGACATAAGGGGATTCCTCCTTGCAGCGGGAAAGATCAGAGCATCCGCAGTTTATCGCATTTTATAAGATAAAGGATTCCCCGCATGCTGTCAAGGGGCGCAGGAGATTTTTTACAGTTCCAGGCGCTTATTCGTAGGCTTCGTTCTCCTCGGCCTCGGCCTGGCCCTCCAGCGTGTCGGCATAGCCGCAGGGCACGATGTCGATGGCCTCCACCCGGCGGTCCCGCATCCAAAGCTGTACATCGGTCTGCACGGTGTAGCCGCAGCCCGGGTCTGCCATCCACTGGTCTGGGCGGCGGGTGGGCAGGGCACACTGGCTCATCATGCTCATGATGACGCCGCCGTGGGTCACGCAGGCGGCTTCGGTCACGTCCATGCGGATCATATATTCAAACAGCTTGAGCAGGCTTTCCGCACAGCGGTGGTGGAAATCCGGGGTCGGCTCGGCGCCTTCGGGCACAAAGCCGGATCCGGGGGTGATCCACTGCTTGAACGCCGGATCCTTGACCAGCTCCTTGACCGGGCGGTTTTCAAAGATGCCAAAGCCCGCTTCCCGCAGATCCTGCACGATGAACTGGTGCTGCGCGTCCGGGAACAGGATGCCGGCGGTCTCCACCGCGCGCAGCAGGGGAGAGGAAAACACCGTGTCCACGGCGGGATATTCAAACCGTTCTTTCAAAGCGGACAGCTGGGCGCGGCCCTCGTCGCACAGGGGCAGATCGGTGCCGCTGCCGATATACAGGCCTTGCAGATTGCCTGCCGTCAGGCCGTGGCGGATCAGATGCAGCTTAAAGGTTTTCACAACAAACACACCTCTTTCTGTATGCCGGGGGCGCACATGCGCCCGAAAAAGGCCCGGCTGGGGGAACTTTTTTCCGGCAAAAAACCGGCGCACCCAACCAGTGCGCCACAAAATCCATGAAGAATACCCGTAGTTTAACATACATCTTGTGGCGGGGCAAGGCCTTTGGTCAAAATGACAAAAAACGACGGAAAATCTCGTTGGTTTTCGTTCTTTACAAGACGTTTTCCATTGTGTATAATCAACCTGCTGTAAACCAAAAACAAGGATGTCCCCCATCTTGATACCGAGGAGTCAAAATCATGGAGTTCAACCGCATCATCAAGCTGCTGCGCAAAGAGCGCGGCATCACGCAGAAGCAGGCCGCCGAGGAGCTGGGCGTATCGCAGGCGCTGCTGTCCCACTACGAAAAAGGCATCCGCGAATGCGGGCTGGATTTTGTGGTCCGCGTGGCGGATTACTATAATGTATCCTGCGATTATCTGCTGGGCCGCAGCGCCGAGCGCAACGGCATGATGCTTTCGGCAGAGGATCTGCCCAGCCCTGACCGGATGAAGGACAATGTGTATCACGGCAGCGTGCTGCCCACCATGAACAAAAAGCTGATCTCCAACAGCCTGAACGTGCTTTATGCCAAGATCGGCCAGTGCCACAACAAGGCGTTGACGGGCGAGGTGAGCGCCTATCTGATGATGGCAGTGACCAAGATGTTCCGGCTGCTCTATTCGGCCGAGCCGCACAATGCGCCGGGCCTGTTCAGCGTGGAGGAAAAGCGCTGGCCGGGTTATTCCGATGCCGTGATGAAGATCTCGGAGGCCAACGTGGAGGCTTTGCTGGCCGGAGAAAGCGTGAACGGCCAGCCCGGGATGGAGGATCCTTCTCCGCTGGCCATGACCACCGAAAGCCTGAGCCGGGAGTTCCCGCTGTATACGCCCAGCCTGCTCAATCTGGTAAAAACCAGCGAGACCCGCGCCCGCGGCCTTTCGGCAGAACGGTAAGGACCTGTTTTCATCTGCCGGAAAGCATGCGGCGGTTACGGAAAACGGATTTTTGGGACGGGGTTTGTTAATGCTCCGTAAATTCTCGTCCAAACCTCTTGCGCCGGGCTGAAAAATGCGCTATATAAAAAGAACAGGAATGATTTTCCACAAAAAGAGGGTCCGGCTTGCCGGAAAAGGAGAACTGCAATGTCCAAACAAATTTCCCGCCGTGTTTTTCTCAAATATGCCGGTGTATCGGCTGCTGCGCTGGGAACGGCCGGTGTGCTGGGCGGCTGCGCTGTGGGTGGAAACCATACTTCCATCGAGGTCAAGGTCGGCGACCAGATCAGCAGCTGGAACAATCTGCTGGTCCATTTCAGCGGCCTGTTCCAGCTGGATATGCCCGTAGACCGCGAAGGCTATGAATATATCGCGATCCTGGCCGTGGTGAAGAACCTGTCCAAAACCGAAAGCTATGCCATCGGCGCACAGAACATTCTGGAGCTGGACGCGGCCTATCCCATCCCGCCGGAGGAAAACTTTTCCCTCTGCTTCCATGAGCTGGCACAGTCCACCACCGATTTTACAGTCGTGTGTGACGGCCAGAGCATCGAGGCCGGCGCCTACATCTCCCTGTATGATGAGGCCACCGATACCTTCTCGGATTCGCCTGTGCTGCCCCCGAAGCGCGCCGGTTACATCGAGCTGATCTGCATGGTGCCCAAGGGCTGGAGCGATCTGGAAATGACCTTTATGCCCACCTTTGTGGACGAGCGCACCATCACCTTCCGCATGAAGCACACCGACCTGGTCACTGCGCAGGGCTGAAGGATATGCGATTAAATTTCGTCGTTTTTTGACGCAAGTACGCGCTCTGCAACCAGAACTTTTGGCAAAAATCTTGTGAAATCCATTGACAAGCTTTGCCTTTTCGCCTATTCTATATGCAAGGCCTTGCGCCTGCAATGATCGCAATCAAAGGAGGAACATTTATGTCCTTAGAATTATCCCGCCGCTCTTTCCTCAAGTGCAGTGCTGCTGCGGCAGTGCTGGTCGCCTGCAACGGCATGCTGACCGGCTGCTCCGATTCCAACAAGCCCACCAAGACGGCGCTCGGTACCGATATCAGCGTGCTTCAGGCCAAGACCACCCTGAGCTCTCTGAAATGCGGCGATGAGGCTGTGGCTGCCGGCAGCACATTGAATAATACTACTCCGCTGGTTGCGGAGGTCAAGATCGTCAACGGCCGCGACAATCCGCTGGAGATCACTCCCCAGAACTTCTGGGTAGAAGTGTACAAGAACAGTACCGCTCTGAAGGACGGCAAGCCTGTGGAGAATGGCTCCTCCAAGTGGCAGCAGATCACTCTGAGCGATGGCCTGGAGCAGGCCAACCTGAAAAAGAAGGGCGAGGCTAAGGGCACTCTGACCTGGGCGCCGACCGCAAACATCGTTCTTGAGACAGGCAATATCATTTCCTTCCATTATCGTCCCGACCGGCAGTATAGCGAGATCTACGCCACCTGGAATATCACGCTCTAAGACATCGCATCCTCATCTGCCCCAAGCTTTTTGCCGCCCGGCTTTGGCCGGGCGGTTTTTGCGGCTGTTTTTTGGGCGGGATGCCCAGAATAAGAAGGAAAAAATTGGTGGTTTTGGTTCTTGTGCCGGACGATGCTTTTCGTTACAATAAAAACATAGTAAAGGAACGGAGCGCAGCAGCCGGGCGGCTGCCGCGCTGTTTGCGTTTTGCGCCCGGCGCGCCGGAGCTTATTGGAACAGGAGTGTTGTACCAATGATCAACATGGTCAAACTGCCCACCCAGAACCGCAGCCTCTTTCTGCGCGTGGCAAAAGGACATTTTGCCACCAGCCACAGCCATATCAATTATTACATCGATGTGACCACCCAAAAATCCCGTCTGTCGGAGGCCAAGGCCGTGGCCAAGGAGCTGGTGTCGGCCTACCAGCACAGCACCATCGTGGATACCGTGCTCTGTCTGGACGGCACCCAGGTCATCGGCACCTGCGTGGCCAACGAGCTGACCAAGGACGGATTTACCAATATGAACGCCCACCAGACCATCTATGTGCTTACCCCGGAGTATACCTCCGGCAGCCAGATCATCCTGCGCGATAATCTGGCCCCGATGGTCAAGGGCAAGCATGTGCTGATCCTGGCCGCCTCCATCACCACCGGCTACACGGTGCAGGCCGCGATCGAGGCCGTGAACTACTACGGCGGCATGGTGGCGGGCCTGTCCGCCATTTTTGCCACCACCCACGAGTGCATGGGCTATCCGGTCACTTCCATCTTTGACCCCTCCCGTCTGCCGGATTACGCCAGCTATGATTCCCGCGAGTGCCCCATGTGCAAAGCCGGGCACCACATCGACGCGCTGGTGAACAGCTTTGGCTATTCCGCGCTGTAATACCCTTTTCGAAATGCAGAACGCCCCGCGGCAGAACACCGCAGGGCGTTTTTTTTGCGCAGGGATCACTTCTTTTTGGGGAACAGAAACGGATCGTGGAAGTATACCCACACCAGTTCCGCGGTCATAAAGCACCAGATGACCGGTTCGCACAGGATGACGGCATCGTAGGCAAAGCGCGGGATGAACACCAGCACAAAGATCACCTTGCCCACAAATTCGATCACGCTGGAGATCAGCGGCAGCACCTTCTGGCCCAGGCTTTGCAGGGCGTACCGAGTGGACAGCAGCACGCCCAGGATCGAGTAGAAGGGCGCAGTCCAGCGCAGATACTGCGCGCCGTTTTCCAGCACCACCGGCGCGGTGGAGCCGGAGATGAGCGCGACCATCCATTCGGCGGTGCCGTACATCAGCAGGGTGGCCACCACCGCTACCACGGCCGAGAAGATCCACACCTCCCGCATGCCCTTGCGCACCCGCTGGGGCTGGCCTGCGCCGTAGTTCTGGGAGACAAAGGTGGAGCTGGCCGAGGCCATCGCGATCAGCGGCATATCCGTGAAGCAGAACAGCTTGCGAGCAGCGGTGTGGCCCGCAATGACCAGCGTGCCCAAACCGTTGATGCCGTATTGCAGGATCACCGACCCCGCCGAAACGATGCTGCTCATCAGGCCCATCGAAAGGCTTTGAGAGAAAAGCTCCCGGTAGAGATGTTTTCCCACCCGGAAGTGCCTGCGCTCCGGGATGAGCACCGTTGTCTTTTTCAGGATATACAGCAGGCACAGCACCACCGAAACGCCCTGTGCGGCCACGGTAGCGGCCGCTGCGCCCGCCACGCCCATGCCCAGCCCCGCGATGAACCACAGATCCAGCGCAACGTTCAGCACTGAGGACAGCACCAGGAACAGCAGCGGCATCACGCTGTTGCCGATGGCCCGCAGCAGCGCCGCGCACAGATTGTAGGCAAACATGATGAGCACGCCCAGGTTGATGATGTGGATATAGCGGTAAGCGTCCGCCAGGATCTCAGCGGGGGTGTCCAGCAGCTCCAGCAGAGGCCGAAGCCCCGCCAGCCCCGCCGCCGTAATGGTGAGCGAAGCCGCCAGACCGATGACGATGGAACCCGCCACCGTCTTTTTGAGCAGATCAAGATCCTGTGCGCCATACGAACGCGCCGCAACGATGGCAAGGCCGTTGCCGATGCCCAGGCCAAAGCCGACCAGCAGTTCGTAGATCGACCCGCACGAGCCGATGGCGGCCAGGGCGGTATCGCCCAGCACGTTGCCCACGATCATGGTGTCCACCGTGTTGTACAGCTGCTGGAACAGGTTTGAGATCAGGATCGGGATCATGAACAGCACAAGGCTTTGAAAGATCGGCCCGTGCATCAGGTCTGTCCTGAACAGACTGCGTTTTGGAGTGTGTGTTTGCTCCATCCGGATAATCTCCTTTTGGCGGTTGGAGCTTTCCCCACAAAAGAAACTGCGCCCCGGCTCGGCCTGCCCCAAAAAGAGGCGGCGCGGGGACGCAGAAAGGTTTGAAGCCCGCAGGGAAAGCTCTTTACAGTTCTTCGGTCACAAAGCCTTCGGCCGTCAGCACCTGCACGCTGGTAAACCCGGCGGCTTTTACGGCGGAGGCGGCTTCCTCATAGCCAAAGGTCAGGGAATCGGTGCGGTGGGCATCGGCGGTGATGATAACGCTGCCGCCCATGGCATACCACTCGTCCAGCAGCCACTGGCCGGGGAAAAAGTCCTTGCGGTAGCCGCGGTAGACGGCGCCGGTATTTACTTCCAGCAGGCAGTTGTTGGCTTTGGCGGCGGTCAGCGCTTTGCGGGCGGCGGCCTTGTAGCGGGGGGATTCCTCGTCAAAGAAGGAGCCGTCCGCGTTCAGCTTTTTGATCAGGTCGATGTGGCCCAGGATATCCGGCTTTTGGGCGGCCACCATCTCCACCGAAGCAAAGTAGGCTTCGGCCACGGCCAGGCCGTCGCCGTCAAAATCGTTGTCGATGCATGCGCGCAGATCCTGCGGGCGGAAGTCGATCTCGTAAAACTTGCCAGTTTTGGGGCCGTGGATGTAGTGGACGCTGCCGATCCAGTAGTCATATCCGATGCGTTTGTCGTCCGAGAACAGATCCCATTCCAGGCCGCAGAGGATGTCCACCTTGCCCTTGTACTCCGCTTTCAGCTTTGCAATGGTGGCCTTGTACTGGGCGGTGCGGCTGGGGGTCATGCAGTACTCCCGGTCGCAGGGGGTATCGCTGTGGCCTGTAAAGCCCAGCGTTGTCAGGCCCTGTGCACAGGCAGCCGAAGCCATCTCCTGCAAGGTGTTTTTGCCATCGCACAGCGTCGAGTGGCAATGAACGCTGGACTTGCGGAAATCTGTCATAGTAAAATCACTGCATCCTTTCCTGCTTTACTTTGTGGTCGATGACGTGTCGGTTTTCCAGCTCACGGGTAACGTCCTCCACCGTGATGCCGGCCTGGACCATCAGCACCAGAACGTGATAGGCCAGGTCGCTGATCTCGTAAATCGTCTCTTCCTTATCCTCTTTTTCGCCGGCGATGATGACCTCGGTGCATTCCTCGCCCACCTTTTTCAGGATCTTTTCCTTGCCCTTGTTGAACAGATAGGTGGTGTAGCTGCCCTCCTGGGGATCGGTCTTACGCCCCTGGATGAGCTGATACAGGCCCTGCCAGCTGAACTGCTTCAGCTCCGGCGAAACATAAACGTTGTTGAAGAAGCAGCTCTCCGCGCCGGTGTGACAGGCGGGGCCGTCCTTGACCACCTCCACCACCAGCGCGTCCGCATCGCAGTCCGCGGTGATGGATACCACACGCTGAATGTTGCCGCTGGTCTCGCCCTTGCGCCAGATCTCCTGGCGGCTGCGGCTCCAAAAGACCGTGCGCCCCTCCGCGATGGTCAGGGCCAAGGTTTCGGCGTTCATGTACGCCAGAGTCAGCACTTCTTTGGTGTAGTGATCCTGCACGATGGCCGGGATCAGCCCGTTTGCATCAAATTTCAGTTCCATGCGCATTTCTCCTTCCCCGCAAAAGGGGATACCTACAGTTTATCCTATTCTTACGCCGGACGCAAGGGGTCACAGCCGCATTTCGATGCCATTTTCGTTCAGATATTCTTTCAGCTCGCGGATGGTGAGCAGCTTTTGGTGGAAAATGCCCGCCGCAAGGCCCGCATCGATGCCCTTGTGCCCAAACAGCTCCCGAAAATCTTCTTTTTTGCCCGCGCCGCCGCTGGCGATGATGGGTACGCTGACCCGCGCGGCCACCGCGTCCAGCATTTCCAGGTCAAAGCCCTGCCGCACGCCGTCGGTGTCGATGCTGTTCAGGCAGATCTCGCCCGCGCCGTGATGGACAGCCCATTCGATCCAGTCCAGCGCGTCCCGGCCGGTGTCCTCGCGGCCGCCCTTTGCAAAAACGTGGAAGCGCCCATCTACGCGCTTGACATCGGCCGAAAGCACCACGCATTGATCGCCGTAGCGCTGGGCTGCGGCGGGGATCAGGGCGGGATCGCGCAGCGCGCCGGAATTGACGCTGACCTTGTCTGCGCCGCATTTCAGCACGCGGTCAAAGTCGTCCAGCGTGTTGATGCCGCCGCCCACAGTCAGCGGAATAAAGATCTCGCTGGCAACGCGGGTCAAAATCTCGGTAAACAGGGCGCGGCCCTCAAAGCTGGCGGTGATGTCATAGAACACCAGTTCGTCCGCACCGGCGGCGTTGTACATGCGGGCCATCTCCACCGGGTCGGCCACGTCCCGGATGCCCTCAAAGTTGGTGCCCTTGACCACGCGGCCGTCCCGCACGTCCAGGCAGGGAATGATGCGTTTGGTGATCATGCGAATCCCCCTCTCTTACTTGTCCTGTGGCACCAGCTGTATGCAGCGGGCCAGATCCAGTGCGCCGGTGTACAGGCTTTTGCCCAGAATGGCCGCCGCCACGCCCATGTTGTCCAGCACGGTCAGCTCCTCCTCCCGGGTGATGCCGCCGCTGGCTGTAAACGCCATGCCCGGCAGCTCCTGCGTCAGCTGGCGGTATAGCTCCATGTTGGTGCCCTGCATGGCACCGTCCCGCGCAATGTCGGTGTAGATGATGGCGGTGCAGCCTGCGTCAGCCAGACGCTTGCAGAAGTCGATGCCCCGCTCGCGGCTCAGTTCCTTCCAGCCGTGGATGGCAACGTAGCCGTCCCGCGCGTCTACGCCTACGGCGATGCGGTCGCCGTATTTTTGCAGCATCCGCGCGGTGAAGCCAAAGTCGGTCACGGCAATGCTGCCCAGGATGCACCGGCCTACGCCCAGGGAAAGATAGGCTTCGATGCGCTCTTCGTTGCGGATGCCGCCGCCGACTTCGATGTACAGGCCGCCCTGCCTGGCCAGCGCGGAGATGGCAGCGTAGTTGGATAGGGCGCCGTCCTTTGCGCCGTCCAGGTCTACAACGTGCAGATAGCGTGCGCCTGCGTCCTGAAAGATCCGTGCCTGTGCGCAGGGGTCTGCGCCGTAAACAGTCATGCGGTCGTAGTCGCCCTGTGTCAGCCGCACGACCTGCCCGGCTCGAAGATCAATTGCTGGAAACAACTGCATGGTGGGTCTCCTTTTGAATTCTTTTTTTTACGGGGGGGGGGGTTGTTCCTTTTTCGAGAAAAAGGAACCGAAAAAGCTTTTCAATCGGCCTGTGCATACGCACAGGCCATGTTTTTTATTCGCATAGGGCAGGCTTCGCTGCACTTTGTACGCGCGATACGGGCCATGGGGCGCTGGTGTAACTGTGCCTAAAAGTAGAGTCTCGCCCCGTTTGCACTTTACGGAAGTGCTGCTTCATCTTTTACGCTTCTGCTGACAGCTCCACCCTGCGTTTGAGGCTTCCGTTGCGCTGTTTCGTCCGCGCTTGCCGCGGACATATTCCCAA
>JBJERU010000017.1:0-17477 GCA_051882415.1 Faecalibacterium sp. | reverse complement strand
CATCGAAACGCGGGTCGCTTTTCTGGTTCTCTTTTGGCGAGACAAAAGAGAACATCTCACCGGCTATCGATTGAATAACAGGGCATAAGCCTGACCCATCTCGTCCGCGATCTTTTGGGATGCACAGAGTCCAGAGCAGCACCCCGGTCGTGCCCCCTGTCCTTGCCGCGCTGAACACGCGGCATTTGCTGCGCAAACCGGACTGTCGGCTGAAAAGCCCCACTGGGGCTTTTCTGGCTTCGCCACCGCCGAGCATCTCAACGCGGGTCGCTTTTCTGGTTCTCTTTTGGCGAGACAAAAGAGAACATTCCACTGGCTATCGATTGAATAACAGGGCATAAGCCTGACCCATCTCGTCCGCAATCTTTCGGGATGCACCTTCGATGCTGTTTGCGTTTTCCGCAGCCGCTGCCCTTATGCACTTGCAACAGCTCCAAAAACCATCAGGTATTGTTCAGTTCCCGGTAGAGGTCATCTTCTTCTGCCAACACCTGTCCCAACGCTCCGGCGGTACGGACGGCAGTTCCAGAAAATTCCTCTTCGTCCAAAACCACTTTCATGGCCCAGGATGGGACGTTGGCATCATCAAAGCGGTCGCCTAAAAAGAGGAAGGCTGTGTCAAAGGATGGCCGCCGGACAGGATAAGCCCCCATACCGTCGGTGAAATAAAGCAGTCCGCGCAGGTTCGTAAACTTTTTCTCGGCGCATAGCTGGCTGACATACTCAAAAGCGGGGCGGAAATCCGTGCCGCCGCCGCCCCGAAGCTCAAAATGGTTCATGGCGTGGATCAGCTCGTCCTCACTGCGCACCAGGATATCCTGCCGGATGGCGTTGTCCGCCTGGATCAGATGTAGATTCATCCGGTGGAAAAAGTTTTCCCGGCTTTTCAGCAGGGTATAGGTTTCGGCCAGAAAAGCCCGCACCAGCTCGCCGGAGGTGGAATAGCTGGTGTCGATGACAAGGGCAAGTTCTTCGATTTTTTTGCTTTCGCGGGTCTCCAGCGGCTCGATCAGCGGCAGATTTCCGTACAGCGAAAGGCCGTAGGTGTAAAAATTCAGGTCAAACTCGTCCGGGTCAAGATGCACTTCTTCCCGCATCACACAGAACCGGCGCAAAAAATCCCGGTAGCTGCGTCGGCTGCGGTTGGCGGCTTTGACCTGCTCGCGCAGCGCATCGGCGCCTTCTCCGGCTTCTTTGTCCCGCAGCTCCAGCTCGGTCTGCATCCGCTCGCCGATCTTTTGCCAGGTCTTTTGCGGGGAAGGGGCAGGCGCCTGCTGGGGCTGTTCGGGGCTATCCTTGGGCCATAAACGGTGGTCGTCGGTGGTAAACTCCCGCAAAAGCTGGCGCAATACGCCGGGCGTTTGGCTTTGCAGCCACCGGTAGGCCGGCGCAGCGGCCACAACGCGCCCTTCGGCGGCAATGGCTTCGTAGGCCCGGCGGCGCACATAGGTCAGCGGGCGGATCACGCTGGGCTTGCCCAGATTGTCCAGCACGTTTTCCACGGCAATGTCACAGGCCAGATGCCATAGCTCCGGGTCGCGGCGGCCCCGCAGCCACAAATGCCGGAATATGCAGTGAAAAACGCTGTGCAGATATAAGCGGTTGAGATACTTGGGATTTTCCTGATACAGCCGCAGCAGGGCGCTGGGCTGATAAAACAGGCTCTGGCCGTCGGTGGCCAAAGTACGGCACCGCTCGTCCGGTACAGGATCCAGTGCGGACAGCGCCATGTCCAGAAAGCGGAAGTCCAGGTATAACCCGCTGCGGGTGACGGCAAGGATCTCACCGCCCATGCGGGCCTGCCATTCCTCGTGGGTCTCCGCCCGCCTGGATTGAAATGGCTTGCGCGGGTCTACAAAGGTTTCTTTTTGGATGGAGTAGGACAAATGCGTCACCTCCCGGTTGAAGGCTCGTTTGCCGCCCATTTGCTGAAGACAAGGGAGGCGATGGGTGCACAGTAGCCCTCGTCCGCAAAGCCCAGCTTGCGCAGCAGGCCGATGCTGGCGGTGTTTTCCGGCTCTACGCAGCAGACGATCTCCCGGTCAGGATAGTCCGCGTGGAGCCGGTCTGTCAGGGCGCTCAGCAGTTCAAAGGCATAGCCCTGCCGATGGTATTTGTAGGAAATGGTATAGCCCAGCGAGAGGGTGGGCGCTTTCAAGTCCAGGAACAGATCCCCGATCAGCTGATCCGAGTATCGGTCCGCGATGGCGAACCGCTTTTTGCCCGGCGTATCCAGTGTATCCTGTCCGCAGCGTTGGATGAACCTACGCAGATCTTCCCGCTCGCGGAACTGTCCCCGCTGGTAGCGGCGGCAGATTTCGTTGTTGCGGTAATCGTACAGCTCCTCCAGATCCCCGGGGCGCAGATTGCGCAGCCGCAGCCGCGGAGTTTCCAGCAGCGTCAAAAAATCGCCTCCCTGAAACGTATCAAAAATCAAAATCGTACCGCTTCCTGCGCGGCGCACGGGCCGCTTGATAACGGTGTTCTGCGTCTGCCAGAAGTGCGGCAGCGGAAGCATTGTCCGCCCGTGCAGCCAGCTGCACACCCTCGGCAAAAGCGGCATCGTCAAAGACATCCAGCTCCAGCAGTGCGCGGATGGCATCCAGATCCTGTGCTTTCAGCAGGCGGGAAAGCACCCGGCCGGTGTTCCGGGCCAGAAAGCCCCGGTATTCGGTGC
Source organism: Faecalibacterium sp. (assembly GCA_051882415.1). Lineage (GTDB taxonomy): Bacteria > Bacillota > Clostridia > Oscillospirales > Ruminococcaceae > Faecalibacterium. The sequence goes on along the minus strand of JBJERU010000017.1, from coordinate 14,800 downwards.
GGGCGGCTTCGCTGAGCTGCCAGGGCCAGCGCAGCCGGTAAAAGCAGAGCATCGCCATGACAGCAGCGTCATCCGAGTCATGCCCCTGAGGAAAAATTGCGTCGTATTCTACGGAAAGAAGACGATTGCTCAAAAAACACTGGCGGTAATGATACCCCTGGCCCGAAAAAGTGTGCAGCAGGATATGGGCGGGGGATTCCTCGATGTCCTCCCAGTAGGCGGGATACCAGAAGCCCGCCAGCGGCGCAGGTGCATCCTGCGGCCAGAACAGCGCCGAAACGTGTTCTGTAATGTTATTTACAAGGGCGAACAGTCCGGTAGGCTGATCGGGCGCGGCGCGGATGACCAGCGTTTCCAGCGCAAAGCAGTTCAAAAACACATCGCTGCCCAGCGTCAGGGAGCCTGCACCTGCACAGAGCCGCCGAAGCTTGCGGCAGTTGTAAAACGCACAGCTTCCAATGAGCTGCAGGCTGTCGGGCAGGATGACCTCCTCCACAAAGTTTCCGCATACCGGGTGCAGCGGCAGGCTGTCCGGGGCAGGTTCGGCTGTAGGAGAAAGGAGGCTGGCTGTGCCGGACGCATCCAAAGCATATCGGCAGAGCGAGTCTGCCGGGGGAAGCCCACGGGCAGATTCGGAAAAGCAATAGCCGCCCAGCTCGGTCAAGGCCAGCGGGCCGCTGCCATCCGGCGCGGGCACTGCTGCGGGCAGGCATACACAGGGGCTGTCGCCATAGACGCGCACCAGCCGTGCCCGGCCGCCCGAAAGGGGAAGGATATCCAGCACAGAGCCGCCAGAAAACAGGAACATGAAAAACGGAACACCTCCGGTTTGTTGTACGAAAAAGGCCGGGCCGCGACCTGCGGACCCGGCCGATGATGCAGTTTACTTTGCTGCGGCTTGTGCAAGACAGTCGTTCATGGCGGAGAATACAGCATCGCTGGTCATAGTGCTGCCGGCAACTGCGTCCACGCCGACAGTGGAGCCTGTTTCAAGCAGCTGTGCGGCCAGCGTTTCGGCAGCCGCGCCGCCCAAAGCGGGCGTTTCGCCAGAGGCGTTGATGTCCACTTTGGTCACTTTTCCGGCGGTGATGGTCACGCTGACCGAAACTTCGCTGACGCAGCCCTGTGCGCTGGCGGTATAAATACCGTCGGTGTAAGAGGCTGCGCCGCCGTTGGCAGCGGGGACAGTGCCGGTGTTGGCCAGATACAGCATCAGGACGATGGCCAAAGCTGCATCCAGAACCAGCATCAGGGCGGTTCTGAGGTTCAGAAAAGACTTCTTGAGGGGAATGCTCATGGTGTTTGAAAAACTCCTTTTGGGGGATGAGAATCACTTTGCAGGTTTAAAGCTGTCGCGCAGGGTGACAATGCGGTTGTATACGCCGGGATGCTTGGAATCGGGCGTGAAGAAGCCGGTGCGCACAAACTGGAACTTGTCGCCGGGCTTTGCATCCGCCAGGCTCTGCTCCAGCTTGCAGCCAGTGCGGACAACAACGCTTTCCGGGTTAAGATAATCCTTGTAATCGCTGCCCTCCGGAATGGAATTCATGTTGGCTTCGGTAAACAGCTTGTCATACAGGCGGACTTCTGCCTCGGTGCAGTGGGCGGCGCTGACCCAGTGGATGGTGCCCTTGACCTTGCGGCCGTCAGCGGGATTGCCGTTGCCGGTTACAAGGTCGGCGGTGCAGTGGATGGCAGCAATGCTGCCGTCCGCGTTTTGATCCACGCCGGTGCACTTGACGATATAGGCGCCCATCAGACGCACCTCGCCGCCCAGCGTCAGGCGCTTGAACTTCGGGGGCGGGACCTGTGCAAAGTCCTCGTTCTCGATCCAGACCTCACGGCTGAAGGCCACCTTGCGGGTGGAAGTATCGTTGGCGTCGCGATTGGGATTGTTGGCAATCTCAAAATACTCGGTCTTATCGTCAGGGTAGTTGTCCACGATCAGCTTGACCGGCTCCAGCACAGCAATGCGGCGCTGCGCGGTCAGATCCAGCTCGCTGCGGATGCAGGCTTCCAGCTGGCGCATGTCGATCAGATTTTCGGCCTTGGAGATGCCGGCCTCCCGCACAAAGGTAAAGATGGAGCTGGGCGTATAACCGCGGCGGCGCAGACCGCACAGGGTGGGCATGCGGGGATCATCCCAGCCGTCCACGATGCCCAGTTCCACCAGCTCGCGCAGATAGCGCTTGCTCATGACCGTGTTGGTCATGTTCAGGCGGGCGAACTCCCGCTGGATGGGGAACTCGGTGCCCACGGTGTTTCGGATGACCCAGTCGTACAGCGGGCGGTGGTTCTCAAACTCCAAACTGCACATGCTGTGGGTGATGCCCTCGATGGCATCCTGGATGGGGTGGGCAAAGTCGTACATCGGGTAGATGCACCACTTGCTGCCCTGGCGGTGATGCTCGGCGTACTTGATGCGGTAGATGGCCGGATCACGCATGTTCATGTTGGGGCTGGCCAGGTCGATCTTGGCGCGCAGGGTCTTTTCGCCTTCCTGGAACTCGCCCGCCTTCATGCGGCGGAACAGATCCAGATTTTCCTCCGGGGTGCGGTCGCGCCACGGAGAGGGACGGGAGGGCTTGCCCGCGTCGCTGCCGCGGTACTCCCGCATTTCGTCGCGGGTCAGGTCGTCCACATAGGCTTTGCCTTCCAGAATCAGCTTTTCCGCATAGGCATAGCACTGGTCAAAATAGTCACTGCCGTAGAACACGCCGCCGTTGGGGTCGGCACCCAGCCAATGCAGATCCTCCTGGATGCTCTCTACATATTCATTGTCCTCGCGGGCAGGGTTGGTGTCGTCCAGACGCAGGTTGAACTTGCCGCCGTATGCATTGGCGATGGACCAGTTGATATAAATCGCCTTGGCGCTGCCAATGTGCAGGTAGCCATTGGGCTCGGGCGGGAAGCGGGTATGGATCTGCTGGACCTTGCCTTCTGCAAGATCAGCGTCAATAATATCGGTCAAAAAGTTCTTATCTGCCATTAGGCGTTCCCCCTATCAGGCTCGCAGGCCCGGATTATAATCTATGATAGCTTTTATGATACACTATTTTTCGATTTGCTTCAAGGTGGAAAATGCAGCGTCCAACACGCAAAATCGGCTTTGTGCGCATAAAAACGATAACTTTTAGCACGGCTCTTGACACTGCGCGAAGGAGAGCGTATATTTTTGATTGGTGTAAGAGCGCTTTCGGTTTTGGAAAGCAAGGAGGAAATCAATGAACGGTTTAAAAGAAGCGTTCGGCAGGGAGAATATGGTAAAGGATTTGAACTTCTTTGCCAAACTGAATTTTGGCCTGCTGCTCACGGCCATCGGCATTGCATGGTTCAAAACGCCCAACCACTTTGCGTTTGGCGGCACGTCCGGCCTGTCCATTCTGCTGGCGGCGGTGTTCCCGCAGATCGACGTGGGCGGGTTCATGTGGATCATCAACATGGTGCTGGTCGTGTTGGGATTTATCTTTTTGGGCATCCGCTGTATGGGCTGGACGATCTATTCGTCCTTTGCGCTGTCGTTTTATGTTTCGCTGTGCGAACTGCTCTGGCCGCTGAGCGAGCCTATTACCGGGGATGTTCTGCTGGAGCTGATCTTTGCGGTGCTGCTGCCTGCGCTGGGCGCTGCTATCGTATTTGACATCGGCGCGTCCACGGGCGGCACCGATATTGTGGCGCTGATCCTGGCAAAGCGTACTTCTATGGAGATAGGAACGGCGCTGATGGTCAGCGATCTGCTCATCGTGCTGGCGGCAGCCTGCAAATTTGGCATGGCAACGGGATTATATTGTATCCTGGGCCTGGTGGGAAAATCCTTTGTGGTAGACGGCGCCATCGAGCGCATCCACCTGAGCAAGGTGTGCACCGTGGTCACAACGGATTCCCAGCCGGTGCTGGATTTTATCATTGAGGAGCTGAATCGTTCGGCTACGGTGGAGCGGGCCTACGGCGCCTATACCCATCACGATGTAGTGGTGGTGGTTACGGTGCTCAACCGCCGCCAGGCTGTGCAGCTGCGCAACTTTCTGCGCGCCAACCAGCCCAAGGCTTTTATTACGATCGTGAACTCCAGCGAGATCATCGGCAAGGGCTTCCAAGTGATCTGAGGCCGCCCATGTGCAAATTTTGAGTTGACGAACAGGAGAAAAAAGGGTATACTACAAGCTGTTCTTCCGGCTGTGCCTGTGCGCGGCCGGGACAACGGGGTGTTGCGCAGTTGGTAGCGCGCCTGCTTTGGGAGCAGGAGGCCGCGAGTTCGAGTCTCGCCACTCCGACCATGCGGAGTGTCCTTATGGGATCTGAGTATCTTGTAACGGGCACTCCGCGTTTTTATTTTTATCGTAATATCATATCGCGACCTTTGCCGGGGCACAGCGCAATGCTGCGCCTCTTCTTTTTTCGGAAGAAAAGTCCTTATCTGCTGAAAAACCTCGTTCATCCAACAACTCTGACTATAAAAACAACTTTTAAGAGGGGGTAAAAAGTAACTTTTCAAAACAGGGGACGGATGGTTTATTAAAATAAAAAGAGAATGACAATCTATGACTCTTGATGAACCTCAATATTATATTGATATTTATCAAGAACTATGATATTATATTCATGAATTCTTTCTAAAAAGTGAGGGGGAAGAGTATATGCCGGTTGATTACTCAAAGCTTTGGAAATTATTAATTGATAAGCACCTTAACAAAACTCAATTAAAAGAGGCTGCCCATATAAGTACGAATGCCGTTGCGAAGTTAGGGAAAAACAAATCAGTATCACTGGATACACTTGAGAAAATTTGTGTAGCTTTAGATTGTAACATCGATGAAATTATGAATTTTGTTCCTCTGGATCAAGAAAGTGAAGGCTGATGATGAAATATTTAAGATATGATGAAATCTATTGTGGAGAGTCTGAACAACTTATGAAAATGATTGAACCAAACTCTATTGCAGTTAGTGTTTGGTCGCCACCGTATCATGTGGGGAAGAATTATGAGTGCGGTCAATCTTATGCGGACTGGGTGAGCATGCTAAACGATATAATCAAATTGCATGCTACTGTTCTTAAGCCAGGTGGATTTCTCGCGATTAATATAGGGGATATCCTTTGCTTTCCAGATATAGAGATGCCTCGTATACAGGCTAGCAATATCAGTATGAGAAAATGTAAGGTAACAGAGGAAGAGGTACAAAAAGCCCAAGCGGAACATCCGGATTTTAATCGCCGTCAGCTCGCGAAATTACTTGGGTGTAGTGAACAAACTATCGATAGACGTCTGCATGGAAATAATATTCGCGGCGGTAAATATAACACTCAAACAAGAGTAAAAATTGTGGGAGGAATGTTGGAAGAAATGGCTATCAAAGCAGGGCTTTTTCCTTATGACCGGAGAATCTGGGTGAAAGATGCGGCATGGGCTAACAGCAACTGGACAACAAATTCATATCGATCTGTAGATGAGTTTGAATATATTTATATCTTTTGGAAGCCAGGAGTAACAAAAGTGGATAGAAAGAGACTGACAAAAGAAGAATGGACGGAATGGGGTAGCCGTGCCGTATGGAATATTCATTCCGTTCAAAGAAATGATGATCATGAAGCGAAATTTCCGTTTGAGTTGCCGCGCCGAATAATTAAACTTTTTTCGGAGGAGGGCGAAACAATTTTAGATTGCTTTATGGGAAGCGGAACTTCCGCAATGGCAGCTTTAGCGGAAGGCAGACACTATATTGGAATAGATAAGGAGGAGAAATATGTGCAGCTTGCAAAGAAAAATATAAAAACATTTTCTTCTCAAGCTGCACAATCAACATTGTTTGAGAAGAAGATACCTTCCTGAATCTTTTAATTGGAAAACTCGCAGACTCTCCAATCCGCAATTTGCTGAAGAATTGAAAAAGAAACACGGACACGTGTTTTGTGGAAATCTTTATTTCGATCATCTTTTCCTGGAAAGAACAGACCTGGATAGCTACTGAGATAATTTGGATTGCATGTTAAGAGCAGCCCGTTGGGAACACAAATGCTCTTTACGGAGTCCAATGGCTGTCCCTTTTTGTCATCACTGGACATGCTGAGCATCCGATAGACAGGTTTTACAAATAAATGGATAGTGGGTGCAATATCGCCGTTTGTCAAGGGATAAATCGGCGAGATCGCAGGATAAAAAGGATGGGAAACGCGCTTTCCAAAGGCGGTCATTGTAGAATTTTTTAAGTTTTGATTGGGGTGTGCCCATATTCCATCGCCGGATACCTGATAAGGAGAAATGACAGTATGATCAAAATTGTCCCGTGGTCCAACAGACTTAATGTCCAGATGAACAAAGGCGCAATTCGTCAGTCCGTTGGTAATATGTAAAATATCATCTGAATATAGAACAAAACGGTTATCTGCTCCCGACGGAAGACCAACTTCTGAGATTTTATAGTTTCGAGAGATAAATCTACTGAGTTTATGTCCGACTGACTGTTCTCCCACTTCGATCCACGGGATTTGATCGCCAATGGGCAACCTTCCACGATCATCAGGGGGATAATTGGCCCAAAGAGCATTTAAATAAGTTGCTTCGTTGTAATCATGTTCAATTTCAAGATAGTTTGTGTTAATGATGTCATTCGTGAGGCAGCAGATATAATGTTCAATCTGAATCAATGCGTCGGGATGTTCGATAAAATAATGACGAGCCCGATTGTAATTTTGGAATAAGAGGTTTCTTTTCTCGTTAAACATTGGGGGATTCACCATCCTCTAAAAACAACATATAGGGCTTGACATTTAAAGCTTCGGCAATACGTTGGATGTTTTCAAGAGAAATGCTTCTACGATAGCATTCAATAGCGCTTATATAGGTTCGATGCATCCCACAACGCGCTGCAAAAGCTTCTTGAGATAGGCCAAGAGCGATTCGGTATTTTCTTAAGTTTCTACCAAAAACTTTTAAAATGTCCATATATAGAGCACCTCCACACTATTGAGTATAAGTATACAAGATGGATACAATAAGTCGACAGACAATAAGTCAATGTCCGCCGTAAATGAGGTGAAAAGCAATTTTTCAAAAGACGGATGTTTTCTGTTGTAACCCCAGACATTGTCCGGGGATTTTTTGCACCCATCTCACAAAAGGCCCTGCCGTAGCATAGGATAACACAAACGGAGCGGGAGGGAGCGGGATGGAGCACAAAAAGCTGTTTGCGGTGATCGGTTCGGACGCGCGCCAGGCGGCGGCGGGGCGTGCACTAGCCCGTGCGGGCTATGCGGTGAGCGGCGCGGAACAGACAGCCCTGGCGGATTATTTGCTGCTGCCCCTGCCGCTGGATGCTCGGCGGGCGGGGCTGGCGGCTCTGCTGCGAGCGGCAAAGCCGGGGGCGCTGGCTTTGGGCGGCATGCTCTCGGCAGAAGCCAAAGAGATCGCTGCACAGTCCGGCGTGGAGCTGGTAGATTACTTTGCGCGGGAAGAGCTGGCCGTGCGCAATGCGATTCCCACGGCGGAGGGCTGCATCAGTATCCTGCTGCGCGAGCGTCCCCGGACGCTGTGGGGCTCGGCTGTGCTGGTGCTGGGCTTTGGTCATGTGGGTCAGGCGCTGGCGGTGCGCCTGGCAGCGCTAGGGGCGCTGGTCACGGTGGCGGCCCGCAGCCCGACCCAATGCGCTCTGGCCGAAAGCCAGGGCATGCGCAGCCTGCCGCTGGCCCGGCTGGAACGGGCGGCGCCGGCTTTTGATACGGTGGTCAATACTATCCCGGCCCCGGTACTGGGCAAAGCGGAGCTGGCCCGGCTGCGGCCCGGCAGCCTCATCGTGGATCTTGCCTCCCGCCCCGGCGGAACGGATTTTGGAGCCGCACATCTGCTGGGGCACCGGGCCATCCATGCGCTGAGCCTTCCGGCAGCCTGCGCACCGGAAAGTGCGGGCGAATATGTGGCTCAGACGGTTTTGACCATCCTGACAGAGCGGGAGGGAGCATGATGAGAGAAGGTTTACATCCGGCCCCGGAACGGGGCAAGATCGCGTTTGCGGTGTGCGGCAGCTTCTGCACCCTGAACGCGGCGCTGGAACAGGCGCAGCAGCTGGTGCGGCAGGGCTGGGAGCTGCTGCCGGTCATGAGCGGGACTGTGGCCGGGCTGGACACCCGGTTTGGATGCGCGGCGGACTGGAAGGAACGTCTTGAGGCCATCTGCGGCCGCCCGGTGCGGGATACCTTGCAGGAGGCGGAACCGCTGGGGCCTAAAGGATTGGCCCGGGCACTGGTGATCGCACCCTGTACAGGTTCTACCTTGGCACGGTTGGCGGCAGGGCTTTCGGATACGCCGGTAACGATGGCGGCCAAAAGCCTGCTGCGGGTGGGCTGTCCGGTGGTGGTGGCAGTCTCCACCAACGACGGGCTGGGAGCTTCGGGGGAGAACATCGCCCGGCTGATGCAGCGCAAGCATTTTTATTTTGTGCCCTATGGACAGGACGATTGGGCGCACAAGCCCCAAAGCCTGAAATCCCATCTGGAACTGCTGCCTTCTGCGCTGGAATCCGCCCTGCGTGCGCAGCAGCTTCAGCCGGTGCTGCGGGACTGGAAATAAAGAGGGTGCGTCAAATCTCTTTTCACAGGGTCGAAAGTGTGATATACTAAAAACCACTGGCTCGTTCTGTGCGGACGCGGCAGGGTGAGAAAAAAGGGTGCGGGATGCGGTTTGCCCCGCCCCGGATACGGAGAACAAACCGGACATGAAAAAGATCAACACGGCGCTGGCAGTGTTTTTTCTGGTGCTGGTGTGGGTGACGGCAGCGCTGCCTTCTGCGGCGGCCGCTGCCCCCAGCCTGCCCAATACTGAGGCATACTGTATCATTGATGCCGACACCGGGCTGGTTCTTGCCCAGAAAAATATGGATAAGGAACTGCACCCGGCTTCCATCACCAAGGTGATGACTCTGGGCCTGGCCTGCGAGAAGGCGCAGGGCGTATGGGATGGCGTGAGCCTGACCGTGAGCCATGAGGACGTGTATTCGCTGGCAGGCACCGATTCCAGCCATATTGCGCTACAGGTAGGGGAACAGGTGCCGCTGACCGATGCTTTGTATGCCACGATGATGGCCAGCGCCAACGACGGCGCAAATGTTCTGGCTGAATATTTTGGCGGCGGTACAATTGAGGACGGCGTGGCGGCTATGAATGCCCAGGTGGAAGAGCTGGGGCTGGAGCGTACCCATTTTGCCAACCCCCACGGCATCAGCAGCAGCGACCACTATACCAGCTGCTACGATATCGCACAGATCCTGCGCTGGGCGCTGGAGCAGCCGGGCTTTGAGACGCTGTTCACCCGCAACAAAACTTATACGATGCAGCCCACCAACCTCCAGACAGTGACCCGCTATTTTTCTCAGCAGGATCTGATGCGGGTAGGCTCCAGCCGGTATTATATTTCTTCCATCCTTGGTTCCAAAATCGGCTATACCAACATTGCGCGGTATAGCTATGTCTGCCTGGCAGAGCACAACGGCGTGCGCCTGATCTGCGCCACGATGCAGAGCAATATGAAACTGGACAAGTACAACGATGTCCGCGCCCTGCTGGACTATGCCTTTTCCACCTGGACCCACTACACCGAGCTGCCTGCTGGAAGCGCCAGCGCTCAGCTGGAGGTCGTGGGCGGCGGTGAAACGCTGGGCACGGTGACTGTCACCGATCCGGGCGTGACCCTGCTGCTGGCCGATGGACTGACCGCACAGGACGTGGAGATCACGCTGGAGCTGCCCCAACGGTATACATTGGGCACAACGCAGGAACTCTATGCAGTGTATACCATCCGCGGCGGTTCTGCGCAGGAAACGACCTCTGCCCGGGTAAAAGCCCAGGTCGAAGGTCTGGCCGCGGTGCTGGAACAGTCCGCAGGGCGGTCGCTGCCTGCAAATGAGGATGTCGCCCCCAAAAAGAAGATTTGGCCGATCGCGGCCGCCGTGCTGGGCGCGGCAGCGGCTGGCTGCGGGGTCGTGTGGCTGCGCTGCCGGGCCAAAGTTCGCCGCGCCGCGCGTCGGCGCAGCCGGAATGGTTGAAAATGCTGCCGGAAGGCGAACGAAAACAGTTTGTGAAACCTTCCGCGGCTTCTGAGTAAAAAACAAAATTGCAGAGAGGAAACAAAAAATCATGGGGAAATTTACCTTTACGCAGACCGAGATCCCCGGCGTTGTGGTGATCGAGCCGCAGGTATTTGGGGATGACCGCGGCTATTTTATGGAAACCTATCATAAGGATCAGTTTGCCGCCGCGGGCATCGATAAGGAATTTGTTCAGGATAATCAGAGCCGCTCTTCCCGGGGGGTGCTGCGCGGCCTGCACTTCCAGAAGCAGCATACCCAGGGCAAGCTGGTGCGGGTGACGCTGGGCGAAGTGTTTGACGTGGCGGTGGACTGCCGCCCCAACAGCGCCACCTTTGGCAAGTGGACAGGCGTGACCCTGTCTGCTGAGAACAAAAAGATGTTTTATATCCCGGAGGGCTTTGCCCACGGCTTTCTGGTGCTGAGCGATGTGGCGGAGTTCAGTTATAAATGTACCGATGTATATGATCCCGCCTCGGAGGGCGGCATCCCTTACGATGATCCCACCGTCAATGTTCAGTGGCCGGATTGCGGCTGTGAGCATAAGACCAGCGCCAAAGATAAGCTGCACGAACCTTTTGCGGCCCAGAAGTTTGAATTTTTTGAAAAGTGGTGAACGCCGTGGCAAAGCTGAAAGGAATGTGGAGCGGCTTTTGGAAGTATCGGTATCTGCTGCTGAATCTGGTAAGCCGTGATTTCAAGCTGAAATACCGCCGCAGCGTGCTGGGTGTGATCTGGAGCGTGCTCAACCCGCTGCTCATGTGCCTGGTGTACTGGGCGGTGTTCAGCAGCCTGATGGATATGCGGGGCAGCGGCATCGATAACTTCCCCGTGTTTTTGATGTGTGGACAGCTTCTGTTCAACTTTTTCAACGAGGCTACCACCACCAGCATGAGCAGCGTGCTCAGCGCCGCCCCGCTGCTGAAAAAGGTGTATGTCCCCAAATATATCTTTCCGCTGGAAAAGTGCTGTTTTGCCATGGTCAACTGTGTGTTCAGCTTTGTGGCGCTGCTGCTGGTCATGATCTTTACGGGCAGCCGCTTCTACTTTACGATCTTTGCGGCGCTGTATCCGCTGGTCATGCTGTTTTTTTTCAGCCTGGGCGTGGGTATGTTCCTGGCAGCGGCTACCGTGTTTTTCCGCGATATCATGCATATCTGGAGCGTGTTCACCACGGCGCTGCTGTATTTTTCGGCCATCTTCTATGACCCTGCACAGATGACCTTCAGCCTGGGCGGATTCAATATGCAGCAGGTGATCGCCCTCAACCCCATCTATTGGTATATCACAGGCTTCCGCCGCACCGTGATGTGGGGCATCCCGCTGGATCGGAACATGCTTTTGGTATGCGGCGGCTGCGCGGCGGTGTCTATGGTCGTTGGGCTGTGGGCTTTCCGCAAAATGCAGGATCGCTTTGTGCTGCATATTTAAGAGAGGGGGACGGATATGCAACCCATCATTCGGATCGACGATGTTTCGATGTGCTTCAACCTCTCCACCGAAAAGCACGAAAGCCTTAAGGAATACCTGCTGGCGATGGTGCAGGGGCGGCTGCATTACGATGAATTTTATGCCCTGCGTGATGTGACGCTGGATATCATGCCGGGAGACTTTTATGGTCTGGTGGGCCTGAACGGTTCGGGCAAATCTACCCTGCTCAAGACGATTGCAGGCGTGTACAAGCCCACCAAGGGCAGGGTGACGGTGCGCGGCAGCATTGCGCCGCTGATCGAGCTGGGCGCGGGCTTTGATATGGATCTGACCGCGCGCGAGAATATCTATCTGAATGGTACGGTGCTGGGCTTTTCGCCCCGGTATCTGGACCAAAAGTTCGATGAGATCGTACAGTTCAGCGAGCTGCAAAACTTTTTGGATGTGCCGCTTAAAAACTATTCCTCCGGCATGGTGGCGCGGCTGGGCTTTGCCATCGCCACCATCACCAAGCCGGATGTGCTCATTGCAGACGAGGTGCTGTCGGTAGGGGACTTTTTGTTCCAGCAAAAGTGCGAAAACCGCATGCAGGAGCTGATGGCTGGCGGCACTACGGTGATCCTGGTGTCCCACTCCATCGAGCAGATCGAGCGCATGTGTACCAAGGTGGCCTGGCTGAGTCATGGCCGCCTGAAAATGAATGGCGATACCCAAACGGTGTGCGCCGCTTATAAGGCCGTGCATCGGGGAGAGGCGTGACATGGATCTGCGATGGAAACGCGCAAAGGAGCTGGCAGGCTATGCCGTGCAGCTGACAAAGGAAGAAGGCGCGCTCACGATGCTGCGCCGCGGCGCAGGGTTTGTGCGGCGCCGCTGCTTTGGCAGCCGGGCGCGGTATCTGCCCTCAAAAAAGGTCTTGCAGGCCCAGCGCGCAGAGATGATGGGCAAAACCGCCCAAAACTGCGGTCTGCCGACCATCAGCGTCGTCACCCCGCTGTATAATACGCCAGAAAAATACCTTCGGGAATTTTTGGAGTCCTTTGTAAGCCAGACTGCGCCCAATGGCCAGCTTTGTCTGGCGGATGCTTCGGATGCCGCGCACCCTCAGGTGGAGCAGATCGTTCGGGAATATCAGAGCAAAAATAAACGGATCGTATATCAAAAGGTCGAAAATCTGGGCATCGCAGCCAACACCAACGCCGCCGCAGCCCTTGCGTCCGGCGAGTACCTTGCCCTGGCCGACCATGATGACCTTTTGGCCCCGCATGCGCTGTATACGATGGGCAAGGCTATCTTGCAGCTGCGGCAGAGCGGCCAGCCGGATGGATTTTTGTATAGTGACGAGGCCCTGTTCCACAAAAGTATGCGCCGCCCGCAGACGGCGCATTTCAAGCCCGACTATGCGCCGGATTATCTGCTTTGCTGCAATTATATCTGCCACCTGGCGGTGTTCCGGCGGCAGCTGTATCAGCGTGTGGGCGGCGAACGCCCGGAGTGTGACGGCAGCCAGGATCATGACCTGTTCCTGCGCCTGATCGAACAGACAGGCGGCGCGGCCCATGTTCCGCAGGTGCTGTATTATTGGCGCGTGCATCAGGGATCCACTTCCGGCGGGACCGAGGCTAAGCCCTATGTGGCCGCCGCCGCCAAAAAAGCGCTGGCAGATCATCTGGCCCGCACCGGCTGCGCCGGTACGGTGGAGGATGGACTGTTCCCCAGTACCTACCGGATCCGATGGGATATCGAGGGCCAGCCAAAGGTCAGCATCCTGATCCCGAATAAGGATCATGCCGAAGATCTGGAAAAATGTTTGCATAGTATCTGGGCCAGAACGCAGTGGGAAAATTATGAGGTCATCGTGATCGAAAATAACTCCACCGATCCCGCTACCTTTGCCTACTACCAGCGGGCCAGACAGCGCTACGATGGCCTGAAAGTAGTTACCTGGCCGGAAAAGGGCTTTAATTTTTCGGCCATCAATAATTATGGCCGCCGCGCGGCACAGGGCCAGTATCTGCTGCTGCTGAATAATGATGTGGAAGTGCTGGATGGGGCTTGGCTGACCGAGCTGCTGCGCCAGTGCGCCCGCAAAAACGGTGCGGCAGTCTGCGGAGCCATGCTGTATTATCCGGACGATACCATCCAGCATGCGGGGGTGGTTACGGGTTTGGGCGGCTACGCGGGGCATAGCCATAAGTATAAGCGGCGCGGCGGCAGCGGGTATATGTTCCGCGCGGCCACAGTGCAGGATTTTTCTGCCGTAACGGGGGCCTGCCTGCTGGTAAAGGCCAGCGTGTGGGATGCGCTGGGCGGCCTGGACGAAGCCTTTGCCGTGGCGTTCAATGATGTGGATTTCTGCCTGCGTGTCCGGAAATCGGGCGGGCGCATCGCCTGGACGCCTTATGCGCAGCTGTATCATTATGAGAGCAAAAGCCGCGGCGGGGACGAAAAAGACCCCGTTAAGGCGGCGCGGTTTGCGCGCGAGCAAAAACAGTTGTATGAGGTGCATGGGCGGGAAAATATCCTGCACGACCCATATTATAATCCCAATCTGACCAGCGACCGGGAGGATTTTTCGGAAAGCAATGACCTGCGCGCCCTGAAAGAAGGACGGGTAAGCGTGCGATTTCTCCCGGCGCAGGCCGCAGCGCAAAGGAGGAACAGGCCATGAACGTAAAAGGACATTTTCAAACGATCACCCGGCATAAGCTGCTGGTGATGAAGTATTGCTTTGAATGTGGATTGTATGCCCAGGGCCTTGCGCATGACCTGAGCAAGTATACCCCAACCGAGTTTGTCCCCGGGTGTATCTATTATCAGGGCGATCATAGCCCCAATGAGGCCGAACGCGCCGCTAAGGGCTATACCGCCGCGTGGCTGCACCATAAGGGCCGCAATAAGCATCATTTGGAATACTGGGTGGATTATGCTTCCACAAAATCGGGTTTGGAAGGTATGAAAATGCCGCTGAGGTATGTCTGCGAGATGGTGTGTGACCGCGTGGCCGCCAGCCAGATCTATATGGGAGAAAATTATACCGATGCCTGCCCGTGGGAATATTATTACCGCAGCAAGGATCATTACATGCTTCACCCCGATACCCGCGCCCAGCTGGAAGAACTGCTGCTGATGGTGCGCGAAAAAGGCCAGCAGCGTACTTTTGCCTATATGCGCGCGCTGCTGGGGCTGGAAAAGGGCTGAACGGGCTTTTTTGTTCTGTTCTTTTTTTGTTCCTTTCTTTTTTGTTCCTTTTTTGAAAAAAAGGAACCGAAAAAACTTTTTTCTTTTCCCGC
>JBJERU010000016.1:0-17590 GCA_051882415.1 Faecalibacterium sp. | reverse complement strand
TGTTCAACTTTGAGGGCGGCTGCTACGCAAAGGTCATCAACCTGGACAAGGATTCCGAGCCGGATATCTACAACGCCATCAAGCGCAACGCTCTGCTGGAGAACGTCACCCTGGACGAGAACGGCAAGATCGACTTTGCAGATAAGAGCGTGACCGAGAACACCCGTGTGTCCTACCCCATCGACCACATCCAGAACATCGTTCGCCCGGTCTCTGCTGCTCCCGCTGCCAAGAACGTCATCTTCCTGTCTGCGGATGCCTTCGGCGTGCTGCCCCCGGTCTCCATCCTGACCCCGGAGCAGACCCAGTACTACTTCCTGTCCGGCTTCACCGCAAAGCTGGCCGGCACCGAGCGCGGCATCACCGAGCCCACTCCCACCTTCTCCGCCTGCTTCGGCCAGGCCTTCCTGGAGCTGCACCCCACCAAGTACGGCGAGGAGCTGGTCAAGAAGATGGAGCAGAGCGGTGCCAAGGCCTATCTGGTCAACACCGGCTGGAACGGCACTGGCAAGCGTATCTCCATCAAGGATACCCGCGGCATCATTGACGCGATCCTGAACGGCGATATCCTGAACGCTCCCACCAAGAAGATCCCCTACTTCAACTTCGAGGTTCCCACCGAGCTGCCCGGTGTTGATCCGAAGATCCTGGATCCCCGCGACACCTACGCGGACGCTTCCAAGTGGGACGAGAATGCCAAGGACCTGGCTGGCCGCTTCATCAAGAACTTTGCCAAGTACGAGGGCAATGAGCACGGCAAGGCACTGGTTTCCGCCGGCCCTCAGCTGTAAGCTGAGCCGCCCCCGCTGCTCCGGCAGCCTGTAACAGACTTTGTGAGCCGCCGCGTTTTTAAAACGCGGCGGCTCGTTTTGTATCAACAGCAAAAGTTTTGAGAGCAGGCAGAAGCTCTTTGTCCCCATATAAAACGCAAGCGTCCCGGCCTGCTGGCCGGGACGCTTATCTTTTTTACGACAAACTGCCTTTTAGTAGCTGCTCAGACCCAGGCTGACGTCCAGAGCCTGATCCACCCGCTTTTGATCCTCCGGGGTGATCTGCCCGGCACGTTCCCGCAGGCGATGCTTATCCAGCGTGCGGATCTGCTCCAGCAGCACCACACTGTCCTTGGCAAGGCCGGTGTCTGCCGCCCGGATATTGATGTGGGTGGGCAGGCGGGCCTTGTCCAGCCGGGATGTAATGGCTGCCGCGATCACGGTGGGACTGTGACGGTTGCCGATCTCGTTCTGCACGATGAGCACCGGGCGGATGCCGCCCTGCTCGGAGCCGACCACCGGCGAAAGATCCGCGTAAAAAACTTCTCCTCTGTGTACCTCCATGCGTTGTTCCCTCCCTGCATGATGGGGGCTGCGCCCGCTGTGCGGTACGGCGGCCGCGCCCGCTGCTTGCAAGGGTAGTATGGCCCAAAGAGGCGCGCGCTATGCACACGGACTGATCATTCCATTGTATGCGCCAAAGTGCCGTTGCTTTCCAGGATGCAGAAGGCCAGCGCAAAGCCGCCGTCGTGACTCAGCGAAAGCCGGGCCGTCAGGCCGCGTTCGGCCATCCATGCCGCGCTCTGGCCCGAAAAGCGGTATTCCGGCTGGCCGGAGGGCAGACGCACTGTCTCGATCTCACACAGCGAAAACGGTGCGCGCAGCCCGGTGCCCGCCGCCTTGAGAAAGGCTTCCTTGGCGGCAAAATCCGCTGCGGCGCTGGCGGCCCGATGTGCACCGCTGCGGCCTTCGGGCAGCGGCGCATTCAGCGACAGCGCTGCGCATTCGGCGGGGCCGAATACCCGCCGGGCAAAGGCGGCGCCATGGGCACCGCGCAGCGCTTGTTCCATGCGGGCGATTTCGCACAGGTCGCAGCCGATTCCATACAGCATATGCAAACCCTCCTTGTGGTGTTTGAAACGGCAGAAAAAGCCGCCAGATTGTACGATTCTATCCGGAAAATTTAGGAATAATGTGCAAAAATGGCGAAGGGAGCTTGAAGTTTCACTGCAATTCGTGTACAATAAATTATATTGATTTTAAGGATCTTTTTTCGTGGCCAGTGTGTGCCGGATGGATCCGGAGCTTTGCTGTCAGGCATGCGAAAGCAGCGCAGAGTGCGGGCAGAAAAGACCATTCAGACGGCATAGGATGGCTCTGAAAACAGATCCCTAAGACGGGGTTTGCGGGCCCCGCCTTTCCAGCTCATCCAGAGGGGGTGTATCACGTGGGTGATTCTACCGCTATTTTTTCGATTCACGATCAGAAGGACTATGAGATCCATGAGGTCGTCCAGCAGGTGTACGACGCTTTGAAGGAAAAGGGTTACAACCCCATCAATCAGCTTGTGGGCTATATCCTGTCTGAGGATCCCACCTACATTACGACCTATAAGGGTGCCCGTTCTCTGATTCGTAAAATCGACCGTGACGATCTGCTGCAGGCGTTGCTGCGCAATTATCTCAACGTATAACAAGCAGATGCTTTGTGTTTTGGCCCGCTGCTTCTCCTACAGAGAAGCAGCGGGCTTTTTTGTGCATTCAACACAGCGGCAACGTAAAGATCTGGTCGACCGCCACTTCGTATTCCCAAGGCTCACGGGTCTTGCGCAGATGCTTTTCCAGCTTTTCAGAGCCGGAAAACTGCCGGATCAGGTAGACCCAGTGGGCCTTCATGCGGCTGATGGCGCATTGAGGGCTGCCGAACAGCGCGGTATATCCCTGGAACAGCTCGTCCAGATAGCCCCGCAGCTCCTCCTTGGAGGCGGCAGGGCCGCCCAGCGCTTTGCGCAGCAGAGCGGGGTCTGCGATGATTCCCCGCCCGACCATGACGGCGGAAAGGGCGGGAAACTCTGCTTCGATGGCCCGCAGCTGCTCTGCGGTGGTGATGTCGCCGTTGTAGCACACCGGCATGGTACAGGCGGGCAGCGCGGCGGCAAAAGCAGCACGGTCGGCCTGGCCTCGGTAGAGCTGGCGCATCACGCGGGGATGGATGGTCAGCTCATAGATGGGATAGCGGTTATAGACTTCCAGGATATCCGCAAATTCTTCGGCGGTGTTCACGCCCAGCCGCGTCTTGACCGACAGCGGCCCGCCCGCCTGTTCAAATAGCGTGCGCAGAAAGCGATCCAGACCTTCCGGGCTGCGCAGCATCCCTGCGCCCTTGCCTTTAGCGGTCACGGTGCCGGAGGGACAGCCAAAGTTCAGATTGACCTCGGTATAGCCCAGCGCGCGCAGCTCGCCGGTCATCCAGGCGGCCAGCGCGCCATCTTTGGCCAGCAGCTGCGGGATCACGGGTACGCCGGGGTTGGCTTCCGGCAGGATCTCTGCCATCTTTTTGCAGATGAGCACCCGGTTTTCGGGCGGAGAAAGAAAGGGAGCATAGTAGCGCACCGGTGCGCCCGGTGCCCCAAACCAGCGCTGATGCGCCTGCCGCCAGACCCGGTCGGTCAGGCCCTCCATAGGGGCGATGTAGTATTGCATGGACAGAACCCTCCTGTAGGCTACCATTGTATCATAAAACCGGCAGCTTTGAAAAGCGGCAGAAGCAGGAACATAAAAACCGGCAGGGCGCTGTGAGGGGACAGCGCCCTGCCGGTACAAAATGAATCCGCCGCAGTAAGAACGGATGCAGAAATAAAAAACGATCGAACAGCAGAAAAGTCTTACTCAGCAAACAGCGGGGTGGACAGATAGCGGTCGCCCGTATCGGGCAGCAGGACGACAATGTTTTTGCCTGCGTTTTCCGGGCGCTTGGCCAGCTGCAAGGCGGCCCAGACTGCCGCGCCGGAGGAAATGCCCACCAGCACACCCTCCTTGCGGCCCACCAGACGGCCAGCCTGGAACGCATCTTCGTTTTCCACGGTGATGATCTCATCGTAGATCTTTGTGTCCAGCACATCCGGCACAAAGCCGGCACCGATGCCCTGGATCTTGTGTGCGCCCGCAACGCCCTTGCTCAGAACGGGCGAGGAGGCCGGCTCTACGGCTACGACTTTGACATCCGGATTCTGGCTCTTGAGATACTGGCCCACGCCGGTGACAGTGCCGCCAGTGCCGACGCCTGCAACAAAGATATCCACGCTGCCGTCGGTATCCTGCCAGATCTCGGGGCCGGTGGTCTGGAGATGGGCCTTGGGGTTGGCGGGGTTAACGAACTGGCCCGGGATAAAGGAGTTGGGGATCTGCTTGGCCAGCTCATCGGCCTTGGCAATGGCGCCCTTCATGCCCTTGGCACCCTCGCTGAGCACCAGCTCTGCGCCGTAGGCCTTCATCAGCTGGCGGCGCTCGACGCTCATGGTCTCCGGCATGACGATGATGATGCGATAGCCCTTGGCGGCGGCGACTGCGGCCAGGCCGATGCCGGTGTTGCCGGAGGTCGGCTCGATGATGACCGAGCCGGGCTTGAGCTTGCCAGAAGCCTCGGCATCTGCGATCATGGCGGCGGCAACGCGGTCTTTGACCGAGCCGGCGGGGTTGAAGTATTCCAGTTTTGCCAGGATCCTGGCGGAAAGCTTTTCCTCCTGCTCGATGTGGGTCAGCTCCAGCAGGGGAGTGCGGCCGATCAGCTGGTCTGCGGAAGTATAAATCTTGCTCATAATCAATTCCTCCTGAATCATCAGCGCTGTGCGCCTGTTTGCGCCGGGGACACCGACGGTATGTGCTTCGTTAAACCGATTTGTCGTGTGGGTTTGAGGGTATTATAGTCCTCTGCCCGGAGATTGTCAATGGATTTTTCAAAATTTATGAATTGAAAAGTTACTAACCCTATTGTATAATAGGGTTGATCATTTTGAATCAGGAAAGAAGGACGGAAAGCTTATGATTGTCTCGACCAAAGGGCGCTATGCGCTGCGTGTGATGATTGATCTGGCGGAACATCAGTCGGAAAAGTATGTCCCGCTGAAGGAGGTCGCCGAGCGGCAGGAGATCTCGGAAAAATACCTGGAGAATATCCTCAAGGTTCTGGTGCAGAATGGCTTTTTGTCCGGACTACGTGGCAAGGGCGGCGGATATCGGCTGACCCGCAGCCCGGAGCAGTATACCGTCAGCGAGATCCTGATACTGACCGAGGGCAGTCTTGCGCCGGTCAGCTGCCTGACTCCGTGCGCGCCGGTGTGTCCCCGCATGGCGGAGTGCCGCACCTATGAGATGTGGAAGGGCCTGGATGAGCTGATCTCCAACTATTTTGGAAATATTACGCTGGCCGATCTTGCCACCCCCCATCAGGCAGGCAATGACTATGTGATCTGACCGGACGATGAACCAGCAGAAAGGCGCATGGGCTGCCCGGCCCATGCGCTTTTTGCTGGCGGGGCAAAATTACAATTCGCTGCTGGATTTTTTTGCAAAAAGGGCTTGCATTTGGCCGGAAAGTGTGGTATCATAATCAAGTCGGAACGACATGGACGGTTAGCTCAGCTGGTAGAGCATCTGCTTGACGTGCAGGAGGTCACAGGTTCGAGTCCTGTACCGTCCACCAAAAATCCCTCGGCCATTTGGTCGAGGGATTTTTTGCGTACTTTGTGCTTGTTGAAAAAAGGAAAGCTGTGGGCCGCGGGATCCACCGCGCAAGACGTTATGCCTTGCGTCCCACCGAAGTATTGTCTTTGGTGCGGTCACGCAGAGCGGGAACCGGATGCTCGCTTTCCTCAAAGCGGTAGTCCTCGCCGCATTCCTGGATCGCGGTGCGGATGACCTGGTGGCTGGCGACCTGGGCGGTGTCGGGACAGACTGCGGCCTGGTACGCAAAGAAATCTGCATCGGCGGGCAGCTCGGACACTGGAACGGCAGGATCGGTGCACTGAGCGGTGTTTTCCACTGTTTCCGCCAGCACCTTGCGCACATACTCCTTCTGCGGAGCGAATTTGAGCAGCGGCGGGAATTCGCCTGCGGGGATCACCTGCTGCCAGTGCTTGTTTTCGTATTTTTCCAGCAGATGGGCGGCGGCGTGCAGATGGCTCAGCTCCTGCTCAAAATGCTGTTCCCATATTTTTTTCACCTTGGCGTCGGTTTCGTCCTCAAAGCAGGACCAGTACAGATAGCATTCGGTGTACTCATGCATCAGCAGGTTTTCCAGCCAGGTGCAGCTGGTGTCCAGCAGTGCGCCATACTGCGTGACATGCTGTTCCTCGATCATCGCGATCTCCTGGTACAGCCTACGCCCCAGATCGCTGGTATAAAAGCCGCATTGATTCATATAGAAATTCATCGTCTGCTGCTCGGCGGCGGTGATGATGGCCGTGTCCAGCTTGGTGATAGGCGCTGCCTTGGCAAAATCGCAGGCGCGGCGCACGCTGTCCCGCGGGTGACGGTGTTCGGAGATGGTGGGGCGTCCGGGCATGATCTCGGTATAGCTGCCGACAAGCCGTTCGGCGTGGACGCCGCCTTCAAAGTCCAGCAGATCCGCATAACGGTACAGGTGGTCGAAGTCCTCCAGCAGGGCCAGATCCATCACCGACACCACATAAGGATCCGGGTCGCGCTGGGCCAGGATCGCGGTCAGGTCAACGGCCAGCTGCTCATAGGCAATGGTAGTCTCCAGGATCGGCTCGTCGATGGGCTTCAGGCAGGCGATGCGTTTTTGCTGCTGCTGTTCGGTGCGGCGCAGCACAGCCAGCTCCCGGCGCAGATCGTCGTTCTGACAGTGGCGGTGGAACTGGTGGGTGAACCAGACGGCTTCAAATTCGGTGCCGTTCATCAGGATGATGCGGGTCTTAGTATAGGGATCGGTTTCGTTTTTGTCGTAGGGCGCGGGATAAAGCTCTTTCCAGCTCCGGAACAGGGTGTCGGCCGGAGCAGCCTTTTGCTCGAACGGGTTCATGGCACAGCCTCCTTGCAGAATCGTAAAATCACACGGCGCGGCGCGCCGGGCTCCTGCGTAGTATGCCCCGCCTGCCCGCCCCGCAAACATCGGATGCAATTTTACAGCAGGCTGGATCGTATCCTGGATAGAAGGGCTGCGATGCGCGCGGCGGCCCGGGATTCCAACCGAAAGGAGTAAGCCTTATGTTTATCTTTATGGAGATTGTGGAATTTATCGGCAAGATCCTGTACGAGATCTTCAGCCATATCCCCAGACTTTACTGATCTGCTTTAAGACTTTGCGCCTGATCCCCCGCATCATTGAATATTATGTCTGCAAACAAAACTGCCGCGGCGCAGTGCCCTCCTTTGCGGGGCCTGTGCTCGCGGCAGTTTTTGTCGTGTATTCTTTCAGGATCGAAGCTCAGGATCGAAGCTGACGCCTGGCTGTCTGCAAAGCACGGCGCAGCGGGCGATAGAGCAGCAGCATCAGCACAAAATTGCCCACGCCGTGCATGAGGTCATGGCTCAGCCCGCTGAGCCACCAGCTCAGTGCAAAGGCGGGCGTTTTGGCAAACAGATAGACCGCCGCGCACAGCCCGCCGAAGCTCAGGCCAAATAAGCCGCTCAGCACGGCCCAGAACAGCGGATGATCGATGCGGCGGGCCAGCCACGCAAGCAGGGCCAGCAGATACCACACATACAGATACATGGCCCACCACAGCCCAAAACCATACAGAATGCCTTGCAGCAGCAGAAACACGGTGATGGCTCCGGGCGTTTCACGGGGCAGCTCCAGAGCAAACAGGATCACCAGCAGGCTCACCGGCTCCAGATTGGGCAGTCCGCTCATGGCCTGCTTGCTGATCACCAACAGTGCGCCCATCAGTCCGCTGAGCACCAGACGCCGCACATGGTCGTGTGCGTTATTTCGTGTAGGCAAAGGCATAGCTGTCTCCATCGTGCAGAAGAATGCTGCCCACGCCCACGGTGGTCGCTTCGCCGGAAGCATCGGTCAGGCACCACCACGCATGATCTTTGTTCCAGTCGGCGGTCACGCCGTTGACAACGGTGACAAAGCCTGCGTCGGCTTCTTCCTGGGAGATCACGCCCGCGTTGGCCAGAGCCTGTGCCAGAGTCTCGCCTTCGGTGGTGTCCAGTTCCAGCGTGTCTGCGCTGCCGTCGGCGTAGCTCACCGTAAAGGTCACTTTGATCGCGGCAGCTTCGGCTTGGGAAACCGCCGCCGTGCTGGATACATCCTGCGAAGAGGCTGCTGCGCTGGACGAAGCCGCATCGCTCTTGCTTCCGCATCCGGTAAGCAGAACGGCAGCCACCAGAGCGCTGGCCGCCAGGATGGAGAATATCCGGTCTCGTTTCATGTTTTTACTCCTTCCATCTCTCGTGGAATCGGCTGTCTGCTGCCCGGTAGCCCGGCTTGCGGCCGGTGTGCGGCAGCTTACGGTGGCGGGACCGCGTGGGAGTTGCACCCACTTCCCCGGTGCGGCTTTGAGCCGCCTGCGGCAGACAAAAAAAGAATGTTCCAAAGCATCCGGAAAAGCCTTTTGCCGGCCCCGGACGCGGGTCTATTGTAGCATCCGTACCCGATAAATGCAATAGGAAATCAATGTGCAATCAAAGCGCTGAAAATCCCGCCGTATCTTTTGGAATGCAGTATTTACAACCCGCCCGCGCCTTGCAAAAGCGCATGAGCCTGCCCTATGCAAATAAAAACAGCCTGGCCTGCGCGAAAGCGCAGGCCGTATAAAAAGTTTTTCGGTTCCTTTTTTCAAAAAGGAACAAAAAGAAAGGAACAAAAAGAAGATAAAAAATCCCGCGCTGCGGCAAAGCAATCGCAGCACGGGAAGGGAATCGCTTAAATCAACGGGCAGAAACGTACTTGTGCAGGGTCTTGCGGACTGCGCCGGGGCCGGCATACAGCTCTTTGACCATGCCTTCGATCTTCTCACCCAGTCCAACGGCGTACAGATCCACGCCAAAGACGTCCTTGCGGCTGTACAGAGCCTTCAGGCAGCTGAAGTCCTGTTCGCCCTCCTTGACCTCCAGCGGGGCCACGATCGCCTGAAGCTCGGCCAGAAGCGGATCGGGAGACGGCTCAAAAGCCTTGCCCTCATCGTCGATGCCCTTGATATAGCGGGCATAGCCGGCCAGAACCAGCGGGATCAGCACCAGGTTGGATTTGTCCAGGCCCTTGGCCTCATATGCCTTGATGGTCTCACCAAAGCGGATGGCCAGCTTCTGGGAAGTATCGGTCGCGATGCGCTGGGGTGCATCGGGCATGAAGGGGTTGGGCAGGCGACGGTTGATGACCGCGCCGATAAACTCATAGGGGTTCAGAACGCCCGGATCGACCACCACGGGCATGGCCTCGATGTAGCCGATCTTCTGGATAAAACCGCGCAGATCGGGGTCGGCCATCTCTGCGGAGATCAGATCGTAGCCCAGCATGCAGCCATACACGGACATCGCGGTGTGCAGCGGGTTCAGGCAGGTGCACACCTTCATCTTCTCGATCTTGTCCACCGTTTCGCGGTCACAATACAGCACGCCGCCCAGCTCCAGCGGGGGACGGCCATTGGTATAGTGATCCTCAATGCACAGATACTCGGTCTCCTCGGCATTGACGAAGGGCGCGGTAAAGGTGTGCTTTTCGGTGACGATGGTATAGTTGTCCTCAAAGCCATCCTCGGCCAGCATCTTCTGCACCTTGGCATCGGGGCGGGGAGTGATCTTGTCGATCATGCTCCAGGGGAAGGTGACTTTGCTTTCATCCTGCACATACTCCAGGAAGGCAGCGGGCACCAGGCCCTGCTCCACCCATTTGGAAGCGTATGCATGCACAGCGCTCTTGACCTTATCGCCGTTGTGAGAGCAGTTGTCCATGCTCTGAACGGTCAGCGGCAGAGCGCCGGCCTGGAAGCGCTCGTACAGCAGGGCAGTGACCTTGCCCATGGCCAAAACGGGGGTCAGGCCGCGCTCCAGATCGGCAGGGGCCACGCCGTAGCCCTTTTCGGTGATGGTAAAGGAGATCATCTGAAGGCTGGGATTGCGGAAGATCTCGCACAGACGTGCCCAGTCCTCGCCAAAAGAAGGATCCGCCTTCAGGCTTTCGGTAACAGAGGCGATCACCTTTTTCTCGATGGTGCCGGTGGACTGCAGGCAGACCAGCAGGCTCATGTTATCGTAGGGACGATAAGCCTTGTCGATGATCTCATAATCGAAGCTTTCGGCCACGATCACGCCGCGGTCATACTTGCCGCTGTTCAGGGCCTCGTTGAGGATGGCCGCAGGGAACGCGCGGAAGATGTTGCCGGCGCCAAAGTGCACCCAGGTGGGTTCGGCATGAGTCTTAGCTTTGACCGCCTCGATGTCAAACTGGGGCAGCTCATAGCCCTTTTCCGCCCACTCAGAAGCGGGCGCACCACCGTTTTTGATATCCGTCAGTTTCATGCAGCATCAGCCTTTCTTTTCTTCGTCCAGACGATCCAGCAGATCCCAGACACCCAGCATGTACTGAACGCCCAGGGCACGGTCGTACTTACCGTAACCGGGACGGCAGGTGCCGGGGCCTTCTTCCCACAGCTGGCGGCCGTGGTCGGGGCGAATGTAGCCCTCATAGCCGCAGTCATGGTAGGCGCGCAGGATCTCGATGATGCCGGTCTCGCCGCAGCAGTCGCGGTGGGCAGCCTCGGAGAAATCGCCGTTGGGGAAGTGATGGATGTTGCGGATATGGCCAAAGGCGATGCGGTCGCAGTGCTTGCGGACGATCTCAGCACAGTTGTTGTTGGGGTTGGCGTTCAGGCTGCCGGTGCACAGGGTCAGGCAGTTGTACGGATCATCCACCATGCTCAGGAAGCGGTCGATGCTTTCGGCATCCACCAGCAGGCGGGGCAGGCCGAAGATATCCCAAGGGGGGTCGTCCATGTGGATGGCCATCTTGATGTCACATTCGCGGCAGGTGGGCATCAGGGCTTCCAGGAAATACTTCAGGTTCTCCCACAGCTTTTCCTTGGTGACAGGGGCGTAGGCCTTGAACAGCTCGTCCAGCTTTGCCATGCGCTCCGGCTCCCAGCCGGGGAAGGTCATGTTGTACTTTTCGGTAAAGCTCAGGATGTACTCGGCCATCGACTTGTAGTCGTCCCGGATCTTGTCCTTTTCGTAGAACAGCGCAGTGGAACCGTCGCCCACCGGATGGAACAGGTCGGTGCGGGTCCAGTCAAAGATGGGCATGAAGTTGTAGCAGATGACCTTGACGCCAAATTTGGACAGGTTGCGGATGCACTGCTTGTAATTTTCGATGTAGTGGTCGCGGGTGGGCAGGCCGATCTTGATGTCATCGTGGACGTTGACCGATTCGACCACATCCATGTCAAAGCCATAGGCATGGATCTGATCTGCCACCTTCTGGATCTCTTCCACTTCCCAGATCTCGCCGGGCATCTTGTCGTGCAGCGCCCAGACGATGCTGGTCACGCCGGGGATCTGCTTGATGTCGCTGAGGGTGACGGGGTCGTTGCCCTCGCCATACCAGCGCCAACCCATTTTCATAGGCATAGTAAATTCCTCCTTAGGATCTTATCATCAGGTTTCGGGATGGGGCCGGACGTCTTATGCTTTTTCCGAGAGTAAAAACGCGGCCGGAGATAGTTATATTCTAATATATCAGTTGAAAATAAGCAAGTGGCGTTTTGACATTTTTTTAAATGCGTTCTTGGATACTATCCACAAAAAACGGGGCAGATCGTAAAAAAGTACGATTCTGCCCCAATTTTGTCCTGTTGCTGATCCGATCAGCCGTCGATAAAATATTCCGGACTTTTGCGCCGTGCATCCTCCACCGACAGTTTGTACCGATCCAGATGCGCGTGCAGCGCCTTGTCCACGTCATCCGGCCCGCCATGGCGCAGCGCGTCCAGGATGCAGGTGTGCTCCTGCACGACCGACATGTTTTCGCCGCTCATCAGGCTGAACATGCGCAGCCGCTCGATATGCTGGAATGCGCCCAGCATGTGGTCAAAGTGTTCTGCCATGCCGCACAGCTCAAAGGCCCGGCGGTGGAACTTGTTGTCCAGCTCCAGCATCCGCTCGTTGCGCTCGCGGCTGACCGGCCCGGCCTTCATGCGGTCGTATCTTTCCAGCAGATCCATATATCCCGCGATCTGCTCGTCGGTCAGACGACCCCGCAGATGCAGAAGGATCTCCTTTTCCAGCGTAAAGCGGGCAAACTGCTCCATCTCCATCAGCTTGAGGTCGATGGGGGCGACATGGGTGCCGCTCTGCGGCTTGATAGTGACCATGTGGGCCAGGTTGAGCATGATCAGCGCCTCCCGCACGGGGGTGCGGCTGATGCCCATTTCCTCGGCCAGCTCCCGGTCGTTCAGCGGGTCGCCGGGTTTGAGCTGCATCGTGATGATCCGATCGTAAATTTTTTGATAAGCCGCTTCCCGTGCGCTCAATGCCGCCATAACTGCTCCTCCCTCTGTCGTCCGTTCCCGCAGGCCAGGCTTCTATGCACATTCTACGCGCAAACATCCGTTCCGTCAAGGAGCGAAGCCGAATTTCTGCGATTTTTACCCCCGATTTTTCCCTGGTCTGCGGTACAGCACGGGCACCCAGACGGCCGCCAGAGCAAGGCCGCAGACCACATCGATAATGGAATGCTGCTTGGTGAACACGGTGGAAGCGCAGATCAGGGCGGCCCAGACCCAGGCCAGGATTTTGAGCCAGGGACGGTTTTCGGCCACTTTGCTCTGGCTGAAAGCCAGGGCCATGCAGCCGGTGCTCTGACAGTGGATAGAGGGGCAGACGTTGTTGGAGGAATCTGCCCGCCAGATCAGCTGCATGATGTCCATTGCAAGGTTGTCCCGGCCCACCAGCTCTGCGGTGGGGCGCAGGTCCACGCCGTTGGGCCAGATCATGTAGACGACCAGGCAGAAGGTCATGCCGGAAAACATCATCAGGCATAGCTTGTCATAGCTGGCAGTATCGTTCCACCATAGCAGGCCCAGCACCCCCGCCAGCAGGAAGAACCAGCTGCAATAGGGAAAAATGAACCATTCGCAGAAGGGGATCGCATCATCTAATGTGCTGTGCAGGATGTACTTGGGCTGGGTGATGAGGATATCCAGTGTGAAAAACCAGATCAGGTACAGTACCCAGTAAAGCTGGAACCAGAGATGAGGACGCATCTGTGCTGTGATTTTATTCGTATTCATGTTTTTTTCTCCTGTTTCTCAATGAGAGGTTATTATTGTAGCACATCCTTGCGGCTTGCGCAAACAGGAAAGCTGCGCTACAATAGAAAAAAGATATAAAACTTTATCATTTATGCAAAATTGATGAAATCTATCCGGGAGGAAGAACGCAATGCCATGTCCCATTCGTCTGATCGCGCTGGACCTGGACGGGACCCTGCTCAACGACCGCAAGGAGCTGACCGAAGGGAACATCCGGGCCTTGACCGCCGCTGCCCAAAAGGGCGTGTGGATCGTGCCGGCCACCGGCCGCACAGCCAGCGGCGTCCCCGCCGCGCTGCGTGCGCTGCCGGGTGTGCGCTATGCCATCACCGCCAACGGCGCGCGGATGGTGGATCTGTCCACCGGCAAAGCTCTGCGGGAACTGTACATCCCCCGGCCGCTTGCGCTGGAAACCTATGACCGGCTGAGGAAATATGACTGCACCGTGGATCTGTTCCAAGACGGCCAGGGCTATACCACAGAGGAAAATCTTGCTCAGATCGAAACCTTTGTGCCGGAAAATCTGCGTCCCTATGTGCGCGGCACCCGAAAGGTGCTGCCCGATCTCCGGGCTTTTGTAGACGCGCAGGCGCACGGACTGGAAAAATACACGATCTTTTTTCAGGAGGAAGCCGAGCGCCGCCGTGCCTGGGCCGAGATGGAAGCGCTGGGGCTGGAGGTGGTTTCCAGTCTGCCGCTGAATATGGAGCTGAATGCGGCGGGGGTCAACAAGGGCGCAGGCCTGCTGGCCCTGGCCCAGGTCCTGGAGCTGCCCGCCGCCTCTCTGATGGCCTGCGGCGATGGTGGCAATGATATCGCCATGCTTCGGGCTGCGGGCCTTGGGGTGGCGATGGAGAATGCGTTTCCGGAGGTGCGCGCCGCCGCAGACTATATCACCCGCAGCAACAACGAGGACGGCGTGGCCTGGGCGATCCAGCGCTTCGTCCTGCGATCTGAAAACTAAAAGGAGCTTCTATGTCTTATTCTGACCTTCCTATCCGTCTGGTCGCACTGGATCTGGACGGTACCTTGCTGAACCATCACAGCGCCATTACGCCGCGCACCCGCGAAGCCGTTGCCGCGGCCGCGGCGCGCGGTGTGGTGATCGTGCCCGCCACAGGACGTCCGCTGGCTTCGCTGCCGCCGGTCGTGGCCCAGCTGCCCGGTGTGCGCTATGTGATCACCTCCAACGGCGCGGCGGTCTGGGATCTGGGCCAGCGCCCTCTTGCCGCTGTGTACAGCCGCTATGCCAACGCTGACGAGCGGGACACCGCTGAGCCGCGCTGCCTGATCCGACGCCTTCTGCCCGTGCAGACCGCGCGGCAGGCGTTTGGACTGTACCAGCAATATGAAGGCGCGCTGAATGTGTTTTCGGATGGCCGGGCGATCCGCGACGCGGACAGTATGGCCCGCAGCATGGAGCGGCTGGCCCGGCTGTCCACCGAGGCCGCCCAGCCCAATGACGGACGCTTTACCATCGTGCCGTGGGTCGACGAGTGGATGGCCCGCAACGCTCACACGGTGGAAAAATTCTGCATGTTTTTTTCCAGCGCAGAACAGGCCCAGGCCGCGCTGCCTGCATTTCTTTCGATGCCGGGCGTCGAGGTCGTACAGGGTGCTCCTGATAATATCGAGGTGACTGCCGCGGGCGTGGACAAGGGCGAGGCGCTGCTGCAGCTGGCCGAACAGCTGGGCATCCCGCAGCAGCAGACTCTTGCGGTGGGCGACAGCGAGAATGACCGCGCCATGCTGGAGAAGGCGGGCATGGCGGCTGTGATGGCCAACGGAATGCCCCATATCAGGGCGCTGGCCGATATCGTGAGCGTGCAGGACTGCGACCACGACGGCGTTGCGGAGCTGTTTGAGCGACTAAAAATCTGATTTTATGCAATGTATACAAGTTATTTTTGAAAACATTGTGCTTGTTGGGCATTACCAAATGAACCGTTCTAGTTTATACTAATATTACAAACGTAAGGTGGGGGGAACTCTGCCCGCTGGAAACTTTCCCCGGCCTGCGAGAGCGTGCAAAGTAAAACAATAAAAGGAGAAATGCGTTATGAATCCCGTACTTGAAAAGGTCTATCAGATCGGCATTATCCCTGTTATCGCTTTTAACAGCGTAGACGAGGCCCTGCCCCTGTGCAAGGCTCTGGCTGACGGCGGTCTGCCCGCAGCTGAAGTCACCTTCCGCACCGCATGCGCTGAGGAGTGCATCCGCCTGATCCACGAGCAGATGCCCGAGATGCTGCTGGGCGCAGGCACCGTCCTGACCACCGACCAGGCTGACCGCGCTATGGACGCTGGTGCATCCTTTATCGTTGCCCCCGGCTTTGACCCCGCTGTGATGCAGCATGTCATCGATAAGGGCGGCATCGCCATGCCCGGCACCGCTACCGCAGGCGAGATGCAGCAGGCTATGAACATGGGCTGCGAGGCCATCAAGTTCTTCCCCGCTGAGGCCAACGGCGGCGTCAACATGATCAAGAACATCGGCGCAGCCCTCAAGACCGCCAAGTGGATGTGCACCGGCGGCGTCAGCGCCAAGAACGTCAACGATTATCTGGGCTATGACCAGATCATCGCTGTCGGCGGCACCTGGATGTGCAAGAGCGACGTCATCAAGGCTCAGGAGTGGGACAAGATCACCGCCATGAGCAAGGAAGCTGTCGATACCATGCTGGGCCTGCACCTGGCACATATCGGCATCAACAGCGCCAACGAGGAAGAGGCTATGGCTTCTGCCAACCTGCTGGGCAGCCTGCTGAACATGAAGGTCGCTCCGGGCAACTCCAGCATCTTCGTCGGCAAGAAGGAATTCGAGATCATGAAGAAGCCGGGCCGCGGTGCCAACGGCCACATCGCCATCGGCTGCAACAACGTTGACCGTGCCATCTATCACCTGACCCGCCGCGGCGTCAAGTTCGATCTGGACAGCAAGGTCATCAAGAACGGCAAGACCATCGCCTGCTATCTGGAAGGCGAGGTCGGCGGCTTTGCCATCCACCTGGTCCAGGCCTGATCCCCATTTTTATTTTGAACGTCCCTGCCGCACCGGGCACCGGCCCGGCGGCGGGCTGTTGAAGAAATCACGAAGAACCACACATCTGACATGAAAAAGGAGAATACCACAATGAAAGTCGTTACTTTTGGCGAACTGATGGTCCGTCTGCAGCCGTTCAACTATGAGCGTTTCGTCCAGGCTTCCAACCTGGAGTTCACCTTCGGCGGCGGCGAGGCCAACGTTGCAGTTTCTCTGGCTAACTACGGCCTGGACGCTGCGTTCGTCACCAAGCTCCCTGCACACGCAATCGGCCAGTCTGCTATCAACAGCCTGCGTCGTTACGGCGTTGACACCAGCATGATCGTCCGCGGCGGCGACCGTGTGGGCATCTACTACAACGAGAAGGGTGCTTCTCAGCGCGGCTCTGTCTGCATCTACGACCGTGCCAACAGCGCTATCCAGCTGGCTCAGCCCTCCGACTTCGATTGGGAGAAGATCTTTGAGGGTGTCGATTGGTTCCACTTCACCGGCATCACCCCGGCTCTGGGCGAGAACGTCGTCGAGATCTGCCGTCAGGCTTGCCAGGCTGCTAAGAAGGCCGGCGCCAAGATCAGCTGCGACCTGAACTACCGCGGCAAGCTGTGGACCCGTGAGCAGGCCCGCGCTGCTATGACCGATCTGTGCCAGTATGTTGACGTCTGCATCTCCAACGAGGAGGACGCCAAGGACGTGTTCGGCATCGAGGCCGAGGCTACCGATATCTACGGCGGCACCCTGAACCACGAGGGCTACAAGAGCGTTGCCAAGCAGCTGGCTGACAAGTTCGGCTTCGAGAAGGTCGCTATCACCCTGCGTGAGTCCCACAGCGCATTCGACAACGGTTGGAGCGCAATGCTGTACGATGTCGCTTCTGACGAGTACTGCTTCTCCAAGAAGTACAACCTGCACATCATCGACCGCGTTGGCGGCGGCGACTCCTTTGGCGGCGGCCTGATCTACGCTCTGCTGACCGGCAAGAGCACCCAGGATGCTGTTGAGTTTGCTGTTGCTGCTTCCGCTCTGAAGCACTCCATCGAGGGCGACTACAACATGATGAGCGTGTCCGAGGTCGAGAAGCTGGCTGGCGGCGACGGCTCTGGCCGTATCCAGCGCTAAGGCGCGGGAGGAATCCTGCATGGATATCCGTTATTCCTGCAACCAGAAAGACTTCAAGCGCTACACCACTGAGGAAATGCGCGATGAGATGCTGATCTCCGGCCTGTACAAGGCGGATGAGGTCGTGGCCGTTTACAGCCATGTGGATCGTATGGTCACGCTGGGCTGCATGCCGGTGCACGAGGTGGTCTCCATCGACAAGGGCATCGACATCTGGGCAAACTTCGGCACCCACTACTTCCTGGAGCGCCGCGAGATCGGTATGTTCAATATCGGCAAGGACTCCAAGGGCATCGTAGTGGCCGATGGCGTGACCTATGAGCTGGGCTACAAGGACTGCCTGTATATCACCAAGGGTACCAAGGAAGTTACCTTCCAGTCCGC
>JBJERU010000015.1:0-18232 GCA_051882415.1 Faecalibacterium sp. | reverse complement strand
GATTGAGGGCCTTCTAACACACATAATGCTCAACTTGTTATTGCAATTTGGCCTGCGCATGGGCCAAACTTTTTTCGGCGCTTTGCGCAGAGATCTTGATTTTTACGCATAAAAACACAAAAACCCGCCTGGCAGCGGGTTTTTGTGTATAGAGGGGTGGGAAAGTATATAAAGTGGTGAATCTCTTATCAAAAGCAAAGCCTATGTGCCGCCAAAACAGGCATACTGGCGCACTACACGGGGGAATCAACGGCTCTGTGATTTGTATTATATCCATTTTTGTTTTCTTGTCAAATAGAATTTTCTGGATTTGCCTTAATATTTCACTTTACATTTGGGAAAAAACTTTATATAATTAAAATTGGAAACTCAGAACCCCACTTTTCCAGCATTTTGTGCTTTTCCAACAACAAAAAACTTTATTTTGTGAGAATTTTATTAAATTCAACATATTTTCAAAGGAGGCATCTCTATGGATGATCTCGATCGCCGGATCCTTTCCCTTCTCGCGCAAAACGCCCGCATGCCGGTCAAGGAAATTGCCGAACAGGTCTCCCTGACCAGCCCCGCAGTTTCCAGCCGCATCCATAAGATGGAAACCGATGGCATCATCAGCGGCTACACCGTCACCCTCAACCGCCCGGCAGACCGCATGTATGTGGATGCTCTCATCAGCCTTTCGGTCGCACCCTCTCATCGGGAAGAGCTGCTGGATCTTTTGCAGAACAGCAAAGCGGTGCTGCAATGCTATCATGTCACGGGAGAATACACCTTTCTGATCAAGGTAAGCTGCGGCAGCATGCCCCAGTTGGAACACCTGATCCTGGAATTTCAGAAACTGGGCAGCACCAGCACCCAGATCATCCTGTCCACTCCCGTCAACCATGGCGAGCTGGATGCGCTGATGCTGTGAGTTTAAAAAATCGTACTTTTCCAGGCGTTGGCTGCAATATCCCGGCCCTTTTGTTCGTATTCCATGCAGAAAGCCTCCCGGCGCGGTATCAGTGCGCCCGGTGCGGCACATACTGAATCAGACAGCCCCCTCTTTTTCGGGGGCGGACACACACGGTACCGAATGAAAGGAATTTGAGTCCATGAAACGTTTTATCGCGGTCTTTTTGGCCAGCCTGACCCTGCTCTCCCTCGTGGGCTGCGGCTCTGCCGGCAGCGCCAGCTCCGCCCAGCCCAAGGATTATGCCCAGATCATCCACGATGCCCGCCCGTCCGAGGACAACGAGTATCAGATGATCTTTACCAATGGCGAGAACGGCAAGTATACTGCTATCGACGGCTACAGCGCCGATTACGACGCCGATCAGCTTCACGATGAGATCGAAAATATGCTTCTGCCCGGCCTGGGGCTGGAGGAAGGCAGTTATACCGATTTTGCCGCCTCTCTTTCCATGATGATGATCCGCGTCTACGGCATCGCCATCGTCAAGCCCGCCGAGGGCCAGACCAATGCGGTAAAGGACGCGCTGGAAAGCTATGTCCTCAGCCAGCAGCAGTCTATGGAGAACTATCTGGCCGACCAGTATGAGATCGCCCTGAACGCCAAGGTCAAGGTCGTTCCCACCGGCGAGGTGGTCCTGGTGTGCTGCCAGGACAGCGACACCGTTCTGGCCAACATCGAAAAGGCCCTTGCCGCATAATCCTTCCCTGCACCATACAGGCCGCACCCGCAAAATGGGGCTGCGGCCTGTTTTTTTGCGCCGCAGTATGGTATACTGTGCTGGAAATCCACCCGATGTTCAGGAGCAAACGGTTTATGAAAGCAACCATCGTGATCCCCAATATCAACGGCAAGGGCTGGCTGAAAGACTCCATCGAATCCATCTACGCCCAGACTGAGCAGGACTTTGAGCTGATCGTCGTGGACAACGGCTCCACGGACGAAAGCCTGGATCAGGCCCGCAGCTATTGCACCCGCCCCAACTTTACCCTGATCGAAAACGGATGCAACACAGGCTTTTCCCATGCGGTCAATCAGGGCATCGCCCGTGCGCAGAGCGAATATGTGGTGCTGTTCAACAACGATGCCTTCGCCGAACCGGACTGGCTGGCCGAGCTGCTCCGCACCGCAGATTCCGACCCCCGGATCTTTGCGGTGCAAAGCCTGATGCTGCGCCACTTTGAGCGTGAACTGGCCGATGACGCGGGCGATTACGTCACCTGGATGGGCTTTGCCTGCAAGGAGGGCGACGGCCGCCGTGCCAGCCGCTACACCAGACAGCGGCGTATCTTTTCGGCCTGTGGAGGCGCCGCGCTTTACCGCAAAAGCATTCTGGATGAGATCGGCGTGTTTGACGAAAATTTCTTTGCCTATTTTGAGGATGTGGATCTGAGTTGGCGGGCCAACAACGCGGGCTATAAAAACGTGCTGTGCCCCACCGCAAAATGCTATCATATCTGCGGCGCAAGCACCGGCGCAGTACGCTACAACGCCTTCAAAAGCCAGCAGAGCGGCCGCAACAGCCTGCTTCTGCCGCTGAAAAACGAACCCGCACTGATGCTGATGGTCAACTTTCTGCCGCTGGCGCTGGGCTATCTGCTCAAATACTATAAATTCCACAAACAGGGCTTTGGCGAAGCGTGGGACAAGGGCATGCGCGAAGCCATCGCCCTGCTGCGCCAGGGCCGGCTGGGGAAGCGGCCCTTCCGCTGGCGGGATCTGCCCCACTATCTGCTGATGGAAGCATGGATGATCTGGAACATGATCCCGTATTTGTGGTACCGGCTGGTCGTTGTCCGTTTCGATCTGAAATAATAAACAAAAACAGGAGTGCCCGCCGGGATCTTTCCCGTGGGCACTCCTGTTTTCCGGTTTGATTCAGGCGGCACTGTCGGCGTCCGCTTGTGCGTCCGAGGTGTCTTCGCCGGGCATCTCTTCCTCCGGCTGCTCCAGATCCCCTGTTTCGGCCAGGATCGCATCCTGCACGTCGCTCTCCGCCATCGGAGCCGGAGCGCTGGCAGCGGATACGGCGCTGCTTTCGGGCTTGGTCTCGCTCTCGGTCAGGCCGGTAAGATACCAGCTGCCGTTCTGCCGCTCAAACAGATAGTCCATATATTTGGTCGGTGTATCCGAAGTGGAGCTGATAATGCTGTCATCGCTGCTCACCAGCGGGATGTATCCCACGGTCACATGCAGCTGGCCGCTCTGCTTGAACAGCTTGACCACCGAAGCCCGGTAATATCCCACGCTTCCTGTGACCGGGATCCGGTAGCACTGGCTTGTCTCATCGAATCCGATGGTCATATCCTCCATGTCAAAGCTCTTGTGGGTCAGCTTGAACCCGGGGCCAAGCAGCTTTGCCAGGTATGCATCCACGTCCACAGCAGGCAGCAAAAGCTGGTCGGTCTCCGGGTCGGTATTGTAATTGTCAAAGCTGCCCTGTGTCTCCTGAATGTTGTACACACATCCCCAGATCGCCGCTTCGCGCAGGGTCAGATCCTCCAGATTTTCCACGCCGTCAAAGGGCAGCGGATCAAACATCACCAGGCCCTCCAGCTTGCTCTCATATTCCTGCCGCTGCTGGGTATCGTCAAACAGCTTTGCCACGGCGTGGATGCCCGTGCGGATCACCGTCGCCGCGCCGATCACGACCAGCACCATCACCACCAGCCCAAGGGCCTGCCGCCCGCGGCGGCGCTGCAGCCGGGCGTGTTCTTCCGGGGTCATATAATTTTTCATTGTGTCGTATTCTCCAAAAAGCTCGATCATTTTGTGCCGCGGCACCGATGCTGCGGCAGCTGTCTGCCGCAGGCAAAAGGTGCGCCGGACGGCTTTTTTA
Organism: Faecalibacterium sp.; assembly: GCA_051882415.1. GTDB lineage: Bacteria > Bacillota > Clostridia > Oscillospirales > Ruminococcaceae > Faecalibacterium. The sequence goes on along the minus strand of JBJERU010000015.1, from coordinate 14,441 downwards.
GTATAACACATCCGTCTGCCCCGTGCAAAACCCGCGGCATGTATTTTTTGTGAAAACGCGGCGGCCTGGGACCTGTTTTTATTCCCAGCTTTTCCACACATCGGGCTGGTAGCCCACCGTGGCCTGGCGTCCGTTGCGCACGATGGGGGTAAGGAACAGCTGCTGATTTTCAAACAGCTTGTCCTTCTTCTGCCAGTCGATCAGCGCATCCAGCAGCGCCAGGGTCTGTTTGTCCCTGGCCGCAGGATCCACCAGCTTTTCCCAGCCACCCAATGCCCTGCAAACGTTGTCAAATTCGCCCCGGCTCATGCCCTTTTCCTTCAGGTCGATCATCTGAAAGCGGATGCCCCGCTCCTTGAAATAACGCTGCGCCTTTTTTGTATCAAAGCATTTGCTTGTACCAAAGATCTGAATATTCATCCGTTCGTCCCTCCTGCCGCCTATTGTACCACATTCCAGCCCAAAAGCCCAGCCGCCGGGTATATTTTCTGCGCCGCTGCCCACACTAATGCAACAGGAGGTGTTTTGCATGAAAGCTTTTGTCGATCCCGAAACCTGCATCGGCTGTACCCAGTGCGCCGGGCTGTGCCCGGAGGTCTATTCGATGGAGGGCACGCTGGCCGTGGCCATTCCGGGCGAGATCCCGCCCGAAGAGGTCCCCCAGGCTGTGGATGCCGCGGCCGCCTGCCCCGTCAACGCCATCCGCGTGGAAGAATAATCGCTTTTTCCGCCGCCCGCTCCGTCCATCGTCCCGGAGCGGGTATTTTTGCGGGATGCCGGACGGTGCGTTCTATAATTTTGCAGAAAAAGCTCCCCTGCGGGCGGTTTTGTGGTATACTGAAAGCTGTGAAATGATGCTTTGGAGGTACCGATACTATGCGATTACTGGTCATTGACGGCAACAGCATTGCCAACCGAGCCTTTTTCGGGATCAAGCTGCTGACCACCAAGGACGGCCGCTATACAAATGCCATCTTCGGCTTTCTGACGACCTTGCTCTCTTTGCTGCGGGAATGTGAACCGGACGAGGTAGCCATTGCGTTTGACGTCCATGCGCCCACCTTCCGGCACGAGATGTATGCCGATTACAAGGCCACCCGCCGCGGCATGCCGTCGGAGCTGGCAGACCAGATGCCCCCCCTCAAACAGATCCTGACCGACCTTGGCTATCAGCTGGTCACTGCCAAGGGCTGGGAAGCGGACGACATTCTTGGCACGCTGGCCGCTGCCTGTACCGCCCGCAAAGATGACTGCTTTCTGGCCACCGGAGACCGCGACAGCCTCCAGCTGGTCAGCGAGAACACCACCGTGCTGCTGGCCACCTCTGCGATGGGCCGCAGCAAGACCATCACGATGGATGTCAACGCCGTTGTGGAAAAATACGGCGTCATGCCCCGCCAGCTCATCGATGTCAAGAGCTTGATGGGCGATGCTTCCGATAATATCCCTGGTGTAAAGGGCATCGGCGAAAAGACGGCCGTCTCTCTGATCCAGAAGTTCGGCTCTCTGGATCAGGTGTACGCGCATCTGGAGGATCCTTCGTTCCGTCCGCACCAGCGCAACAACCTGCTGCTCTACCGCTCGGACGCGATCCTGAGCCGCACGCTGGGCACCATCCGCACCGATGCCCCCATTGATACGGCCAGAGGCGCCTACCGTGTGCGCGAGGGCAACAAGGCCGAGGCCGTGCGCCTTTTGCAGGAGCTGGAGATCCAGTCCCTGATCCCCCGCCTGGGCCTGAGCGGGATCTCTCCCGCTCCGCCCAAGAATGCCGCGCCTCTGGGCGAAGCCGCTGTACAGACACTGCCGCAGAAGCCTTCGGGCCGCTATCTGCTGGCACAGCGCCCAGCCGTCAGCGCCAAACAGGGGAGCCGGAATGTGATCGTGCAGCCCGCACACTGGTATGCCGTGCAGGATACGACGGTCTATCCGCTGGAGACCGAGGATCTGATGCATCTGCTGGACGATCCCGCCGTCACGCTGGATGTGTTCGACAGCGCTCCCCTGTACGCTGTCGCAATGGCGGCGGGCGGCTGGGGCAGCAGCATCGCCTGGGACGGCAAGCTGGCCGCCTATCTGCTGGATGCCTCGGCGTCCCACTATCAGGTGGACATCCTTGCCGTCACCTACCAGGCGCAGCCCGCCTTTCTCTGCAAGGACTGGCCGGACGCGGGATCTCTGGCCGACCTGTTCGCCCGCCTGAAAGAGGAAGTCACCGCCCGGAACGAGGATGCACTGTACAACGAGATCGAGTTCCCCCTTGCACAGGTGCTGGCGGATATGACCCGCCTTGGCATGCTGGTGAACCGCAGCGGTCTGGAGGAATTCGGCCTGCGCATGCGCGCCGAGCTGGACACCGTGCTGGCCCGCATCCATCAAGAGACCGGAAGCACCACCTTTAATCCCAACAGCCCCAAGCAGCTGGGCGAAATGCTGTTCGATACGATGGGCATGCCCCACGGCAAAAAGACCCAGCGGGGCTGGTCTACCGATGCCGAAACGCTGGAAGCCCTGCGCGAATACCCGCTGGTAGAGGACATCCTGCAATACCGCGCCTACCAGAAGCTGAACTCCACCTATGTGGAGGGTCTGCTCAAAGTGATCGGCCCGGACGGGCGCATCCACTCTACCTTCAACCAGACCGAGGCCCGCACCGGCCGCCTGTCGTCCGATAATCCCAACCTGCAAAACATTCCCATCCGCACCGAGCTGGGCAGCCAGCTGCGGGCCTACTTTGTCGCGCGGCCCGGCTGTGTGCTGGTGGATGCAGACTACAGCCAGATCGAGCTGCGCATTCTGGCCCACATCACCGGCGATGAGAACATGCAGCAGGCGTTTCGCAGCGGCGAGGATATCCATCGCGACACCGCCGCCAAAATTTACGGCATGCCGCTGGATCAGGTCTCTCCCCGGCTGCGCTCCTCCGCCAAAGCCATCAACTTTGGCATCATGTACGGCAAGGGGGCGTTCAGCCTGTCCAAGGATCTGGGCGTGTCGGTCAAGGAAGCAGACGCTTTCCTGAAAAGCTATCTGGCCGCCTATCCCAAGATCGACGACTATATGGAAAAAACCATTGCAGACGCCAAACAGAACGGCTATGTTTCCACCCTGTTCGGACGCCGCCGCTCTCTGCCGGAGCTGTCCAGCTCCAATTATCAGGTTCGTTCCAGCGGCGAGCGCATGGCCCGCAACACGCCCATCCAGGGCACCGCGGCGGATGTGATCAAGCTGGCCATGGTGCGGGTCTGGCGGAGGCTGCGGGACGAAAAGATGGAAAGCCGCCTGATCCTGACCGTCCACGACGAACTGATCGTGGAAGCGCCGGAAGCCGAGGCGGAAAAGGCCGCCCGGATCCTGCGGGAAGAGATGGAAGGCTGCGTGCAGTATTCGGTGCCGCTGAGCACCGATGTCCACATCGGCAAAAACTGGCTGGAGGCGCACTGAGATGATCATATTAGGCATCGAATCCACCTGCGATGAGACCGCCGCAGCCTTGGTGGAGGATGGACGGAAGCTGCTGTCCAATGTGATCTCCACCAGCGTCAAGGAGCAGGCCCTGTACGGCGGCGTGGTGCCGGAGATCGCCAGCCGCCGCCACTGTGAATTTATCAGCGCGGCCGTCAAAAAGGCCCTGTCCGACGCGAACAAGACCATCGATGATGTGGACGCCGTGGCAGTCACCTTTGCGCCGGGACTGATCGGCGCGGTGCTGGTAGGAGTCAACTTCGCCAAGGGCCTGGCCTATTCTGCGGGCAAGCCTCTGGTACCGGTACACCATCTGCGGGGCCACATTGCGGCGCTGTACCTGACCCATCCGGAGCTGGAACCGCCTTTCCTGTGCCTGGTGGCCTCCGGCGGACACAGCCACATCGTGGAAGTGACCGACTACACCCATTACCGTGTGCTGGGCCATACGGTGGATGACGCGGCCGGCGAAGCCTTTGATAAGGTGGCACGCACGCTGGGGCTTTCCTATCCGGGCGGGCCAAGCGTGGCTGCCGCCGCTAAAACCGGCAACCCCAAGGCTTACCGCCTGCCGGTGCCCCATGTGGAAGGCAAGTACAACGTGAGCTTTTCCGGCCTGAAAACTGCCGTGCTCAACGAGGTGAACACCGCCCGCATGAAAGATCAGCAAGTCAACGTGCCAGACCTGGCCGCCAGCTTTCAGGAGCGGATCGCGGGCATCCTGGCCGAAAAGCTGCTGTTGGCCGCCGCCGATACCGGCGCAAAGCAGGTATGTCTGGCGGGCGGCGTAGCTGCCAACGGCCGGCTGCGCCAGCTGGTGAACGATGGTGCACAAAAGCTGGGTGCACGGGTCTATCTGCCGGAGCTGAAATTCTGCGGCGACAACGGCGCGATGATCGCCGCGCAGGGATACTATCAGTACATGGCCGGGCACACCGCCGGGCTGGAGCTGAACGGTCTGCCCACCCTGCCCATCGACTATGAGTAAAAGGGCCTGATCCCATTGATGGTGATGAAAATCAGGCGAACGGCATCCAAGCACATATAAAATCGCCGGGCCGGAAAGGGAAGATCCTTTTCGGCCCGGTTCGTATGTGTTGTAAAAATGTATGCTCTCAGTCCAGCGCGGAATAATCGGAGTAAATGGCCACCTCGCCAAGCTTCTTCTTGCGCAGCAGGAACGCGGTGGGGATCAGGTAGATCAGCACCGACAGCAGCATGGTGGCATCGTAGCTGCTGACCGTTTCTTCCAGCGAGACGATGCCGTAAAGCCCGCCCAGGATCATGGAAGTGATATCTGTTCCCGCATGCAGCAGAACCGTTACCCAGAGATTGCCGGTGCGGAAATAGATGGCCGCATACAATGTTCCCAGCGAAGCCGAAAAGATCACCTGCATCAAAACGCCAAAAGGAGCGCTGCCCAACAGATTCGTCAGGTGAGCCGCACCGAACAGCAGGCCGGACAGCAGACAGGCTTTCCATACGCCTGCGCGGGAGGTGCCAAAGTGTTCCAGCAGGGTCTGTGCGACCACACCGCGGAACAGCATTTCCTCCGCCACGCCCACCAGCGTCATCGCCAGCAGATAGATAAGGATCAGATGCATCGGCCGCATGGGAACATCGGCGGGCGCAAACGCAAGGTTCTGGATCAGGGAGTTTGCGATCAAAAATAACGGATACATGCCCACCAGCAGCCCGTTGAGGAAGCCGCAGCCGCGCCGCCGCAAAATCTCCAAACGCCCCGTGCGCGCCAGGAAGAAGAACGCCAGGGCTGTGCCGATCAGCTCCTGCACGATGCTCAGCAGATAGTCATCCATCTGCATGATGTCCACCCCCACGAACACCATTGCCAGAGCAATAAGAAAACTTCCCCCTATCATCAAAGCCAGGAACAGGATCTCCACCAGCACGCAGTAGCCGATGGGGTGGCGTTTACGCAGACGTTTCAGCATATCAAAAAATCCCCCTTACCGGATCGTTTGAAAGTATTGTACCATATTTTTATGCAGAGGGGAACACCCCTGTTCCGACCCTAACAAACAAAAAACCGGGGCACACAGAGTGTCCCGGTTTTGGTCGGAGCAGCGGGATTTGAACCCACGGCCTCCTCGTCCCGAACGAGGCGCGCTACCAACTGCGCTATGCCCCGAAAATACCGCAGCTTTTTCGGCTGCGGTTGGTTGGGGATGAGAGAATCGAACTCCCACAAGTAGAGTCAGAGTCTACCGCACTACCACTATGCAAATCCCCACTATTCGGTTGTCGTGCAGCACATCTGCGCCGCTGACAAGGGATATTATACCCGAACAGGGGGCAGTTGTCAACTGTTTTTTCAAACTTTTTTGCCAAATCTCTGCTTTGCGATTTGGCGTGTTTTTTCCCAACTGTCTCTTGACACCCGGGCCGTTTGGGGATACTCTTATCTTATCCGGTCTTGTGCGGCATCAGGGCCAATGCCCGTCTGCGCACAAAAAAACAGGGGTCGTTTTTTGCACCAGGGGGAAAGCAGGCCCGCCCTGCTCCACCCAGAAAAAATGAAAAGAGGGATTTGCATTGAAAAAACGTGTTGGTATCCTCACTTCCGGCGGCGACTGTCCGGGCCTGAACGCCACCATCCGCGGCGTGGCTAAGGCGCTGTATGCCCGTATGGGCGAAAATGTGCAGATCGTGGGCATCCAGAACGGCTACCACGGCCTGATCAATGGCGATTTCAAGGAGATGACCGAGGATGATTTCCGCGGCATCCTGACCCTGGGCGGCACGATCCTGGGCACAAAGCGCACTCCCTTTAAAATGATGCGCGTGGTGGAGGAGGATAAGATCGATAAGGTGGCGGCCATGAAAAAGACCTATAAGGACGCCAAGCTCGATTGTCTGCTGTGTCTGGGCGGAAACGGCACCCACAAAACCGCAAACCTGCTCTCTCAGGAGGGCCTGAACATCATCGGCCTGCCCAAGACCATCGATAATGATATCTATGGTACAGACGTGACCTTTGGCTTCCATACGGCGGTGGATATCGCCACCGATGTCATCGACCGTATTCACACCACTGCCGGCAGCCACAGCCGCGTCATGTGCATCGAGATCATGGGCAATAAGGCCGGATGGCTGGCCCTGTATTCCGGCATTGCGGGCGGCGCAGATATCATCCTGCTGCCGGAGCTGCCGTATGATATCGACCGCGTGTGTGACGCCGTGGAGCGCCGCGCCAAAAAAGGCTCAAACTTCTCCATCATTGCGGTGGCCGAAGGCGCCCTGAACTGCGAGGAATCCCGTATGAAGCGCAAGGAGTGGCTGGCAAAACGTGCCGAGGATGGCACGGGCATCACCGCCACCAACCGCATCGCACAGACTGTGCAGAAAAAGACCGGCATGGAGACCCGCGTATGTATCCCGGGCCATATGCAGCGCGGCGGCAGCCCCAGCGCCTATGACCGTGTGCTGGCCACCCAGTTTGGCAGCTATGCCGCAAAGCTTGTCGAGATCGAGCGTTATGGCGTTACCGTTGCGATGGTCAACCGCCACGTCACCGAGAACCGCCTGGCTGATATCGCAGGCAAGGCCCGTAATATCCCCGAAGGCTGTGAGCTGATCACTGTCGCACGGCGCATGGGGATCAGTCTGGGCTGAGTTTTCTTTTATTCCTTTTGGGTTTTGTTCCTTTTTTGAAAAAAAGGAACCGAAAAAACTTTTCAATCGGCCCGCACATATCTGTGCGGGCCAAACTTTTTTGTCGCATAGGGCAGGTTTTAACGTATTTTTAAGGCCCGGGCGGGCCAAAGCAAGAGGGTGTGACTTTTTGGATACACCTCTGGCTGGTTGAAAAGCCACAAAAAACCGCCGCGTGGAGTTTTTCCCGCGGCGGTTTTTACAAAAGGTTATTTATTTTTATACATTTCCTCGTAGTACTTCTGGTAATTGCCGCTGGTGACATGCTCCATCCATTCTTCATGGCTCAGATACCAGTCAATGGTCAGGACGATCCCTTTTTCAAACGGGGTCTCGGGATACCATCCCAAGTCGTTCTTGATCTTGGTGGGGTCGATGCCATAGCGACGATCATGCCCCAGCCGATCCTCCACATGTTTGATCAGCTCCTCGCCGATCCCGTCATCCTTCAGGCGGTCATGCAGCTGGGCAATGATGGTTTTGACGATAAAGATATTGGGGCGCTCGTTATGTCCGCCCACGTTGTAGACCTCACCGATCCTGCCGTCATTGGCCACCATATCGATGGCCTTGCAGTGATCCTCCACATACAGCCAGTCACGGATCTGCATGCCGTCACCGTACACAGGAAGCTGTTTGTGATGCTTGACATTGTGAATCATCAGCGGGATCAGCTTTTCCGGAAACTGATAGGGGCCATAGTTGTTGGAGCAGCGGGTGATATTCACCGGCATGCCATAGGTATCATGGAATGCCATCACGAACATATCCGCGCTGGCCTTGGAGGAAGAATACGGGCTATGGGGGCATAGCGGAGTCGTTTCCATAAAGAAACCTTCCGCTCCCAGAGCGCCATAAACCTCATCGGTAGATACCTGAAGGTACTTTTTTCCCGCTTGCCAGGCTTTGGCGGCGGGGTCATACCAGGCTTCCTTGGCACGCTGGAGCAGGTTGACCGTGCCCATCACGTTGGTCTGGACAAAGATCTCCGGATTTGCAATGGAACGGTCAACATGAGATTCTGCCGCAAAGTTGATGACATAGTCAAAATCATATTTGGCAAACAGATCCTGCACCAGTTCCTTATCACAGATATCGCCCTGTACAAAAACGTGGCGTGGATCGCCTTCGACTTCCTTCAGATTTTCCAGATTGCCTGCATAGGTCAGCTTGTCCAGGTTGACCAGCAGGATCTCCGGATATTTTTTAAGCATATAGTGAACAAAGTTCGAGCCGATAAAACCAGCACAGCCGGTAATCAGATAAGTTTTCATTGGATTCCTTTCCTTGGTTTTTGCGCACAGAATGTGCCGCCTGGCAAAAGTTGCTGCAAAACGCGGCCACGCGTTTTGCGATTGAAAAGTTCTTTGCCTACTTTCTTTCAAGAAAGTAGGTCAAGAAAGTAGGTCGTAGTGGGCAAAGAAGCAGGCCAGCGCATCCTGCCAGGGGCGCACATGATCGCCCACCGTGCAGCGCAGCATACGGTTGTCCAAAGCGCTCCAGCGGGGCCGGTCGGCGCTTTCGGGATGCTTTGCCTTGTATTCCTCGCTGGTGCAGGGGGAAACCGTGGCTTCCACGCCAGACAGCCGGATGATCTCACAGGCAAACTCATACCAGGAACACACGCCCTTGCCCGTGCAGTGATACAGACCATATTCATGAGTCACACAAAGCTGCAAAATCTCGTGTGCCAGATCCACTGCATTGGTGGGGTTGCCCAGCTGGTCATCGACCACCTCCAGCTTGCCAAACCTGCGGCCCGCATCCACGATCGTCTTGACAAAGTTTTTACCATAATAGCTGTACAGCCACGCGGTACGCACAATAAAATGCCTGTGGCAGAACTGCTCCACATACTTTTCTCCCATCAGCTTTGTGGAACCATAGGCGCTGATCGGCCCGGGCAGGGCGGCTTCGTCCTGGGGAATGCCGCCGTTCTCCCGGCCGGAGAACACATAATCCGTAGAAACATGCACCAGCCGTGCGCCGGTTTTCTCGGCGGCCTGTGCCAGGTTCCGGGGGCCAAGAGCATTGACCTTAAAGGCCATGTCATGGTTCGTCTCACAGCCATCCACGTTTGTATAGGCGGCACAGTTGATGATAACATCCGGGCGCTGGCGGCGGACAAACTCATCCACCGCTCTGTAACTGGTGATATCCAGCTCTGCCAGATCCACCGCAACCACCGTGGCGTTGAGCAGCTTTTCCGGGATCGGCCCGATCTCGCTGTGCCCGGTGCGCAGCTGCTTGATGATCTCGGTGCCGAGCTGTCCCTTGCAGCCTGTAACAATGATCTTCATAGCGTTGCCTCTCCCATCTGTCAGTATTTCAGTTTTCCGTCTGCCACATTCTTCAGATGCTGACCGTAAGGGCTTTTGCCATACCGCTCGGCAGATTCCAGCAGAGTGGGCCGGTCGATCCAGCCATACTTGAACGCGATCTCCTCCGGGGCGCTGATCTTGATACCCTGGCGCTTTTCGATCATGCGCACAAAGTCGGCGGCTTCTACCAGACTATCCATCGTTCCGGTGTCCAGCCAGGCAAAACCCCGGCCCAGCAGCTGCACATCCAGCCGATCCTGCTTCAGATACAGATCGTTCAGGGTGGTGATCTCCAGCTCTCCGCGGGCGGAAGGCCGAACCTGCTTTGCCATCTTCACCACATCCTTATTGTAAAAATACAGGCCGGTGATGGCATAATTGCTTTTGGGGTTCTGGGGCTTTTCTTCCACGCTTAAAACCTTGCCGTTTTCGTCAAACTCCACGATGCCAAAGCGCTCGGGGTCGGATACATAATAGCCGAACACGGTGCAGCGGCCCCTTTGCTCGGCATTGACAACGGCCGATTTCAGGATCTTGGAAAAACCGTTTCCATAAAAAATATTATCGCCCAGGATCATGGCGCAGCAATCATCGCCAATAAAGTCCTCTCCCAGCAAAAACGCCTGTGCCAAACCGTCCGGGGAGGGCTGGATCTTGTATTGCAGATGGATCCCGTACTGGCTGCCATCGCCCAGCAGCGCCTCAAAGCGGGGCGTATCGGTGGGGGTGGAAATGATCAGGATGTCCTGGATGCCCGCCAGCATCAGCGTGGAAAGCGGATAGTAGATCATCGGCTTATCGTAAACGGGCAGCAGCTGTTTGCTAGTGACCATCGTCAACGGATAAAGCCGGGTGCCGGCACCGCCGGCCAGAATAATGCCTTTCATTTTTGTGCACTCCTTTTATGATGGAAAAAGTTGTGCAGCTTAATTCAAAGCGGAGCTGCGTCCGCTATCAACAAATTCAAAGAAAACCCCCGGCCGGGCCGGGGATCCAGCGCTTTCAGCCGATAGTTTTACACTTTATTTTACTATCAATCCATCCAAAAAGCAAGAAAAGAACGCACTGTGCAAAAAATTCCCCGGCCAGACAAAAATCTTTCCCGTATTCAGGCACAAAAACAGCCAGCGCATGACCGTGCGCTGGCTGTTTTTATGATTGAAAAGTTCTTTGCCGAGGCTTTCTTTCAAGAAAGCCGGAAGAAAGCCTAAAACTGGAACCCCCATTTGGAAAAATAGCGCACCAGACTGCGCGTCTGCTGCAAGCAGGGCTTCAGGCTGCGATGTGGCGCGCGGTGCCAGGCATGAACCGCCTGCACCTGCGGTACAAGATAGACCTTGCCCCGTGTGAGCATCTTCTGGGTCAGGTCGGCATCTTCCACATACATAAAATACTTTTCGTCAAAACCGCCCACCGCCCGAAAATCGGCCGTGCGCACCGCCGAAAAGCTGCCGGTGCAGAACTCGATCTCGGTGGGGACGGTCAGATCCCGATCTGCCATCAGGTACTGCTGATCATACTTTTCCCAAAAGCGCAGAAAAGGCAGTTGGCGGTAGATCATCGGCCGAAGGCTGCACCGACGCAGCGGCAGACGCTGTTCTCTGCCGTCCGGAAAGCAGAGCGCGGGCCGCGCCATGACTACGCCAGGGTTCTGCTCCATCCAGTCCGCAAGATCGGACAGCGCATCGCTGGTCAGCTCGATATCCGGATTCAGGATAAAGTGATACCTGCTTTTCAGGCGCGGCAAAACCGTATTATGCCCGGCGCCAAAGCCGCCGTTATACCTCCGGCAGATCACCTCTACCTTCTGGCCCGGCGCGGCGGCCAGCGTCCCATCCGCCGCAGCCCTTTTCAGGCATTCTCCGCTGCCATCCGGACTGGCGTTGTCCACCAGATAAAGCGTCAGCGGCCAGCGGCGGGTACATTGCAGCACCGTCTGGGCCGCATGCACGGCCTCTTGCCATCCGTTATACACCACGATACATGCCGACAGCTCCACCCTTGCATCCTCTCCTTTTTATCCATCCGCCTGGAATCCCTGTTTTCATCCTTATTGTGCCCTTATTCCAGCGGAAGGATCTTCAGGCCAAAATCTTCCCGCGAAATATCAAAATTGGGATTCATGCAGGGGTCGCCCTCGGCCAGCTCTGCCTTCCAGCGCGTCTGGAAACGTTCCACCTCCGACAGGTAGCGTTTGCGCTTTTCGGGGGCTTCGTCCAGGCCGCGGCTCTTACTCTCATAATGATACAGCTGCGCAAAGGGGGTAAAAACATTCTGATACCCTGCCTTGCGCACCCGCACACAGAAATCCACATCGTTGAACGCCACAGCAAAGCTTTCGTCCAGGCCGTCCACCTGGTCGTACACCTCGCGGCGCACCATCAGGCAGGCCGCCGTGACCACATACAGATCCTGCGCATAGACCAGACGCCCCATATAACCGTCCGAGTCGCCGGGGAAAAAGCGGTGCAGATGGCCCGCCACGCCGCCCAGTCCAAAGCCCACGCCCGCATGTTGGATGGTATCGTCCGGATAGAACAGCTTGACACCCACGCAGCCCACCCGCTTTTGCTGGGCATACATGACCATCTCCTCCAGCCAATGCGGAGTGATCACCTCGGTGTCATTGTTCAGCAAAAGAAGATATTCGCCGGTAGCATACTGGACGCCAAAGTTGTTCAGCGCACTGTAATTAAAACCTTTGCCCTGCCAAGTTACCACCCGAAGGTTTTCCGGGTGCTCCTTCTGCATCCGCTCATAGGCGCGGAAGGTGCGGGCTTCCCGGCTGTTGTTCTCGATCAGGATGATCTCAAAATCCGGATAGGTGGTGCGGGCATAGATCGAAGCGATGCAGGTTTCCAGATCGCCGATATGGTCGCAGGTCGGGATCAGGATGCTGACCCGGCCCGGACGGGTGATGACGTAATCCGTTTTATAGTAGCCGGGCGTGCCCGCAATGAGCGAAACATTGTCCACCTGTTCCCCCATCCTCTGATAGTGGGCAAAGAGGGCCGATACACCCGCGTCCACGCTGTAGGACTTGGCCCTGATGCCGGCGGCCGTGCTGCCGGGGCTGGAGCGCCAGTAATACAGCGCATGCGGAACATGCACGATCTTGCGGGCCTGTTCGGTCAGACGCAGGAACAGATCATAATCCTGTGCACCGTCATATTCCTCCCGCTCGCCGCCGCCCGCGCGCTCCATCAGCTCCTTGCGGAATACTGTCAGATGGCAGATGTAGTTGTTAGAGCGCAGATTATCCAGCATAAAATCCGGTTTGAAGTGATAGAGCACCACGTTCTGCACACTGTTCTCAAAAGTGGCCTCGTCCGTGTACACAAAATCTGCGCCCTGCTGTGCAATGGCCTGAGCCACATACCACAGCGCGCAGGGATGCAGAACATCATCGTGATCCAGCAGGGCAATGTATTCGCCCTGTGCCAGCGCAAATCCGGCGTTGGTGTTGTCCGCAATGCTGCGGTTTTCGGCCAGTTTTTGCCAGCGGATGCGGCTGTCGTGTGCGGCGCGGGCCTGCACAGCCTGAGCCGCTGTCTGTTCCTGTCCGGCATCCACGCAGACCAGCTCCCAGTTGGCATAGGTCTGGTTCTGCACCGAGTCCAGCATCTCCTCCAGGTACTGCCTGGGCGTATCGCACAGCGGCACCACGATGCTGATCTTCGGGCCATCCGGCTGGCGGGCTGCCTGGCGCATCAGCAGTTCACGCGGGGCCAGCACATCGGCGGCCAGCGTCTGGCCGGGAAAGCGGGTGGCATACAGCCTGCGCATTCTGGCCTGTTCCCGTGCTCCGGCAAACCCCAGGCGGCGGGCTTCCATCAAAAACGCCAGCGGCGGGCATGCAGCGCAGATCTGCTGCGCCTTGCTCATCACATAGCGCAGCGGCCAGGTCATCCGCCAGCAGGTGGAGCCAGTCACCTCGTTCAGGGTAGCTTCCAGCGTCTGGGCATGGCTGCGGCTGAGCTGCAAGTCTTTGTTCAGGCGCTCAAGCATCGACTCCCCGCCCGCACAGCCGCGGCGGACATGCTCCAGCTGGGCGCGCAGAGCGTCCAGCTCCCGCTCATAGCTGGCAGCCAGCTGCGGCATTTCGGGCACAGCGGCGCGAAACAGCACCGTGGGATGCTCCTGGTCGGAGTCGATCCATGCAAAATCGCGGTAAAATCCCTGCTCGGCCAGCTGCTGCGCCCACAGGGACAGCTCGGCCGCAGCGGACGCATCCAGCAGCACCGCCGTGCAGCCGATGTCCTGCGGCAGCTCTGCGCCAAGATCCATCACGACCAAAAGCTCTGCCGGGCCGTTTTCCTGCGGCTGGATCCCGGCCTGTGCCAACGCCTTGTCCAGCATCTCGTCGCCGCCTACGACCCGCGCGGTGCCGGGCTGTACCGCCCCCGCAAGGCGCTGCGCCAGCTTGCGGCAGCGTTCCTTTTCCTGTTTGGCAGCGTATGCAGATCCCTGCTTCATTCCCATTCCTCCGTTCCATACAAAACGTGTATAGTATACCAGATTTCTGCGCGGTTGAGAAGCTTTTGGCAGGATTCTCTGCTTTTCCCTCAGCGGAACAGACCAAACAGCCAGGCAAAGAATCCGCCGCCGCTGCTGCCGCTGATGGATGTGCCCGGGTAATAGTGTTTCAGGATCGTAGCGTAATCCCAGTTTTGTTCTACAGCATAACCCACCGCACCGCACTGGCTCATGCCCACGCCGTGGCCAAAGCCGTAGTAGGTCATGCAGGGGGTGCCGTTTTCGTCCACACCAAAATCAAAACAGTAGCGCGAGCTGACAAACTGGCTGATGTTGCGATAGCTGCGCCCGTTGCTGACAAGGGTATTGTACTGCACAAAGCCGCCCAGATTTTTGTGGGAGGTATCGGCGCTGACGTACGGTTCGCTGGGATAGCGGCTGTCGTTGTATTCAACATAGATATAGTCTTTGCCGATGCTGCGGCGGAGCAGATTGTGATATTGTTCT
>JBJERU010000014.1:0-18687 GCA_051882415.1 Faecalibacterium sp. | reverse complement strand
TGTCCTTCAGGAGCTCATAGACGATCTTGATCATGCCCTCGACGGTCATGGTCTCTTTCGTCACAACCAGGCGGCAGTCAGGATATGCAGTGGCCAGTTCGGTCTTGAATGCAGGACCTTTCATCTTGTTGGTCGGAGCGCCATCCTTGATGCCCTGCTCTTCATAGACTTTCAGGATCGCAGGCAGCAGCGGATCGTCTTCCCGCAGGATCAGCGCATGGTCGAAATTTTTCAGAACCTCCCAGGCGGTCTTTTGAATTTCGTTGCAGGGAAAGACCATATTCACGCCCGGTTCAACAGTGTCCTCGACTTCGATGGTCAGAACGCCGGTATGTCCGTGCAGATACTGGGCTTCTCCTTTAAAGCCATAAAAACGGTGTGCGTACTGGAGATCCAACTTGGTAATGCTTCGCATGGTAATCCTCCTTAGATTGTATTGATGAAAACGCTTATTCCGCGTTTTTTTCCAAAGTTGGTTTACTTGTCGGTGGAATCCTTTTGCTCTTTACATTCCGGACAGACACCACGAAAGATAATGTCATAACCGGAAAAGTCAAATCCATGGGCATCCCTGATCCCATTCTCAAGGCCATTGACGAAATCCATATCCACATCAAAGACGCGCCCGCAAACCTTACACTTCACATGGCAGTGATCATAGTTGATATGATCGAAACGGTCGGCGCTCCCCGGGATCTCAAGTCGGCGGATCTCCCCCATTTCAGATAACAGATTCAGATTTCGATATACGGTTGCCTTGCTGATGGTTGGATGCTTCTTGATGATCTCCCGATAGACCTCATCTGCTGTCGCGTGGCAATGCAATTTATTCACCGCCTCCAAAACGAAAGACCGCTGGATCGTATTACGTCTTGCCACAACTCTCACCTTATCTATATAGATTTCTTATTGATATAATATACTATTAAAGAACAAAAGTCAAGATTCCACCCCCAAAAAATTTTCTCCTCAATGACTTCCGGCCCGTTCAACGCTTGAATACCGTTTGGGACAGCGGAGGGGATTTTTTGCACTTTACAGCAAAGGTGGACGATGGACGGCGATTTTGCTATAATACCATCATCCATAAAAGGACAATTCTGGTTCAGAAAGGAATCTTTTGCCGTGTCTGAAATCGTATCTTCCCGGCGGCGGGAGGCCCATACCGCCGCGCATCCCTGCCCTTCCGGTCCGGCGGCAGCTGCTCTTATCCTGGCGGTCGGCGGGCTGGGACTGATCGGGCTTGCACTCCTCTCGCCCCGCTCGGAGCTGTTTTTTCCACTTTTGAGCCTTTGGGCGGATCTGTCGCTTTTTGTCTGTGCTTTGTGGGTGCTTCGGTCGGCCGGCGTCCGGCTGCGGCGGTTCCACTGGGCAGTTCTGGGCGGAATATGGCTGTGTGCTGCACTCTATTGCGGGTGGGCACTGGGCCGCCGGGATTTTATCTATTATTGGGACTATGCCAACTACATCCTCAAGCAATATGAGATGGAGCAGGCATTTTCCGTTTCGGTCTCCGCCGGGCTGAAGCTTCTGCGGACTTCGATGGTAGAAGATTACACCTGTTTCATCTCTCTGTTCACCGAATTTCCTTTCTGCCTGACCGACCGCACCGGCGACAGCTACGCCTTTTGCATGCTGATCAATGTATTCCCCACGCTTCTGCTTGTGCTGGCGGGCGTGGTGTGCAAGGCCGGGCAGATGCTGCGCGTCCGGCACCGCCGCCTGTATCTTGGGATCGGCCTGAGCTGGTGTGTCACCTTTCCGTTTCTGCGCATGTCCGCTATGCTGGGCCAGCCGGACTGGTTTGGTCTGATCTTCGCGTTTATGATCCTGCTGCTTACGCTGGATTACCGCTTCGACCAGCTGCAAATGTCCCGCTGTGTGCTCCTCTTTTTTGCCACGGCCGCCATCGTTCTGACCCGGCGGTGGTATCTGTATTTCGTGGTAGGCTATTATTTCACCTATGTCCTGCTGATTTTTGTCAGCAGCTTTCAGCTTTTTCGCGTGGGGCAGCGCTCTGCCGCGGCGCGCCGGGTGCGCAATCTTTTGCTTTATGGCGTGGCCGCAGTGGTCTGCATCCTTCTTTTGCTGTGGCCGCTGGTGGTACATATCCTGCAATACAACTATTCCTCCCACTATGCTTATTATAATGTAGGCGGGCTGTCCGCCGAGCTATACCAGCAGTTCTTCCGCATTGGACTGCTGAACTTTATCCTCATTGGACTGGGCCTTGCCTATGCCGTCCGCAGCCGCTGCCCAGCGCTGCCCTGCCTGGGGCTGGGACAACTGGCATCCAGCATTCTGTTGTTCACACGCGTGCAAAACACCGGATCCCACCAGATGCTGTTGTTTGTGCCCGGATGGTTTTTGCTGTTTCTGGCGGGTGCCGCCGCCCTCGCCGAGGGCTTTGAGCGGCACACTGCATGGAAAGCAGCTTACTGGGGCTTTACACTGCTGTTTGCGGTATCGGTGCGCTGCTCGCCGCTGACCATCGTTGCGCTGCCCGAAGCGCTGCTGGAACACTTCCCCTCCGGCTTTGCCGATGAATTTCTCCGGCTGGATTCTCTTTTATACGATCGCCGCGATCTGCCCCAGATCGAACAGGTCACTCTCTGGCTGGAGGAACACTGCACCGGGGAGGATACTGCTTTTTGCATCCCGCACGACATGCTCTACAACGCCGAAACCTTCCAGAACTGCCATCTGCCGGAGCGCCGCGTCACCCAAAAGCTGTGTTCCGGATTCTCCATCCCCGGCACACAGGACTTTCCCACCGCCTATTTTTCTGCCAAATATGTGCTCACCGCCGATCCCTTTCCCCAAACCTATGTCAACGAGGGCGAGCTTTCCGGCCGGATGAATGCGCTGTTTCTTGCCGTGCGGGATCGCTGCTTTACTTTTGAGACCAGCTTTGACATGGGCAACGGCACCGTTATTTCCATCTGGCGGCGGACGTCCGCTCCTGACCGGGAAGAGGTCGAGTTTTTCCGCGCGGGCTTTGCGGCCGAGGACGCACAGTTCCCGGAACTGTTCAGCGGTGCGATCGACCGCTGGCTGCTCCTGCAGGGAATGGAATAAAGCCGCATCTTGCCGAACCGACACAGAACGTGTATACTAGATTTATTCACACCTTTCTGGTATTCTGGATACCGAAAACGAATTCCGGGCGGGCCGCGGGCCTGTCCGCACCATCAGGAGGAATCTTTTATGTTGAAATTCTACGGCGCCGCCATCTGCTCGTCCTGCCGCGATACCAAGCAGAAGCTGGAAGAACAGGGCATCGAGTACGAGTATGTCGATATCACCGCCAGCATCAAGAATCTGCGCGCATTCCTGGCCCTGCGGGACACCCTGCCCATCTATGACAGCATCAAGGCCGAGGGCCGTGTTGGTATCCCCACTTTCGTGTGGGATGACGGCACCGTTTCGCTGGACACCGACTGGCTGGAATCCCCGGCTGGCGGCTGCGCCGACTGCTGAGCGATCCCCCCCTTTATTCTCTGAACAAAAGGAGCACTGTATCCCATGGAACAGCAAACCAACCGTGGCCCCAAGGTCACTTTGGGCCAGTATAAGGGCCTTTCCATCACCCGCCGCGTGCGCCGCGTATCCGAATTTGCCGTGCAGCATGAAGTAGAGCATCTGGCCCGCACCCACGCGGTCTATCATCCCAGCACCGAGCCTGCCCGCCGCGGCAGCAAGGTGACGCTGGATTTTGAAGGCTTTATGGACGGGCAGCCCATCCCCGACAGCCGGATGACCAAAGTGACCGTCTGTCTGGGCGAGGGCAAGCTGATGCCCGACGCCGAAAAAGCGGTCTATGGCCACCGCGCGGGCGAGACCTTCCGCTTTGACTTCACCTACCCGTCAGACTTCCGTGTGCCGGAGCTTTCGGGCCAGACTGCGCAGTTTGAGATCGTGCTGCATGCTGTGGCCGAAAAGTACACTCCCGCCCCGGACGAAGCGTTTGCCAAAAGCATTGGCTTTGCCTCTCTGGATGCCCTGAAAGAGGATGTCCGCCAGAAAAAGCGCGTTTCCCACGATGAAAATGCCGACCGCAAGGCCGGTATGGAGCTGCTGGACATGGCAGGCGCCAATCTGACCGTGGATATTCCCGGCCAGGTGCTGGATGAAACCGCTGCCAACGAGGTGGAGCGGCTCAAGGCCCGGCTGAGCAAAGGCCCCGTCTCCTACGAGGAATACTGCAAGAACAGCCGCACCACCCCTGAACAGGTGTACGCAGGGTATCGCAAGGATGCCGAGCGCAACGTCCGCCGTGTGCTGGCCACCCGCGCCATCGCCGAAGCGGAAAAGATCGTGGTACACAACGCCGAAGTCGAAGCGGAGTATGTCCGCCTGTCCCGTCTGCACGGCACTCCGGAGGACGAGATCCGCAAGGTGCTTGCTCCGGATGCCATTGCAGCAGCCATCACCTCCCGCAAAGTCCAGCAGTTCTTGCTGAAACATGCCATGGTGACGACCATCGAGGAGCAGACAGACAAGGAGTGACCATTTTATGGGTTTCTTTACCAAAGCCGCAATGGATGCGCTGATGAAGACCACCCATCCGGAGGTGAACCGCCGCCAGTGCTGGAACCTTCATCCGCACCGCACGGCATGCACCGCCTGCAAGGATATCTGCCCCTACGGTGATGCCGTTTTCACCCGCCCCAACCTGATCAAGGAGTGGGACGAGTGCATCGACTGCGGACTGTGCGTTTCCGCCTGCCGCAGCCGCTGCATCTCCCCTTCTCCGGAACAGGTGCAGCGGGATATCTCCTGCGCCGATACCGACAACGACACCATCTGGATCGGCTGCGAAAAAAGCGCCCGTCAGAATTCCGTGGTGCGCGCCTGCATCAGCGCCCTTTCGTGGGAAGCGCTGGCTTATCTGGCACTGAACAAAAAGATCGTTCTGGATCTGACCCCCTGCGGCGAGTGCGAAAACGATGTCTGCGCCGCCCAGCTGCGCAGCGAGCTGACCCGCCTGGCCGAGTTCTTCGGCCCGGAGCTGTTCCAGTCCCGCTTTACGCTGGCTTATGAGCCGGAGGACGCGCCCTATCAGGTAAAAAGCCTGTCCCGCCGGGAGATGTTCTCCTATGTCTCCAGCTCTTCCCGCGAAGGCAGCAAGCATCTGCTGCGGATGCTGCCCGGCCTGCGCAGCGAGGACAGCGAATGGGGCAGTGCGCTGGACTATCGCATCCTGCTCAACCAGCGTCTGAAGCAGCTGAAAGCCGCCGCCGGGGACGATCCGCTGCGCTTTGGCGTTTATCTGCCCGTCTTTACGGACAAGTGCTTTGGCTGTGACCGCTGCGCCAAATCCTGCCGTTCCGGTGCGCTCAAGTTTGAGGATCTGCCCGACGGCCGCACCCGCGTGGTTGTCACGCCCTGGAAGTGCAGCGAATGCGGCGTCTGTGTGGATGCGTGCAACAGCCACGCCATCGAGGGCCTGAAGCTGCGCCAGCTGACCAGTCTGGGGCCTGTGAGCATCTATAAATTCCAGAAAACGCTCTGTTCGGATTGCGGCAAGGCCATCGCGCCCAACTCTGTGGATGGGCTGTGCTCGGTGTGCCGCATCAAGGC
The DNA here is from genome assembly GCA_051882415.1 of Faecalibacterium sp. Classification (GTDB taxonomy): domain Bacteria; phylum Bacillota; class Clostridia; order Oscillospirales; family Ruminococcaceae; genus Faecalibacterium. The sequence continues at coordinate 13,104 of JBJERU010000014.1, read as the reverse complement.
GCGCACCAAAAAGCGCCAGGAAGAGGCCCGTGCCCGCGTGCAGCAGCGCGCCGCCGAAAAAGCCGCGCAGGATGCAGCCAGGGCTTTGGCCGAGGGTGCCGGGGACGCTTCCGCAGCACCCGCATCGCTCCATCCCGAGGCTTCCGCTGTGCCCGCAGACGGCGCAAAAGCCGTGATCTCTTAGGTTGACGCAGCGCAAGATCAATGCTATACTTTCCCTAACCACCTGTAAGGTGGTCACGGACTGTTACAAAGAGGTAACGGATGTGTTTCCGTTACCCTTTTTTGTTTCACGGCCCGCTGCAGGAGGAAGCAGCGGGCTTCCGCACACGAATGCTCCATGAGCAACAGAAAGAGGGATTTTCATGAGTGATCGTTCTATTTCCCGCCGTCAGTTTCTGAAAGCCAGTGGTGTGGCAGCCGCTTCTGTGGCTGCTGCCGGCCTGCTGAGCGGATGCGGCGGTTCCAGCTCCAGCACCAGTTCTGCGGCCGCCGGCTCCGATGCCGCCAGCTCCAGCTACACCATCCTCTATTCCAGCCAGCCCTCCACCCTGAACTATCTTACCACCGCCTCCGATCTGGAGATGCAGGTGGGCGCCAACTGCGTGGATACCCTGGTCGAGTACGATAACAAGGGCGCCCTGCGCGAGGGACTGGCCACCAGCTGGGACTGGGACGCCGACACCCTGACCTGGACATTCCATCTGCGCGATGAGAATTGGGTAGACTGTAACGGCGCTGTGGTGGCTCCGGTCACTGCACAGGACTTTGTGGATGCGCTGAAGTACGTCCTGACCCCGGACTACGCTTCCTCCAACTCCGGCCTGGTCACTGCCTACATCGCCAACGCGGATGAGTACTACACCTATCACGTCTACCTGAACAATGCCAACGGCGGCATCGTAGGCGACGACGGCACCACCTATACCGTGGATGCTTCCGGCACGGTGACGGTCGCCAAGCCCGGCTCCGACCCCAAGACCTACCCCGCTGTGGACTTTGAAGATGTGGGCGTCAAGGCTGTGGACGAGCACACCCTGACCTACACCCTGACCTACGACTTCCCCGGCTTCCTGAGCCTGCTGGTCTATCTGCCCTATGAGCCTGCTTACGGCCCGCTGCTGGATGAGACCGGCGACCAGTTCGCCACCTCCGCCGAGACCACCTACAGCTGCGGCGCGTTCTATCTGGCCGAATACGAATCTCTGGAAACCTGGATCATGAAAAAGAACCCGGAGAACTATGACGCGGACAATGTGCACATCGACACTGTGAGCCGCATCTACAACTCCGAAGCTTCGGTCAACGGCCCGGAGATGATCAAGCGCGGCGAGATCGATGAGGCCACCATCGGCTCCGACATCCTGGACAGCTGGCTGGCAGACCCCGCCACCGCAGACCTGGTTTCGATGGATCGCCCCAACACCAACTATACCTATTTCTACATGTTCAACTTCATGCCCTTCCATCACGAGTTCTCCAACTGGACCGTGGGCGGCCTGGAAGAGCAGTATGAGCCTGCAAACTGGGCCAAAGCCATCAACAGCTCCAACTTCCGCAAGAGCTTCCTGTACGGCATCAACAACGCCGTCACCCTGGCGGTGCAGGCTCCGCAGGGCTACGAGGGCTACAAGCTGAACACCATCACCCCGCCCTCCTTCTGCGCCAACAACGACGGCGTGGATTACATCCAGTGCGGCGATCTAGCCGGTGTGGGTGAGTTCTTCAACGAGGCCAAGGCCAAGGAATATCGCGATGCCGCCATCCAGGAGCTGACCGCCCAGGGCGTCACCTTCCCGGTCAAGGTCCAGCTGCCCTACAACCCCTCCTCCACCGACTGGGACAAGCAGTGCCAGGTGTTCAAGCAGCAGCTGGAAGGCGTGCTGAACGACGGCGTCAGCTACATCGATATCCAGATCACCGCCGGCCCCTCCGACAGCTTCCTGTCCTCTGTGCGCCGCGACGGTAAGTTCTGCTTCCTTCTGTGCAACTGGGGCGCAGACTACTCCGATCCTGAGACCGAGAGCGATCCGTTCTATCAGTCCGCAGGCTCCCGCGGCATGCGCTATGCATATCTGCGCACCGGCGTTGAGGATGGCTTTATCACCGGCGAAACGGCGGATGTCATCATGCAGTACATGACCGAGATCGAGGCCGCCAAGCAGATCACCGACGATATCAACGCCCGCTATGAGGCTTTTGCCAACGCCGAGGCCCTGCTGATCAACAATGCGCTGGTGGTACCCATGGGCATGAGCGTGCCTTCCTACATCGCCACCCGCCTGAACTATTGGGAGGGCCAGTATGCTTCCACCGGCTTCTCCAACAAGCGTCTGAAGGGCATCCATGTGATGGATCACTACATCTCCATGAGCGAGTACGAAGCGAACCGCGACGCTCGCTGAGCTTTTTCAGCCGATTTTTTCAAGACCCCGCCGCTTTTCCCCGGAAAGGCGGCGGGGTCTTTGTCGGCGGCGGTTTCCGGCTCCGTCTGCCAAAAAAATATCAGGATATTGGAAAATCCCTTCCCAAATCGACCGTTTTGATGTATTCTAGGAGTATTCTATAAATTTTCTGTGCATGCCACGGAAAGAATGAAACGAAAGAGGGGTGCGTGCAGATATGTTCCGATATCTGGCGAAACGCATCGGGCGTTCGATCCTGACCCTGTTCATCATCGTAACGCTCGTGTTCTGCCTGCTGCGGCTGATGCCGGTGGAAGGCTATTTCGCAAACTACGAAAAAATGACCGAGGCCCAGATCCAGGCCGGCCTACAGTCGATGGGGCTTTTGGATCCGCTTCCGGTGCAGATCGGGCGGTTCTGGCGGGATGCCCTGCACGGAGATCTGGGCGTGAGCCATATCTACAAGGTAAACGCATCGGTCACTTCCATCCTGGCCAAAAAGCTGCCCATCTCCATCCAGATGGGCGTGTGCGCCATGTGCCTGAGCCTGATCCTGGGCATTCCGATGGGCCTGATGATGGGCCGGTTCAAAAACCGTTGGCCGGATAAGATCGGCACCGCCATCATCGTGCTGATCCAGGCAGTGCCCGCAGCCGTGTATTATCTGTACATCCAGATGTACGGCACCACTGCCCTGGGTGTGGGGCTGCTGTTCGACGCCGGCAACTGGAAGTATTGGGTGCTGCCGGTCTGCTCGATGAGCCTGGGCAACATCGCATTCTACGCCATGTGGCTGCGCCGCTACATGGTGGACGAAAGCAATAAGGACTATGTGCGTCTGGCCCGCGCCAAGGGCGTGAGCGAGAACAGCATCTCGATGCGCCATATCTTCCGCAACGCAATGGTGCCGCTGGTGCAGTATATCCCCTCCGCGTTCCTCAATACGGTGGTCGGCTCCATCTACATCGAAAGCCTGTACAGCATCCCCGGCATGGGCGGCCTGCTGGTCACCTGTGTGCAGCGCCATGACAACACCATGGTGCAGGGCATCGTGCTGCTGTATGCCTGCGTGGGCATCATCGGCCTGATCCTGGGCGACATCCTTATGGTGCTGATCGATCCCCGCATCAGCTTTGGCAAGAAAGAAGGTGGCCGATAATGCTGTTCCGTATCCGTGATGAAAAGAGCAAAAAGCTGGAAAGCGAGCTGAACCATTTCCAGAAGGACGGCCCCGAAGCCTGGGCCGATCTGCCGGACAGCGAGCTGTTTACCCCTGCCGGGTTCAGCGAGGCACAGGCCGAGGCGACCGCTTCCTCCAATTACAGCTACTGGGGCAGCACCTTCCGGGCGTTCCTCAAAAACAAGGTGGCCGTGGTGCTGCTGATCGCTTTGGTAGGGGTCGTGGCCTTTGCCTTCCTCCAGCCCTGGCTGCCCGGCCAGGTGGATCCCAACCTGTGTGCGGTAGATCCGGCCACCGGCATCCAGTACCGCAACATCGCCCCCGGTGAAAAAGGCTTTATCTGGGGTTCCAACGCCATTGGACAGGATCTTTGGGCACGCATCTGGGCCGGTGCGCGCACCAGCCTGACCATCGCCTTCTTTGTGGCCCTGATCGAAGCCGTGGTGGGCATCACGGTGGGTGTGCTCTGGGGCTATGTGCGCCAGCTGGACTTCTTTTTTACCGAGCTGTACAACATCTGCGATAACATCCCTTCCACCATCATCCTGATCCTGATCTCCTATGTGGCCAGTCCCAGCGTTAAGACCCTGATCCTGGGCATGTCCATCACGGGCTGGATCGCGATGGCCCGCTTTATCCGCAACCAGATCCTGATCATACGTGACCGGGATTACAATGTGGCTTCCCGCTGCATCGGCACCCCCACCTTCCGCATCGTGCTGCGCAATCTGCTGCCCTACCTGGTATCGGTCATCATGCTGCGCATGGCCCTGACTGTGCCCGCCGCCATCGGCAGCGAGGTGTTCATCACCTACATCGGCCTGGGTCTGTCGGTGGAAACGCCCTCTCTGGGCAACCTGATCAACGACGGCCGCAAGGTGATGATGCAGGCGGGTCTGCGCTATCAGCTGATCTACCCCACCATCATCCTCAGCTTTGTCACCATCGCGTTCTATCTGATCGGCAACGCCTTCTCGGACGCGGCCGACCCGAAGAACCATCTGCAGTAAGGAGGGGCGCGCCATGAAACCAAAACAGATGATCCTCTCCGCCCGTAACGTCAACATCAAATTCAATCTGCGCGGCCGGGTCCTGCACGCCATCCGCGGCATCGATCTCGACCTTTACCATGGCGAAGTGCTCGCCGTAGTGGGCGAAAGCGGCTCGGGCAAATCGGTTTTTACCAAAGCCTTTATGGGCCTTTTGGATGCAAACGGCTTTATCTCAGACGGCACCATCGATTACTTTGGCGCAGACGACGGCAAGCCCGTGCGTCTGTCCGAGCTGAAAAAGGAAAAGGACTGGCTGCGGATCCGAGGCCATGAGATCGCCATGATCATGCAGGACCCCATGACCAGCCTGAACCCCCTGAAAACCATCGGCGCACAGATCCAGGAGGCCGTAGAGCTGCACCAGGGGCTGAAAGGCAGGGAAGCCAAAGAAAAGACGCTGGAGTATCTGCGGGATGTCGGCATCGCCGACCCGGAGGTGCGCTACAGCCAGTATCCCCACGAATTTTCGGGCGGCATGCGCCAGCGCGTCGTCATCGCGATCGCGGTGGCCTGCAACCCTCAGATCCTGATCTGCGACGAGCCTACCACCGCGCTGGACGTGACCATCCAGGCACAGATCCTGGAGCTGCTCAAGGAGATGCGGGTCAAGTACAACCTGACCATCGTGCTCATCACCCATGATCTGGGCGTGGTGGCCAACATCGCGGATCGGGTGGCCGTCATGTATGCGGGCGACATCGTGGAGATCGGCACCGCCGATGAGGTCTATTACGACCCCCGCCATCCCTATACATGGGCGCTGCTTTCCAGCATGCCCCAGATGGGCGTGAAGGGCTTGGATCTGTTCAACATCCAGGGCACGCCCCCCAACCTGTTTGCGGAGATCCGGGGCGATGCCTTCGCGCCCCGCAATCCGCAGGCGCTGAAGATCGATTTTGTCAAACGGCCGCCTTACTTTGATATCTCCCCCACGCACCGGGCCAAGACCTGGCTGCTGGATCCGCGGGCACCCAGGGTAGAGCCGCCCGCCGCCGTCAAAATGCTGCGAGAGGAGGGCATCTAATATGGCAAAGGAAAAAGAAGTCCTCCTGAAAGTGGATCATCTGGAGGTGACTTACGGCTCCGGCCGCAAGGCTTACCACGCCGTGCGCAACGCAAACTTTGAGATCTACCGCGGCGAGACCTTTGGCCTGGTGGGAGAAAGCGGTTCCGGCAAGACTACCATCGGCCGGGCCATCATGCGCATCCTGCCCACCTCGGGCGGCGATATCCTGTACAAGGGCCAGAAGATCAACGGCCATATCTCCCGCGAGCTGGATCGCCAGGTGATCAAGGAGATCCAGATGATCTTTCAGGATCCCCAGTCCTCGCTGAACGAGCGCGCCAAGGTGGGCTATATCGTAGCCGAGGGCCTGATGAACGTGCGGCCCGATCTGTCCGCTGTCCAGCGGGAAGAAAAGGTGCGCCAGGCGCTGCTGGATGTCGGCCTTCTGCCGGAATTTGCCAGCCGCTTCCCGCACGAGTTCTCCGGCGGACAGCGCCAGCGCATCGGCATTGCCCGCGCGCTGATCGTGGAACCGGAATTCATCATCGCGGACGAGCCGATCTCTGCACTGGATATGTCCATCCGCGCCCAGGTTTTGAATCTGCTGCGCCATTTGCAGCAGGAGCGCGGCATCACCTACCTGTTCATCGCGCATGACCTGTCGGTGATGCGGTACATCTCGGACCGCATCGCAGTCATCCACAAGGGCGATATCGTTGAGCTGGCGGACGCGGAGGAACTGACCACCCACGCCATCCATCCCTACACCCGCAGCCTGCTGTCGGCCATCCCGATGCCCAGCCCCCGCCGCGAGCGCAGCAAAAAACTGCTGGTCTATGATCCTTCCATGCACGATTATGCCGCCGAAGCACCCGAATGGCGCGAGCTGCGGCCCCGGCATTGGGTGCTGTGCACCCAAAAAGAGGCCGAGGCTTGGCTGAAACAGACGTAAACATTCCTTTTACAGGTGTATTCTTCTTTATTCACATTTTGAAGCTTGACTTCACGGCTCCCTGTCCACTACAATGGTAGCTGCATCCGGACAGGGGGCTTTTCCCTTTTCCAGATCTTATCCGGCAGCCGCAGAGGTTGTTTTTTCTTGCGGCTGCCGAAAATTTTCCGAAGGAAGGACTGCTATGCAAAACGATAACACCCCCGTTTACGCTTCCTCTGCGCGGCCATGGCTTGCTTTTTATGACAAAAAGTTCATCGGACAGACTCTGCCTGCCTGCACCGCGTTTGACTTTATATGCCGGCAAAACCGCGGCAATCTGTCCGCGCCCGCCCTGGAATACTATGGCCGCAGCATCCGCTATGCCGACCTGATCGTCAACATAAAAAAGACGGCTGCCGCGCTTCGCGCGGCCGGTGTGCAAAAAGGCGACATCATCACCCTAGTCAGTGTGATGACCCCGGAGGTCATTTATTGTTTTTATGCGGCAGATATGCTGGGCGCAACGCTCAATCTGGTGGATCCGCGCTACAGCCCCGAGGGGATCTGCGCGTACATCCAAGAGGTGCGCTCCCGCCTGCTGATCTGCCTGAATGTTGTATATGAGCGCTGCCGCCAGGCCGCCCGCCGCACCAGCGTGGAAAAGATACTGGTGATCTCTCCCGCGGATTCCCTGCCGCTGCCCATGGCTATCGGCTACAGGCTGACCAGTCCCGATAAAAACAGATACGCTTCGAATGTGATCCTGTGGAAGGATTTCATTGCCGCCGGACAGGGCCAGAGCACCCATGCCGAGCCTTATGATCCGCAGCACGCCTGCGTTGTGGTACACACAGGCGGCACCACCGGCTCGCCCAAGGGCGTTATGCTCAGCGATGACAATTTCAACGCGCTGGCCGCCCAGTTTTTTGCCTGTGAAAAAGTGTTCCAGCGCGGCCAGAAGCTGATGAACATCATGCCGCCTTTTATCGCCTACGGCTTTGCCTGCGGCATCCATCTGCCGCTGACGCTGGGCATGAAGGTGATCATCATCCCGAACATCGAGGACGGCGCAAAGCTCGGCAGCCTGGTGCTGAAGCACAAGCCCGAACACATGTTCGGTGTGCCTGCCCACTACCAGAAGATCGCCGCCGATCCCCGGCTGAAAAACAAAGACCTTTCCTTCGTCCTCAATTATGCGGCCGGCGGCGATGCCATCTCGCTGGGCGCAGAGGAGAATGTGAACCGCTTTCTTGCCGCGCATCATGCGCCCTATGCCCTGGCCAAAGGCTACGGCATGACCGAGGTATCCTCGGCGGCCACCTCTGCCGAAGGGCTGCTGAACAAGCCCGGCAGCGTGGGCATCCCGCTGGTCAACACGCTGGTCTCTGTATTTGAAGTGGGCACCGATCAGGAACTGCCCATCGGTGAACGCGGCGAGATCTGCATCTCCGGCCCCGGCACCATGATGGGCTATTACGGTAAACCGGAAGAAACGGCCGCCATCCTGCGCCGGCATGCAGATGGCCGCGTGTGGGTGCATACCGGTGACATTGGCTATATGGACAGCCAGGGCTATGTTTTCCTGGATTCCCGCATCAAGCGGCTGATCATCCGTCACGACGGCTTCAAGGTGTTCCCTTCCATGATCGAAAATGTAGTCAGCCTCCACCCCGCTGTGCAGCAGTGCTCGGTGGTGGGCATCGCGGACAAGGAGCACGTCCAGGGGCGTCTGCCCTTCGTCTACGCAGTTCTTGACCCGGCCTGCACTGCCCCAAAAAAGCAGATCGTCCAGGAGCTGAGCCAGCTGTGCGCCAAAGAGCTGCCTGAATATGTGCAGCCCGCAGGCTACAGATTCCTTTCCGAAATGCCCTATACCCCCGCCGGCAAGGTGGACTATCGCAAGCTGGAGGAGAGGCTGGCAGCGGATCAAAAATGATCCGCCTCATTTCCGCATCGTTCCCGTCAGATCATCCATCGTCCGATGCTCCTGCCCGGAGCACCGGATTTTTTACGCAGCGCTTCCGTTTTGCCTGTTGACATTCCCTTTGCGGCTGTTTTATACTGAGCGCAAACGAAAAACAGGTCCTGAAATTGCACCTGCTTTCTGATCGAAGCTTTGGCCCGGGCTTTTCCAAGCCCCGCCCCAAAAGAAATGAGTGAGTCTATGAAAAAACAAACTGGCAGCCTTCTGCTGGCCGCTTTCCTGGCGGCCTTCTGTCTTGGCGTACCCGCATTTGCCGAACAGCCCGCCGCACCGCAGACCGATGCGGCAGCCGCACCCGCTCCGGCCGAAGCCTTGGCGGAGATCAGCCCCGCTTCTGAGCCGCAGGCCCCTGTGTCTGAACCGGATGCCGCCGGGGAAACCGCCGAGGCGCAGGAACAGATGACGCTGGTCGTGCTGGGCGACAGCATTGCCGCAGGCGTCGGCCTGCCCGACATCCAATATGGCCCTGCGGAGATCGGCCTGGATATGCGGCCCAACTTTGAGAACTATCCTGCGGATTGCTATACGAGCTGTCTGGCACAGGATCTCGGCCTGGACCGCCAGCACGCCATTAATCTGGGCCTGCCTGCGCTGATGAGCGGCGACATGGCGGAGCTGATCCGGGACGGCAAAATGTCTCAGTTCAACCAGCCCGCGGGCACCTTCTATGACTATCCGGAATATCAGGACTATCTGCGCCGGGCAGATGTGATCGTGGTGCAGATCGGCTCCAACGATGCGCTGGTCCCCTGCATCGTGGCGCTGGGCAACGCCACCAACTGGAAGAGCGAAAAGGCCGTGAACATGCTTATCAGCGGTCTGTACCGCGATGTCGCCGACCCCGAAGTCCGCGCCCAGTTCTTTGATGCCCTGCGGGAGATCAGCCTGACCTGGCAGGAGACCAGCGACACCTTCCATCTCCTATTCAGCGAAATGGGGCAGATCTGCCGCAGCGCATATGACAGCGCTTCGGTCAATCTGGCTCAGATCGTTGCCGAATTGCAGGCGCTGAATCCGGATGCACAGATCGTATTGCTGGGCTATACCGATCCTGTGCCGATGATCCCCTGCTGGAGCAGTTATTTCAATCAGATGAACCGCGTGGAAAAGCAGCTTGCCGCTGACAACGAAAACGTGATCTACGTCCCCATCCCCAAAACACAGACCGCGCCCGACGGCCATCCCACCGTGGAAGGCCACCGCTACATCGCAGACCAGATTCTGGACGCTCTGGAGAGCGATCGCTGAAACTCCTTCGTTCTTACGGAGAGCCGTACTGACCGGCTCTCCGCTTTTATCTGCAAAACAGTCTGCACGGACCGCAATTTGTTTGCCCGTCAGCCTTGTCAAATCCGGGAAACAGGGGTATTATAGAAGCATCCAAAAAATAAAAGGAGCTTTGATTTATGCGCGCATACGAACGCTTACTGCAATATGTCCGTGTTCACACCACCTCGGACGCTTCTTCCGGCATGCATCCGTCCGCCGCACGGGAGTTTGACCTGGCACAGATGCTGGTGGATGAGCTGAAAGGGCTTGGCATCGAAAACGCTTTTGTGGACGAAAACTGCTATGTCTACGCCAGCATCCCGGCCACCGAAGGCTGCGAGGATAAGCCCGCTCTGGGTCTGATCGCCCATCTTGACACTGCGGACGATGCCAGCGGCGAAAACGTCAACCCCATCCTGCACGAAAATTATGACGGCCGCGATGTCGTTCTGCCCGCTACCGGTGCCGTGATGAAGGTGAGCACCTTTCCCTTTCTGGCCCAGCTCAAGGGCGAGACTCTGATCACATCCGACGGCACTACCCTTTTGGGCGCGGATGATAAAGCGGGCGTGGCAGAGATCATGACCGCCGCCGAGACGATCCTGGCCGAGGGCCGTCCCCACGGTAAGCTGTGCATCGCTTTTACCCCGGACGAAGAGATCGGCGAGGGAGCACTGCTGTTTGATATCCCAGGTTTTGGAGCTGATTTTGCCTATACGGTGGACGGCGGCGATGCAGGCTGCATCGAGTACGAAAACTTTAACGCCGCTGCCGCTACTGTGACCGTTCACGGTTTTTCGGTCCATCCGGGCAGCGCCAAGGACGCGATGATCAACGCCTCCAACGTTGCAATGGAGTTCCACAGTGCTCTGCCCATCATGGCGCGCCCGGAAACCACCGAGAACCGAGAGGGCTTCTATCACCTGTGCCAGATGATGGGCGATGTGACCGAGGCAAAGCTGGGCTATATCCTGCGCGACCACGATGCAGACAAGCTCCAGTTCAAAAAGGACAACATGCTTCAGATCGCCGACTATCTGAACAACAAATACGGCCCCGGCACGGTGGAAGTGGAGCTGAAGGACAGCTACCGCAACATGCTGGAGAAGATCCAGCCGCATTTCCACCTGGTTGAAACCGCTCGCGAGGCTGTGCGCATGGCCGGTCTGGAGCCGGAAGAGCCGCCCGTGCGCGGCGGCACCGATGGCGCGGTATTGAGCTGGAAGGGTCTGCCCTGCCCCAACCTGGGCACCGGCGGCTTCAACTTCCACGGCGTGTGCGAGTGCACCACCGCAGAGCGGATGGACAAGGCCACCGAGATCCTGTTGAATATCGTTGCACTGTACGCACGATAAGAAATATCGAACATAAAAAACGGCTCTGTTTTATCCTTTTGGGGAAAAGCAGAGCCGTTTTTTTCAAGTTTACTTGAGCCGTCCGAAGGCTTTCAGCCCACGTTGATATGTCCCTCCGGCAAAATGCGGCGCTTGTTCTCATCCGGTTTTGCGGCCAGGCTGATGGCCAGCGATACCGGGCCAACGCGTCCCATAAACATGACCATCATATACAGCACCTTGGCCGCACTGTTCAGCTTACCGGTCACGCCTACCGATAGACCCACCGTGCCAAAGGCGGAGAAGGACTCGAACATCGCATCGATGACCGATACCCCGCTGATCGTATTGTAGGAGACAAACACCGTGGAAATAAAAGCCGCCAGCGCGCCCAGCGTGATGATCGTCAGCGCGCGGTACACGGTTTTAAAGTCGATGCGATGGTTTGCGATCACGCATTCATCCCTGCCCTGGGCCACGCTTCGGATGGTCAGGATCAACACCGCAAAGGTCGTCACCTTTACGCCGCCGCCCGTACTGCCGGGCGCTGCGCCGATGAACATCAGAATGCTCATAAGCAGCTTGCTGATAGGCATACAGGCTGCCAGATCGACAGTGTTCATGCCTGCCGTGCGGGTAGACACAGACTGGAACAGTGCCGCCATCAGCTTGCCGGGCACCGAGAGCGGGCCCATCGTGTTGGGATTGGACCATTCCAGCAGCAGCAGTGCCACTGCGCCGCTCAGCCAGAAGATGAGCGAAAAGACCAGAACCACCCGCGCATGCAGCGACAAATGCCGTTTTTTGCGCCATTCGGCCAGCTCCACCCAAACCATAAAGCCCAGGCCGCCCGCCATGATCAAAAACATGATGACCGCCTGCACATAGTAATTATCCACATAGGGGGTCAGAGATGAGTACTCGCCAAAGCGCCCGAACAGGTCAAAGCCCGCATTGCAGAAGGCAGAGATCGCCGTGAACACGCTGACCCAGATGCCTTCCAGCCCAAACTGCGGAACGAACGCGAACAGAAGCAGCACCGCACCCAGGGCTTCAAAGAAAAAGGCCAGGCGGATCACCACCTTGAGCACCTCTGTCGCCTGAGAGTAACCGTCTGCGGAAACACTTTCGCCCAGCAGTCGCAGATCGCGGAATCCCATCCTCCGCCGCACTGCCAGCGCAAAAAAACTGGTCAAGGTCACAAGACCCAAACCGCCCACCTGGATCAGCAGCAGAATCACCGCTTGTCCAAACGCTGTGAACTGGGTCCAGGTATCCCGCACCACAAGGCCGGTCACACAGGTAGCGCTGGTGGCTGTGAACAGTGCATCCAGCAGCCCCAGCCTGCCTTGTCTGCTAGCAATGGGCAGGCTGAGCAGCAGCGTGCCCACTGCGATCACTGCCACAAAGCTCACACAGATGATCTGCGTGGGGCTTTTGCCTGCAAAACCACTCCGTTTTTTCCTGCGGAGAGGCTTTCTATTCTTTTTCTCCATGGGCTTTTCCGTTGCCATAAGCTCCTCCCAGCTTTTCCACTACAGTGAAAAAGCATTTTCTGCATAATTCTGTCCTCTATAAGATACACCTTTTTTGTCTTTGGTTCAACTTGATTTTTTTCCGATTATGATGTATTATAGTGTAGTATCCTTCATTTGTCCCCGATGCGCTTGTTTGCTTTGGATGAATGTTTGTTTTATAGCAAATATTCCGTTTTGTTGTGCGCTATTTTCCTGGATTACAATAGTCTTTCGTGCAGGGAATGCGAGAAAACACTGAAACGTTGATTTTACGATCTTGTGTTAAGTTTTCTGGTGATTTCGCTCTCTAGTTTGTCCCATCGCCTGCAAAACCAAAAAATGGAAAATTGAACGTGCCCCCGTAGCTCAGTTGGAGAGAGCGGTCGCCTCCTAAGGTTACGTTACAACGGCCACCGGAGAAAA
>JBJERU010000013.1:0-3453 GCA_051882415.1 Faecalibacterium sp. | reverse complement strand
CGTTCTTTTCGGCATAGGCCGTACACTCACGGATCTGGCCTTCAATGGATTCTTCACGCTGGTTGTCGCTGGAATAGCGGGCATAGATCACAGCGGTCATGGCAAGCACCTCTCTTTATATGTCATTGAACGGTAGGCCGTTTAATCAATATTTCGTATAATGTGTATACCATTTTTCGATGGGAAAATCAAGACTTTTTAGAATTATATTTAGCTTCTCAACAAATCAAAATACGGCAACGTCCCTGGCACAGTGGGCAGAGCTTGACTGGCTGCTGTATAACAAGTCCTTGATAGAGTTGTTGCTCAAAGGACAGTGCCATCCGCGATGGATTTCAGAATCTCTGCCCCAGTAGGCAGTATGGCACCGAGACGATTTCTGACGCTTTGACCAGCTATCCCAGGCTTAGACTGCCGTTTGCACATCTGATTCGACTTTCCCGATACACCTTGGCATACAAAGATCAAATCACTTGCAGATTTTTCCATTTTTTGTGTTTGAATCGCCTCCAGAAGATCATACCACGTATCGACCAGTCCAGACACATCGCAAAGGCAATACCAATGACCCCCATCTTCCAGATTACGGCAAACAGGATAGAGAATACCAGCCGGACGCCAATGGTCGTGAGCAGTGAGATCCCAGTGGTGAACCCCACATCGCCGCAGGCACGCAGACCTTTGCCAAGAGGATCCGCAAAGGGAAATGCCACGGTGTTGAAAATGTTATGGATCAGCACCAGCCAAAGAACAAGCTGCTTGGTCTGGGGTTCCAGTGTATAGAAATGCAGCACCACCGGGGTCATTGCGAAGATGATCGTATTCCATACAACCGCAAAAATCAGGGTAATTTTTATCAGCTTGTAAAAGTAGTATTCCGCTGCTTCGGTGTCTCCGGCACCCATGCACTGCCCGATGACCGTGATGAATACCGGCCCCATCGCTACGCACACCAGTGCCGACATGCTCCAGAAGCTCTGCGCCACACCGTTCGCAGCGATCTGATACGTGCCGAATAGGGATATCACGCTGCTCAGCGCCACTTTCACCAGTTGAAAAATGCCGCTTTCAAAGCCATTGGGCACTGCAATGCGTAGTATTTTTGCCTGCAACGCACCTTCCAGCCGTAACAGCCACTTCCAGCAGTAGGATACCGGATTCCGCTTCGAAAAGCACAGCACCGTGATGGCGACAGCCGAGAAACTGCGGGCGATCAGGGAAGGCCATGCGACACCGGCTACACCTGCTTTCAGCACGAATACACCAATGCAGTTACCCGCCATATTGATGCAGTTGGACAGGATCGAGAGATACATTGTAGTGCTGGTTTTGCCGAAGCTGCGGTAGAGGGCAGCGCCCGCATTGTAAACGGCCAGTGCCGGATAGGAATATGCTGAGATTCTCAGGTAAGTGATACAGGCCGTCATGACCTCCGGTTCCACCTTACCGAACAGCAGCCGCAGCAACGGTTCACAGCTCAGCACGATAGCCACCGCAGCCGCAACGGAAAACACCCCCGCGGCGGCCACCAGCTGACAGGCCGAGCGGCTAGCCAGTTCCTTTTCTTCTCGTCCAATATACTGACTGATGACCACGGCGCCGCCCGCCGCCAACGCCGTGAACAGGTTGAGGAAGATAGTGTTGAAGCTGTTCACCAGTGATACACCGGACACGGCTGCTTCGCCCACAAAACCGATGACGAATACGTCTGCCATGCCAACCAGCGCCACCAGCAACTGTTCTAGAAACAGGGGAACAATAAGTTTTTTTAAATCCTGATTGGAAAACAAACCAGATTCTCCTTACTTTTTTCAGCCACAAGGATTACACCCTGTGCGGGGGTGCCTTCTGCCGCCTTCTGGATGCAGCTCAGGGCATTCAGGCTGCGGGGATAGCCGATATAAGGCAGGCACTGGGATACCACCCGGACGAGGAAATCCCTGTCGTTGCCCAGGTTCATGTTTCCTCTGGCGTGGGCGATGAGCTGCGGTTCACAGCCGCCCTGAGCCATGAGGAAGCAGAAGGTGATCATCTCCCGCTGCGGGAGATCCAGCCCGGTGCGGGTGTAGAAGTCGCCGAAACAGTTGGCGGCCAGCCAGCGGTTGATGTGGCCCTTCTTCCATGCCTCTTTCATGTGTTCGCCGAAAATGGCGGCCTGAGCCTCCGCACCCTTTTCCAGCCGGTTCTCCATGGTCGTGGTTGCCTGATCAGGCAGGGGCAGAGCGATTCCATTCTGTACAAAAAACTCATTGGCCGCGTTCAAAAAGGGCAGTATCCGTCCGTAGCCGAGATAATCCACAGCTTGATAGACAGCTTCCTTGACCATGACCGGCGTGACGCCGTTTTCCAGTGCGGCGGGCAGCATTTCCCGAAAAGCGTCCACACCGCCGCAGCCGATCAAAGCGGAAAGGACCGCCAGAGAGCGGGTGACTGCATCCAGCTGCTGGTTTTCTTCGTTGACCACCTCGTCGAAGGCAAAGTGATAAAAGCGCTCCGCAAATTCCGGGTCGGTCTTTTTCAGATCCATGACGTTTCCTCCATTAAAATGTGTTGGCCCACTCCGCAAGCGCCGTATCGGAGATGCGGTTGAGCATTTTCCCGGCGTTCCAGTTTGCTCCCGGGCAGAGTTTCTTCAGCTCGTCGACCGTTGCGCCCATACCGCTGCCGCCGGAGGTGGCAAATGGAACCAGCGTCTTGCCGGAAAGGTCGCAGCTCTCTACAAAGGTGTCGATGATACGAGGCGCAACATACCACCAGATCGGAAAACCGATGAATATCGTATCATAATCCGCCATATTGGGGAGCGGTCCGGCGATCTCCGGGCGGGAGGCGGGGTCATCCATCTCCACACTGCTGCGGCTCTTTTTGTCCATCCAGTTCAGATCGGCACTGCGATAAGGAACAGCCGGTCTGATCTCAAACAGGTCGGCGCCCGCCGCCTTCGCCAAACGTTCAGCGGCCTTTTTCGTTGTGCCGCTGGCTGAAAAATAAGCTACCAGTTTCTTACTCATTTCGATCATCCTTTCCCATGCTCATGCACTGACCCAGTACTTCGCCGGTTTTCAGGTACTGATAAGTAGGCATTTCAAACAGCACCGGCTTAAGGACGCTGTAATCCAGTCTGCCGCTGTTGTCCAGCACGGATTCCTCCGCATAGGTGGCTGCGATCTTGCAGATGAAGCTCTCAAAGCCTTCCGTCTTGTAGACATCCTCAACCGTGCAGGCCATGGAAACAGGGGCAGCGTCAATGATCGGTACGCCGCCATCTGCGATGTGATGGGCAAACAGCTTGGATTTGTCCTCATTTGCCCCGCTGACGCACCCCGCGAAGTCGGCCTTTTTGAGCATCGCTTCATCCACGATGTTGATGGACAGGGCCTTCATAGCGCGGATGCCCTGATTGGAGTAGTGGCTGTCGCTCATGCTCACCATCACCCGGTCATGGCCGATGAT
>JBJERU010000012.1:0-18891 GCA_051882415.1 Faecalibacterium sp. | reverse complement strand
GCGCCACCTTGCCAAGGTGGAGGTAGCGAGTTCGAGCCTCGTCGGCCGCTCCATAGGAGCGGAAGTTTCCGCTCGATTTGGTGACGTGGCCAAGTGGTAAGGCAAGGGTCTGCAAAACCCTCATCCACCAGTTCAAATCTGGTCGTCACCTCCAAAAGAATCCCGGACGTGAAAGCGTCCGGGATTTTTTGTTTTGCTCGCCGCAGCGACATCTTTTTACACCCTTCCGTTCCAGTCCGCCCGGACATAAAAAGTACGACAGAGCCTGCCCTGTGCGAATGAACACTTTAGCCAGCGCGGATGCGCTGGCTGTGCGAAAAGCTTTTTCGGTTCCTTTTTCTCGAAAAAGGAACGAAACCCCCGTAAGAAAGGAGCTGACCCCGATGCCTGACGAATCCTCTCATGCCGCGACCACGCTGACCCCGGACACACCGGTGCGCTATCTGAAAGGCGTAGGCCCCAAGACCGCCGAGCGGTTCGAGAAGCTGGGGATCGTGACGCTGGCAGATCTGCTGTGCCACTATCCGCGGCGATATGTGGACTTTACGCATCCTTATTCCATTGCCGAAGCTCCTGCTGAAACCGAGTGCGTTGTCAAGGCAGAGGTGTTTGCAAAGCCGGGCGGCCGCATTCTGCCGGGGGGACGGCGGATGGAGCGGATCACCGCCGGAGACGATATATCCAGTCTGGAAATCACCTGGTTCAACAATCCCTATGCGGCCAAAAAGCTGGAACCGGGCCGGATATACTATTTTCAGGGCATGGTGACAGGCGGGATCCTGCGCCGTCAGATGGTAAATCCCCAGGTGCGCACCGAAGAACAGCTTCGCTCCTCTCCGCTGGAAGCGGTCTATCCTCAGACCGAGGGCCTTTCCAGCGGAGCGATCGCCAAATGCATCCGCCAGCTTCTTCCCCATGCGGAGCTGCTGGAAGAACCTCTGCCGGAGGAAATGCGCAAAAAATACCGTCTGCCCACCAAGGCCGAAGCGGTGCGGGCCATCCACTGTCCCACCAGCGAAGAGGAGGCTGCTGCCGCGCGGCGGCGGCTTATCTACGAAGAGCTTTTGGTTTTGCAGCTGGGCATCGGCCGCATGAAGAACCACGGCGCGGCCCAAAGCGGCGCGCCCATGCGCAGAGCCGACCCCGAACCATTTTGGGCTTCGCTGCCATTTGCGCCCACCGCAGCCCAGCGCCGGGCGGCGGGGGAGATTTTGGACGATATGGCGGGGGAGACCTCTATGAACCGGCTGTTGCAGGGCGACGTGGGCAGCGGCAAAACGCTGGTGGCTGCTGCTGCGATCTGGGCCTGCGTCCGGGCCGGATATCAGGCCGCGCTGCTGGCACCCACCGAGATCCTGGCTCAGCAGCATGCCGAAAATCTGAACCGCCTGCTTGCACCTTTTGGGATGCGGGTGGCACTGCTGACCGGTGGCACCAAAGCCGCCGCCCGCCGCACCACACTGGCCGCTATCCGCGCGGATGAAGCGGACGTGGTGGTGGGGACCCACGCGATCCTGAGCGAAGGAGTAGAGTTTGCCCGTCTGGGTCTGGCGGTGGTGGACGAACAGCACCGCTTTGGGGTGCGGCAGCGCGGTCTGCTGGCCGAAAAAGCGGAAAATCCGCACCTTCTGGTCATGAGCGCCACGCCCATCCCCCGCACGCTGGGGCTGCTGATCTATGGAGATCTGGACATCTCGATCCTGGACGAGCTTCCTCCGGGCCGCAAGCCGGTCAAGACCCGGAGCATCACCGGGGAAAAACGGCGGGATCTGTACGGATTTCTGGATGCCGAGATCGGCCGGGGACGGCAGGTGTATCTGGTCTGCCCGGCCATCGAGGAGACGCCGGACGGCGGTCTGAACGCGGTCAAGCGCTATTATGAGGAGACCGCCAAGGCCCTGCTGCCGGAACGCCGGGTGGGGCTGATGCACGGCAAGCTCAAGCCCAGGGAAAAGGCTGCCGTGATGGAGGATTTTAAAGCTGGGCGGCTGGATGCGCTGGTGTCCACCACTGTCATCGAGGTGGGAGTAGATGTGCCCAACGCTTCGGTGATGGTCATCGAAAATGCGGAACGCTACGGCCTGAGCGCTCTGCACCAGCTGCGGGGCCGGGTGGGACGCGGCGCCGCCGAAAGCTGGTGCTTTCTGGTCAGCGACCACGCAGGCGATGCGGTCCAAAA
Organism: Faecalibacterium sp.; assembly: GCA_051882415.1. Taxonomy (GTDB): domain Bacteria; phylum Bacillota; class Clostridia; order Oscillospirales; family Ruminococcaceae; genus Faecalibacterium. The sequence continues at coordinate 16,712 of JBJERU010000012.1, read as the reverse complement.
ACGCCTCAAATTTCTTTGTTCCACCTCCGATGGCTTTGCGGTGGCGCAGTATGATCTGGAGACCCGCGGCCCGGGCGATTTCTTTGGCAGCCGGCAGCACGGCCTGCCGACATTGCAGATCGCAGACCTGATGAACGATACCCGCACCCTGCATGCTGCCCAGAATGAGGCTGCGGTGATGCTGGCGGCGGATCCGATGCTGGAACAGCCGGAGCATGCGCTGCTGGCAAAACAGGTGGAGCAGATGTTTGACCGTGCCGGGGCGATGAACTGAATGGAAAGAAGCCCTGCAAAAGCGGATCCATAAAAATTCGGCCCATGCGTACGCATGGGCCGGTTGAAAAGTTTTTGCCCCGCTTTTTTCAAAAAGCGGGAAAAGAACAGCAGAAAAGCAGCAACACATTCGTTTTATATCCTTCCGTGCTTGTCCCCCAAAGGGATCACATCGCAGAACACGCAGCGGCTTTTGGGCGAGAGGGCTACATCTTTATGGTAGCAGCCGAAGAACCAGCGGTCGTATTCCAGCCGAAGCAGCACTCTGTCCAGAAAATCGTGCAGGCGGTTGTTTTCGCCCACCTTCAGCACCGAAAAATCCAGGAACCTGCTTGGAGCGTCGTGGGTCAGCACATAATCTACCTTGCAGCCGCAGGCTTTGAGATTTTCCTCACAGAACGCATATTCCTCATCGGCGGGCATTTCCTGAGGCCACCAGTTCAGGCCAGGATCCCGATCCTCGCGGTCGGGGCTTTCCCCGCCGCCAAAGCAGAGATACCGCTTGTTTTCCAGGCTCAGCACACTGCCGCGGCAGACATGATACAGATTTCCGCCCAGGGCCTGCACACGTCCGCCAAATTTTTCCTCGAAAGGGTACTGGGCCAGAAGATCATAATTTTCATGGGTGCCATCCAGGAACAGCAGGGTGTAGGGGCGTTTGCGCAGCCAGTCCAGCCGTTTCTGCTCCTCCTTGCTGCCGTCCCATACAAAGCCGAAATCGCCCAGGACGATCACCACATCCCGCTTGCCCAGCCAGCGCAGCCGTCCGTGCCGGAAGCGCTCCAGATCGCCGTGGGTGTCGCCTGTCAGATAAACCATTTCCGTTTCCCTCCTGCCGGGCGCAAATCGTGAAAGCAGAGTGAAATCCTTGCCTTGCCCCGGCAAACCTGTTATTATAAAGCTGATACCAGCTGTTTGCTGCGCGGTGCGCGCTTTTTATATTATCGCATTTTAAAGGAATTGTCCACATGAAACGTATTTTTGCTCTGTTTTTGTCCCTTGTTCTGCTGCTGGGGTGCTGTGTGCTGCCGGCGGGAGCAGTGGGCTTTGACCCCAGCCCGGTGTATGAGGTACAGGCGTCCAGCGCCTATGTCGTCAATACCGACACCAATATCATCGTCTACGAGAAAGACAGCAAAAAGCAGGTGCCCGCAGGCGGCCTGACCAAGTATATGACCATCGCGCTGGTGCTTACCAACTATGGCGACCAGCTGGATGCTACCTTTACCATGCCATTTGCCATTTCGGACTATGTCCACGGTACCGATAATGCTGATATGCGCTCGGGAGAAACGTTTACCCTGCGGGAGGCTATTTACGCGATGGTCATGCGCAACGCCAACGATGCGGCGATGGGTATGGCTTATACCTTGTCGGGCGGGGATCTGACCGGCTGGGTGAGCCAGATGAACAGCCTGTCCCAGCGCATCGGCACGACCGGGAGCACCTGGACCGATGCCTGCGGCCTGGATGACGGCAATGTGACCACCGCCGTGGATATGTACCTCATCCTGCGCTACTTGATGAGCTTTGACGCTTTTGTGCAGATATCCGGCGAGCCGACCTTTACGATGCCGGCCAAGGAAAAGCACAGCAAATCCTTTGTCCTCATCAGCCAGAATGTGGCTTTGAACAAAACGAGCGGCGGCAAATTTTACCGCGGCGCCATGCAGGGCGGAATCTGTGACGTTCTGGCCTACAAAAATGACAACGGCAGCCAGAGCTATGTATCCTGGGCCAACAAAAACGGCGAGACCTATATCTTTTGTGTGATGGAAAGCCCGGATACCTGTGACGACTACGGCTATTCCAACCGCCGCCCGGCCCTGTACGAAACGACCAAGCTCATCGACTGGGTGTTCGACAGCTTTTCCATCCAGTCGGCGCTGGATACGGATCTGGCGCTGGCGGAGATCCCGGTCAAGTATTCTGCGGATACGGATACCCTGATGCTTTACCCGGATGACAATATGATGACCATCCTGCCGTCCTCCGGCAACAGCACTGTTACCCAAAAATACTTCCATCTGCCGGAATATGTCTGCGCGCCCATCCAGCAGGGCGATGTGGTCGGCACTGTGGAATTGAAGCTGGCGGGCGAGACCATCGGCGTGGTCAACCTGATCGCTGGGCAGGACGTCAGCCGCAGCACGCTGCTGTACACGGTGGCCAAGATCCAGGACTTCTTTGGCAGCCTGTATCTCAAGGTCGTGCTGGTGCTCAGCGCACTGGCCGCCGGTATCTATGGCCTGTGGCTGCTGCTGAACACCTGGCACGGCCGCAAGACCCCCAAAAAGATCCGCCGCTATTGAGGATAAGACAAAACGCGCCCCAGAAAGCATAAAGACCGGCAGCCTTTGTGGAAAGGCTGCCGGTCTTTGGTTGCGCCAGCAGGAGTCGAACCTGCGATGGAGGAGTCAAAGTCCTCTGCCTTACCGCTTGGCGATGGCGCATCATAGGCATTATTATAGCATATGATCTTCATTTTCACAAGGGGCAAAAGAAGGCTTTTTCTTCGGCTGTACAAGTGGAGATAAAATGGATCTCCGGGTTTTTCCCGCAAAAAAGCTTGCATATTCCGCGCTGTTGTGGTATATTCTTATAGTACGCTATAGTTGATTGGAAAGTGGGCCGCAAGGTCCGCTTTTCTTGTTTGTTTGGAGGTTTTTATGGCGAAGCAGTCTGGCGGCAATACCGCCCAGAGAGTAGAAGCGCTTGTCCGCCCTGTTGTGGAGGGCATGGGCCTGCGCCTGTGGGATGTGGTGTTTGAAAAGGAAGGGCCGGACTGGTATCTCCGTGTGCTCATCGACCGGGACGGCGTGATGGATACCGATACCTGCGCCAAAGTGTCCCATGCGCTGGATCCCATCCTGGACGAGGCAGATCCCATCGACCAGAGCTATTATCTGGAGGTGGGCAGCCCGGGCCTGGGCCGCAAACTGACCCGGCCCGAACACTATGAGGCGCTGCGGGGACAGAAGATCCGCGTAAAGCTGATCCGCCCCAACGCCGCCGGTGTGCGCGAATTTGCCGGCATCCTGGCCGGGCGCGAGGGCAGCACGGTCACGGTGGAAACCGGGCAGGGCGCGCTCTGCTTTGAGGTGGGCGCGGCCAGCAGCGTGAATCTGTGCGACGACGAAGACTTGTTTGACTGATGGATTGTATCGTACGACTGAATCAACCCAACTGAAATCATAAAAGGAGATCCATATCATGGCACTCAGCAAGAAAGCAAAGGAAAAGGAACTGGAAGAAAAGGAACTGAACGTTACCGAGTTCTTCACAGCACTCAGCCTGCTCAGCGGCGAGCGCGGCATTACTGCGGATTACCTGATCGATAAGATCAAGGCCGCCATTGTGATCGCCGTCAAGAAGAATTTTGAGGTGGAGGACGACAACGTTCTGGTGACTATCGACCCTGCCCTGAACCGCTTTGACGTGGCCCTGGTGCAGGATATCGTGGCCGACGAGGATTGGGAGAACGAACATACCCAGATCCCCCTCAGCGAGGCACTGCGCATCAAGCGCACCTATGAGGTGGGCATGCGTGTGACCACGCCGCTCAAGACCAAGGAGTTTGGCCGCATCGCGGCGCAGACCGCAAAGCATGTGATCCGCCAGGGCATCCGCGAGGCAGAGCGCAGCCAGCAGCTCAGCGAGATCCAGTCCAAGGCACATGACATCGTGCTGGCCACCGTCACCCGCGTGGACACCGAAAAGGGCATCGTGGCGCTGGATCTGGGCAAGGGCGGCGAGGCCATCCTGCCCCGCAACGAGCAGGTCCCCGGTGAGAGCTACACCGAAGGCCAGCAGCTGCAGGTCTATGTGGTGGATGTGCTCAGCGGCGAGCGCGGCGCCCGCGTGATGATCAGCCGTACCCATCCGGGCCTTGTCAAGCGCCTGTTTGAGCTGGAAGTGCCCGAGATCTTCAACGGCACCGTCGAGGTCAAGGCCATCAGCCGCGAGGCCGGCGCCCGCACCAAGATGGCTGTCTGGTCCAAGGACACCAACGTCAACCCGGTTTCTGCCTGCATCGGCGAACACGGCGCGCGCGTGGCAGCGGTCGTTGAAAAACTGGGCGGCGAGAAGATCGATATCGTCAAGTGGAGCGAGGATGTGTCCGAGTTCATCTCTGCGGCGCTCAGCCCGGCCAAGGTGCTCAAGGTGGAGCTGCTGCCCGGCGAGACCCGTTCCTGCCGCGTGACCGTGCCCGATCAGCAGCTCAGTCTGGCCATCGGCAACAAGGGCCAGAACGCCCGCCTGTGCGCGCGTCTGACCGGCTACAACATCGATATCCGCCCCGAAAGCGGCTACTACGGCGAGGACGAGGAGCCGAAAGCGGAGCAGCCCGACGCAGAGTGATCTGCCGGGGCATGATATAGGCCAGAGGAGGGAGACCGAATGGCACAAAAAAAGATCCCTGCCCGCCAGTGCATCGGCTGCATGACCAGCCGTCCCAAAAAGGAGCTGGTGCGCGTGGTGCGGGCTCCTGCCGGAGAGATCAGCATCGATCTGGTAGGCAAAAAGCCGGGCCGCGGCGCATACCTCTGCCCGGATCCGGAATGCCTGGCGAAGGCGAAAAAGAAAAAGGCGCTGGAGCGCTGCTTTGAGCAGCCGGTCCCCGCCGAGGTATACGAGGCGCTGGCCGTACAGCTGGCCGGCGCCGGAAAGGAGGCTGACGATGCCCAAAAAGCATAAGGATGCCTCTGCCAGGCCTGCTGTGCCCCCGCAGGAAGCGCTGTTCCAGGCGCTGAGCCTGTGCCGCAAGGCAGGCGTGCTGACCATGGGCTTTGACGCAGTGGAGGAAGCCGCCGTCAAGGGAAAGGCCTGGCTGGTGCTGGCCGCGTCCGATGCCAGCCAAAAGACCGTGCAGCGGATGAAATACGCCGTGGGGGATCTGGTGGACGTGCTGACCATGCCGCTGGATCAGGACAGGCTGGCAGACATCTCCCACAAGCCCGTGGCGCTGTATGCGGTGACAGACCGCAACCTCGCAAAGCTTTGCTACGACCGTCTGGAAGCATGCGGAGCAATCCAAACTGAGGAGGAAATAAGCGAATGATCGTAAAATATAAAGTAAGCAGTTTTGCAAAGGATCTCAATCTTTCCACAAAAAAGGTGCTGGATGAGCTGGCAGCCATGGGCAGCCAGGGCAAAAAGATCAGCTCCAATCTGGAGGAAAACGAGCTGAACTACCTGCTGGAGAAATTCAGCAAGGAGAACAGCGAAGCAGATTTGTCCGCTTATCTGAACAGCGCCAAAGAGCCGGAGAAGAAGCCGGAGCCAAAGGCTGCTCAGCAGCCCAGGAAGGCGGACAAAAAGCCGGAGCCTAAGGCTGAGCAGAAGCCCGGCCAGCAGGCCCAGCAGCCCAAAAACAACGGCAGACAGAACACAAACAACGGCAAAAAGCAGGATCAGCCCCACAAAAAGCATGAGGAAAAGACCGTTTCCCTCAGCGAGCTGGCCCGCGCTACCGGCGCAAAGGCGGATACTGCTCCCGCACAGTCTGTGTCTGTACGCCGCGAGGACAATCAGGTGACGGTGGATACCCGCACCGTGGACATGAATGTGGATCGCTTCGATGCCCGTTATGACGATCTGGCTTCCACCAAGAACACGGAGAACCGCCGCAAGCCTACGCCTCAGGGCAACAAGCAGAAGTTTACCCAGCGCAGCCAGCGCCAGCGCCAGCAGTTCCAGAAGGGTAAGCGCGAGACCGAGTTTGAGCGCTTGCAGCGTTTGCAGCTGGAAAAGGCCCGCAACGCCCAGCTCAAGGTCATGATCCCGGACGAGATCACCGTGGCGGAGCTGGCCGTGCGTCTGAAGCAGCAGGCGGGCAAGGTCATCGCAAAATTCATGCAGATGGGCGAGATGCACGCCATCAATGACGTGATCGATTTCGACACCGCCGCTCTGGTGGCTGAGGAGTTCCACGCCAAGGTCGAGCATGAGGTGCATGTGACCATCGAAGAGCGCCTGTTCGAGCAGGAAGAGGATGCAGCCGAAGATCTGGTGGAGCGTCCCCCGGTCGTCTGCGTCATGGGCCACGTTGACCACGGCAAGACCAGTATCCTGGACGCCATCCGCAAGACTAACGTCACCGCGGGCGAGGCCGGCGGCATCACCCAGGCCATCGGCGCATACCAGGTCAGAATCAACGACACGCTCATCACCTTTCTGGATACCCCGGGCCATGAGGCCTTCACCTCCATGCGTGCCCGCGGCGCAAATATGACCGATATCGCGGTCCTGGTCGTTGCAGCGGACGACGGCATCATGCCCCAGACTGTGGAGTCCATCAACCACGCCAAGGCTGCCAACGTCAAGGTCATCGTGGCGATGAACAAGATGGATAAGCCCACCGCCAACCCCGAACGCGTGATGGAAGGCCTGACCAAGTACGGCCTGATCACCGAGGACTGGGGCGGCGATATCGCCTGCATCCCCGTTTCTGCGCTGACCGGCATGGGCATCAACGACCTGCTGGAGCGCATCGCGCTGGAAGCCGAGGTCATGGAACTGAAGGCCAACCCCAATCGCCGCGCCAAGGGCGCTGTGGTCGAGGCCCGCCTGGACAAGGGACAGGGCCCCATCGCTACCATCCTGGTGCAGAACGGCACCCTGCATGCGGGTGATGTGATCATTGCCGGCACCGCCGTGGGCCGTGTGCGTACCATGCGCAGCGACAAAGGCGTTCTGCTGACCGAGGCAGGCCCCTCCACCCCCGTGGAGATCACCGGCCTGACCGCTGTGCCCGAAGCCGGCGACCTGTTCGAGGCGGTTGAGGACGAGCGCCTGGCCCGCGAGCTGGCTGAGCAGCGCACCGCTGCCGCCAAGGAGAAGCAGTTCTCCTCCTTCCAGAAGGTCACGCTGGATAACCTGTTCAGCCAGATGGCACAGAACGACATGAAGGAACTGGCCATCGTGGTCAAGGCCGATGTGCAGGGTTCTGCCGAGGCTGTCAAGCAGAGCCTGGAGAAGATCTCCAATGAGGAGGTCCGCGTCCGCGTCATCCATGCGGGCGTTGGCGCGGTCAGCAAGTCGGACGTTGACCTGGCGGATGCCTCCAACGCCATCATCATCGGCTTCAATGTCCGCCCGGACAATGTTGCCAAGGAAGAAGCTGCCGCTACCCACGTTGAGATGCGCATGTACCGCGTTATCTACGATGCCATCAACGATGTGACCGACGCTATGAAGGGCATGCTGGCTCCCAAGTTCCGCGAGGTGTCTCTGGGCGAGCTGCAGGTCCGTCAGGTGTACAAGATCAGCAATGTGGGCACCGTTGCAGGCTGCCGCGTGACGAGCGGCAAGATCACCCGTGACAGCAAGGTGCGTGTTGTGCGTGACGGCATCGTGCTGGCCGAGGACGAGATCGCATCCCTGAAGCGCTTCAAGGACGACGTCAAGGAAGTGGCCGACGGCTATGAGTGCGGCGTTACTCTGGCCAAGTTTGCGGACGTCAAGGAGGGCGACGTGTACGAAGCCTTCAAGATGGAGGAATACCGCGACTGAGCGGCTCCCCGCAGGTTCTAAGTTAGGAGAGAACAAATGTCTCAGAAAAATATGGGGCGTCTGGCCCAGGATATGAAGCGGGAGATCATCGCCATCATCGGACGGCTGAAGGATCCCCGGCTGGAGGGCGGTCTGCTGACCGTGACCCGCCTGGATGTGACGCCCGACCTGGATATGGCCAAGGTCTATGTCAGCGTGATGGGCCGTCCGGACGGCCCCGCACCGGCGATCGAGGCGCTGAACCGTGCTGCGGGTCATGTGCGCACTGAGGTCAGCCGCAAAATGCACATCCGCAAGGCGCCCCGGTTTGTCTTTATCGAGGACGATGGCGCGGCTTATGCGGCCCACATCAATGAACTGCTCCGGGAGCTGAATGTGACCGGGGACGAGGGCGCAGCCGGACAGGACGATACGCAGCCGGAGGATTGAGAACCCACCCCACGGAAAGGATGGATCATGTTATGACGGAACAACTGAATGTGCAGCAGATGGCCCGGCGCTTATGTGCTGCAAACAATGTTCTGATCCTGTGCCACAAAAACCCCGACGGGGATACGATCGGCTGCGGCAGTGCGCTGTATTATGCGCTCAAAGCACTGGACAAAAATGCGGCTGTGCTTTGCGCCGATCCCATCCCGTCCCGCTATGCCTTTACCAATGCCCGCATGTTTGGCGGAGAGTTTGAGCCAAAGCTGGTTGTGGCCGTGGATGTGGCCGGGGTCCAGCTTTTTGGCGAGAACAACCATATGCCGCAGTTCAGCCGACATGTGGATCTGTGCATCGACCACCACGCGGGCAACAGCGGGTATGCGGATTTTACCCTGCTGGATCCTCATGCTGCCGCAACAGCTGAACTGCTGTATGAGGTGATCACCGCGATGGGCGTGGTCATCACGCCTCACATGGCCGACTGCCTGTATACCGGTCTTGCCACCGATACAGGCTGCTTCCGGTTTTCTTCCACCAGCGCCCGCACCCACCTTGTGGCGGCAAAGCTCATCGAAGCGGGCGCCCATGTGGAGGAGCTGAACACCCTGCTGTTCGACACCAAGTCCCGCGAGCGCATGGAAGCGGAGCGCATCGCCCGCAATCATCTGGAATACCATCTGGACGGCCGCTGCGCCCTGATCTATCTCACCCGGGACGAGATCGCGGACAGCGAGGTGGATCCGGCAGATCTGGAAGAACTGACCGGCCTGCCCATCAGCATCGAAGGGGTCAAGGTCGGCCTGACGCTGCGCCAGCAGCCAGGCGGCAGCTACCGCATCAGCGTCCGCACCGTCAAAGGAGTGGATGCCTGTGCCATCGCGCGGCGGCTGGGCGGCGGCGGCCACAACCGGGCTGCGGGCTGCGAGCTGCTGGGCAATCTGGAAAACACCAAAACTGCCATCCTTGCCGAGGTGGAAGCGGTTCTGGACGCGCCCCGGGAGGATGAATGATGCAGGGGATCCTGATCGTCGATAAGCCGCAGGGATGGACCAGCTTTGATGTTGTGGCCAAGCTCCGGGGCGTGCTGGGCACCCGCAAGCTGGGCCACAGCGGTACGCTGGATCCGATGGCCACCGGTGTTCTGCCGGTGTTCTGCGGCGGGGCCAGCAAAGCGGTGGATCTGCAGCTGGATCACGACAAGGCCTACCGCGCCGTGCTGCGGCTGGGCGTGCGCACCGATACCGGCGATGTGACCGGCACGGTGCTGGATCGTGCCCCCGTCACGGCGGGCGAGGCGGAGCTGCTGGCAGTGCTGCCGCAGTTCATCGGCCTGCAGATGCAGACGCCGCCTATGTACTCTGCCGTTAAGATCAACGGCCAGCCGCTGTACAAGCTGGCCCGGCAGGGGGTGGAGGTGGAGCGCAAAGCCCGCCCCATCACGGTGTACAGCATCGAGTATGGAGGAAGCCCGGCAGAGGATGAGCATATCCTGACCGTGCGCTGTTCCAAGGGCACTTATATCCGCACTCTGCTGGAGGATATTGCCGCCGCAATGGGACAGCTGGGCACCATGAGCGCGCTGCGCCGCACGGCTGCCGGCCTTTATACACAGGCCGATGCCTATTCTCTGGAGCAGATCCTTGCGGCAAAGGAACAGGGCATGCCTGCGCTGGAAGCGCTGATGCTGCCGGTGGAATCGGTGTTCATGCCGCTGCCGCTGCTGGTGGTCGATGAGCGTGTGGAGCAGCACCTGTACAACGGGTGTCCCACCAGCCGCTATCCCGCCCCGGATGGCCGCTACCGGATCCGCAATGCCGCCGGGCAGTTCCTGGGCCTGGCCCGGGTGGAGCAGGGCGTGCTCCGGGTGGAAAAGCTCTTTGTGGAGCGCACCTGAGAAGCAACGAAAAACAAAAAGGAATCACAAACGCTATGCAGATCTATTCACAGCTCGAGCCTCTCGCGCTGGGCCGGGCCAATGGCACGGCGGTGGCGATGGGCTACTTTGACGGGATCCACATCGGCCACCGGGCCGTGATCGGGAGCGCCGTCCGGTGGGCCGAAGCGCATGGGGCGGCCCCGGCGCTATTTACCTTCCGCCTGCCGGTGGAAAACCGCATGAAGGGCAAGCGCCTGCTCTCCACGCCGGACAAGCACGCCCTGATCGAAAGCCTGGGCGTGCAGCACTATCTGACCCCCGATTTTGAGGACATCAAGGGCCTTAGCCCGGAGCAGTTTGTGCAGCGCATCCTGGAATGCACCCATGCGCGGGCGCTGTTCTGCGGGGAGAATTTTACCTTCGGCGCAAGGGCTGCCGGTACCCCGGAGACTCTGCGGGAGCTGTGTGCTCCCTTGGGCGTGGAGGTAGTGGTGCTGCCGATGGCCCAGTTTGAGGGCAGACCGGTCTCGTCCACCCGCATCCGCACTGCGCTGGAAGGCGGCGATATCCCAGCGGCCAATGCCATGCTGGGCATGCCGTATGCCATCCGATTTGCGGTGCACCACGGCGCGGGGCTGGGCCGTACGCTGGGGGTGCCCACCATCAACCAGCTGTATCCGGAGGGCTTCCAGCTGCCGCGCTATGGCATCTATATCACCCGCACCCGCATAGGGGGAACATGGTATCCTTCGGCCACTGGCCTCGGTACCCGGCCTACGGTCAACAACGATGACAGCAAAGTGACCTGCGAGACCTTTATCCCCGGTTTTTTCGGGGATCTGTACGGCACGGATCCGGTCGTAGAGTTCCACGCCTACCTCAGCCCCAGCAAAAAGTTTGATACGCTGGATCAGCTGCGGGACTGCATCAACCACGCTGCGCAGCGTGCACAGCAGTATTTCGGCGGAAATTGAATCTGTTCATAAAAACGCCTGCCCTCTCCGGTTCAATGTGTTCCGGGATGGCAGGCGTTTTTTGTGTTTTTCAGCGCTCGTCCAGCGGCCCGCTGAAAAAGCGCCCACGGAGCACATTCTGCACCACCCGCTCCCGCAGGGCAGGGGAGAGGGACGCATCCCGCTCCATCTGGTCAAGAAGCTCTGCAAGCGGGACCGTAACATCCCGGCATTCGACAAAGGCCTCCTGCCCGTCCGCGTCCAGCACCAGACTGCGCGGTGCTTCGGGTGTCCAGGCGGGCCAGAAAAGGGGATCTTCTGTACCGCTGGGGGTGCCTGTGTGCATGAATCGACGCAGACACGAAATGAATATCTGTCCCATTGCCTGATAGCCTGCCCCGCGGAGATCCGCCAGGGCGGAACACGCGGTCTGCTCTGAGAGCATGGGCAGGCAGATGCCGTGGAACGCTCCCAGCACCGGGATGGGGGTGCGGCTGTGTGCGCTGCCATAGTCCAGCTGGCACAAATAGACTGGCGCGGCATATCCGGCTGCGAACAGCGTTTGGGCGGTGTTCTGGAGGTTGAAAGCCCGGTATAGGGCAGAGCCATATCCGGACGCAAACTTCCGGGCGGCGCTCCGCTCCGATTCCGGATGAGCCGACAAAGCACTATCACTGAGAGCGGATTCTTCGGCGGCAAACAGGCTGAACTCATCGTGGGAAGCGACCAACAGCAGAGGGACATTCTGGATGGGTGATGCCGCAAAGCCCGCCCGCGGCAGCACGATCCCGTCCGCGTACAGGTGCGGAAAATCGTTCATGCGCAGCGCTGCTCCCTGGCTCAGGGCGGAAAGCTCCTGTGCGTCCAGGCTGTAAAGCCAGTTTCTTACCGCATCAGTATCACTCAAAAGCCAGTTCCGGGCGGCATCCGCATCGGAGAACAACCCGTCCCGAAGGGTCAGCGGGGCCAGAGCTGCCGCGATCTGCTGCGCGGACAGCGCGGGGTCGGCGCAGGTCATGCCGCCGGACAGGGAAACAGCCTTGTGGAAGCGTGCAGAAAACAAGGGGCTGTACAGCATCGCCAGCACATCCCGCCCGCCGGAGGAAAAACCGCAGACGGTAACATTGGCCGGATCACCGCCAAATGCTGCGATATTTTCCTGCACCCAGTCCAGCGCGTGGGCGATGTCCAGCAGAGCAAAGTTTCCGCTGGCTTCCGGCTCGCTGCACAGGGCGGGCAGACAGTTGAAGCCCAGAAGCCCCAGCCGGAACTCCACCGATACAAAAACGCAGTCCGCCTGAAGCGCCAGCCGTCCGCCGGGCAGCTCCCGGGTGCTGCCGCTCTGGTTGCCGCCGCCGTGCAGATAGACCAGCACAGGCAGGTGCTTTGCGCCCGGCGCTGCATATACGTCCAGCTTCAGGCAATCCTCTGTGCCAAGGCAGCCGCTTTGACAGGCCGCCAGGCTGTGAACGGTACAGTCCTTTGGCAGGATCCAGGCCGAAGGGGAGACGGGGGCATGCCAGCGCAGTTCACCCGATGGGGCACAAGCGTAGGGGATGCCGTACCAGACCAGAGCATTTCCGCTCTGTGTGCCCCGCACAGGGCCGTACTGGGTGCGGCGCAGCACACAGCCGGGCAGATCGTTTTCAACTTCTTCCTGCGGCGCGGCTGCCTGTGCGCGGGCCGAAAATGGCGCGGCTGCTGCTGCGGCAGCACTGGTCTTTAGAAAGGTGCGGCGGGTGATTTGGCAGTGTTTGTTCATAAACGTTCCTTCTTTATACACTTCAGTGCCTTCTATTATACTTTTTGTAACATAAAATGGCAACAGGACGCTTTTTTACCGCGCTGGATCGCCGCAAAGCGGAATGCTGGATTTTTGCGTGGGGCAAAAGATTTTCCTTGCTTTTTGGCCGTGTTTCTGATATACTATCTCTGTTACCGTGGCACGGGGCTGGGAGTATGCCCGCCTGGGAGAACCGTTTCCCGCTGCTGTGCCGCAGGCAAATCATACAATAAAGAGGTACTGTAACATGAACAAGCAGGAAGTTATGGCTAAGGTCGCTCTGAACGAGAAGGACACTGGCTCCCCCGAAGTCCAGGTCGCTCTGCTGACCGCTCACATCAACGAGCTGAACGAGCACCTGAAGAAGAACCCGAACGATAATCACAGCCGCCGTGGTCTGATGAAGATGGTTGGCCGCCGCCGCAATCTGCTGGCCTACCTCCAGAAGAAGGACATCGAGCGTTACCGTGCTCTGATCGCTACCCTGGGTCTGCGTAAGTAAAATAAACAGAGGGCAGGCGCTGCGCAAGGGTGCCTGCCCTCTGCTTTTGTTTTGTTGCAAAAAAGGCTGCCGCTGCGTGTTGCAGCAGTAAATCGAACGCCCGCGCCCGGTGCGGACGCTGGATTTATTGCTATAGCCCGCAGCAGGAAGCCTTTTGGAAGATAAAAACCAAAAGGACAAAGGAGGCAAAATCAATGGCAATCGAATTTGGTTCCCGCAAAGAGACCTTTGAAAATTACAAGGTCTACGAAACCATGCTGGCCGGCCGCCCCTTCAAGGCTGAAATGGGCAAGATGTGCGGTCTTTCCAACGCCAGCGCATTGATCCGCTACGGAGAGACCTGCGTGATGTGCAACGTCACCATGAGCCCGAAGCCCCGCGAGGGCGTGGACTTTTTCCCGCTGAACGTGGAGTATGAGGAAAAGCTCTATGCCGCAGGCCGCATCCCTGGCAGCTTTATGCGTCGTGAGGGCCGCCCCGGTGAGCGCGCCATCCTGACCAGCCGCGTGGTGGATCGTCCCATGCGCCCGCTGTTCCCCAAGGAGATGCGCAACGATGTGTGCATCACCATGACCGTCATGAGTCTGGATCCCGATTGCAGCCCGGAGATCGCGGGCATGATCGGCGCATCTCTGGTCACTGCTGTGTCCGAGATCCCCTGGAACGGGCCTATCGGCGGCGTGCAGGTAGGTCTGGTGGACGGTGAGATCGTCCTGAACCCCACCCAGGAGCAGCGCCGCAAGAGCGACCTGGCCCTGACCGTGGCCGCCACGATGGAAAAGATCGTCATGATCGAGGCCGGCGCCAACGAGGTGGACGAGGACACCATGCTGGATGCCATCAAGACGGCTCATGCCGAGATCAAAAAAACCATCGAGTTCATCAACCGCATCGTGGCCGAGCGCGGCAAGAAGAAGATCGACTTCCAGGTCGTGGGCCTGGATATGGATATCTTCCACGCCATCCAGGACAAGTATCTGGATGACTTCAAGGCCGCGATGGATACCGACGACAAGAACGTTCGCGATGCAGCCCTGCTGCCCATCATGGACAGGATCGCCGCCGAGTACCCCGACCTGAGCGCTGCCGACCTGGATCTGGTCAGCTACAAGATGCAGAAGTATGTTGTGCGCCGCTGGCTACTGGATGACGGCAAGCGCGTGGACGGCCGCGGCATCAACGAGATCCGCCCGCTGGCTGCCGAGGTCGGCATTCTGCCCCGTGCGCACGGCTCCGGCATGTTCACCCGCGGTCAGACCCAGGTGCTGACCACCTGCACTCTGGGCGGCACCAAGGACAACCAGCTGATGGACGATCTGACCGACGAGCAGACCAAGCGCTATATCCATCACTACAACTTCCCGCCGTATTCGGTCGGCGAGGCCCGCGCACCCCGCAGCCCCGGCCGCCGCGAGATCGGCCACGGCGCTTTGGCCGAGCGCGCTCTGGTGCCCGTGCTGCCCTCTCTGGAGGAGTTCCCCTACACCATCCGCTGCGTGTCCGAGGTCCTGTCCTCCAACGGTTCCACCTCGCAGGCTTCCATCTGCGGCTCCACGCTGGCCCTGATGGATGCGGGCGTGCCCATCAAGGCCCCCGTTGCCGGCATCTCCTGCGGCCTGATCACCGAAGGCGACCGCTGGATGACCATGCTGGACATCCAGGGCGTGGAGGACTTCCACGGTGATATGGACTTCAAGGTGGGCGGCACCCGCAAGGGCATCACCGCGATCCAGATGGACATCAAGGTGGACGGCCTGACCTATGAGATCATTGCCGAAGCCTTTGAAAAGTGCCGCAAGGGTCGGCTGTTCATCCTGGACGAGATCATCAAGCCGGTCATCGCCGAGCCTCGCGCTGAGCTGAGCCGCTGGGCGCCCAAGATGTTCAGCATGATGATCCCCACCGATAAGATCAAGGACGTTATCGGCAAGGGCGGCAAGGTCATCCAGGATATCTGCGCTACCTGCAACTGCAAGATCGATGTGCAGGAGGACGGCCACGTTTTTGTTTCCGCT
Organism: Faecalibacterium sp.; assembly: GCA_051882415.1. Lineage (GTDB taxonomy): Bacteria > Bacillota > Clostridia > Oscillospirales > Ruminococcaceae > Faecalibacterium. The sequence continues at coordinate 1,366 of JBJERU010000012.1, read as the reverse complement.
GTGGATCAGGAGGACGCAAAGCGCGCCATCTTTACCATCAAGACCATCGTCGAGGATCCGGAGATCGGCGCGATCTACAAGGGCAAGGTCACTCGCCTGATGAACTTTGGCGCGTTCGTTGAGATCGCTCCGGGCAAGGAAGGCCTCGTCCATATTTCCAAGCTGGATACCAAGCGTGTCGAGCGTGTGGAAGATGTGGTCGCCGTGGGTGATGCCATCGTGGTCAAGGTCACGGATATCGACCAGCAGGGCCGTATCAATCTGAGCCGCCGCGATGCGATCCTGGCTCTGGAAGCAAAGAAGAATGCCCAGCAGTAAGCTGTAATCCGATATGAGAACCGCAGTGCCTTTTAGGGTGCTGCGGTTTTTTTATGCCTTGGCAGCTGATCTTGCGGGGCATACCCTTGTGTTGCAGCCCGCCCGGGCCTTGCAAATAGGATGAGACCTGCCTTATGCAAATAAACAACTTTGGCCCATGCGGATGCATGGGCCGATTGAAAAGTTTTTGCCCCGCTTTTTTCAAAAAGCGGGAGATCCCCCGTAAAATCATCTCTGAAATCCCAACTCCAGTTCTTGCCGCGGCCTGCGGCCTGTGATACACTGGAAAAAACGCGCTTTTTCAAACGCAGAAAACGGAGGAAAACCATCTTGAAACATTTCGCTTCGCTTGCGCGCCGCGCCGCAGCACTGGTGCTGGCGGCGGTGCTGTGCCTGGCCGTGCCCGCAGCCAGCGCCGCCGAAACGGGGGAACGATCTGCCGGGGCCACCACGATGGGCGGGGCCAACACCGTACTGATCCCTGCCGAGGAGGAAAACTGTCTGAGCTGGCTGTTTGGCTGGGGCGACACCATCACCGTGCCCTATCTGAACATCAAGGGCCAGGGCCTGCGCCGCAATGTGAAGCTGGATCTTGTGGACTGTCTGGTCGGCATTACTTACACCGAACTGGGCTCCATTGCCAGCTACAACGAGATCAGCTCTGCGCAGGCGGCGCAGGCATGGAAAGCACAGGCTGTGGCCATCCACTCCTACCTGGAATACCACAAACAATATGGTTCGTCTGCCAATGCGCTGATCTACACCCCCGTGGAGCAGATCCCTGCCTATGCCCGCAGCGCTCTGCGGTCGGCCATCGAACCGGTGAAGGACGAGCTGCTGACCTACAACGGCAGCGTATGTGATGCGGTGTGGTCGGCCAGCGCGGGCTACAATACCCAGACCGGCGTATACGGTACCTGCGCTGCGCTGGATGCCTGGGGCACCGAAGTACCCTATCTGCAAAGCGTGGAAAGCCCTTACGAAGAACAATATCACAATCTGCTCCGCCGCAGCATCGGCAAAGACTATATCTATGTCGAATACAACG
>JBJERU010000011.1:0-3498 GCA_051882415.1 Faecalibacterium sp. | reverse complement strand
CGCTCACGCCTTTCATCGGGCAGCCGCACTTGCCGCAGTACAGTTTGCCGGACAGGAAATAATCTGCCTTTGGTTCATACTTTTGCCCCCTTTCCCATAGTGATGGACAAAAATCCTGGCGAGATAATCGGCAAAGGCGGGACACCGGTGACAGGCATACCTGGTTGCTTCGTTCTGCTTTTTTCGTGTCCATTTTTCGGGAAGGATTCATTGTGCATATTCTGTGCATGTCAGTTTTGTATTATGATTTGATTCCAAGCAGTGAAAAAACTGTTTGACAGACGAAAGGAACGTGAAAGATGGATATTGAATACTTACTGCTGCTGCAAAACTTTCGTGAAAGCACCAACAATGTGCTCACGCCCCTGATGATGCAGATCTCAGAGTTCATCATTGGAATTATACCCATGCTGGTTGTTGCAATGGTGTACTGGGTGTACAGCAAAAAAGCCGGGGCCTGGATCCTGCTCAATGTATCCGGCACCTACTGGCTCAACGGCATCCTCAAGCTCACCGCCTGCGTTTACCGCCCATGGATCCGGGATTCCAGAGTTGTTCCGGCACAAGCTGCTTTTGCCTCCGCTACGGGCTACTCCTTTCCCAGCGGGCACAGTACCTTTGCCACCGCCTACTATGGCTGCGGCGCCCTGTGCTGCTGGAAGCAGAAGAAAACCCGCGCTCTGTCGGTGGTGATGGTGTTCCTGTTGGCTGCCACGATGTTTTCCCGAAACTATCTGGGGGTCCATACCCCGCAGGATGTTCTGGTAGGATTTGCTGCCTCGGCCCTGTTCCTGCTGGTAAGCATTCGGCTCTTCCGCTGGATGGAAAACGGTGATCAGAAGCGGGATCTGCTGGTGCTGGTCGCGGGGCTGTGCCTGATGGCGCTTTCCATCGTCTATATCATGGCAAAGCCCTATCCTCTGGACTATGTCGACGGCGTGCTGCTGGTGGATCCTGAGAAGATGAAGCCTGATACGATCAGTGGGGTCGCTGCGGTGGTTGGATGGCTGCTCGGCTGGTATCTTGAGCGGCGCTTTGTCCGATTTGAAAATCCCACCAACAAGCGGAAAGGCTTTGTGATCGGTGCGCTGGCCTGTGTGCCCCTTGTGCTGTGGATGCTGTGCCTTCAGAAGTATGCCACACCCCTCATTGGTAAAATGATGGTCAAGATATTGATCCTGTCGGTTCCGATGGTTTATATTCTGGCAGTCGTACCATTTCTGATCAAAAAGCTGACTGCCGTCACGCAGAAACGATAACATCGATACGAAAAAATTGGGACTGTCCTCTGGACAGTCCCAATTTTTTTATTCCTGTCTTTATTTTTTCGGATTCTCTTCTTTGGGATCTGGGATCCCGGTGCCTGCTGTCACATAGAAAAGATCCTCATCGTCCAGCAGGCACTCTCTTTCAAAACGGGAAAGGGTTGCGTTTACCAGCCATTGCAGCTGATCGTTCCATCCCGGCAGTTCGCTGCTCCGGGCTGCCTGCTCCAGCAGAGCTTCTATATTATTCTGCGTCATTTGTGTTCTCCTTCCTTCCCTTGTGGAACTCTGAGCAAACAAACCCGGTGGGCGGTGCGGCTTGTGCCGACCCGGATGCTGTTCGTCTTTGGCATTTTCTAATGATGCCTTCCATAAGGGAATATGCAGCAAACCGGCATTTGTTACAGAGAGATTCAAAAATTTTTCTTTCCATCCCGGCATGCCGCCTTCCCCAAAAGCCTGATTGGATCCTGTATCCGGGTGGGCATGAGCGGTAGGCTTATTCTCCGGCTGTTACATGGTAGCAGCCCAGGCAGCGGAGAGTAAGGGCACCGCATTTTCTGACAAGCTGCTCGTAAGCCTTCTGCCCGCCGCCGCTGCACTCCACCAGATATACATACTGCCCCAGCGTAGTTTTTGCTGGGCGGTCATGTAAGCTGACCAGCGTCAGCCCCTGTTCGTCCATGGCTTTCAACAAGTCCGGCAGCGCTTGCGCAGGACCCATTGCAGAAAAGGTCATACGATCCGGCGCTTCGATGGGGATGTATTCGTCCGACACCAGATAAAACCGGGTCACATTGCTATCATTCAGCTGGATGTTTTCCGCAAGCACTTCCAGACCATATACCTTTGCGGCCTGCGTGGAAGCGATGGCTGCCGCTGTGCCGTCGTTACAGTCGGCAGCCAGCCTTGCGCCCTCGGCTGTACTGGAGACCTCCACGACCTGCGCGTTTGGAAGGTTGATTTGCAGCCAATCCTTACCCTGGGCAATTCCCTGCTTGTGAGAGTAAACCGTTTGAATGGCAGCAAGGTCAGTGCCCGGGGACGCCAGCAGAGCTTGTCGGATGGGCAGCTCCACCTCTCCCACCACAAACAGTTCCTCGTGGGACAGCAGTTCATCCAGATAGTCATAAACTGGTCCGCCGATGGTGTTCTCCTGAGGGATGACGGCGAAGTCGGCGACGTCATTCAGCACATCGCGAACCGCGTCCGATACCGTCTCCCGCGGCTGCAAGGCTGCACCTTGTGGAAACAGTCGTTCCGCGGCCTGTTCCGTATAAGTACCCGCCGGGCCAAGGTAGCTTACCACCGCATCGGTGGGAAGAGCTGGCGCTGCCACGGCCTTTGGAGATGTGCAGCTGCAAAGCAGAAGCAGATTGACAAGTAAAAGTATCGGAATGGTCATTCGGGTCACGCTGCGCTGCGTGGCCTGTGTTCTCTTTTCCATGGGTTATCTCCTGTTGTCATTTATAGGATCGATCCTGGCACAATATGAAAGCCGTCTCTTTACAGCCTGCTTTCTTTCATTTTTGATCGATATAGAAATATTATACCACTTTGTGGATCGTTGGTACAGCGTTTTATAAAATGCAACGTTCGGGCAGAGTTTTCTTGAGCTCCATTTTAGCGCCTGGGCTGTAATCCCGAAAGGGAAGGGAGGCTCTGCGCGGGGAACTGGACTTTCCAAATGCTTTTCCGAATGATAGAAATACCACTTGACTCTCCCCCTAAGGGGAGATGGTACAATCCTCCTTGCAAAGAAAAGCAAGGAGGATTTTTACTATGAACGAACCATCTGTCAGCGTGAGAAACCTGACAAAATCGTTTTCGGGCCGCAGGGTCGTGGATGATCTGTCCTTTGATGTGCAAAAGGGCGAGGTCTTTGCTTTGCTGGGGCACAACGGAGCGGGCAAAAGCACCACCATTGATCTGATCCTGGGCTTGAAGGCACCCGACGAAGGCAGTGCGAAGATACTGGGAATGGACGCCGCAAAGCACAGAAAACAGGTGTTTGAGCGGGTCGGCGTGCAGCTTCAGAATACTCAGTACCAGTCCAGCATCACCGTGGAGGAAGCATGCATCGAGTATGCCTCTTTGTATGCTGCCCCGGCGGATTATCCCAGGCTGCTGGAGCAGTTCGGGCTTGGCACGCTGCGAAAGAGCTTTGTATCCAGGCTTTCCGGCGGGGAACGGCAGAAGCTTTCTGTTGTTCTGGCGCTGATCGGCAACCCGG
>JBJERU010000010.1:0-70829 GCA_051882415.1 Faecalibacterium sp. | reverse complement strand
TTGAGGGCCTTCTAACACACATAATGCTCAACTTGTTATTGCAATTTGGCAACGGTTTGTTCATATTCATCTGATATACTCAACGGGATTATTGAGCCTATACCCGCCGCAGACTGCGCCCCCGGCCAAAAGCGGCGCAGCTTCGCTGATAGATGTGCAGAAAAGGAGTCCGAATGCTTCAACTGAAAAAGATCCATAAAGAGTACAAAACAGGAAACCTGGAGCAGATCGCCCTGAACGAGGTCAGCCTGAACCTGCGGGACAACGAGTTCGTCGCCATCCTTGGCCCCAGCGGTTCTGGCAAAACCACCCTGCTGAACATCATCGGCGGGCTGGATCGTTATGACAGCGGCGACCTTGTCATCAACGGCATCTCCACCAAAAAATATACCGACCGCGATTGGGATTCTTACCGCAACCATACCATCGGCTTTGTGTTCCAAAGCTACAACCTGATCCCCCACCAGACTGTGCTGGCCAACGTGGAGCTGGCGCTGACCATTTCGGGCGTGCCCGCTGCCGAGCGCCGCCGCCGTGCCGCCGAAGCGCTGATCCAGGTGGGCCTGGGCAGCCAGATGCACAAGCGCCCCGGTGAGATGTCCGGCGGTCAGATGCAGCGCGTGGCCATTGCCCGCGCCCTGGTGAACAACCCCGATATCCTGCTGGCCGACGAGCCCACCGGCGCACTGGACAGCGAGACCAGCGTCCAGGTGATGGAGCTGCTCAAGGAGGTGGCGCAGGATCGTCTGGTGGTCATGGTCACGCACAACCCCGAGCTTGCCGAGCGTTATGCCACCCGCATCGTCCGCCTGCGCGACGGCGTGATCCGCTCCGACACCATGCCCTACCACCCGGAAGAAGAGTCCCTTGCCCCGCCGGTGCACAAAAACATGGGTCGCTCGTCCATGTCGCTGTTCACAGCGCTGCACCTCAGCTTCAACAATCTGCGCACCAAAAAGGCCCGCACCCTGCTCACCAGCTTTGCCGGCTCCATCGGCATCATCGGCATCGCGCTGATCCTGGCGCTGTCCAACGGCGTCAACGGTTATATCGCGGACGTTGAGCAGAACACCCTTGCCGAATATCCGCTGCAAATTTTGAGCGGCGGCATCGATATCTCTACCCTGTTTTCCGCTTCACCCATCACGCCATCGGAGAAAAATGAAGCGGGAGAAGTTCCGGACGATCCCGATCTTGTCACAGTGCGCCAGCTGGTGGCGCGGCTGGTATCCGGCCTGACCTCCAACGATCTGACCTCTTTGAAAAGCTGGCTGGAAAGCGATGCGTGCACCATTGCCGAGGATGCTACTTCCATCGAGTATTCTTACAGCGTCACCCCGCAGATCTACCGCCAGAACGAGGACGAGACTCTGCGGCAGGTCAATCCGGACTCCACGCTGTCCGCTTTGGGCCTTGGCTCCAGCTCCGTCACCAACGAGATGATGTCCTCCATGATGAACATCAGCGTTTTTTCCGCCCTGCCGGAAAATCCGCAGCTGTATGAATCCCAGTATCAGGTACGAGCCGGACGCTGGCCGGAAAAATACAACGAATGCGTCGTGGTGCTGGCCTCGGACGGCTGCATCACCGATTATGCGCTGTACGCGATGGGGCTGCGGGATGATGCCGAGCTGGACAAGATGCTCCAGCAGTTTGCCCAGAACCAGGAGGTGGATGTGCCCACGGATTACCAGAACTACCGTCTGAGCGACTTTCTGGGCATGAAGTTCAAGCTGATCCACGCCGCGGACAAATATGCTTATGATGCCGAATACAATGTTTGGAAGGACAAATCTGATGACGATGCCTTTATGTGGGAGCTGGCACAGCGCAGCGAGGATCTGACCATCGTGGGCGTGGTGCAGCCCCTGCCCGATGCTTCCGCCGCAGTGCTCGCCTCCGGCATCTCCTATTCCGCCGATCTGGTCCCTCATGTGATCGAATACGCACAGAACTGCGAGATCGTCCGCCAGCAGCTGACCGATCCGCTGACCAACGTGTTTACCGGCGAGGAATTCGGCATCAAGAACAATGCCAGCTTCGACCTTGATTCCATGTTCACTGTGGACACCGACGCGCTGAAAAACGCCTTCCAGTTTGACGAGGATGCCCTGAGCTTCGACCTTGAGGGCGTGTTCCAGTTCAACGGCGACTCGCTGGATCTGTCCACCCTGATCGACCTGGACAGCATCTCGCTGGACGGCGCAGCCTTCCCGGAGATCGACTTTGAAGCGCTGCTGAGCAGCCTGGATCTGTCCATCCCGGCAGACGCCATGCAGACTATCGTTCAGCGCGTGTTCGATGGATACAAGCAGTATGTGATCAAAAACATCTTCCGCTGGAACAAGCTCAGCTTTTCGGAGTATCTCAAGACCGATGAGTTCCAGCAGCTGCTGTCCCAGTCGATGAACGAGCTGATCGGCACCGACAGCATGAAGGATCAGCTCCAGCAGGCCATGCAGCAGACCATGCAGACCGTGATGGACAGCTACGCCGGTGTCATCACCGACACCTTGCAGACCCAGCTGAGCGCCGCCATGCAGCAGGCCATGACCCAGATGGCCGACAGCCTGCAGGAATCGCTGCGGGCCAGCCTTTTCCAGCTGGGCAGCCAGATGGAGAATGCCATCCACATCGATACCCACGCGTTCCAGAACGCGGTGCAGTTCAATTTGACCGAGACCGATCTGACCGAGCTGCTCAAAACGGCCATGTCCTCCACCTCCTCCACCTATTCCAGCAATCTGCAAACGCTGGGCTATGCAAACCTGGACAGCCCCAGCCAGATCCGGATCTATCCCCGCAACTTTGAAAGCAAATCCTCCATCGTTGCCAAGCTGGATGCCTACAACGCCGCAATGCAGGCCCAGGGCGCAGACGACAAGGTGATCCAGTACACCGACATGGTGGGCACGCTGATGACCTCAGTGACCAGCATCGTGAACATGATCAGCTATGTGCTGGTGGCATTCGTAGCCATCTCGCTGGTGGTATCCTCCATCATGATCGGCGTCATCACCTATATCAGCGTTCTGGAGCGCCGCAAGGAGATCGGCATCCTGCGCGCTATTGGCGCATCCAAGGGCAATGTCTCCACCGTGTTCAACGCCGAGACTTTTATCATCGGCCTGTGCTCGGGCGGGATGGGCATCCTGCTCAGCGAGATCCTGTTGATCCCCGGCAACGCCTTTATCCGCGCCGTGGCAAACAGCGATCAGGTCACTGCCGTGCTGCCGTTGGACGCCGCAGTGGTGCTGATCCTTCTGGCGACCGTGCTGACTATGCTGGGCGGCCTGATCCCCGCCCGAAGCGCCGCCAAGTGCAACCCTGTCACAGCGCTGCGCTCCGAATAAAGCGCCCTGCCTCCGCTGCAAAACGGCCGGCCCGCACAGATGTGCGGGCCGGTTTTGCATTGCGGGCAGGAATATGCTATACTGAAAAAAACTTCGTGCAAAGGAGCCGTTCCGGGATGCCAAATATCATTGAGATCACCGACCTTTCCGCCCCTGGGCTGGACGTTTACGCCCGGCTGACCCAGGCCCAGCTGCGCAGCCGTCTGGAACCGGAAAAGGGCGTATTTATTGCCGAAAGCCCAAAAGTGATCGCCCGGGCGCTGGACGCCGGACTCCAGCCGCTTTCGCTGCTGATGGAGCGGCGGCAGATCACCGGCCCCGCGCAGGGCATTCTGGCCCGGTGCGGGGCGGCGCCGGTATACACCGCCGACCGCGAGGTGCTGGCCGCGCTGACCGGCTACCAGCTGACCCGGGGCGTGCTGTGCGCGTTCCGTCGCCCCACACAGCCCGCTGCAGAACAGCTGTGTGAAAACGCGCGTCGGATCGCCGTGCTGGAAGGTGTGGTGGATTCCACCAACATCGGGGCCATTTTTCGCAGCGCGGCAGCGTTGAACATGGATGCCGTTCTGCTTACCCCCTCCTGCTGCGACCCGCTGTGCCGGCGCGCGGTGCGGGTGAGCATGGGCACCGTGTTCCAGGTGCCATGGGGCTGGCTTGGCAGCTGTGCGGCGGAATGGCCCGATCCCGGAATGGCCCGGCTGAATGCGATGGGCTTTAAGACCGCGGCAATGGCTCTGAGCGAGCGTTCGGTTTCCATCGAGGATCCCGCCCTGGCCGCAGAGGAGCGGCTTGCCATCCTGCTGGGTGCCGAAGGCGACGGCCTGGCGCACAGCACCATTGCCGCCTGCGATTATACCGTGCGTATCCCCATGTCCCACGGGGTGGACTCGCTCAATGTGGCCGCAGCCAGCGCCGTTGCCTTCTGGCAGCTGGGAAAGCGCTGAACTGGGCGCAGCCTTCTGGCACAGGCGCCCTTCCAAAACAGAGAAACGCAGGAACCGTACGGCCCGCTTTTGGGGCCATGCGGTTCCTGCGTTTGCGTTATAAAAACCTGTTTTACCCGTCAGAGAGCATCGTTTCCGCTCACAGGTGCAGCCGTTTTTCCAGTTCGGCGCGCAGGGCACGGCCCTTGAACAGCACCAGCCCCAAAAAGCTCAGCGTGCTGACGATCAGGCAGACGACCCACGGCACACTATGCGCCAGGCCGCCGCTGTCCAGCTTAAACGGCAGCAAAAGATACGGCAGCACACCCATGAGCATATTCAGCAACAGATAGATCAGCGCATTCTCCGTAAAGCGTGCCCGTACAAAGGAAAAGCCAAAATTCACCACCAGCACGGCACTGCACAGCACCGGCACAACATAGTCCAGGCTGAACCCGCTCCAGCCGAAAAACCAATCGGTGAACATGGCCAGCGCCGATGCTGCAACAAACAGCTGGAACAAAAGCTTTGGGACATTTGCGTGGCGGCGCATCTGTAGATACAGCACCGCCAGCAGCCCCAGCGCCCAGCCCAGGACAAGCCCGCTCCAATGGGTATGCGCTTGCGGGATCAGCAAAAAGTCCACCGCAGCGCATACCACCGTGATGCCCAGCAGCACGAACGCCGCGACCTTGAACACCATCGTCAAGCGCTTGAGCGGCGGCGATGTGCGGGGCCACAGCGCTGCGGACGGTTCGCCCACCAGCGGGTTGCGGCACAGCGGACAGTATTCCGGCCCGCCTCCCACCTGGATGCGGCAATGCGGACAGCGTTTCATTCCTCCACCTCGCTTGCATAAAGTGTCACGTCGATGCCGTCCTCGGCCAGCGAACGATAGAACCGGCGCAGCACGTTGGTGCTGCGATAGGCCGAGGCCGTGCCCAGCACCAGATCATCGCCATAAGAGCACACCGCTGTGAACATCGTGCGGGTGGTGTTGTAGGCAGAAAAGCCTTTGATATAGGGCTGCAAGGCTTCCGGCACCTGGATGCGCCCCAAATTGGACAACACCATCGTGACCGCAGCGTTGGAGCGCCTGCTGAAAAAGCTGACAGCAGGATTTTTCAAGAACAGCGGCACCGGGCGGATGCCGGGGATGTGTTCCAGCTTTTCGTAGCCGTCCATGCGCGCGCGTACCGCATCGGGTACGGTCAGCTCCCGCAGACGCGCATCGAACACCGGGGCCAGCTCTGCCAAGGTCTGGCCGTTTTCCAGCACAAGGCTCACCGTAACTGAGTTGAAAAAGTTACGGGCCGTGGCCGAAGGATAATAGTTGCGCAGGTTGACCGGCATGCTGATGCCGATGGGCATCCCGCGTTCCAGTGCAGGCATTTCGGCGTAGACGGCTATCATCAGCGCGGCCCCCAGATAGCTGGTCATGGTCACGCCCAGCGCACGGCTGCGTTCCAAAAGCTGCCGGGCCGACAGATGCGCCTGAAAATACTGGGTCTGATCGTAGGGCAGGCGGCGGCTGTGGATGTGATAGGCACGGCGGGGCTTTTCGAGCGAAGGCGTGCGGCGGCCGTAAAACTTGCGGAAGCCATCCTCCTGCCGGTCGTCGATGGAAGCGCTGTCCACGCTGGGCAGCTCACACAGCGCCTTGGGAAAACGCAGCATCAGATATCGCTGCACGATGGCCTTGAGGAACACCAGTCCGCCGTTGCCATCGGTCAGCGCGTGGAACATTTCCAGATTGATGCGCGCGCCGTAGTAAGTGACCCAGTACAGCAGCTGATTGCTGCGCTCCGGGGTATAAAGCGGCATGCAAGGCGGAAGATGCTCCTGCTTGCAGTAGGGCTGATGATCGCTTGGCTCAAAGTAGTGCCAGAACAGACCGCGGTGCAGCGTCGTCTGGAACTGTGGAAACTCTTTGGCCGTCAGCCGCAGCGCCTCGTTCAGCACCTCGGGCTGGATCGGCTCGTTCAGTGTACAGGAAATGCGGAACACACGGGGGTCCCGCCGCGTGGCCGTGGCAAGAAATATTTTTGCCACGTTGTCCACTTTGTACCATGCGTCAGCGATGGTTCTCACCTCTCTTAAAGCATTTTCTGGACGAATCGGCTGACAGCCTCCATTGCGTCGGCGGCGCGTCGGACGGGCATCTGCTGGAATACATGCCAGCAGTCTTCATATACCTCCAGCTCGGCGTATCCACCCTGGCGGCGCAGCGCCTGGGCCAGCTCTGTGCTGTCCGAGCGCAGGATCTCGTGGGTGCCCACCTGGATCAGCGCAGGCGGCAGACCGCTCAGATCCGCAAACAGCGGGCTGAGCACCGGATCCGCAAAATCCGCCTGTGCCCCGGCATAAGCCGTGCGCACTGCCTGGATGTAGCCTTCGGTCAGCATGGGATCCAGTTCTTTGCATTCGGTATAGCTTTCCCCGCGCATGGTCATATCAGTCCATGGGCTCATCAAAACCAGTGCGCGCGGGAGCTGGCGGGTCTGGGCCTTGAGCTTCAGCGTCAGCTCCAGCGCCAGGTTGCCGCCCGCCGAATCGCCTGCCACGATCACATCCCGTGCGCCGTAGCCCTGGTACATCAGGTAGTTCCATGCGGTCAGGGAGTCCTCCAGCTGGGCAGGACAGGAGGATTCGGGTGCAAGGCGGTATGCAAACGACAGCACATCAAAGCCGGTGTGCAGCGCCAGCTTGCTGGCCAGGATGCGGGCATATTCCAGCGTGCCGCAGGTGTACCCGCCGCCGTGACAGTATAAGATGACGTGATGGCGGTCATGCCCCACTTCCAGCCCGACCCACTCGGCGGACAGGCTGTTGTTGAGAAGAAGGCCCTCGGCCCGCACGCCCCGCGTGGGCGTGACCAGCCGGGCAAACAGGTTCTGGCTGGAGCGCTGACGCGCCAGGGATTCGGGATCGGTGGAGCCGTCCGCCGCTGCACTGTGAAAGGCTTTGATGGCCCGCATCATGGGGCCGATGTCCACCTCGTCCTCGCCGCGCGGAGGCAGCAGTGTCTTGAGAAAAGTTTCCAGCTTCGGGTTGCGTTCGGGCATACAATACCTCCGGCAGAAGTTAGAATTACACAAAAATATTATAATATGACCGCTGGAAATTGTCAATGTGAACGAGCACAGTAGACAGCCGGAGGTTCGAGAAACCGTGCTGCATTTTCTTTTTTTGCAGAGCCTGCTCCTTGATGGAGAAGGTCTTGCGCAATCGATGATGGAAGTATCATTAGATTTATCGCTCTGACATATATTTTTGTATTTCGTGAGAGGTCAATTTTCTGATCTGTGTATTGGCATACTCTCTGTATTCATCCACCATAAAAACAGGCTTTATGTCTTTACAGATCTTTCCTTTGTTCTTTTTTAGGTATGACAGCAAATCCCCTCTGTCCGCAAAAATTTTGTACGAAGGCCTGCCATTTTCATTTTTCAACTCATAAATACCACATGGCTTTTTCATACTATAATCGGCGGTTCGCAAATATAGTTTGGCAGTTTCTAGCGATTGAAAAGGGAAATTCCATCGCTGCAATCCACGTTTGGGGTCATGTTCAATGCAAATGCACCGCCCGCAAGTTCCACAAATATATTGTGTATGATTTTCCAAACAGTCCACTGGATTTAATAGCGGTGTTATTCTGTTTTGATCAGCATAGCATTCGATGCACATTTCCACTCACTCCATTTTCAGATTCCGATCGTGTTGAATCCATTTTATAAAAAAGTGTCAAACAGAAAAAAGCATCCTGCAGATGCAGGATGCTTTTTTGCCGCTTATCCGGGAGCGGCATGGCCAGCACGAACACCGCACCAACGAAATAGATGGTTGCGGGGTTCGCCTGGCTCCCATTTGGTGGAGGTGGTGAGAGCTTATGCGAACCTTTTGGAAATTCCTCGCAAGCGCTCTCCGCTTCCATCACCAAATCAAGTTCCGCTTCAGAGCGGGAACCACCCGAATAATTGAATGCTATACGGAGATGATCATCGGACAGGTAGACTACCGACACAAAGGATTCAATGACCTTGCGGCGGAACTCCTCGCTGTCCAGCCTGCCTCCACGGAACTGGCTGATCCAATAGATGATCTGTTCCCGTTCCAGATGCACATGGCTGAGCTTCTCCAACTCGATAGCCCGATTCAGCTCCCTTCCCTGACCCTCCAGCTCAAGGAGCCTTTTCTTTGTCGTGGCTGTAATGATCCCAGCCTCGATAGCAGCCATCACATTGTTGATAGCCTTTTCATTTGCCTCCAGCTCGGCAGTCAGGGCGGAAAGCTGCGCCGAAGCCGCCTCGCGCTTCTGGTACTCCATCACAGCATCCGCGATCCACTCGATCACATCAGGCCGGAGGACGTAGTCCAGCGCAGCCTTCACCACGACCCGCTCGATCCACTCTCTCGGGACGTTCGCCTTGTTGCAGGCCCTCTCGCGCCTCCGCTTCTGGCAGCCGTAATAATAATGCAGCTCTCCATGCTTCCCGGTGCCGGAGAATCCTATCATATAGGAGCCGCAGTGGGCGCAACGCAGTTTTCCGGTCAGCAGATAGTCCCCGCCATCCTGATGGCGGCCACGGACGCTGCTGTTTGCCTTCATGCGTTCATTCGCCGCCCAGAACGTCTGCTTGTCGATAATAGCAGGCATCCCGCCCTCGATGCGCACGTCCGAAAAATGATATACCCCAATATAGGATTCATTCTTCAGGAGGACAAAGCTGTTGCGGTTCCAACGCCCTCCGGTTTTTGTTCTCAGGCCCCTCGCATTCAGCTCGTTGGCAATGTCCACAAACGGAACCCCATCTGCCGCCTTTCGGAAAATCTCCCGCACGATCTCAGCATCGGCCTCTTTCACGGCAAAGCGTCCATCCGGCCCCTTGCAATACCCAAACGGAATAGAGCCAGAGTTTACCTTGCACTGTTCAGCGTTGTACTTCATCCCCCGGCGGATGTTCTGCGCGAGGGAAGCGCTGTAGTATTCAGCGCTTCCCTCCAGAACAGATTCCAACAGGATTCCCTCCGGGCCGTCAGGAATGTTTTCCTTGGCATACAGTACACGGACACCGTGCTTCTTCAGGCGGTATTTATAGGTGGCGCTGTCATAGCGGTTCCGGGCAAAGCGGTCCAGCTTCCAGCAAATCACAAACGGCCAGTGCCCGTGGGCGGCGTCCTTGAGCATCTGCTGGAACTGAGGCCGCTGGTCGCTGGTGCCGGACAGGTGCCGGTCGGCGTAGACCTTCACGATTCGGAGATTATTCTGCCGGGCGAACAGCTCGCAGTCGGCCACCTGCTGCTCGATGGAGCAGTCGCGCTGATTGTGGGAGGAGTAGCGGGCATAGATAACGGCATCCTGGACATCAGGGTCAAACTTCTTTTTCATATTCCATTACCGCCTTGCATTTCGGACAAACCGGCAGGTATTTCTTCGCAAATTGGGTGGAGACTTCAAGATTCCACCAGCCGCAGGCGCTACAGTAAGCGAAGCCCCAGCTTCCATCTTTCCACTTGGCTCTCGGCTTGGCATCTTCCATTTCTGCCCCGCAGTGCGGGCAGGCCCAAAGGTAGTTTTTTGCAAAATCAATCGAAAAGTCTTCCGCTTCCCATTGGCAGCGGCTACAACAAGGGATTCCATTATCATTGCAATCCCAGTGCATCTTTGGCAACATTGGAGTTCTTGGATATAAATAGGTTTCCATGAGAGCCTGCCTCCTGATTATTCCATAATCTCGTACAAGCCGTCTTGGTTCCGAATGATGTTTTTCAAAACTTTTTTCACAGAGTAATTGTCCGCCATTTCAGCATAATAAGCGCTCGCAGTGTAGCCGCCAGAGAAGCTGATGCAAGTTCCATCGTTCATGTTCACAACAATACTGTCGCTGTCGGAGTTTGCGACAAAGGAATCCACGAATTCGGCAAATTCCTCGGCGGTCAGAGATTTTACAATTTCCTTATCGGTATAAACTTCCGTGACGGTGCCAATTCGCTCTCCAAAGCCATTAAGGATAGGATGGTCATACGTTGGAGCACGCAGAAGAAGATTGGATGTTTCAGGCGCATCCTCCGAGGAATCGGATGCAGCAGGTTCCGAAGCAGTAGTTTCAACCGATTCAGATGCGACTTCCGAAGATACAGCAGCGGATGAGCTGCTTTCGTTATTGGGATCTGTAATAGTGATGCAGGCCGTAAGCCCCACGCACAAAGCCAAAGAGCAGGCAACCAGAGCTTTCTTTTTCAAATTCATAAAAATCCTCCTTTTATTTAAATGGGGAGAGCCGTCTACCACAGACGCGCTCTCCCCATTTTTTCGGTTTCACAGGGGGAACCCTCCACCATTGCCATGATTCGATTTTAACCCACGCTGGCGCTTCGCCCATCTGAAGCTGATGATCCTGCCTCCGCTTCTTTTTGGAGGAGCAGATCCTCACGATAGGAAGCAACCTCGGCATCTATGTTCAATTCATCCGCAGATGATTGATTTGCCAATGTTCCGGGAGCGACATCACCAAACCCGTGAACCACTTCCCTGAAGAACCCCATGATTATATCCTGATGTTCTTTCGGAAGGTTTACCAGCTTTTCAATAAACACATATGACTCATGTGTCATATTGGGATAACGAATGGCCAAAGCATCCAATTCTGAGGTTGCGGCAGGAATAAACATCTCACCATTACCAGTGCGTATCCATTCTTCATTCACTCCGAACTCACGGCAAATGGCAAAGATAGTCTGATCTGATGTATTGCGACCTCCCTCAATCAACGCGATAGAATTTGGTTTCAAGTTTATTTTTTCTCCAAATTCCTTTTGAGTGAGATCGAGACTGCGGCGTAGCCGCCTAATTCGCTCTCCTATACTCACGGGTATCACTCCTTTTTTGTTTTGATTATACATCCCACGATTTGAAAAGTCAACAAATTTATTCCTGAAATCAAACTTTCTTTGATTTTAGGACTTGACGTATTAGATTTTAGGAAGTATAATATTCCTGTAATCAAACAAAGGAGGTGCCAACAATGGCAGATACCAAAAAGTACACCAAGGCTCAACTGGAAAATGCAGAGGAACTCGCAAAGGTTCTCTCCAGTATGCCGGAGGACCAGCAGCGCATCATCGTGACCATGGCCAACTGTTTCATTGCAGGTTACGAAGCCCGGATTTCCACGGAGAAAATGGCAACGGCGTGAGGGGGTTCGGAAAGCTATGAAATTTCCTAATATCGAAACCCAGCGGCTGAATGCAAAGATGAGCAAAACCGCACTTTGTGAGGCAATAGGCGTAAAACCAAAGGTTCTTGCAGGATGGCAAAACGGAACAACGGAAATCAGAGCAAGCAAGATTGTTTCTCTTGCGAACCTTTTCGGCGTAACCACCGACTACCTGCTGGGCCGAACCACCAACCCCAAAACCTAAAGGAGGCTCACTGTGAAGCAGGAAATCAAATGGGTACGCGAAGTTATGACCCCGATGGAGGCTGTCAAGAAGCGGAATAAGGAGGCAGACAATGGAAAATGAAATCCTGCAGGCCATCCGCGAGCTGGGGCAGAAGATGGATTCAGGGTTCAGCCAGATCGATAAGCGGTTCTCCGGCATTGAGACAAGGCTCTCCGCGCAGGAGCAAAAAGCCTCCAACGCCGCGAAGCGGATGGACCGGATGGCATCCCGGCAGCAGGCCCAGAGCCGCGACATCGAGGATCTGAAAAAGATCGTCTACGACATTGCACGGAACGAGCCGCTGCGGACCTGGCCGAATGAAACAGCGATCTCCAAGGAGAGAGCCTATGAGGATTTCCAGAGGAACGGACACGCTCCCCGGAAATCGACCAGGGCACTCGCGGAGAATGGAATCATCAAGACCAGCGAGGACGGCAAGTATGCCGTCACCGTTCGGATCGAAAAGCGGTGCCGCCGCGTCCTGGTCGTTGAGATCGGAGAGGAGGAAATCCATGAGGCCTAAAAAGTTGACTCGCCGTCAAAAAGAAGCCCTTTCGAGCCGGGGGTGGGACTACGAACGCTTTCTCATCATTCGCGATCTTCCCAACAGCATGATGCTGATGGACAAGAAGACAGGAAAACACGTTGTTTTCGACAAGAATGGGAGGGACTGACATGGAAGAATGCCTGTTCATCATCAATGACGATGGTGTTCTGCGCCCATACAATCCCGAGTACGATGTCACCATTCACTGTGAGAGCGAGGAGGCGCAGGACAGGGTAATAAGAAAACTCATTACCCCGAACTATACCGGCGACATCGACATCAATGAGGCCGCGAAAGCGCTGAAAGCCTATTGCGCAAAGACCAAATGCAATGACTGTGCTTTCCACGGTATCGAACGCTGTAAGGTCGACAGGATGCCATGCATGTGGGATCTTGAGGTGGAGAAAGGAGAACTCAAATGGTAAACAAGAAAAATCGCCTTGTGGCCGTTCCGGCGAGCGGTACGGAAGCGCCGGTACTGGATACCCGGAAAGTGCCCTCGTACATCAAGCAGAATATCGGGCAGGTTGTTTTTGATGCCATCCAGCGCGACTTCCAGCGCCCTGAAGTCAAGGCCGACTACGAGCGCTGGAAAGCGGAAAGGCAGGCGAACGGGTGTGCAGCAAAATAAATACCGGTTCAGGGAAATGCGCGAGAGGGCCGGCATGACACAGATTCAGGTAGCAACGACCCTGCACTTTACGCCTTCCACGGTATGCGCCTGGGAATTAGGGAGGAACACACCTACTATTCCAACTGTTTTAGAGTTGATGAAACTCTACGGATGCACGATAGATGAGATTCTCGGGATTGAAAAGAAAGAGGATTCACAATGAAAAAGAAAAGGGCTAAAAAGTTGCTGATGGCCCAGGGTTTTGACCGTAATGCGGCGAACTGGGTGATTGATATGGACCGGGCGTTACCCAACAAAGAAACCGTCAGCGTGTTGACTAAACGGCTGGATGGATTCAAGCGGCAGACTCAGAAGCTTCTTGGAGGGAAGCTCTCCCTGATTTCCGTTCACAAAAAAAAGAATGATCTTTTCATTTGTTGGATATTTGAAGCGGAGGCATCCGAATGAAAGCAACCATTTCATACGGGTGTGCGGCGGTGTTCGGCCTCATTTCCCTGACGTTTTCCAGCGGCATCGTGAACTCTATCAGCTTCGGCGGAATGCTGGGATACGCATTCTTTACCGTGCTTTTCGGTGCGGCATCCGTGGCCATGATGGGACTTGGAAGCTACTATGAGCAGGAGGAGTGGGATAAAACGCAGTCCGCAGCCCGGGACGCAAAGCGCCGTTCCTCTCCTGATGATATCCGCAAAGGAGGCCGCAGCGCATGAAGATGAATTATCTCTGCACCAAAGCCTGCGAGGTGTGCGGCAAAACGATGGAGGGTGTTGCCAGGAACAGGAAGCTGTGCTCTGAATGCAAAATTGCCCGGAAGAAAGCATATGAGGAGCAGCACACAGTGAAGTATACCGCAGACAAAAGAGAATCCGAAGTTAGGGAAAAGCAGTCCGGCCTTGAAATCGATATCCGGGAGGCTCAAAAGGCCGGGATGACCTACGGGAATTACATGGCGCGGAAAGAGGGGCGGATCAAATGAAGATGGCCCTCAAAGGGGAAACTCTCCTGATCAAGGAGGCTGACACCGTCCAGTTCTCTGTAATCAAGAGCTGGGGGAAGATGAAGTGGAACAGGTCCATCCAAACCCTGTCTGGAACTGCGGACATTGAACTGCTGGACAAGCTGGCTGGAATCGTGAAACTCCCTCCCAACATCGAGATAAAACGAATCGAGATGCACAGCATCTCGGAAGCGGTCGACAGAGAACGAATGGATCCGGAGCCGATCCCATTCCTTGAATATCCCGTGAAGAAAAAGCTCTTCAAGCACCAAGTGCGTGGTGCAAACATGGCTCTTCTGGTTTTCGGATTCGTGAACCCGGATGGAGGCGTGAAAAGATAAACATCGAAGAAATCATATCCCAGCTTTCCAGCCTGAAAGACAACAGCCGGAGCTTTATTGCCGAGGGTAGCGACCCCATCTGGCAGAAAGACGTGGAGGCTCTAGAACAGACAATTTCAATTCTTTCCATCCTCGCTGACGAGGGCATAACTGACTATGATGACCTTGAGAATGTCGTCTACGATGACAATCTCATGCGGAAAGAGTATCGCAAAATGCACGAGAAATACCGCTGCCCCCAGAAGCCGGTCCACAAAGACGGCGTAGCGCATTGCCCGGACTGCAATAAGCGTGTTCACCCGAACCACACCTACTGCCATTGGTGCGGCAAGCTCCTGCGGAAAGAGAGGTGACGGAAGTGTCGGGAAAATCATTGACGATGGGATCCTTGTTTTCTGGGTCCGGAGGATTTGAGCTGGCCGGTTCCCTATTTGGGATCGAACCGATCTGGGAGAGCGAAATCGAACCGCTCCCGATCCGGGTCACAGAGCGCAACTTCCCGAACTGCCTGAAGCTCGGAAACATCATCGGCATTCACGGATGGTCTATTCCAAAGGTTGACATTATCACAGGCGGCAGCCCCTGCCAGGACATGAGTATTGCCGGAAAGCGGGACGGCCTCTCCGGGGATCGCAGCTGCCTGTTCAACGAGCAAATCCGAATTGTAAAGGAGATGAGAGAGGATGACAGAAACGCTGGCAGGACAGGAACCGACATACGCCCCCGATGGATGTGCTGGGAGAATGTCCCCGGAGCTTTCACATCAAACAAGCGACAAGACTTCCAAACAGTCCTCACGGAAATCATCCGCATCGCAGATCCAGAAGCGCCCCCTGTTCCTATACCTAAAAAAGGATGGCCCTACGCCGGGTGTTTCATGGGAGAGCATGGAGAATGGTCCGTGGCCTACCGAACTCTGGATGCTCAATTCTGGCCCTGCACCCCGCAACGGCGGCTCCGTATCTACCTTGTCGCAGATTTTACAGGAGCGAGTGCCCCAGAAATACTATTTGAGCGCAACGGCCTGTATGGGGATTTTGCGGAGATCCGACAAGCGTGGGAAAAAGATCGACCCCATCCTGAGATGCGCCCTGGAGAAGCAAGCCTCGATGATGCCCCCGGGGGGGGGTACTCGCGCAATTCAGAGTAATTGACAACCACCCTCAAGACAGCCGGATTACTATCCGAGAGGATGGTATAGTTCCCACCCTGACAAAGCAGATGGGAACCGGAGGAAATAATGTCCCCATGGTCATGGAGCCAGTGGTTACATTCGATTGCCGGAACGTCACTCCATACATTAATTTATCCCCCACCCTTCAGACCGGAGAAGTTCCGAATTGCATTACCCCGGCATTTATGCCCATTCCCATAAACGACAAGGCAACTCGCTACAAGGGAGGCGGGGAAGCCCGGCACGGAGATGGCTCTGGCAACGGCCTCGGCATCGGGCAGCCCGGTGACCCGGCACCAACCCTCACGGCTGCAGACAGACACGGTGTAGCCTATGGAATAAGCCGCTCCTTCTTCAATCAGGGAGAGAACGCCAAGTTTGATCCTGAGATCACAGAGGAAGTTGCCGCCACCATCACAACATCACACTGCCCACCGGGCGTGGCCATGCCGCTCACCGTCCCGGAAATCAGCGGTACCCTAACGGCCAAGATGGCCAAGGGAACAGGAGGCCCGGCCGGCGATGAGATGCAGAACCTCGTGGCCGAATGGCCTGAGTACATAATTCGCCGCTTTACCCCCATGGAATGCTGCCGCCTTCAGGGCTTCCCGGATTGGTGGGCAGAGCAACTGGGTGTCACAGAGCCGACAACCGGCATGGTGGATCGGTGGATGGAGATATTCAAGACCCACTGGGAGTTAGTAACCAAGAACGATGGAGTGAAAGCTCCAAAGACCCGGAGTCAGGTCATCAAATGGATCAAAGACCCTGCCAGCGACTCCGCCCTCTACAAAATGTGGGGCAACGGCATAGCGCTGCCATGCGCCGCCTTTGTGATGGAGGGAATCTCAATCCAAGCAGAAAGGAACGATATCCATGGAAAAAGAATTCAACTGGAGAACTCATGTGATAGCAATCGACTTTGACGGATGTCTCTGCGAAGACAACTACCCGGAAGTCGGAACTCCGAACTGGGAGGTCATCAACGAAGCCAAGCGGATCCAAAATTCCGGTGCTTGCCTGATCCTCTGGACTTGCAGAGCCGGAAAAGACCTCGAAGCAGCCGTAGGCGCTTGCCGAGAATGGGGGCTGGAGTTCGATGCCATCAACGAAAACCCACAGTTTATGATCGATCTTTACGGAAACGACTGCCGAAAGATTGGAGCAGATGAATACTGGGATGATAGATCGGTCTGGATGGGAACGCCCGGTGCATTCCGCAATATAAGGGGGATATCTTGCCGATACATTAAGCGGGATGAGATGAGGCGATTTATCAACCACGCCCTGCGCCCGGAGATCGAGGCCATCCAAAATAAAAATCTACCTCCAGATGGACACATGGACAGCTACCTTCATGGAATCTCAATCCTCCTGCGGGAATGCATGGAACGTCTGGAGAGGTTGATGGCGATCATCGATGAACAGAGTAATCCGAAAGAGGGAACGGTCTCCGGCGCTTACTTCTGGCCAATTGCCATAACGGAGAAGGGAGAAAAACTGTTCACTTCCAATAGTTTATTCACGATGGAAAAGGCGCTGGAGCAGTTCTCCATCTGGGAAGACCACTACGGATACAAGATTAAAAAGGCGTGGATCGAGCGCACGGACGGAAAACGGTACGAAGCTCACCGCACGTGGATTGAAAAGGTGGTGATTTGAATGAATACAGGAAAAGGATTTGGTTTCCTGTTTGAATAGAAATGGGCTGCGGAAAGACGCTGACAGCCATCGCAGTCACCGGCGCAGGGTATCAGCTCGGAAAGATCAAGAAAGTGCTGATCGTTGCCCCGACATCGGTCTGTGCGGTATGGCCAAAGGAATTCAAAGACTACGCAGATTTTAAGTACATCGTCAAGACCCTGCTCGGAACCAAGACCCAGCGCCTCAAGGAACTGGACGATTTAGAGAGCTTCCCCTTCAGCGCTCTCAAGGTGGCCGTGATCAATTACGAATCTACCTGGCGGGAGGGAATCTTTGAGAGGCTTCTGGAATACGATGCCGATCTCATCATTGCAGACGAGAGCCAGCGCATCAAAACCCATGACGCCGCCCAAAGCAGAACCATGCACCAACTGGGCGATCAGGCACGGTACAAGATGATTCTCTCCGGCACGCCGGTGCAAAATGAAGCGGTGGACATTTTCAGTCAGTACCGGTTTCTCGATCCGACTATCTTCGGGACCAACTTCTATGCGTTCCGAAACAGATATGCCGTGATGGGAGGATTTAACCGAAAACAGATTGTGCAGTACCGGGACCTGGACCAGCTCATCAAGAAAGAACATTCGATAGCTTACCGGGTGACCAAGGAAGAAGCACTGGACCTGCCGGAGCAGACATTCCAGACCCGGAGCATCACACTCTCCCCCAAAGAGCGCAGCATCTATGACCGACTCCGGCGTGACAGTGTGGCCGAACTGGACGGCGGCGGCAGGATCACTGCGACCACGGTCCTTACAAAATTGCTTCGGCTCCAGCAGTTCACCGGAGGATTCCTGGTAGAGGATGAATCCACAAAACCGGAGCCGGTCAGCACCGGGAAGCTGGATGCCCTCTCGGACATCATCGAAGACTATGTCCTGGAGGGAAAGAAAAAACTGGTGATTTTTGCCCGGTTCATCCCGGAGGTAATGGAGATCATCAAACGAACCGAAAAGATCATCGGTGGGAAAAATGGGATGAAAACCGTGGCCATCTACGGAGAAATCCCAAAAGAGCAGAGGGGAGATATCGTCCAGCAGTTCCAGACTGACCCGGACACCATGGTGTTTGTCGGCCAGATCGATACAGCGGGAACCGGAATCACCCTGACCGCAGCGGACACCTGCGTGTACTACTCGGTCAACTTCAACTACGCCACATACTCCCAAAGCCTCGCCAGAATCCACAGAATCGGCCAGCGCAACGCCTGCACCTACATTCACCTTGTAGCCGATAACACCGTTGACAGCATGATCCTGAAATCCCTGAGCAAAAAAGAAGATCTCGCCAAGACGGTGGTCGATGATTGGAGGCAGTTCTTCTGATGGATAAAAAATGCGGCACCTGCCGCTGGCATGAGGACTTCAACTGGGTCTGTTTCAATGGGGACAGCCCCCATTGTGCAGACTTCACTAATCCGGACGGTACCTGTCCGGCATACGAACCCGCTGAACAGCGCATCCCCTGCGCTTCAGAATAAAAATTGAAAGGATGAGCAATCATGGCAACTCTGAAAGAACTGATTGAGGAATACTCCGCCGCACTCGATGAAAAAGCTCGGCTTGAGGGCCTCACAAAAGAGAATACTGCAATCATCACTCAGCTCCGCGATCGGCTGGCGCTTGCTATGGTGGACGAGGGTACCCGTCAGATCGAGCGAGGCGGGTACACTTATACTTTGACCCCGAAAACAAAGTATAGCAAGAGGTCCGATGAAGCTATTGCAAAATTCGGCCTTGATTTTTTCGATGTGCTCCGGGAAGAAGGCCTCGGTGACATCATCGTGGAGACTGTCAATGCCAAGACCCTGCAGTCTACTATTTCCAATTACATCGAAGAAAACGGAGAACTTCCTGACAACCTGAATGCCTGTATCAGTACCTATGAATACAACGATGTGGCACGGCGCAAAGCAGCGAAGCGCCCTGTCCCAAAGGGAGGAAAGAAGCAATGAGCCAGAAATACGAGCAGACCGAGATGGATCTGCGGACAAACCTGCAGATCGATGTAGATACCAAGGTAAACGAGGCAATCAATGATGCATACAGTATGCTTCTCAATTACAATCCGCCTGCAGTGCGCAGTCGGCACGAAGCATACGGTATCGCGGCTGACAATTTCACCCGGATCAACGCCAGCGTCAAATTGATAAAGGATGCGATGGGTACTCTTCTGGGTTCCCTTTCCAGCTCCTACCCCGCAGTCGAAGCAGTAAGCTCCTTGTTCAGTCGGGTGTCTGTGCTGATCTCCGCATCCATTGTGATGGCAGCCGACATGAAGCGCACCATGAATGATTTGTATGAGTCCGAGGTGCAGGATGAACCCACGCCCATGGAGGCTGCTGCCGCCGAAAGCCTCGGATTCGAAGAAGTTGAACCCACCGGTGAAAAACTCACCGAAAATGAATAAAAAGGAGTAAACATATGGCAACCGCAAAAAAGAATGAACTGGTCACCATCGACACCTTCTCCCTGGCCACGCCCTATGACGGGATGGATGCGGAGATGGCAGAACTAATCAAAGAGCAGCTGGAGGACCTCGACGAGGAATCTGGAATCAACTGTCTGACTATCAAAATTCCTTCTGGTGGAAATCTCGCGTTCACGGTGCAGGGCGATGAGGACGGCAACGAGGAATACCTCAAAGACATCGAGGGTGTTATCATCTTCACCCACCGCATGAACGGATACTGGCCGAACGCTTTCGGTAGCAGTGCCAACCCGGAGGACAAAATTCCTCTTTGCTCCAGCATGGATGGCGAGACCGGAGTGAACATCAAGACCGGCGTCATCAGCGAGTGCGAGCACTGCCCCTATAACCAGTACGGCAGCGACCCCAACGGAGGTAAGGGAAAGGCTTGCAAGAATATGCGGCGCATCTACCTGATGCGCTCCGGAGACCCGAATATCTACCTACTGACCGTCCCGCCTACGAGCATCAAAGAGGTTAGCAACGCTCTCGCCCGCATTGTTAATTCCGGCATCCCCTACAACAACCTAATTGTCGGGTTCAAGCTGGCTAAAGCCGCCAACGCCAAAGGCATCTCCTACGCAACCGTGACCATTGACAAGCGTGGCATCCTCCCCGCAACGGTCGCCGAGACAGCGAAGGCCATGTACCGTCAAATCAAGGCCAAGTACAAAGAGATGACCATCACGATGGATGACTACGTTTCCAGCCCTTCCAGCAACAACATTTCGGAGAGCGAGAACAAGCTCGATGTTCAGGTGAGCGATGCCGAGTTTACCGATGTGACGGACAGGGCCGGACCCGAAGCAGACATTATTCCCTTCTGACCAACCGGCGCAAAACCATTTCATCCCCATGTGCAGGAGCGCCGTTCATCGGCGGCGCTCCTCGGGGGGGGGTAAACATGAAATTCAGAAAAGAATGGCGGTGGAGGCAGCATGGCGGTAAGAGAGATAAATCTTGATGAGGTAGTGAACTACCGTGCCGAGTACACCGCAGCTGTTCAAAGATTCAAGATCACTGGAGATAACCTTGTGGGGCTGTGCCCGTTCCACAAAGAGAAGAATCCAAGTTTCTCTGTTGATCTCAAAACAGGGAAATGGCACTGCTTCACGGAGGGACGCGGAGGAAACTTCATTTCTTTCTGGGCGGAGCTTCATGGCGTGGACACCCAGGAAGCCTATAAGCAGATCCTCGAAAAGTATGGCGTTTCGGCTGAATCCCCGAAGCGGGCAAAGAAAGAAAAAAATGATTCTCTCGAAAGCTTCACGCTTTCAGATTACGCCTTCCAGAAGCGCCTGCCAGAAGAATGGCTTTCAAAAGATTTCCACCTTGAAACCAGGAAAGACCGCAACAATGGGGCTTCCTGGCTTTACATCCCATACTATGATGTAGATGGAGCAGAAGCAACGTATCGGAAACGGTACGCAAACAAGAGGTTTTTCTGGAGAACCGGAAGCGCCGGTAAGATTTGCCTGTACGCAGAGTGGCGCATCCAGGAATGTGTCGATATCGGATTTGCCGTAATCGTAGAGGGCGAAAGCGACACCCAGACCCTCTGGCATATGGGAATCCCTGCTATTGGCGTTCCGGGGGCTTCGATGTTCAGGCCGGAGTGGGCCTCAAAACTTCAGGGTCTGAAGCTCTACCTGCACCATGAGCCAGATGGCGGAGGCGATACCTTCATCCACAAAATCTGCACAGGACTGCGGGATGGAGGATACGAAGGTGAGGTGTTCGAGTGGAGCTGCAAAGCCCTCGGAGAAAAGGACCCCTCTGACCTGTACATAAAGCACGGGGTGGAGCAGGCTGCCAAGATGATATGGGGAGCGCTCAAAACCGCAAAGTCCTTGGATTACAAAAAAGAGGATATCCCGGAGGCAGTTTCAGGTTCCCCCATTCTCCTACGGCAGCCGGAGGGATGGGAATATTCAGAAAAGGGAATCTCCAGGATAGACGAAAAGAAAATGCAGCCAGTTTTGTGCTGCAGAACACCCATCCTGCTGACAAAGCGCCTTCAGAGCATCGAAACAGGAGAAGAAAAGATTGAGGTGGCATTCAAGCGGGACGGCCAGTGGCAGACTGCCATATATCCCCGGTCTACCGTTTTCCAGAGCCGATCCATTACGGTAATGGCAGATCTCGGCTGTACCATCACATCGGAGAACAGCAAGCAGGTCGTGCGCTTCCTCGGGGCACTGGAGGCGGAAAACATCGACATCATACCAAAGGAGGACAGCACAAGTACCTTCGGATGGCAGCCTGGGAACAGATTTGTCCCCGGACACTCTGACGGCATCACACTGGACATCGACCCCTCGCAGCGATCCATGGCCACGGCATACTGCCAAAACGGGACGTTCGAAAGATGGATTGGTCATATGGCTCCACACAGAGCCAGGAACAAGTTCAGATTCATCCTGGCTGCATCTTTCGCCGCCCCGCTCCTGCGGATCGTGAAACAGAGAATCTTCTTTGTTTACAACTGGGGCGGGTCTAAGGGCGGAAAGACCGCCGCCCTGAAAGCAGCCTTATCTGCATGGGGTGACCCGGAACGCCTCATGGTCAACTTCAACGCCACACAGGTCGGCCTTGAGAGAACCGCCGCATTTTACTGCGACTTGCCTCTTGGAATTGATGAGAGGCAGCTGGCCGGAAATAATCAGGGTGCATTGGAAAAAATCGTCTACATGATCGCATCCGGAACCGGAAAAATCAGAGGTGCCAAGAGCGGCGGTATCCAGGCTACCCAGCAATGGCGCACCGTTGCGCTTGCGACGGGAGAGGAACCACTCAGCACCGAAACCACGCAGACCGGCGTGTCCACTCGTGTGCTTGAGCTTTATGGCGGGCCGTTTGACAATGAGCGGGATGCCGGACTGATGCACCAGCAGGCCGTCATGGACTGCGGGTGGGCCGGGCCAGCTTTCGTGGAGAGGATTATCTCCACGCCGGAGTGGGTGATCTGTGATGCATTCGAGCAAATGCAAAGCTATGTCCATGCCATGGCCAATGGCAAAAACGGTTCCCACATTTCCGGGATCTCGGCGGTAGCGCTTGCAGATGCAATGATCGATGGCTGGTTTTTCAGCCAGCATCAGAGCGATCCGCCATCCGAGGTGGACGCATTGCAGCGGCTTGGTATATCCCAGCAGTCCTGGAGCAGAGCAAAAATGATGGCTGCCAGCATCCTGGAGGAGCAAGTGGCCAACAACTCCACCGATGTCAACGAGAATGCAACCCAGTTCATCCTGGACTGGGTGATGTCGAATAAGGCGTATTTCGGGAGCAACGCCGTGGGTACTTGTCTGGGCATGATGAGCGAGAGCGGCAACACGGCCTATATTTTCCCCTCCATGCTGAATCAGGCTCTGACAAAGGCCGGGTACAGCCCCAGGAAAACCATGAAGTATCTGGCAGACCAGCAACTGATCAGCGTATACCGTGAGAAAAACGGCAAGGTGACATATTCCACAATGCACCGGTTCGGAGATCGAAGCTGCCGATTTGTCGAATTCTCCATCGGGAAACTGGCCGAAAGCGAAGACCCTATGGATAACTTGGAAGCTCAAATGGATGGAGAACCGCAGGGGGATTCAGTTGCGCAAGTCTCTATTGATGATGGATTCACCGCCCTTGACGACACGGAAGATCTTCCGTTTTAACCTCAAAAATGTTTCACCTACTGATTAGGTGAAACGCTAGGTGAAACATTAGGTGAAACAGAAAAAAGCAAGGAACCATGCGGGTTTTTAATACATTGTTTCACCTGTTTCACCTAAAATAAGAAATATAATATGTTTTTGCAAATTTTTGCATTTTACATAATTTTCGTGCAAAAATGTAAAAATTCTAAAAAAACGGTGTGTGTGTAAAATTAGGTGAAACAGGTGAAACAAAGCCTGAAAACCCGCACCAGCACAAGAAAAATCCGGTTTCACCTAATTTTCGGGATTAGGTGAAACATCAAAAATTTTTGCCAAAAAAGGAGAATGTAAAATGGAAACCAGATACGAAGTACGGCTCGTTGTCCTCAAGGACTGCGACACAGCCCTCGACATGACCATCGGATGTGAGAACGCCCAGCAGCTCGACAAGGCAAAGCGGGTTATTGATGAGCGCCTGATCGACTACATCGCCATGTTTGCGGTGGAGCAGGGATTGACCGGAAATCTCCCGATTCCGACCAAAATGGCCGAACCTGCATCGAAGCCCGAAACCATTACCCCCCCCCTGCAGAAAAGAACATTGCAAAGGAGGAAAGCATCATGGCTGAGAAGCACACTGAGCGCACTGGTACAAAGGGGATCCTGAAGCTCCACTGCAAGAGCTGCGGTGACACCTTCGGAGCATTCCTCAAGGAACCCAAGACAGAGTACACCTGCAGATGCGGGAACAAAATCCCCTTGGATTGGCTCGGAAGATTCGAGTTTGACTGCCCTGAATGCGGCAAGCACACATTCGGACAGACGAACATCGAGGATGCAACGCTGGAGTTCAAGTGCATCTGCGGCGCTGACCATTCCCTCGAATGGAACAGTAAATCCAAAGCCTATACCCTGTGAGGTTCATCCCTATGCTTGCCAATTTTGATTCACACTCGTTCAGGATCTACGCAGACCATACGCTGGAAAGCTGCACGGGGTGCCCATTCTGGACCGTAGACACAGGCACCCTGGAAACAGGAATATGTTACATAACCGGAACGGAAATTCCGCTCGATGAAAAGCCTGACATGGAGCGCATGAAGGACTGCCCGGTAAAAATCAGATAAACGAAGGAATAAAACATGAACAAGGAACAGAACATCGCCCGATTTGAAGCGGAGATGGCCAAGGTGCATCGCCCCGGAATGGACAAACTGATGGAGTACATCCGCAAGAGCGATTTTTACACCGCCCCGGCCAGCACCCACTACCACCTCTCCTGTGAGGGCGGTCTCTTGCAGCACAGTCTCAATGTGCTGGATGCCATGCGGGGCCTGCTCACCAAGAGGAATGACGGCAAGTGGGACTACCGGGTGGCTACCCACACGGTGGATACCATCACCGATGAGAGCGTGATCCTTATCGCCCTGCTCCACGACCTCTGCAAGACCTACTTCTACAGCACCAGCCTTCGCAATGCCAAGAATGAGCAGACCGGCAAGTGGGAAAAGGTCCCATTCTACACGGTGGACGACAAGATGCCACTCGGCCACGGCTGCAAGAGCGCCATGCTCGCAAAGAACTACATCAATCTGACCAACGATGAGATGTACGCCATCTGGTGGCACATGGGCTTTACAGACAAGAACGCCGACACCCTGAGCCTGACGGCGGCGATTGATAAGTTTCCCATCATCTGGGCGCTCCACACCGCCGACATGATGGCATCCAGTTTCATGGAGGGCAAAGACGGCAACAAGCAAAGCTTCAGGGAAATCTGCTTCGATGATCCTGCAGAACCTTCCGGGCAGTATGCAGACAACCCCGCAACGCCCAGCGATGACGATGAACCCATTTTTATGGAGGCCGTCCCATGTTGAAACAATCCAGCCCTAAAGGGAAGGACATGGAATCAGAAAAACAATTGATTCTTCAAGAAGCTAAGTTAGAAATTGCGTATGGTATCCTATCGGAAGTACATCAAGGGATTTGCAATGCTTCCTGGTTCGGAGAGAGAGGCCAAGCCCTGGGAGAAGAAATCACAGGCGAAACCATCCAGATCATGTTCAAAATCATTGGACTTTCAAAAAAGATGGAGGAATTCTATCGTGAAAACAAGCCTAAGCATTCTCCATGAGTGGTACCTCGATGGAGCCAGGACATTCAACGATGTTCGGGAGAGGATGAACATTCAGGAGGGCAGAGAATTCACCATCGAAAAGGTCGCAGCCTTCCTCCAGAGCCGGATTCCTCAAGAACAATGGTATCAGTCCAAAATTATCAGTGCGATCAAGGCGTACTACCCTGACGCTTTTGTTCGTAAAATCTCCGCTGGGGTTTACGCTGAGCGCGGATTCCCTGACGTGCTTGTGATCGTCAAAGGCCGGTACTTTGGGATCGAGGTTAAACGTCCATTCCTTGGGAAGCCTTCTCCGCTCCAGCTTGCCACCATCGACTCTATCATAAAGGCCGGAGGAGTGGCCGGGATCGCCTGCCTTCCGGTCGAAGCCATTGATATCATAGCCAACGGATTGACAGGAAAGTGAGGGCTATATTTTGAACAATGAAAATGCAGCCCTGTTGAAAAAATACCTTTCGAGGTATTACAGAGCCAAGGAGAGAAAAAAGATTCTCCAGAAGCGTCTCGCGGAAATCAGCAGAGAGCTTGAACACCCCTCCATCGGAAGCCGCCCCCCGGAATCTTCGCAGCCGGATCACAATGAAAACCAAGGAGCAGCGTCCCTCGTTTTCAGAAAGGCTGAAATCGAGGATCGTATCCAGCGCCAGCAGGAGCATGAAGCAAAAATCATCACGGACATCATGGATGTTTTGGAATGCCTGCCATTGGGAAGCATCGAGCGTGATATTATGGAATACCGGCACCTTGATTGTATGAGGTGGGGGGACATATCAAAGATGGTCCACCTTACAAGAACGCCCTGCTACTCTCGATATTGCCGTGGCCTTGAAATCCTCCTTCAACAGGAAACTGTGCAAAGAAAACTCGCGGAATACAGAGAAGCTCCGGAAATTTAGACCCCGAAACCAAAAGACAGTACACAAAAGAACATTCGGGTGTGATACAATACCATTGTAGACGAGCGACATAGAGAACGAGTTTTCATTGATTGATTCCTCCTTCTTCAAACAAAGAAGCATCGAGCAGTAAAATGTTTGATGCTTCTTTGTTTTTTATACCCAATTCCACCATTAGAAATCGCAGGTACTACCGGAATT
The DNA here is from genome assembly GCA_051882415.1 of Faecalibacterium sp. GTDB lineage: Bacteria > Bacillota > Clostridia > Oscillospirales > Ruminococcaceae > Faecalibacterium. The sequence goes on along the minus strand of JBJERU010000010.1, from coordinate 44,357 downwards.
TTTTACCATCGCGGGGCAAGGAAAGGCCGACGCATTTTTGGATGAAATTAAAAAATTTTTTGCCATTTCGTTACGCATCCCCCGCCCCACATCACCAAAAGGAGGAAAACCAGCATGGAATCAAACCCGATGCGGATGGAGCGCCGCCGACTGGCAGACCTCATTCCTGCCGACTATAACCCCAGGAAATCCCTCACCCCGGAGGACCCGGAGTATCAGGACATAAAGGCCAGCATTGAGGGGCTGGGATACGCCGACCCCATCGTGATCAACTATGACGGCACCATCATCAAAGGGCATCAGCGCCGCACTGTCATGATGGACCTCGGATACGAGGAAGCCGATGTGGTGGTCATTGAGATCAGGGACAAGGCCAAAGAGAAGATGGTCAACATTGCTCTGAACAAGATCACCGGAAAATGGGATCTTCAGATCCTGAAAGACCTGCTGGTAAATCTGGATTTGGAGGGGTATGATTTCTCGCTGACCGGATTTCACCAGGACGAGCTGGAAGACCTTATTCAGCAGCTCGACGTGCCGGACGAAGCCACGGAAGACACTGATTTCGACCCCGATGTAGCCAGAGAGGAAATCGAAACCCCGATCACGAACCGGGGCGATGTCTGGCAGCTCGGACGGCACCGGCTCATGTGCGGCGATGCCACCTCGATGGAGGACGCCGAAATCCTGATGGCAGGCAACAAGATCGATCTTGTGATCACAGACCCGCCATACAATGTGGACTACGGCGCAAAGGTTGGATTTCTGAATGGGTACCTCGATCAGACCGATAGCCGGACAAACAGCGTCATCCAGAATGACCACATGGACACGGCCAGCTTTTACAGCTTCCTGCTGGCAGCCTTTCAGAGCATGAACGATGCCATGCGCCCCGGCGCAGGAATCTATGTGTTCCACGCCGAAAGTACCGGACTCCAGTTCCGACAGGCTTACAACGACGCCGGTCTGAAACTGGCCCAATGCCTCGTCTGGGAGAAAAACGCCTTTGTGCTTGGGAGGCAGGATTATCAGTGGCGGCATGAGCCGATCCTCTACGGATGGAAAGAGGGCGCAGCCCATTATTTTGTGAACGATCGCACCCAGGACACCGTCCTTCTGGAAGACGAGCTGGATTTTCAGAGCATGAAGAAGCAGGAGCTTCTGGCGTTCATCCAAAAATATGTCCAGCAGTACAAAGACCTCACAACTGTCCACTTTGAGAACAAACCCGCCAGGAACGATATGCACCCAACAATGAAACCAGTTCCGCTGATTGGCAGGCTGATGAACAATTCCAGCCGCCCCGGTTGGCTTGTCGGTGATTTCTTCGGAGGCAGCGGCAGCACCCTGATGGCGGCAGAGCAGCTGGGTAGGACAGCCTTCATTATGGAGCTGGACGAAAAGAACTGCGATGTGATTGTGCAGCGTTGGCAGTCTTACACTGGTCAAAAGGCTGTGAAGTTATGACGGATCAGGAACTGAACCTAATTATTGCGGGGGGGGGCGACTTGGAATGAACGAAAAAGGTGAAATCACAGGTGGCTCCATGTACCGCGTGGAGATCATCGCCAAGCTGTTCGGAGTGACCGTACGCCGCATACAGCAGCTCACGCAGGAGGGTGTTCTTCCAACCACGGAAACCCCGGAGGGGCGGAGGTACGACCTCGTCCCGACCATCCAGAAGTACGTAAAGTACCTTTCGGATAAGGCATACGGGAAAAATCGCTCCGAAAAAGAGATGGAACTCCGGGAGCAGAAAATGAAAGCCGATATCGCCCTGAAAGAGAGCCAAGGCGAACTGCACAGGCTCAGAACAGATATCGCTGCCGGAAAGTACATCGATATCGAGGAGGTCAGCCTGGACTACAGCCGATTCTTTGTTACGTTCAAAAAATTTGCCATGTCCATCCCGAGCAGGATGACCAGCATGATCAGTGGATATGTTGATCCGCTGGAGGCAAGGCGTATCGAAAAGGAGTTGCAGGGGGAGATTCAAAAACTTCTGGCCGCGTTTGTGGTGGCCGGAGTTACAGAGCTTCCGCCGAAAAACCATGGCAAGGAGTAAGAGCAAAAACGTCCGAATCCGGAAATATCTGGTTTCCCCCTACCAGAAAGAGGCGCTGCGCTACCTGCAACCCCCGGAGGACATATCCATCTCGGAGTGGGCAGAGAAGTACCGAGTTCTGGACAGCAAAGGATCAGCAAACCCCGGCCCGTGGAGAAATGACAAAACGCCATACCTCGTAGGAGTTATGGATGAACTTCGGAACTATGAAACAGAGGAGATTATCTTTGTAAAGCCTACACAGGTCGGAGGCACCGAAGCGCTGCTTAATATGCTCGGATGGGTGATTCAGCAAGACCCTTCTCCTTCCATGGCAGTTTACCCTTCGGATACTCTGGCCGAAAGCCTTGTGGTAAACCGGCTCCGCCCAATGATATATGCGTCCTCAGGACTCAAATCTCGATACCGGGAGAACGATTCCTCCAAGTCCGAGCTTCAGTTTGACGGAATGTATCTCAACATGGTCGGATCGAACAGCCCTTCACAGCTGGCCAGCAAACCAATCCGATTTTTGTTCCTGGATGAGGTTGACAAATACCCAGGAGCCAGCAAAAAAGAGGCGGACCCTATCAAACTGGCAAGGGAGCGCACAAAGACTTTCCACAACCGGAAGATCTACATAACATCTACCCCTACCCTCCGAACCGGCCACATCTGGCAGGCATTGGAGAGTGCAGACCTCGAAAAGCATTATTTTGTCCCGTGCCCCCATTGCGGAGAATACATCGAGCTGAAATTCAGTCAGATCAAATTCCCCGATGAACCCGGCATGAGTTATGCGGATCGCGCTGAATTTGCTAACTATATCTGCCAGCAATGTGGCTGCATCATCACGGACCAGCATAAGCCGCAGATGCTCCGATACGGCGAATGGAGGATCGTAAAGGAGAACACCAGATACGCCCGAAAAGTGGCATTCTGGATCAACACTCTTTATTCTCCATTTGTGAGATTTTCGGAAGTTGCCAAGGAATTTCTGACGACAAAGGACGACCCTGAACAGTTTCAGAATTTCACAAACAGCTGGCTGGCCGAGCCGTGGGAGAACACAAAGCTCAAGACCAGCGCAGACCTCGTCCGCGAACGTCAGACCGACCTTGAAATGTACGAGCTTCCGTCCTGGACAAAGCTGCTCACCGGTGGAGTGGACGTGCAGGAGAACTGCATCTATTGGACAATCCGTGCATGGGGCGACTACCTCACATCTCAAAATATCGCCCATGGCCAGGCGCTTGGATGGAGCGAAATCGTTAAGGTTATGAACCTCGAATACCGCCTTCCAGATGGGAACCCTCTCGTTGTGGATTTGTGCCTGGTAGACTCCGGCGACCAGACCGATTCCGTATATGAGTTCTGTTCCCAGAATTCCGACTGGGCCATTCCGTGTAAAGGATCCTCCAAAACCCTTCTGGGATACTACAACGTTTCCACCGTAAACAAGACGGATTCTAAGGCATTTGGCATGAAGCTGATCATCGTTGACGGCGGAAAGTACAAGGATATGATTTCTGGCCGAATGCGGAAGCCGAACGGCACCGGAAGCTGGATGGTTTACCGAGGCGTGGATGCAGATTACTGCGAGCAGGTCACATCGGAGCACAAGGTTGTTGAGCGCAATTCCTCCGGTGGTCAGGGCGTTCCAAAGTGGAAGCCGAAGCATAGCCATGCAGCAAACCACTATCTGGACTGCGAAGTTTATGCGACCGCAGCTGCCGACCTTTGCCACGTCCGAGAGCTTTTCCTCCAGAATCAGGAGCAGGAAAAAGAAGAAGCCCCGGCACCTCCGCATCAGGAAGCGTTTGCGGAGGAAAGCTGGATAAACCAGAATGAGAGCTGGATGTAAAGAGGAGATCACATGAAAGTAATCACAAAAGCAGTCACGGCTGGGCAGAAGATCGATTTTGAATTTGATGTTTCGGGGAGCCGATTCCTGATCAAAAATTTCACCCGCAGCCCTATCGCGTGTGAAATCCTGGGGCAGACGATCCACATCCCTGCAAGCACATCCCAGATGCTTGCAACCCGGATGCCCCCGAAAGGGGTTGAAGATCTGACCAACCGTATCTCCGTGACCGCGCAGGAAACCAGCGACCAGGGGGTGGAGATCCAGTGCATGGATTACTGATCGAGCCTGAGATCAGCGGAGAGATGGGGTACATTGGTCTGGCGGTCGGGGTTTACGGAGATGGGAGTTCCGTGTATCACTCCGCAGTCAAGCAGACAGTCTACATTGGCACGTTTATCGATATGATCCCATCCATTACCATCAAGCAAGCTGACCAAGGAGGATCCTGATGGCTGAGCAGAATTTTGATTACAGCGATCCTGCATACCTTCTGGCCGAGGTAAACAAGGCCATCGCCGCTGTCATGGTTGGAGGGCAGAGCTACAAAATCGGCAGCCGCAGCCTGACCCGTGCGAACATCACGGAACTCCGGAACCTTCGCGCAGATCTCGCTGCGCAGGTCGAGAACCAGGAAGACAACGGTTTGTTCCAGAACACCTACGCTGTGTTTTTTGAGGGGAGGTAAAAATGTGAACTGGCTTGATCAGGCCATTGGGTTTATATCTCCCCGCACCGCCTATATGCGCGAGGCGTGGCGGCAGCAGCTCGATTCCATCCGCAGCATCGGATATGATGCGGCGGACAGCGGAAGAATCAACCAGAACTGGCGGGTAAGCAACGAGGCGGCGGAGTTGACCGACCGAACTGCCCGAGATGTGATCCGCGCCAGAACCAGAGATCTGGAGCGCAACTCTGATATGGCAAACGGCATTCTCTCTGCGTTCAAGCGCAACGTTGTCGGCACCGGCTTCACCCTTCAGGCCCGAACCGGGGATGACGAGCTGGACAGCCAAATCGAATGGCTCTGGCATCTTTGGACCCGGAAGCAGAACTGTGATATCACCCGTCAGCAGAACTTCAATCAGATCCTGCGCATGGCTCTGGTGAGAAAGAAGGTTGACGGAGGTATCCTTTTCAAAAAGTGCTACACAAAGGGAGGTATCCTCCCGTTCAAACTCCAAGCTCTTGAGGTGGACGAGCTGGCCACATCGGTGGCCTCCCCACACACCAAAGGGAATCGCGTCATCGGCGGCATTGAGTATAACGAGTACAACAGGCCGGTGGGGTACTGGATCGAGCAGTACAACATTGATGGGTGGCAGATCAACCAGCCGGTGTATTATCCGGCCAAGGACATCATCTTCTACTTCACAAAAAAGAGGCCGAGCCAGCTGCGCGAGATCAGCGACCTTTCCCAGTCTGTCAATCGGATTCGGGATGCCAACGAATTCATATCCGCCGTTTCCATGAAAGAGAGGATCGCTGCCTGCTTTGCCCTGCTTATCAAGCGGGCTGTCCCTCTGGGAGGACTTACCCCCGGAAGAAACGCCCTCGGAAAAGACGGAAAAGATCAGCACTCCTACAGCAACAAAATGCTGACTCCCGGCCTGGTCAGTACCCTGAACGCCGGTGATGAAGCGCAGGTCATAGATCCTAAGGACAGCAGCAGCGATGCAACCACATTCCTCAAGCTCCTGCAACGTCTTGTCTGCTCCGGCCAGGGCCTCAGCTATGAGGCAACGGCTCGCGATATGTCCGACACCACATACAGCAGCGCCCGCCAGAGCATGATCGAGGACGAACTCACATACGCGGAGGAAAAGGAGCAGCTGCAGGAGGACTTCATGGACGAGGTCTACGAAACCTTCTTGATTTCCGCCGTCCTTTCCGGCGCTCTCACCATTTCGGACTTCTGGGATAACCCCCAGAAGTACATGAGCCACTCTTGGGTATCCACCCCCAAGAGTTGGATCGACCCGCAAAAGGAAGCCAACGCAAACAAAATCGCCTTGGAATCTGGCGTCAAAACATTTAAGCAAGTCTCTGCAGAACAGGGCCAAGACTGGAAAAAACAGATTGACGATATGGCTGATGTTTTGGAGTATGCCACCGAAAAAGGCGTAAAGATTGGAGGTGTGACAATTGAGCAATCTGGGGAATCAGCTTCTTCAGGCAAAGAAGACGATGAGTAACATCGGGCAGCGCGATTTTTTCAGCGAGAGCATCCGAGCCGTTGATGGCGGAGAGGATGGCAGAACCTTTGAACTGAGTTTTAGTTCTGAGGAGCCGTGTCAGCGCTGGTACGGTCCGGAAATTCTGGATCACTCTCCGTCCTGCGTGGATCTTTCCCGCATGAAGCAGATGGGGGTCGTCCTTTACAACCACGACCGCAACAAGGTAATCGGAAAAGTTACCAAGGTGTGGCTGGATGGAAAACGCGGAAAGGCGACCATCGCATTCGACAGTGATGCAGAGAGCGAGAATATCCGTCAGAAGGTGGCTAGCGGAACCCTGAAAGGAGTTTCTGTCGGGTATCAGGTGAACAACTGGGAAGTGGTCAAGGAGGGTTCCAAATCCAAGGATGGCCGTTTTTCAGGGCCGTGCTACATCGCAAAGAAATGGATGCCGTTTGAAATCAGCATTGTGTCCGTCCCTGCAGATGCCACGGTAGGTGTTGGACGCGATCTCTATGACGGTGCCCCACAGCCCCCCGCTTCGAGCGAGATCCGGCTCTCGTATTTTGAGAGCTGTATCATTGCAAATAAAAATAACAGATAACAGGAGGTAGCTACTATGAGCAAAAGAGAACTGATGCAGCAGAAGATGAACCGACAGCAGGCCATCCTTGCATCTGCCCGCAAAGCGGGCCGTGACATGACTGACGAGGAAACTCGTGAGTTTAACTCCCTTCAGGATGAGATTGAGAATCTGCGTCCTGAATCAGAGGCGGAAGAAAAGGCAGCCCGTGAAGCTGAAATCCAGGCCGCCCGCACTGCGGAGCGTGACCGGGTAACCAGCATCACGAACATCTGCCGCAGCTTCGATATCGACCCCCAGGGTTACATCACTGGCGGGCAGACGGTCGACCAGGTGCGCGAGGCCATCATGAACGATATGATCAAAAACGGCAGCCCGGCCCGCACCGGCATCAGAGTCACCGAGGACGAGCAGGATAAGTTTCGCGCAGCAGCTGCCGATGGCCTGATGATCCGGAGCGGGCACTCCCCTGCGCAGCCCGCTGATGGTGCCCGCCAGTTTTCCGGCATGAGCCTGCGCGATATCGGTATCGAGTGCCTGAGCCGCGAAACCGGTAAGAGTGCCAACGAGTACCTGCGCAAGGACAACGACTATCTGTATGACGAGCTGGCCCGCGCATTCCACAACCCCTCTGCAGCGTTCCCTGCCATCATGGATCAGGCCATCAACAAGAGCATCGTCCATATGTACAGCCACGTTCCGACCACGTTTGAAAAGATTACCCGCAAGGGCACTCTCCGCGATTTCAAACGTACCGATGGCCACAACTACCTGATTGGCGGCGTCGGCGAGCTGCTGCTGGTTCCCGAAAACGGTGAGCTGAAAGCTGACACCCATCAGGAGGCAACCCTGCCGCAGCGCAAGCTGGAAACCTACGGTCGCCAGTTCAGCATGAGCCGCCAGGCTTTCATCAACGATGATATCGGGTTTCTGTCCGAGGTCCCCGGCCTGTATGCAGCCAAGAGCAAAAAGCAGATCAACAAGGCCGTCTATTCGATCCTCTACAACAATGGCACGATCTATGACGGTAAGACCTTCTTCCACGACTCCCACAAAAATCTGATGAGCGTAGGCTCTGCGCCGTCCGGTGCCGCAATTCAGAGCATGATCCAGCGTCTGCAGATCCAGGAGGACCAGTTTGGTGAGGCCATCAATCTGACCCCGGCAACCCTGGTTGTCCCTGTTGGCTACGGCTTCACCCTCCAGACCATTTTCGGCAGCCCGACCATTCAGACTACCGAGAATACGCAGGCCGTGAACCCGCTGTACAATTACCGCCACCCCATCAGCATCGTGGAGGATGCCACTCTTAACCTGCTGGCTGGTTCCGGCGCTTGCCCGTGGTTCCTCGGCGCAGGCCGTGAGGAAACCGCTGGCATCCAGGTGGACTACCTCAACGGCCAGGAAACTCCCACCTTCCGCCGCAGCGAAACCACTGGTCAGCTTGGTTTCGTCTGGGACATCTGGCTGGATTGGGGCATCACCGTCATGGATTACCGCGCCTTTGTCAAAAATCCGGGCGTGGTCCTTCCCACTCTGTAAGCAAAGGAGGAAAACAGTATGATCGCAAATTACCAGCAGCCCGGCGCAGCCATTGACTACATCAATACCACCGAAGAAACCATCAAGGCGGGGCAGGTCGTTGCTCTGTCCACCCGCATCGGCGTGGCAGGCACCGAGATCCCCGTGTCCGGGGTTGGGAGCCTCCATGTCAAGGGCGTCTATGTCATGCCCAAGGCCACCGGAGCAATCGATATCGGAGCAGAGGTTTATTTTGATTCCGATGCCGACAACATCACCACCACCGCTGACGGTAACGTCCGGGCTGGCTGGGCAATTGCCGCAGCCAAGAACGATGATGCTACCGTTCAGGTAAGCATCGGCTGATCGGAGGAGTAAAGATGCTGACAGCAAACAGTACTTTCTCTTTGGGCGGAAAGGAGTACCGCCCTGGGGAAGTTATCGTTTCTCCCATTGATTCCAAAGCTGCAACCGAGATGATCGCATCTGGGTATATCGTAAAGTCTGGCGATGAAGATTGCCTGGTTGTTGATGTTGACAAGGAGAACCCTGACGGCACGGTCTCCGGCCACGTCAACCGCGACAGTCTCGAGGGCATGACTAAGGCGCAGCTGCAGAAGCTGGCTGAAGACATGGGCATCTACAACGCCGACCTGAACAGCAAGGCGAAACTGGTGGAGGCCATTTCTTCCGCAAACCTCATCTCCGATACGCCGGAAAGCGAGTAATCCCATGCTGACATTTAAGAGTGCCATTGCGCAGGATGCAAAAAACGTTTTCCTTAACAAGATGGAGTTCGCAGATCTGCACACTGTCAACGATAAGGAAATCCCTGCCATCGTTGACGACAATGAGCTTCTAGAGAGGGACAAGTCCCGTCTCCTGAACGCAGACGTTTCTGGCCTGTACCTCGCACGGCGGCTCTTGTATGTCGCATCGGATGATTTCGGAGCGCGTCCGTCCCCCGGGACGTTTCTCACCCTTGACACCAGCCTTTACAGGGTAGGATCCGTAACTGAGGAGGCCGGGATCCTTGCGATAGAGATCGAGGCGGTGAGAGCATGAGTGACCCTCTGGTAACTGTTGATGCGGATGCGGAACTGGAAAAAATCCTGCAAAAGCTCAAAAGCCTGCCGGACCAAATAGCCGCTCCGAATATCCTTCAGAAAGCCCTCGCGTCAACCGCCACGAAAACTCGAAACCGCCTGATCAAGGAGGCTGGGAATCGTTACGATCTCAGCAAGCCGGAGGTTCTCAGAGAAGAAAGCAAGGTAGTCAGAAACTCTTCCGACACCTCCGCAACCATTATGTCGGTTGGCGGGATGCGGGATATTATGGATTTCATGACGCAGCCCAACACGGACACGGCTGCAGCGGCTGCCCGAGTTCTCTCCAGCAGTTCCATGACCGAGATCGAGAGCAATGGCATCAAGGCGTTTGTGACTCACTTCTCCAGTGGGCACATGGCTATCGTTCAACGGCGTTCGGAGGAAAAATACACCTCCGCAGGAGCAGCCGAACGTGCAAAGAAGTACGGTGAAAAAGCCGATATGACCAAGATCAAAAAGCTGCTTTCACCCGCCGTTCCGTTTATGCTCGGCTCTCCTGATGCCGTTTCAACCGCGCAAAAATTAACGCTCGAACTGCTCAACGATGAAATCGAAAAGCAGATCAAGAAAGCGCTCGATGAATAAGGAGTCCGTGATATGCTGATGCCCGAAGATGCCCTCGTTGTTGAGCTTGAAAAACTGTTTGATGGAGCGCTTTTCCCCACTTCCGGTGGGGGAAGCAGCCCCATCCATATCTACAAACACGCAAAGCCCGAAAAAATGAGCGGAGCGGCAGAGGCGACAGAGCCGTACATATCGGTCTGCCTCACCAGCGGAGAAATCCGGGAGCGCGACCAGCCGTCAACTATCGCCGTTGGCCTCGGAATTTTTATCTACAACGCATCCCTGGATCATGCCGGATACGATGACTTGATGAGCATCATCCGCAGGATTCAGCTGAGGTTCATGTCAGATCCATTCTTCGGAGGGCGCTATGAGTGCAAGCCTCCTCTCCAATGGAAAATTGATGACACCACAAGGCATCCCTTCTACATTGCCGCTGTTGCATTTTCGATCGAAATCGCCCAACCAATCTACCAGGAGGTTCCGCACTACAATGAATTCTGACAAAAACACCCTCGTTTACATCGGTCCGACCATTCCCGGCGTAGCCTACAACGGCACGGCATACACCGATGGTCTTCCTGATGCTTTTGAGGAAATCATCAAAGAGATCCCCGCCCTGCGCCGTCTGCTTGTCCACCCATCCGAACTTCCCAAATGCCTGGAACAGGTTCGATTGAAAAACAGCAGGCTTCACCTCTTTTATGAGATCGTGCAGGAGCAGGTGCAGAAAGGAGTAAAGTAATGGCTTTCAAGCATGGCGCATATTCGGGGGAGCAGGCCACATCGCTGGCATCCCCCATCACATCGGGCGCTGGCCTTCAGGTTGTGATCGGCACAGCTCCGGTTCACCTTGCGGAGAACCCCTATGCAACGGTGGGAAAGCCCATCATTTGCTATGATTTTTCCTCCTGCGAGCAGCAGCTCGGCTATTCGGAGGACTTCAAGAGCTTCACGTTGTGCGAGGCGATGGACTTCAACTTCAGGGTGTTCAATAACGCGCCGCTGATTTTCATCAACGTCCTGGATCCCTCGAACTCCAACCACACCCAGAAGAACTCGGAGGAATCCGTTCCTGTGTCCACCGATGGAACCGCAACATACGATAAAAAGTATGTTCTGCTGGACACCCTGGTGGTTAAATCCGGCAGCCAGACCCTGGAGCGCGGAACTGACTACGTTGCCAGTTTTGCCAGCGGCGGCTCCCTGAGTATCTCTCTGCTCATCGACCCCCCCTCCGACAACACCCTCAAGATTTCCAGCACATCCATTGATCCGCAGGGCGTGAGCGTCAACGATATCGTGGGCGGATACAATGCTAAAACCGGCGCAGAAACCGGTATCGAGCTGGTGCGCCGTGTGTATCCGCTTCTGGGCCTTGTCCCCGGCAACCTGCTTGCTCCCGGCTGGTCTTGGAATCCTGTGGTAGCCGCAGCCCTCAGCGCGAAAACCAATGCCCTTAATGGCAACTTTAAGTGCATGGCTCTGGTGGATATCGCCGCCGATGAAAATGGCGCAACTGTGTACACCGACTGCAAAAAGGCAAAGACCGCCCTGGGCGCAACGGACATTCGGACTATCGTGTTCTGGCCGAAAGCCGTCATCGGCACGAAGCAGTACTATCTGTCCACCGTATGCGCTGCGCTTATGGCCGCTACGGATGCAGACAACGGCGATGTGCCCTATGACTCCCCATCCAATCTGAGCGGAAAAATCACCGGCACAGTTCTTAAAGACGGCACATCTGTGCTCCTGGACCAGCAGCAGGCAAATGACATTCTCAACGCGCAGGGCATCACCACTGCCATCAACTCCGCCAATGGCTATGTGATCTGGGGCAACCATACCGCTTCGTACCCCGGCACCTCTGATCCCAAGGACCACTGGATCAACTGCCGCCGTATGTTCAACTGGGATGCCAACAACTTCATCCTTACCTACAGCCAGTACGTTGATCGCAATTACAGTCGGCAGCTCATCCGCTCCATCGTGGACAGCCGCAACATGACTGGCAATGGGTACGTTGCCAAGGGATACCTGGCCGCCTACAAGTGCACCTTCCTGGATAGCGAGAATACGGAAACCGATATCATCGCTGGCCACCTGACCACGCATACCTACCTGGCCCCCTATGTCCCTGCAGAAGCAATCGAGAACATCAACGAGTTTGATGTATCGGCACTTTCCGCAGCCCTGAAAGGTGAGTGATTCAAATGAAATTTATTCCCACAAAACTGAACCGGTACAAAGTGTACAACGGCTTCAACCAGCTGATGGGCATCGGCGATGAAGTTACCCTCCCGGAGTTCGAGCCTATGGCCGACACCGTGACCGGCTCCGCATTTCTGGGCGAGTTTTCCGACCCTACCGTGGGCGCTTTTGGTGATATGAAGCTTGAGCTTCCCTTCAATATGCTGGATGAGGAAGCCCTGAATATGATGGATATGCTCAAGGTCAAAACCATCACCATTGCAGGTGATGCGCAGGGCCTTGACATGGATGGCAACATTGTATTCCAGCCCTGCCGCGTCATTATCCGTGGGCGTGGCGGATCCATGAAACCCGGTTCCTTCAAAAACGGGAGCAGCTCTGGAACCACAGTATCCATCACGGTACTGGCCATTATGATCGTCATCGATGGCACCATCGCAGTGGAGCTGGATAAGATCAATCCGACCTATAAACTCTGGGGCGTGGATCAGCTCGCCCATTTCAATGTCAACTGCTAAGGAGGAACCACCATGAATGCAATCATCGCCAAGATCCCCAACACGGCACAGCCTGCATCGTACGAGGATCCCTCCTTGTACGGAAATCTTGACGCGGAACCCGAAACCAACCCCTTCGCCGATGAAGCGGATGCTGCGGAAGAAGATAACCTCATTTTGAAACTCTCGCATCCGTACACCTTTATGGGAAAGGAATATACCGAGCTGGATCTGCACGGCCTGGAAAGCCTGAAAGCGTCCGACCTGATGCGGACATCGAAGCTGTACACCAAGCTACACCCCGCCGCAAACCCGGCAACGATGGAAACCAACATGGAGTACGCTTTCTTCATTGCCAGCCGCGTCCTCGGCCAGCCCTTTGATTTCTTCGAAGGGCTTCCGGCTCGTGATGCAATCTCGCTGAAGACTTCGGTAGTGGGTTTTTTCTTCAGCGGGGATGGGGAGGACTAAGCCCGGATTCCATTCTTAAACTCTGCGTGAGCCTTTCGGTTGCGCTCCACACAGGGATAGCGGACCTGGAGGAAATGACCATAGACGAACTATATGACATGGCAAAGACCTACAATTCCTATATGGAGGAAGTGAGGACTGAAAGTGGCAAAAAACAGCAAAACCTATGAGCTGATGCTCAAGATCGGAGCTAAAACGGACAGCTCTCTCAAAAAAGCCTGCATCGACGCAGACAAAAACTTAGCAAAGTTGGGCAAGTCTGTAAAGGCAGCCGGAAAGCTGGTTGCAGCCGGAAGCGTGGCCATTGCCTCCGCCGCAGCAGCCGTTACCGTAGCTTCTGTTAAAGCTGCGATGGATTACCAGGCGCAGCTTGCAAATGTTTCCACCCTGCTCTCCGGAACAGAGGCCGAGATCGCTGCGAGAACTGAGGAAATCGGAAAGGATATTCTCAGAGTTTCCAATGCCACCGGAGTCGAAACGGCTAACCTGACCGATGGTATGTATCAGGTCATCTCTGCATTCGGGGATAGCGCGGACTCCATCAGCATCTTGGAAACCGCTGCAAAAGCAGCTGCCGCAGGCAACGCCACAACCACGGACAGTGTCAACCTGCTGTCTGCGGTGATGAAAGGCTATAACGATGTAAGTGCGGAGTCTGCTCAAAGAGTTGCCGACCTCTCCTTTGCAACGGTGCGTTTGGGACAAACCTCCTTCAGTGAGCTGGCATCCAGCATCGGAAAGGTCGTCCCACTGTCCTCGGCCCTTGGAATACAGCAGGAGGAGCTGTATGGCGTTTTCGCCACGTTGACCGGCGTGACTGGAAGCACCGCAGAGGTCGCCACGCAGTATAAAGCAGTTCTGTCCGGCCTCATGACCCCGTCCAAAAATATGACCGCATCCCTCAAAAAATTGGGCTACGCAACTGCCGATGCCGCCATAGAAGATCTTGGATTTCAAGGTACTCTCGAGGCACTGAAGAAAATAGTCAACGGAGATGAGCAAGCTCTTGCAAAGCTCTTCTCTTCCACCGAGGCTCAGACTGCAGTCCTCGCCATGTGCGGAGCGCAGGCGGAAAATCTCACCAGCAAAACGGCTGAGATGTATGCCGCAACCGGAGCCGCCAACGATGCGTTCGAACGTCAGACCGACACCCTCGCATATGACATCCAGATGATCAAAAATCTGGGTAAGAATTTTCTTACAGAGCTGGGGACCAATATCCTGCCTTACGTCAAGGATTTGGCAGAGGCAGCGCTGCCGATGGTTCAGACGGGCCTGCAGGATATTGGAGGATACCTTACCGGAACCGTTATCCCTGCGGCACAGAGCGCAGCACAATGGGTGGGAGAGCACAAGACTCTTCTCCTTGCACTCGCGGCAGGGATTACGGCATCAGTAGTAGCCTATAAGGTTGCGACCACCGCGATGACTGCCTACAATGCAGCGATGGCGATATACAAAGTGGTCTGCGCCGCCAGCGCCACCGGAACGTTTACATTGGCCGGAGCAGTTGCAGCGCTGAACCTCCCCCTTATCGCAATCGTTGCCATCATCGGCCTTGTAGTGGCCGCAGGCATTCTCCTGTACAAAAACTGGGATCTTGTCAAAGAAAAGGCGGCGGAATTCGGGGCTGGAGTCGTCTCTGTTTTTAAGGGTATGGCCAACGGCGCTATCGGATTCATCAACGGCATCATTGGTGGGGTAAATAGGATGATCACTGCCATCAACAGTATATCGCTGACCGTTCCCGAATGGGTGCCTTTTGTGGGCGGCGAGAAAATCGGCTTCGATCTGCAGACCATCCCCACCATTCCGGCGCTGGCTCAGGGCGGCATCGCAGTCGCCCCCACCACCGCACTGATCGGAGAGGGCGCAGAGCCGGAGGCAGTCCTTCCCCTTTCCAAGCTGGCCGACATGATCCGCCAGTACATCCCCGTCCAGCAGGGCGGCAACGGCTTCACCGCTGGCGGAAACGGGGAGCAGATCATCTACTCTCCTGTTTTCCATTTCTCTGGCGGAGGCTCCGCGCAAGAGGTAAAGCAGGCAGCGAAAATGTCGTTTGAGGAGTTCAAGCGGCTCTACCGCCAGTTAAAAGAGGAGGAGCGCCGCAAGGGATTCTCCCCGGAATAAAAAGGAGGAGTACTGTGGACAGCACCACATATACTACCAGGCAGGGCGATATGTGGGATCTGATTGCATATCGGGTCTACGGGTCAGAGGAATACACCGGTTTTTTGATGCAGGCCAACTTCCCGCTGCTTGACACTTTTATTTTTGATGCAGGGGTGACGGTGTCAACGCCAGCCCTGCCCGTCAAGGCGGTCGAAACGACCGCCCCGGATTGGAGGACGTGATGAACCCCAGAACAGCAACTGTTCAAATTCTGGTCGGAGGCTCTGCCATGCCGGATGACCAGCGGAGCACAGTCGGGGCCGTCACCTACTCCGATCCGGCCAGCGGAGAAGCCGACAGCCTGGATATTTCAGTATCAGGCAATGGAGAAAAATGGATATCGGACTGGTACCCAAACGAGGGAGAAACCATCTCTGCTAGCATTATCCTTCGGAACTGGGAGCAGCCCGAAACTCCGGATATCAACCTCAACTGTGGACAATTTATCCTGGACAAACCCAACTTCAGCGGATGGCCAATTTCAGGAACCCTGTCTGCGGTGTCCACCCCCGCAAACAAAGGATTCGGCAGAACCGAGCGCACCCAGACATGGGAAAATGTAACTCTGCAGGAAATCGGAAAAAACATCGCCAGCCGCGCAGGGATATCCCTGTCGTGGGATGCTGGGGAGAATTTCTCCATTTCCAGCGTGGAGCAATCCAAAAAAGACGACTGCAGTTTTTTCACAAATCTCTGCGGTGACTACGGCCTTCAGACAAAGGTATACGCCAACAAGCTCGTTGTTTTCGACCGGGAGGCGTACAAGCAAAAAGCTGCAGTCGAAACCGTCAGCGCAAAGCAATTCTCAAACTGGAGCGGCGGCCCATCCATGGCCGACACATACACCGGGGGAGAATACGCCTACACAGACCCACAGACCGAGAACGAGATCAAGGTCAAGGTGGGCGGCGGCGACAGGATCCTTAAAAAGTCCGGCAAGGCCGACAGCGCGGCGGATGCCGAGCGGAAAATCAAGGCTCTTGTCGCTGCCGCAAACCATGGCCACATCAAGATCAGTTTTGAAATGATGGGAAATGCCAAGTGGGTATCAACGCAGTGCATCGAGATCGCAGACCTTGGTGTATTGAGCGGGAAATATTACATTGATCGCATATCCCATAATGTCAGCACCAGCGGCGGATACACAATGTCTGTCGAGGCTTCCCTTTGTGAGTAGGAGGGCACCAGTGGACACCAACGGAATCAGGGTCGGAAAAATATCATCAGTGGAATACGATACCGGAATGGTGCGCGTAGTATACCACGATCAAGACGATGCAGTCAGCCGCCCCATACCCCTACTTTCCTTTGAGTACCTCATGCCGGAGGTGGACGATCAGGTTCTTGTGCTGCACCTTTCCAATGGCACAGAGGCAGGCATTGTGATCGGACGCCCATGGTCGGGAAAACGCAAACCCCCGGAGAGTGGGGAAGGCCTGTATCGAAAAGATTTTTCAAACGAGTTCGGGAAAGCCTATCTCCGATTTGCCATGCAGGATGACGAGAAGATGACGCTCCATGTCAAGAATCTCGTCATAGAGGCAGATTCAGTCGCGGTTCAAGCCAAAAAAGATTTTACCGTGGAGGCTTCTGGCAGTATCACCGCCAAGGCCGCCCAGCGGATCACCCTCACAGCTCCCGCAGTTACCATAGATTCCCCCGAAGTGGCGCTCACCGGCAAGCTCACTGTTGCAGATGATGCCACCGCAAGCGGAATTTCCGTGGCCACACATAAGCACATGACGCCGAGCGGAATATCTGGAATACCGCAGTAACGGAGGTGATTGTATTGATCGGAGCTTTCGGAAAAAATGTTGTTTTTGAGGTGAGTGACGAAAAGGTTTTTGCCTTTAAAAAACTCACCCAGAATATCCAGGGGCGCTGGGCAAAGCATGAAAACCTCGGCGGAAAACCGAAGCAAGAATTTCTTGGCGCTGACGCAAGATCGGCCAGCCTTGAAATTTATCTTTCCGCAAACCTCGGAATCAAGCCTAGGGATATCCTGGACACGCTGGAAGAAATGGCGGAGAACGGGACCGGAATCGAATACCTTGTGATTGGAAACAAGCCCATCAGCAAAAACCGATATGCCCTTAAATCCGTATCGGAGGAGTGGAACACCGTGTACAGCCAAGGGGCACTCGTAAAAGCCACCGTTTCCATCACGCTGGAGGAATACCCCGAATGAATATGTCAGATATTCTTGATTGCGTCTTTGAGTATGAGGGGCAGACTGACGATCAGCGGAGGCAGAGCCTGCTG
The DNA here is from genome assembly GCA_051882415.1 of Faecalibacterium sp. Lineage (GTDB taxonomy): Bacteria > Bacillota > Clostridia > Oscillospirales > Ruminococcaceae > Faecalibacterium. The sequence continues at coordinate 26,882 of JBJERU010000010.1, read as the reverse complement.
GAGCAGCTCAATCTCCTTGTTGTCACCCGGAAGGGAAGCATCCCGATCGACCGGGGCCTTGGGATGGAATTCAACTACATTGATCGTCCCATCGGAGTGGCTCGCAGCCTGTTTGCGGTCGAGATTACAGAGGCAATCGCAAAATATATCCCATCCATCTCCGTCCGCGACATAACGTGGGCAGGAGATGCAGATGGGCACTTCAGGCCAAAGGTGGTGGTAACGGATGCCTGAGATTACCAGTATCAAAAATATGCCTGACGTTTCCTTCATCGACAACAAGACAATCCTGGATGTTCGAGGGGAAATGGTATCGGACTATGAAAACTACATCCAGCAGGCCACGGGAACCGCCGTAAAACTGCCGAGAGTATCCCGGGACCGCATGATCCTTTACTCCTGCGCTGCGGCAATTTATCAGGGAATGCAGTACACCGACCGGGCCGGGAAAATGAATTTCCTGAAATGGTCCTATTCTGATTTCCTGGACCATCTCGGCAAGTTCCGCAGAGTCACCCGAAATCCCGCAAGCGCGGCAACGACCACGCTGCGGTTTACGGTATCTACTGTGCGCCCATCGGCGACAGCAATCCCTAAGGGCACCCGCGCTGCAGCATTGAGCAGTATCTACTTTGCTACCGATGCCTATGCGGAGATTCCGGCAAAGGCATCCTATGTCGATGTTCCCGCAACCTGCGTGGTCGCAGGAAGCGATGGAAACAACCTCGCCGCCGGGGAGGTTGCTGAAATCGTTGATCCACTGCCGTATATCAAGAGCGTTTCCAATATCACGGAAACCAGCGGCGGCGCGGACACTGAAAGCGATGAATCTTTTGCAGAGCGCATCTATCTCGCACCTGATTCCTATTCCACGGCAGGCCCGGAGGGGAGCTACCGCTACTGGGCAAAAACCTGCTCCAGCGCCATCGGCGATGTCGTGGCCAACAGCAAGCAGGCTGCAGGCGAAGTCGATATCTCGTTTTTGATGGCAGACGGTACGATTCCGGGCGAGGAAGATATCAGCACTCTGCAGGAGTTCCTGCAGAATGACGGCATCCGACCCCTGACTGACAAGGTTGTGGTATCGGCTCCGTCTGAAATCGAGTATTCTATCAGCCTGACCTATTACATCGACCGGAGCAATGCCGCCAGCGCCGTGACAATCCAGAGCGGCGTTGACGCTGCGGTGCAGGAGTACATCAGCTGGCAGCGGAAAATCGGAAGAGATGTAAACCCCTCCAAGCTCGTTTCCCTGATTATGGAGGCCGGAGCAAAGCGGGTAGATTTGGCTTCTCCGGCATACACCAAAGTCGGATCAGCAGAAGTTTCTACCCTGTCCGGAGTTCCTTCTGTGGCATATGGAGGGCTGGAAGATGATTAAATTTTCGGATATTCAGCCCTCCGACCTGCTCCCGGAGGGGTTGCGCGATGACGTGGAGGCTATGGCCATTGCGTATGCGGTATGCCGTCAGATTGAAAAGTGGTGTGCGTACAACGATAGCATCCGTATCTACTACATGATTTCCAGCGCACCGGACAACATCCTGGATCTGCTGGCTGCAGAGTACAAAACACCGGCATACAGCCCCAAGTACAGCATCGAGGTCAAGCGGGCGCTGATTGCCGATACCATGCTGTATTTTATGAAGCTCGGCACCCCGCAGGCGGTGCGCCGGATCGTCACCTCCATCTTTCAAAGCGGCACCGTATCAGAGTGGTTCGACTACGGAGGGGAGCCGCATCACTTCCGCATCAATATCTCAAATCCCAACATCGGGCCGGATGACCTGAACGAGTTCGTTGTTCAGCTCCAGAATGTCAAAAGGCTTTCTTCCTGGCTTGACAGCATATCAAGCGAAATCGATATCAAGGCAGCGTCTTTGTACGTTGCCCAGTGGATGCACACCGGAGATTTCGTCCGGTTCAGCCCCATGGTTATCGAGGATATCACCCAGCGCGTAACTACCAATGAAACGGTAGGCATTGGAGTGACTGCGCTTAATTGCGTGACAATCGTATCGGAGTAGGAGGCGCAATTTAATGTTTGAAGCACCAGTTTTCACCACGGCGGGCAAAGAGTTGCTTACTCGGAACATTGCTGGAGAGGAAATTGTCTTCACTACGATTCAGATGGGAAGTGGATACATTTCCGAATCTATTGATGGCATGACCTCGCTGATCAAAAACGAGGCCACCATCAATGTATCCGTAAAAAACGAGGACAACCAGTATGTGACAGTTTCGGCAAGTTTTACAAATCAGGGGCTTACAGGCGGATTTTACTGGCGGGAAGTCGGCGTGTTTGCAGCGGATCCTGAGAACCCCAACGACAGGAGCAAGGACATCCTGTATTGCTATCAAAACGCATACGATACCGCAGAGCTTATCCCGCCACCCTCCACCGCAACCATCGAAAAAGGAATTTCCATTCCAATCATCGTTGGGAACGCTGCGTCCGTGAGCGCGGCCATCAACAAGTCTCTCATCTACATCACCGCCAAGGATCTCGAAGCCCACAACGATGATTCCAATTCCCACCCGAACCTGTTCCAGAAAATCAAGGAGTATATCAGCGATGCACTGAAGAACCTGTCCAGCGTTGTCAAAACCATCAACGGAAACAGCCCTGACGAAGATGGGAATATTGCCATTGATTTTATGCCGAAGCCGGGAGGAACGTTCTCTGGGCGCGTGAATTTCTGGAACACGGCCTATTACATCGACAGTAGCTCCGCCAATAGCGGCGCGGCATCCCTCCGGAGCGTGTCCACGACAGGGAACATTTCCTCTGGCCAGAACGTTACTGCTGCCAACAACATGATTGCCAACGGAAGTATTTCCGCAGGTGAAAATGTCACCGCTACCGGATATGTCACCGCTTCTAAAACATACCACGCCGTCTACAACGACTACGCCGAACTGATGCCGAAAGGAGAGATCACCTCCCCTGGTGACATTCTCGCCCTCGATCTCTCCAGCTCGGAAGAAAAGTATATCAAGGCCAGCAGGGACAACCAGATGGTTGTTGGTGTCCATTCTGATGAGTACGCCTCACTGATCGGAGGCGAAGAGCCGCCGAAAGGCGTGGATTTGTATCAGCACAACCGGGAAAAGTATGTTCCAGTTTCCCTTGTTGGGCGTGTCCACGCCAAGGTAATCGGAAAAGTCAGAACTGGCGACATCATTATTATTTCTGAATATCCCGGTGTCGGCAGAGCTGCAAAGGTTGGGGAGTATTTCAATCCCATTTCTGTCGTTGGGTTCGCCGTCGAGGGGGACGACCGGACCGATGAGCGCAGACTCCGCATCAGGGTGAAAGGATAAGCACATGGCAGTAAATCAAGATGCTCTTTTTTACGCCGAAGACTTTACATCCCTCAAGGCAACCCTCAAGCAGGAGATGCAGCGCCGTGGGAAAACTGAGGGCGCAGAGCAGGGGCAGAGCAAGGGCAGCCTCAGTACATATGCCAGCTCCAACTACGACTACGAGGTAAAGCCGGAATCCGGAACCGAGATCCTCGCAGAGCACCTCAATAAAATCACTGATCCCCTTAATGCTGCCCGTGGATCCTCGCTGACTCATGCCACAAAGGATATCACTGAGATCACGGCGGACCAGCTCAACAGTGCCCTCACGGAGCTTGCAGTGCTCACCACCGCCCAAGCCACTGCAGGGAGCACATCCGCAAGCGGATGCCATGCCTCATGCAGCGGCCTCTGTTACACCGGATGTTATTCTGCCTGTACCAGCTGCACCGGATCCTGCACCGGGAGTTGTACAGGTGGCTGCCAGACCGGATGCCAAGACAGCTGCACCGGCTCCTGCACAGGCGGCTGCCAGACTGGATGCCAGAACACTTGCACCGGAACCTGCAACGATACCTGTTCTGGCGGATGCAGTGGCTCCTGCACCGGGAGCTGCACCGGCGGCTGCACCGGATGCTCCGGGAGTTGCACCGGGAGCTGCAACAACACCTGCACCGGCTCCTGCACCGGAGGCTGCCAGGACAGCTGCGATGGATGCTCGGGCACGTGCGATGGTTCCTGCGATGAATCATGCGCAGACGACTGCACCGGAAGATGCACAAGCGGATGCTATAGCTTTTGCGCAAACAACTGCGAGGATAGCTGTTCGGGATGGGGATGCATGAGTACCTGTGTTTCCGGCTGCGAGAACACCTGCAAAGGCGGGTGCGATGGCAACTGTGGATCCAAATGTATCGGCGGATGCGATGACTCCTGCACCGGGTGCGAGGGATCCTGCGATGGTTCCTGCAGCGGATCCTGCAGCGGTGGATGCGATAGCTGCGAGGGATCCTGTTCGAGTTTCTGTGGTTCCATCGTTTGGTAAGGAGGAAGGCACATGACTTTTAGCTATGGCCCAAACAACGATTCCAGAGTGGATTCCCTCTTTGAGCGCAGCAAGCCACTTCTGCTTTTCCTCTCCGGACGGCCCATCCATCCGCCCGACTTTGACGCCATGATTCAGAACATCCCTGACGGGGAGGACAAGCTTGCATGGTGCCTTGCCAACATCAGCAGTTTCTGCCCGCTCGACCTGACCGATTTTGATAGGTTCCTCCTGTACTGCGGCACAGCCGTGGAAGCCGCAGCAGAAGCCTGCAACATAGAACTGAGCGATGAAAAGCTCAATCTCTACACTTGCGGACTTGCCTGCAGGACATTCAACAAATCCAAGCACCCCATCAACGCCGATGACAAAACCGCACCCCTGATTCTGGAGGCCGTAAAAGTAGAGGCAGATTCTGACCTTGACTGCCTGTTCATGCACCATGTGGCCAACGCCGCAATAGAATACATGGCGCAGAATATGCCCGCATACACAAGGCTGGCCATCAAAGCTATGGCTGCGCTCCTCGCATCCAAGGACGGATATGATAGGATCATTGCTCACATCCCCGCTATAAGCATTCTGGAGGACAACAATGGAAAAGGAAACATTTGATTTTCGGATCACCACCGAGGAAAGCGAAACCGTGGAGCGGGCATATTTTGAAGCCCGCAGTTTCGAGGCTTTGATGAATATTCTGTGTCGCAACCTCGTGGCTGAAAACAGCGACAAGGCGAAAGAAGTCCTCATGTTTTACTCGGAGCCTTGCCGCAGGGCGCAGGAGAAGCTGGCGCTTGCGCAGCGCATGGTCGTCAGCAAGTACATCCCCAGCATTTCCAAATTTTCCAAATGGGAAGCTAACTTCAACTTTGAGGATGAGAGGATGACGATTCATGCTTACCAGTAAACGCTTCGAGGACTACGGGAACTTCATCCAGCGGATCTACCGCAGGGACGACCGTCACAGCATTGCAGCCTGCCGGGAGATCACCTTCCAGGTTACCAGCGGGTGCAACCTTCGGTGCGGGTATTGCTACGAGCACCACAAAGGCCACCAGCGCATGAGCCTCGATACCGCAAAGGATATCTGCAACCTGATTCTTGATATGTTCGAGCACCGGGACAACGAGAGCGATTTTATCAATGATCGCTCCATTGCCGTGGTACTGAGCTTTATCGGAGGGGAGCCGTTGCTTGAGGCGGCGCTGATCGAGCGGATCTGCGATTACTGGTTTGCAGAGGTCTACCGCCGCCGTCTTCCCCTTGCTCCGTTCACTCGTATCTCGTTTGCAACCAACGGCCTGCTGTGGTTTGATCCGGAGGCGCAGCACTTGATCCAGAAATATCACGATCAGATGAGCGTCACCGTCAGCATTGATGGCGTGAGAGAACTCCACGACAGATTCAGGGTGGACGAAAACGGAAAAGGATCTTTTTCCGCTGCGTTCCGGGCCTTCCAAGATGGCAAGAAATATGGATGGTACAACAGCAAAATGACCTTTGTCCCTGCATCTTTCCAGTACATCTTCGACAGCGTCAAAATGATGGTCGAGGAAGGCTGCACCAAGATCGCCTGCAACTACGCATACGAGCCTGAGTACTCGGAGCAGGATGCAGCGGCACTCTATGCACAGCTTAAAAAGCTGGCCGACTGGATCATTGATGAAAACAAGGATGTGTACGTTACCATGCTGGGCGACCATGTCGGGTACCCCGATGAACTCAATGATCGGAACTTCTGCGGCGGCACTGGTGAAATGTTGGCGTTTGCTCCTGACGGAAAGGCGTACCCCTGCATCAGGTATGCACCTATCAGCATCGGGGAGGAAAAGGCCGAAAAAGTCTGTATCGGAGATCACAAGGGTCTCTGGGCGACCAAGCCCCAGCAGGAAGTCCGGGACAAGCTCGGAGCGATTACAAAGACAAGCCAGTCGCCCGAAAAGTGCCTGACCTGTCCAGTGGCAGCCGGGTGTGGATGGTGCAGCGGATATAACTACGAGTGTACCGGCACCCCTGACCACAGAATCACTCATATCTGCCTGGCTCACAAAGCCCGGAGCCTTGCCTGCGCCTACTACTACAATAGGAGATACCTCAAGATTGGGGACGTGGAACCCATCAAGGTATTCCTTCCGAAGGATGAAGCGGAGCATCTGATTGGTCCGGAAAGCGCAGAAGAAGTTTATCAGCTCGAAAAACAGGTGGCCATCGCAATGGCCTCCAGAAAATAAGGAGATATATAATGGCAGCGGAATTTAAAACTGGAGTCCTCACGGCAGAAGGAAAGGCCTTACTTGCAAAATGGCAGGCTGGTGGCATTACCCCGGAGATTACCCGCGCAGCAGTTGGATCCGGCAGCTACTCCAAAACAGAGGATGTTTCCACCCGCACCGAACTCAAATCGCAGAAGCTGTCCGTGGGAATCAGCTCCGAAACAGTCGGAGAGGACACCCTCAGCCTCCGGTTTGTCTTCAGCAACGAAACTTTGACTACTGGTTTCTCCGTCACGGAAGTGGGAATTTTCGCCATGGACCCGACCAAAGGCGAGATCCTCTACAGCATTGCCGTAAGCGCAGATGAGAGCGTGGCCGATTTCTTCCCTGCGTACAGCGGGAACCATTCCGTGCAACAGATTTTTGATTATTACCTCAAGATTTCCAATGCCGAGAATGTCGTCATCCAGGCGGGATCCGGGGCCTATGCGCTGGCGGATGATATGCGCAAAGCCAAAGCAGATATCACCGTTCTTCAGAGCCGCACCAGCGTCATAGAATTCATGATCGCCAAGAAATACGGCGTCCGCAGGGCAGTCGGAGCTTCCTCCCCGGCGTGGGAACGTCTCGGTGATGCTGTTGGACTTACCGCAAATGCAGCAGTTGGCACCGAAAAAGTGGACAATGATTTCATGGCCAGCGTTTACCCCTACTGCGCCATGCGTCCCTGCAACCTCGGCGACAACGGCGTTGTAAATGCTTACCTGGGGGATGCGGACTTTGCATGGGACGGCAGCAACGGCGATGCCATGCTGGAGGTTCCGGTGTTCTTCTCGGATCGGTACCTGGAGCAGGACGAAACGGACGGCAAGACCTATGAGTACCGCTGGATTTCCCCCACCAGCATCGGAGGGCTGCTCAAAGCCGATCCCTTGTTCTGGGAGGACGCAACCGGAGAGGAGTATAAGAGCCGCGTTTATCTTCCCATTTTCCCCGGCTCGCTTTCGGAGGATGGGAAGACCCTTCGATCCATCGCCGGGACTTTCCCTGCAGTCAGCCGCAACCGCAAGCAGTTCCGTACCCTATGCAGGGCAAAGGGTACCGGATGGAGCCTGGACGATGTGTGGAGCGCGTTTGCTTTGGAGCACCTCTATCTGGTGATGTTCGCCAACAGCAACGCCCAAAACATCCTCGGATCTGGGCGCACCTCAATGTCCTACGATGGAAACTGCAAGGCCCTGTACGATGCAGAAGCCTCCAACACTATCACGATCACAACTGCGCAGGCAAATAATTTTCTGGTTGGGCAGGCAGTCGGATGTGGCACATCGACAGGAAACACCAGCAAGTTCACCTATCGCCTGATCACCTCCATCAAGGAGAGCGAAACCAGCGGAGAGAGCGTGGTCACCTTTGACGGCTCTCCCGTGGACATTGTTGCCGGAAATGTCCTGTGGAGCTGTTGCCAGCCCAGCGGAGAAACCACCGAGATGGCCAGCCCCAACGGAACGATGGTCAAAGACGCAAAACACGCCGTGCGCTTCCTCTGGATTGAGGACTGGTTCGGAAATGTGTGGCAGCAGATGGACGGCGACAACATCCGCGACTGGGTGCATTACCTGTGCCACGTCCGAAACAGCTATGACGATTCGGTGTACTCCGGCGATTACGTTGCCATCGGATACTCCGCTCCATCTTCCAACGGATATGTAAAGGAGCTGGGGTACGATCCTTCGGAACCCATGGCCGGAATCATATCGGAAGCCGGAGGCGACAGCTCTACTTTTTATGCCGACTATTACTGGCAAAACAGCGGCGAGCGGGTCCCCTACCGGGGCGGCAACGTGTACAGCGGCGGCAACGCTGGTCCGTTCTGCTGGAGCTGCTACGACGCCTGGTCGACCTCGTACTGGGTCATCGGCGGTCGGCCTCTCTATAAATAACCATTTCCGCTTTTGAGGAGGACCGGGGGAAACTTCCCCCGGAAACCTCGCCTCCTCATCCCGTTTATCTATAAACCGAAAACATAGGGATATGGGGTGCGACCGTCAGCGGGTCCCCTACCGGGGCGGCAACGTGAACAACGGCGGCAACGCTGGTCCGTTCTACTGGAACTGCAACGACGCCTGGTCGACCTCGTACTGGGACATCGGCGGTCGGCCTCACTTTTTAGCTCAAAATTTCATATTTCATTTTACTTTTTTTCAAGCATTTCACTTTTTCAACTGATATTTCAACAAAATGCTTGCACCCCATATTCCTCACCCCTTGGTGAAAATACAGCCTGCAAATGGCACGGTTTAGTATCCGCATCCCGGCAGAAAGACCGTGAAGGCTAAAAAGAGCTATCGAAAAAACCATGAACGAAATTTCAACTCCGCCCAATTACAGGGCAAAGAGAGTCGGGAACCTGTATCCACTCATCTATGATATCGACAACCTGCGTGAAGCAATCCGAATGGCGGCAAAGGGCAAAAAGCGCCGGAAAAATGTGCAAAACATTTTGAAAAATGTTGACCACTACGCATCCGAGCTTCAGCGCATTCTGATAAACCGCAGCTACGTCCCATCCCCATACAGGGTCAAGGAGATGTATGATGGCATCCAGCGCAAGAAACGCACAATTGCAGAGCCGAAATTCTTCCCGGACCAGTGCATCCATCACGCGCTGATCCAAGTACTGGAAAAGGTTTTGATGCGTGGGATGTATGAATTCTCATGCGGAAGCATCCCCGGCAGGGGAACGCACAGAGCCAAGAAATACATCGAAAAGTGGATACGCAAGGATCCGAAGCACACCAAGTACGTCCTCAAAATGGATGTGCGGAAGTTTTACCCGTCAATCTCTCACGATGTTCTGAAAGCGCGGTTCCGCCGAATCATCAAGGATCAGAAAACCCTGTGGCTGATCGATTCCATCGTGGACAGTTACTCGCCCGGAGTCCCGATCGGAAACTATACCAGCCAGTGGTTCTGCAATTTCATGCTGCAGGACCTTGACCATTTCATCAAAGAGCAGCTCCACGTGGAGCACATGGTGCGCTATGTGGATGATATGATCTGCTTTTCCTCCAGCAAGCGCCGCCTTCACAAAGCACGGATTGCCATCGAGGAAAAGCTCCATGATATGCGGCTCGAAATGAAAGACAACTGGCAGGTGTTTCCCATCAAAAACCGATTCCTTGATTTTCTGGGCTTCAAATTTTACCGGGATAAGACCACGATCCGGAAAAGCATATGTCTTCGGATCCGCCGCAAGGCGAAGAAGATATCCAGGATGGATAAAGTCAGCCCCACAAATGCCCAGGCAATGGTAAGCTACCTTGGATGGATCAAACACAGTGACAGCCGCCATTTTTGGAACGTCTACGTCCGCCCACACATCAGATTGAACCGCCTCAAGGAGGTAATTCGGAATGAGAGCAGAAAGCAATATCAAACCCAGCGGCAAGTTCAAAATCGAAGCCCTTGCCCCGCATAACGGAGCGGCCTGCACGGTGATCTTTTACGACAACATCACCGAGCAGGAGCGCAAGGACCAAAACGGAGAGCCGGAGCTGGTGTACTCCTACGACACCTACCGCCTCGAAGCTACCTTCTCCAGCAATTTGGAGCACCGGATCAGCACAAACCTTGCGGCTTGGATGCAGGCAGCAAAGGATGCGGAGAGCGTTATCCCGGAACCCACCCCGGAACAGCGGATCAAGGAGCTGCAGCAGACGGTGGATGCCCTGGAAAAGGAGAATGCTTCCCTGAACTCTGTGGTGGAGCAGCTTGTGATTGATTCCCTGGCTGGAATGGCATAAAGGAGGATACCGATGTACAACTACCTGAAGCGTATGTATGATGCCGGAAAGCTGACAAAGGCATCCATGAAGAACGCCGTCATCAAGAACTGGATCACCCCTGAGCAGTACGCAGAGATCACCGGCGAACCCTATGAGGAGGATTCCTGAAGTGAACCTGCGTCTGACGGAGTTTCTCATTGACACGCTCGAAACCCTTCTCCACATCGTCAAACGGCAGAATGAGCAGCTCTCTCAGCTCGGAGCAGTCGGAGCCGAAGAAGAACTGCGCGATATCGAGGATGCCTGCTCTGCCGTCCTGTATGATCAGCCTGGGGAGGAGGTGGGCGGAATGTAGATTGGATCAACACGCCCAACAAACGATAGAAAGGAGCACCGGATGGAAAAGAAAATTCTGGACGTGAGCCGCTACCAGGGCAGTATCGACTGGGACGCGGTGGCAAAAAGCGGCCTTGTGGACGGCGTGATGCTGAAAACAGTGTCCACGAACCGCAGCCTCAGCAGCCGGTCGGACGGGCTGTACATTGACCCCTATTTCGAGCGCAACTACGCCGAGTGCCAGCGGGTGGGACTGCCGGTGGGCACCTACCATTATACCTATGCCCTTAACAAAGAGATGGCCGACGCGGAGCTGGCGCTGGTCAGGCAGGCGCTGGTGGGCAAGACTTTCGGGATGCCCTGCGTGGTGGACGTGGAAGAGAACAAAATCAAAATCCTGTCCACCCAGGCGCTGACTGACCTGACGGCCTACCAGCTCAAGACCGTAGAGAGCTGGGGCCTGTATGCCATGCTGTACACCTATACCAGCTTTGCAAAAAGCCGGCTGTACATGACCGGCGCGGCGCTGAAGCCCTTTGACGTGTGGTTGGCGGACTACACTGGGAAAACGCCGAAGGTGGATTTCCCCTATGGGATGCACCAGTACACCAGCAAGGGCACGGTGCCCGGCATCTCCGGCGGCGTAGATCTGAGCCGGGCGTATAAGGACTACCCTGCAATCATTCAGCGCGCCGGTCTTGCGCGGGTCAGGGGGTGATACCGATGTACATTGACGCGGATACCATCATCAAGGCGGCCAGCATCGTTACGGCACTGGGGGTGCTGCTGGGAGGGTTGTTCGGCGTGTGGAAAAGCATCTCCAAGGCACAGGAGGCCGACCGCAAGCAGACCGAGCAGATCAAGGCCATCCAGACCGAGCAGACCTTGCTCTGCTATGCGGTGCTGGCCTGCCTGAAGGGCCTGAAGGAGCAGGGCTGCAACGGCCCGGTGACGGAGGCCATCGAACGAATGGACAAGCACCTCAACAAGAAAGCACATGAACAGGAGTGATACGAAATGGAAGCTAAAGCATTTGAAATGGTAAGAAATTATATCGACGAGCATCTGGACAAGTCGCAGGACGCGGCGAACTATGACGTGTTCACCGTCTGGAAGTGCAAGGTGCTTCAGAACTGGAAATTTTTGATTTCCAGCACGCTGCCGGATGGCATGTACTATGAGCTTACCTATAACGGCGATAAACAGGAGTGGTATCTCGATGCTTACAAGAAGTTCGAGAACCGCTGCATCAAGGCGTAATCAAAGGGTTTACGCTGAAATCAGCTAATTTGCGCTAAAACCAGCAAAAATTAAAATTTTAGCAGCGATTTTTAAAATCAAATTGAAGCACCAACTCAAATTTGAATTTTAGCTGGTGCATTTTGAAAATGCAGGAAGGGACTATATATGAATACCAAACTGAACATTTCCGCCTCCACCATCGCCCGCACCGCTGTGCTGGGTCTGGCGCTCACCAACCAGCTTCTGAGCGCGGCAGGCAAGCCTGTGTTGCCCATCGAATCGGAGAACCTGGAACAGCTGATCACCAGCGGCCTGACCGTAGCCGCCAGCCTCTGGGCCTGGTGGAAGAACAACAGCTTTACGCAGGAGGCGCTGCATGCCGATGTGGTGCTGAATGATCTGAAGAATCAGAAGTAAAAACTTATCCAAAAGCGGCATAGTAAATGGCCGGGGAGAAATCCCCGGCCATTTGTGCTATTCTTCTTTTTCCTCTTGGATAATTTTCTCTAAAGCGTTATCGTATAAGTCGTCTCCTTCTTTATTCCATATACGTGCAGTATCCCGCCTTTAAAGCCCTGTGTGGGGATTTTATCCACGGTAGGGTAGATATTCCCATTAGATGAATGCTATAGAATAAAAATTGCCCGATTTTGATTCTATAAGCAAAAAAGAAACCACCCATAGTTTCAAATTTGAAACCATAGGTGGTTTTGTTTTACCGCTTCGCAGGAAGCGGAATGGCCAACACGAACACCGCACCAACGAAATAGATGGTTGCGGGGTTCGCCTGGCTCCCATTTGGTGGAGGCGATGGGAGTCGAACCCATGTCCGAAAAGAGTTCAGCGCAGGTGTCTCCGGGTGCAGGCGATCAACAACATTCCCTCCGCGTCACGCCGGTCGCCAGGCTAACGCTTTGGTAGCTTCATAAGTTCCTGCCGGTCCGCAAAGCTTAGGTCCGTTCAGGTGCTGTGTCTAAAGGACGCCCCGGCCCCACACGACACAAGAGTGGGCGGAACGCGCAGCACTCAGGCTGCGAGCAACTGATAATTATTGTTGTCAGTTATTTTTTTGGAGGATTTTAAAGCAGTTCCCCCGCTGCTACCCGCTGCCCAGGCCTCGCTCCCCCCGTCGAAACCTTTACGCCCCCATAAAACACACGCCCGAAAGCGTGTGGAAAAGCCGGCTTCTACGGGCAGACTCTGCCCAGAAGATCAGTAAAACTTACCGTTGGACTTCACCGCCCGGTCGATCGAACGCTTGGCATCGCGCGCGGCGGCGTCTGCACGCTTGTCATACAGCTTTTTGCCTTTGCACAGGCCCAGCTCCATCTTGACGCGGCCCTGCTTGAAATAAAGAGAGAGCGGCACCAGCGTATACCCTTGCAGCTTGCACTGCTGGTGCAAACGCCGTATCTCGCTTTTGTGCGCCAGCAGACGGCGCACGCGCATGGGATCCTGATTGAAGATGTTGCCGTGGTCATAGGGCGTGATATGCATGCCCTTGACCAGCAGCTCACCGTTTTCAATATCCACCCAGCTGTCTTTCAGGTTGACCCCTCCGGCCCGCAGGCTTTTGACCTCGGTTCCTTTCAGCTCGATGCCAGTCTCCAGCGCTTCCAGCACAAAATACTCGTGGCGCGCTTCCCGGTTGGTGGCGATGTTTTTGGTCGCCGGGCGTTCCCGTGTGGGTGCCATAGGATGCGCCTCCTTTCTTTTGCTCGGTCTGTCGTATCAGTATACCATAGATTTCAGGTTTTTCAAGGGGAGCGGCGGCGAAGAAATTGTAACTTTTTCTTCTTCTGCACGCAAAACCTGTTCTCATAGCTCCCCGCGGCCCTTCAAAGCGCGGTAAAGGGTAGTCTCGTCGGTGTACTCCAGGCTTCCGCCCACCGGCATGCCGTAGGCCAGCCGGGTGGTTTTGACTCCCATTGGCTTGATGAGCTTGGCCAGGTACATGGCGGTGGCTTCGCCCTCCACGGTGGGATTGGTCGCCATAATGACCTCCCGCACCTTGCCGTCCCCCAGCCGCGCCAAAAGCTCCTTGACGCATAGCTGCTCCACGCCGATGCCGTCCATCGGGCTGATCAGCCCGTGCAGGACATGGTAAAGGCCGTGGTATTCGCGGGTGCGCTCAAAGGCCTGCACATCGCGCGGCGTTTCCACCACGCAGATCACGCTGTGATCACGCTTTGCCCCCGCGCAGATGGGGCAAAGCTCCCCATCGGTGTAGTTCTGGCAGATGCGGCAGCGGTGCAGCTTTGCGTGGGCGTTCTGGATGGCCTCGGCCAGCGCAGCCGTGTCCTCGTCCGACATATTCAGCACCTGATAGGCCATACGGGTAGCACCCTTGCGGCCAATGCCCGGAAACTTGCTGAACTGCTCGATCAGCGTTTCCAGCGGGGCTGCGTTGTAGCTCATATCCTTCCTCCGTCCGTCCGGATCAGAGGCCGGGGATGTTCATGCCGCCGGTCAGCTTGCCCATCTCGGCTTCGGCGGTCTCGTCCACCTGGCGCACCGTGGCGTTGACCGCAGCGGCGATCAGATCCTCCAGCATCTCGATATCATCGGGATCCACAGCTTCGGGCTTGATGGATACGCTCAGGATCTCGTGCTTGCCGTTCATGCGCACAGTCACCAGCTCTCCGGAGGCACTGCCCGTGTATTCCGCGGCTTCCAGCTCGGCCTGCTTTGCCTTCATATCCTCCTGCATTTTCTGCGCCTGACGCATCAGGGCGTTCATATCGGGGCGGCCGAAGCCTGCGGGCATTCTTGCTTTCATGGTCGATTCTCCTTTTTCATCGTTTGCTCTGCGCAATGGCGCAGATGTTCCTGTAGTTCAGCGGCGGGGGCGGCGTTCGACATCCTCAATGGTCACTTCCAGCCCCAGCTGCTCCAGCGCATGCAGAGACTGCTCTGCGCTGGACGTTTTGCGGGCAGCGGACTTTGGCTCGTACGGGCCGATGGGCACCGCTGCGCCTGATATCTCAGCGATCAGCTTTTTGATCAGCCTCTGGCTGTCCTTGTTGGCGCGGATAAAATCCCGAAAGGTCTTGCCGCCGTCGATCAGCACGCGTGTACCGTCAAAATACGCCTTGGAACGGCGCAGATAGGTATACAGCATAGGATCCGTCTGCTGCAAACGTTCGATCACCTTTCCCCAATGCGGATAGGGCTGGATGCCTTTTTCCGGGGCTGGCGCAGCGCTTTCCTGCGGCGCAGGCGGTGCAGCGGGGGCCGTATCTGCGGGGGGCGGAGACTCCGGCGGAGGGGCCGGTTCCTCGTCCCAGGGCAGAACCGCCTCCTGCGGCGGGTGTTCCGGCACCGGGGCAGCGGGCGGGATGCTCTGCGGATCATCCCAGGGCACAGCGGCAGAAGGTTCCATCGTCTGGGATCCCGGGATGTCCGGGGCACAGGCAGATGCCTCCATGGGTGCAGGCTCCGGGGGCGGGCTTTGCGGGCCGGACACAGGCGGTTGTGTGGGCAGGACTGGCTGCGCAGGCTCCTGTGCAAAGGGCTTTACCGCCGGAGCACTGGCAAAGGGCCGGGGCGCTGGCGCGGCGGGTGGGCCTGCCTGCTGCATCGAAGCCGCAGGCTGTGCCGCATAAACAGGGGCCTGGGCAGGTTCGCTCAGGCTGAACAGCGCCAGCTCCAGCTCGATGCGCTGGTCGCTGCCACGGGCCATGTGCTCCAAAGCATTCCCCAGCGTGCGGATGGCACGGATCGCCTGCCGCTGGCCCATCTCCGGGCCTTTTTGCAGGTAACGGGCTTCCTCCTCCGGGGAAACGCCGGACAGCAGCGCCTGTCCGCCGGGCAGCGCCGCCAGCATCAGCGCCCGGTAATGGGCGATCAATTCCTCGGTCAGGCGCTTCACATCCACCGACTGCTGGCGCAGCTGCGCCAGCAGTGTCAGCGCCGCAGCGCCGTCCTGCGCCTCAACAGCGTCCGAGATATGGAACAGGTAACTGCGGTCGGTCACACCCGCCATGCGGCGCACAATGTCCGCGTCGATCTTTGCGGCAACGCCCGCACAGGTATCCAGGATGGACAGTGCATCCCGCAGCGCACCATCCGCCAACCGTGCGATCAGCTCGGCGGCGTCGGGGGTCAGCTCCAGCTGCTCCTGCCCGGCGATATACTCCACCCGGCGGGCAATGTCCTGCGGCCCGATGCGGGTAAAATCGTACCGCTGACAGCGGGACAAGATGGTGGCCGGCACTTTCTGGATCTCGGTGGTGGCCAGAATGAAAATGACATGGGCGGGCGGCTCTTCCAGCGTTTTCAGCAGCGCATTGAACGCCGCCGTCGAGAGCATGTGCACCTCATCGATGATATATACTTTATAGCGGCAGACGCTGGGGGTGTAGGCCGTTTCATCCCGCAGATCGCGGATATCGTCCACGCCGTTGTTGGAAGCCGCGTCCATCTCCACCACGTCCAGGATGCTGCCGTTATCGATGCCGCGGCACACCTCGCACTGGCCGCAGGGATCGCCGTCGTGCGGATGCAGACAGTTGACCGCCTTGGCAAAGATCTTGGCGCAGGTGGTCTTGCCGGTGCCGCGCACGCCCGTAAACAGATAGGCATGTCCCACCCGCCCGGCGATGATCTGATTTTTCAGCGCGGTGACGATGGCCCGCTGGCCCACCACGTCCTCAAACTGCTGGGGCCGCCATTTGCGGTACAGCGCACGATACATCCGGCTCTCCCCTTTCCGCCAAAAACCGCTGGCAACAAAAAATCGGACAGCGCTGACGGGGTGTGACCCCCGCCTTGCGTAACTCGGCATACGGATGCAGGCTGACTGAAACGCACAAGACACACCGCTTAAGGCTGCTTGGTTCCCCACCTGACCTGGTTCACAGCGGCCCCATCGTACAGGGCCCGCATCCGTATGCCGAACCACGCAGCAGGCGCTGTCCGACGATGGAAACGATGCAAACGCTCGTTTCGCTTTGGGTATTGTACCATATTTGCCGACAGAATGCAAGGGCCGTGCTTCTCCTGCGCACGGCTTTTTCACAGGCCCTTGCATTCTGCGGGCAAAGGGTGTATGATAATGGCAAAACAGAATAAAAACAGGGGAGCTTGTATGACAGGCTGAGAGGAAGGTAAGACCTTCGACCCATGACCTGATTTGGATAATGCCAACGTAGGGAGTTTGTTGCAAGTGATCGCGGGGATTTTCCAAATCGGGAGATCCCCGCGTTTTTATTTTTCAGGAGGTGTAAATGTGGTAAAAGTAAACGGTGTGGAGCTGGAGCTTGCGGGCAGGATCCTGGCGGAATATCTGGCCGCGGCAAATTACGACCTCAAACGGGTGGCGGTGGAGCGCAACGGCGAGATCGTGTTCAAGTCCCAGTACAGCGAAACGGTTCTAGCCGACGGCGACAGTCTCGAGGTCGTCAGCTTTGTAGGAGGCGGTTGAATGGTGCCGACACAGCAGGAATGGTACGCGGCGCTGGAAGCGCGGCACGGCGCACAGATGCAGCGCCGATTTTCTGCCGCTGCGGTGGCGGTGTGCGGGCTGGGAGGGCTTGGCTCCAACATCGCGCTTGCGCTGGCCCGGGCCGGGGTGGGCAGACTGATCCTGATCGATTTTGACCGGGTAGACCTGACCAATCTGCACCGCCAGCAGTACAAGGCCGGTCAGATCGGCCGATACAAGACCGAGGCGCTTTCGGAGAATCTGCTTGAGATCGCGCCGTATGTGCAGATCGAAACAGTGACCCGGCAGCTTACAGAAGAAAACTGCATCCCGTTTGTCAAGGATGCCGATGTGATCTGCGAAGCCTTTGACCGCGCGCAAGCCAAAGCGATGCTGGCAAACTGCGTGCTGGAACAGCTGCCAGAACGCTATCTGGTGGCGGCATCCGGCATGGCGGGGATGGGCCCGCCCAACGCCATCCGAACGCGCAGGATCACAAAGCATTTTTATCTTTGCGGCGATGGGACAAGCGACGTTGCCGATGCCATCGGGCTGGTCGCGCCCCGGGTCATGCTTTGCGCCGCACATCAGGCGCAGACCGTCCTGCGCATCCTTGCAGGCGAATTTGAAGTATAAGAAAGAGGGATCTTTACAATGGTGAACAATGACAAACTGGTGCTCGGCGGCCGCGAGTTCAACTCCCGGTTCATCCTTGGTTCGGGCAAATATTCCATGAAGCTCATCGAAGCGGCCGTCCAGGACGCTGGGGCCGAGATCATCACGCTGGCCGTCCGCCGCGCCAACACCAAAGAGCAGGAGAACATCCTGGACTACATCCCCAAGGGCGTCACCCTTTTGCCCAACACCTCCGGCGCACGGACTGCCGAGGAAGCCATCCGCATCGCCCGCCTTGCGCGGGAGCTGGGCTGCGGCGATTTTGTCAAGGTGGAGATCATGCGGGACACCAAATATCTGCTGCCCGACAACCAGGAGACCATCAAGGCCACCGAGACCCTGGCCCGGGAAGGCTTTGTGGTGCTGCCTTACATGTACCCCGACCTGAACGCCGCCCGCGACCTGGTACATGCAGGCGCCGCGGCCGTCATGCCGCTGGCCTCCCCCATCGGCTCCAACAAGGGCCTGGCCACCAAAGAGTTCATCCAGATCCTGATCGACGAGATCGACCTGCCCATCATCGTGGATGCGGGTATCGGCCGGCCGTCCCAGGCATGCGAGGCAATGGAGATGGGCGCGGCGGCGATCATGGCCAACACCGCGCTGGCTACCGCCGGAGACCTGCCCATGATGGCTTCGGCTTTCCGCCAGGCCATCGAAGCGGGCCGCAAGGCATACCTGTCCGGTCTGGGCCGGGTGCTGACCCGCGGCGCTTCCGCTTCCGACCCGCTGACCGGATTTCTGCGCGACTAAGGAGGCCCGGCGATGGAAAACCAGTTTTTTGTGGATTCCGATTTTCTTTCCCCCGCGGCGCTGGAGCGCAAGCACCGGCTGGAGACCGATCCCTCCAGCCGGGCAGACCACATGGCGTACCTGCCGGGCATGGAGGTCATCGAATCGGACATCTGCCGCCAGGTCATGTCCCAGATGGAAAGCTATGACTATGCCCGTTACACCGCCCGGGATGTCCGTGCCGCGCTGGAGCACGAGACCTGCGGCATCGAGGACTTCAAGGCGCTGCTGTCCCCTGCCGCCGAGCCGTTTCTGGAGCAGATGGCGCAGCGTGCCCGCCGGGAAACCAGCAAGCACTTTGGCAACACGGTGTATCTGTTCACCCCGCTGTACATTGCCAACTACTGCGAAAACTACTGTGTGTACTGCGGCTTCAACTGCTACAACCACATCCAGCGTATGAAGCTGGACACCGCGCAGATCGAGCACGAAATGAAGGTGATCGCAGATTCCGGCATGGAGGAGATCCTCCTTCTGACCGGTGAGAGCCACGCCCAAAGCGATATCCACTACATCGGCGAGGCGTGTAGGCTGGCCCGGAGATACTTCCGTATGGTGGGGCTGGAGATCTACCCCGTCAACACCGAGGACTACCGCTATCTCCACGAATGCGGCGCAGACTATGTGACCGTGTTCCAGGAAACGTATGACACCGTCAAGTACGAAACGCTCCATCTGGCCGGGCACAAGCGGGTATGGCCCTATCGCTTTGACGCACAGGAGCGTGCGCTGCGGGGCGGGATGCGCGGCGTAGCGTTCTCTGCGCTGCTGGGCCTGTCCGATTTCCGTAAGGACGCGCTGGCCAGCGCGCTGCACCTGTACTATTTGCAGCGCAAGTATCCGCAGGCCGAAATGTCGCTGTCCTGCCCGCGGCTGCGGCCCATCATCAACAACGACCGCATCAATCCGCTGGACGTGGGCGAAAAGCAGCTGTGCCAGATCCTGTGCGCCTACCGCATCTTCCTGCCCTTTGCGGGCATCACGGTCTCCTCCCGCGAGAGCGCCGCATTCCGCGACGGCATCGTAAAGATCGCCGCGACCAAGGTTTCGGCGGGGGTGTCCACCGGCATCGGCGACCACGAAAGCAAGTACACCGGCCAGGAGGATAGCAGCGCCAAAGGCGATGAACAGTTCGAGATCAACGATGGCCGAAGCTTCCAGGCCATGTATCAGGATATGTCGGCGGAAGGGCTTCAGCCGGTGCTGAACGATTATGTATATGTCTGATATCCTGTGTGTCACCAACCGGAAGCTCTGCCGGGAAGATTTTCTGACGCGGGTGGAGCGGATCGCCGCCTGCCGTCCGGCGGGGATCATCCTGCGGGAAAAAGACCTTTCGCCCGCAGCGTACCGTGCCCTGGCGCAGCCGGTGCTGGAGCTTTGCGCCCGGTATAATGTGACCTGCATCCTGCACAGCTTTCCGGATGCCGCGCGGGAGCTGCGGGCCGATGCCCTCCATCTGCCGCTGCCCCTTCTGCGCCAGATGCGCACAGAGGAAAAGGCGCAGTTCCGCATACTGGGCGCGTCCTGCCACAGCGCAGCGGACGCGCTGGAAGCCCAGGCGCTGGGCTGCACCTACATCACGGCGGGCCACGTCTTTGCAACAGAGTGCAAAAAGGGTGTGCCGGGCCGCGGGCCGGACTTTCTGCGGGAGGTCTGCCGCGCGGTACAGATCCCGGTGTACGGCATCGGCGGCATCGGCGCGGAGAACATCGCCCTCGTCCGCAAAGTAGGCGCAGCCGGGGCCTGTCTGATGAGCAGCCTTATGACAGCAGAGGACGTTGCGGAGCTGCTGCGCCGCATGGGATAGCTCTCCGTTCCGGAACAACAAAGATCTCCTTTGGCACAGTACCAAAGGAGATCTTCTTTTTTGTCCTGTTACAATCTGCGGCAGCTGTCCCGTTCCACAAGCGAGTAGGGCACGATGATCTTTGCGGCCAGCAGGTTAGGGTTTTCGATGTGGTTGATGAGCTGGGATGCCGCCTCGATGCCCAGCTGGAAGGAATTGACGTCGATGGAGGACAGCTGCGGCACGCTCAGGCGCGCAAACAGCGAATCATTGAAGGACAGGATGGATACATCCTGCGGAATGGACAGGCCCATCTGTCTGCACAGCTGCACCAGCATCAGCGCAAGGATGTCATCGCTGACCAGAATGGCGGTGGGGCGATCCTCTCTTTCCAGCAGAACGCGGATGGGAGAAATGTCCTCCGGCGGAACACGGGGAACCTCCACGCACAGCTCCGACTGCACCGGTATCTCATGCTGGCGCAGGGCCATCTGATATCCGGCCATGCGGTCGGCGGCAAAAAACAGCGAGCTTGCACTGCCCACATAGCCAATGCGCCGGTGTCCCAGCGAGATCAGATACTCGGCAGCCTCCTGCCCGGCCATAAAGTTGTCATTGTTGATATAAATGGTCTGGTTCGGATACTGGTACGCCTTGCCGATCAGCACATACAAAAGGCCTTCGTTGTAAAGATGCTCTGCAATGGCATCGTCCCGGCGGGAATACAGCAGGACAAACCCATCCGCCTGCTCGCGGCGCACCATATCGCGGATGGCGGACAGGATCTCCGCATCATCCTGTCCGGTCACAACAGCGCTCAGATACTGATGTTCGTTGCAGAACTGGCTGATGCCGCGGATGACCTCCAGATAGAACGGATTCTCATAGGTCTCGCGGGAGGAAGGCGGCAGGATAATGCCGATCATTCGATGATTCGTTTCCGCGGGCGGCTGGGCCGCAGGAAAAGCAGGCTCGTACCCCAGCTGCACCATTGCGCGGCGGACGCGCTCTTTTGTTTCCCGGCTGATGGAAGGGTTATCCTTGCAGGTACGGGACACAGTCGAGGGGGAAACGCCGGCAAGCGCGGCTATATCCTTTAACGTAACGGCCAATGCAAACACCCTTTCCTTGTGCCGCGCTCTGCACGGCAGATTGCTTTTATTGTAAAAGGAAGCGGGCAAAAAGTCAATCCGTTTGCACCGGCCGAAGGCTTCCATTTGCCTATATGCAATTCTTGCATGTCAATTTCCCACAATTTTAGACGCTGTTCCTTATAAAAAACAGAGAAAAAAGCTTCTTTGTAAAATTTTTGTTGCATGAACCATGCAACTGTACTATACTTATTGCGCAAGCATTGCATAACTTTGCGCTATATTGCACAACGTTGTGCAACCCTGCTCAATGGGACATCGACAAGGAGGAACTATCATGGAGCAGACAGTCAAAAAACGAACCCTGTCCAAGCTGACCGCCCCGGTCAGCGGCCAGGTCGTGCCGCTGGATCAGGTGCCGGATCCAACCTTTGCGGACAAGATCCTGGGCGATGGCGCGGCCATCATCCCGGACAACGGCAAGATCTACAGCCCTGTGACCGGCGAGGTCACATCGGTGGCATCCACCCTGCACGCATTCGGCTTCCAGAGCGTGGACGGCCTGGATGTGCTGGTCCACGTCGGCCTGGAAACAGTCGGGCTGAAGGGCGAGGGCTTCACGATCCACATCAAGGAAGGCGACAAGGTGAAAGCCGGCGATCTGGTCGCAGAGGTCGATCTGGATCTTCTGCGCAGCAAAGGCCTGAACACCATTACGCCGGTGCTGGTCTGCGACGGCGCGGACGGCATGACCCTGAAGCCCGCACACGGCAAAGTCAGGGCAGGCCAGGACACGGTGCTGACCCTGACCGCCGCAGCCGAGGAAAAGCCCGCCGCCCCGGAAAAGAAAGAGCCTGCCCCCGAAAAGAAAAAGGGCGGCCTCAACTTTGATTTTCTGCAAAAGCTGGGCAAGGTGCTGATGACGGTCATCGCCGTCATGCCCGCCGCTGGCCTGATGCTCAGCCTGGGCAAGCTGGTACAGATGATGGGCGCAGACGTATCCATCCTTATGACCATCGGCAGCACGATGGAGAACATCGGCTGGGCCATCATCACCAACCTCCACATCCTGTTTGCGGCAGCGATCGGCGGTTCCTGGGCCAAGGAGCGCGCTGGCGGCGCGTTTGCGGCCATCATCTCGTTCATCCTGATCAACCGCATCACCGGCGCGGTGTTCGGTGTGACCAGCGATATGCTGTCTCAGGAGGGCGCGGTCGTCCGTTCCTTCTTTGGTCAGGAAATGCTGGTGGAAAACTACTTCACCGATATCCTTGGCTCTCCCGCGCTGAACATGGGCGTGTTCGTCGGCATCATCGCGGGCTTTGTGGGCGGCATCGTATATAATAAGTTCTACAACTTCCGCAAGCTGCCCGACGCTCTGGCCTTTTTCAACGGAAAGCGCTTTGTGCCGCTGGCTGTCATCGCATACTCGGTGGTCGTTTCTCTGGTGATGGCCATCCTCTGGCCCTTTGTCCAGACCGGTATCAACACCTTTGGCATCTGGATCGCAAACTCCTCCTCCACCTCCCCCATCCTTGCGCCGTTCATCTACGGCACACTGGAGCGTCTGCTGCTGCCCTTTGGCCTGCACCACATGCTCACCATCCCCATGAACTACACCTCCTTTGGCGGCACCTACGTCATCCAGACCGGCGTCACCGCAGGCTCGGCCGTCTATGGCCAGGATCCGCTGTGGCTGGCCTGGGTCACAGACCTGATCAACTTCAAGGATGCCGGTGATATGGCTGCCTACACCAATCTGCTCACCACTGTTACCCCGGCCCGCTTCAAGGTCGGCCAGATGATCGGCGCCACCGGCCTGCTGCTGGGCATCGCGCTGGCCATGTACAACCGCGTGGACGCGGACAAGAAAAAGTCTTACCGCTCGATGTTCATTTCCACCGTGCTGGCCGTGTTCCTCACCGGCGTCACCGAGCCGCTGGAGTTCATGTTCATGTTCTGCGCCCTGCCCCTGTACATCGTTTACGCTGTCCTTCAGGGCTGCGCATTTGCAATGGCCGGCATCCTGCCGCTGCGTCTGCACTCCTTTGGCAACCTGGAGTTCATCACCCGCGTGCCCATGTCCCTCAAGGCCGGTCTGGGCGGCGATATCATCAACTTCATCCTCTGTTGCGTTGCCTTCTTTGTCATCGGCTATGTAGTGGCCTACTTTATGATCGGCAAGTTCCAGTTTGCCACTCCGGGCCGTCTGGGGAACTACACCGATGAAAGTGCCGACGATGACGGCGCATCCTCTGCAAAGGGCGGCGCGTCCAAGGCCGGTGCAAACGGCCAGCCCGAGCGCATCATCGCCCTGCTGGGCGGCCGCGAGAACATCGTGCTGGTAGACGCCTGCATGACCCGTCTGCGCGTGACCGTCAAGGATCCCGCCAAGGTTGCAGACCGCGATGCATGGAAAGCCGAAGGCGCGATGGGCCTTGTGACCAAAGACAACGGCATCCAGGCCATCTACGGCCCCAAGGCAGATGTTTTGAAGTCGGACATCAACGACATTCTGTGATCCCCCGCACCGCCGGGAAAAGGAAGGTTTTATGAAGCTGATGACGATCAATACCCACAGCCTGATCGAACCGCAATATGAGGCCAAGCTGGTACAGCTGGCGGAATTTATTCTGCGCGAGCAGCCCGACATCGTGGCCATGCAGGAGGTCAATCAGTCGGTCAGCGCGCCTGTGGCCGAGCCACAGCTGGCGGAAGGCTTGTGCCCCATTGCGGGGCAGACAGTCCCGCTGCGGCAGGACAATCACGCTGCGCAGGTGGCGCGGCTGCTGCGGCAGGGCGGCCTGAGGCCCCAATGGGCCTGGCTGCCCGCCAAGATCGGTTATGACAGATACGACGAGGGTCTTGCTCTGTTCAGCCTGGGCCGCCCCATCACAGCGGCCGACTCCTTCCGTATCAGCCAGTGCAGCGATTACCGCAACTGGAAGACCCGGCGCACGCTGGGCATCCAGGTGGACGGCGAATGGTTCTATACCGTGCACATGGGCTGGTGGGCGGACGAGGAAGAGCCGTTTGCCGCCCAATGGCAGCAGCTGGAGCGCCGTCTACTTTCCAAAAAGGCAGCCGGACGGGTCTGGCTGCTGGGCGACTTCAACAGCCCGGCCGAGGTTCGCGGGCAGGGATATGACTGTATGCGCGGTGCAGGCTGGCAGGACAGCTTTCTGCTGGCGCAGAAAGCCGACAGCGGCGTGACAGTCGAAGGCATCATCGACGGCTGGCGGGACTTTTTCACCGAACCGCCGGAAGGCATGCGCATCGACCAGATCTGGTGCAGCCAGGCGATTTCGGTGCAGGATTCCCGCGTAGTCCTGAACGGGCACAACGGCCCGGTGGTGTCCGATCACTTCGGGGTAATGATCCACATATAAAGGTAAAGAATATCTATCACAAGCAGAAATTCAGGGAGCTTGCCCGCCGTATCCAGCCTGCCTTCCCGGTATGGCATCGGCTGTTTTTCCAAACCCGTGTACGACTTTTGGGACTGGCTGAAGAAAGCCGGCCAAGTCCTGTTGGCAGATGCTCCCGCAAGCCGGCTGGAACACACAAAAGCGTTGCTTTGTTTTTATCTCCCGGCATTTTCCCATCTTTCTCCTTCGCTGCCCCGTCCCGCAAAAGGGATGGGGCAGCTCCTTTTTCAGGACGCAAAAATGCCCGCCCCTTTTCCGGCATAGATGGAAAAAGAGCGGGCATCGTGTGTTCTGTTATCACATCGTATGATTCCAGCGCATCATTTCTGCGCTTTGAGCCGCCGCATCAGGTCGTCCCCCTGCAGCGCCTCCTGCGTAAAACTGTTGTTCTTCCACCAGCTGACCAGGGCAGCGGTACAAGTGATGCCTGCTGTCACCAGCTGCTCCAGCTGTGCGGATTCAATCGGCAGTATAGGCTTCCCGGCCGCACTCAGGATCTGATTGGTCAGCGCAAGGCCCAGCACAGCAGTGCGGGCGATGGTTGCGGCAGAAACGTTCCATTCGGTCATAAGTTCTCCCTTCCGTATCGAAAATAACACCTGAAATATTAAAAAGTATACAACAGAGGTATTTCCCGGCATCGCATTTGTCAAAATCGTTTGAAATCCGGGAACTTTTTCCAGCGCTTCACGCCTGTTCGTGTGCTTTCTTGTTGAGGTGCTTGTCCATCTTTTCAATGGCCTCCGTCACCGGGCCGTTGCAGCCCTGCTCCTTCAGCCCTTTCAGGCAGGCCAGCACCGCGTAGCAGAGCAAGGTCTGCTCGGTCTGGATGGCCTTGATCTGCTCGGTCTGCTTGCGGTCGGCCTCCTGTGCCTTGGAGATGCTTTTCCACACGCCGAACAACCCTCCCAGCAGCACCCCCAGTGCCGTAACGATGCTGGCCGCCTTGATGATGGTATCCGCGTCAATGTACATCGGTATCACCCCCTGACCCGCGCAAGACCGGCGCGCTGAATGATTGCAGGGTAGTCCTTATACGCCCGGCTCAGATCTACGCCGCCGGAGATGCCGGGCACCGTGCCCTTGCTGGTGTACTGGTGCATCCCATAGGGGAAATCCACCTTCGGCGTTTTCCCAGTGTAGTCCGCCAACCACACGTCAAAGGGCTTCAGCGCCGCGCCGGTCATGTACAGCCGGCTTTTTGCAAAGCTGGTATAGGTGTACAGCATGGCATACAGGCCCCAGCTCTCTACGGTCTTGAGCTGGTAGGCCGTCAGGTCAGTCAGCGCCTGGGTGGACAGGATTTTGATTTTGTTCTCTTCCACGTCCACCACGCAGGGCATCCCGAAAGTCTTGCCCACCAGCGCCTGCCTGACCAGCGCCAGCTCCGCGTCGGCCATCTCTTTGTTAAGGGCATAGGTATAATGGTAGGTGCCCACCGGCAGTCCCACCCGCTGGCACTCGGCGTAGTTGCGCTCGAAATAGGGGTCAATGTACAGCCCGTCCGACCGGCTGCTGAGGCCGTGGTTCGTGGACACCGTTTTCAGCATCACGCCGTCCACAAGGCCGCTGGCCTTCACCGCGTCCCAGTTGATGGTGCCTTGGTAGCGGCTTACATCCAAAATCTGCTTCATGCGTACAGTTTCCCGGTGATCTCCTCAAAGTCCTCGGCTGTGAGGATGCCCTTGCGCACATATACCCGCAGCATAGCTTCCGAAATGCGGCCGGTCTGCCAGCGCTGCTTTACAGTTT
>JBJERU010000009.1:0-19686 GCA_051882415.1 Faecalibacterium sp. | reverse complement strand
GTAAGGGCTGGTTTACTTCCTGTGGCTATGTGCAGTAATTTGTTGAATTGCTATATGTGTCGCAGATGCAGGCTTTGGGCGTGGATATCCAGACCATCCAGAGCATCGTAGGCCACGCCGACACCGATATGACGGAGCATTATCTCCATGTGCAGGATTCCATCCGCCAGAACGCCGTACAGCGCTTCAGCGAGGCGTTCGGCGCATAAAACGAAACCAATTAGACACAGTAAAATCGTTGGCATTGTGGTCAAAATTGTGGTCAAGTCAAAAAGCATGACCGCGCAAAAACAAAAACACCGTCGACTTTGTTTCCAAAATCAACGGTGCTTCGTAAACTCTTGCCGAGCTTTGTGGTGGAGATAAGCGGGATCGAACCGCTGACCTCTTGAATGCCATTCAAGCGCTCTCCTGAATCACGCGGTCTCGCACCCCCTCACAGAAAAGTGAGAGTGAGTGAGTGAGTGTATGTGTGTTGATTTCATAATTCTATCAACAGAGCATCCCCTTCTGCATCCGGTAGTAATCCAACCATTGCAGAAGGGGATGTCCATTTTTTGATCATCCGGGGTGGATTTCAGAGCCTGTTCCACAGCACATCGCCGCGGCGGAGCGTTTCTTCATTCACAGCGCCTTCCGCAATGCGCCGGGCAATGTACCACCGCGTTTCCGGGGTACTGAGAGTTCCCGCAAGGGCTGTATCCTCCAGCGGCCGGGCGTATTCTTCCACTGCGAGCGCTTCATCCTCTGCCGGGTCAGAGCCATCCAGACGCTGGAAGCACCCGAACCGCTCCTGCAGCCCGGCGGGGTCGTCCACAATGAAGATGGCGCTTTCACACAGGTAAAAGTCCGCGTTGAGCTTGTCCTGGCTGGAGTTCATCAGCCGTCGCTTTTCCGCGTCCATGCCGTCATAATACAGATCCAGCCAGATGCTCTTGATCCATACGACAACCTTTCCGTCCTCGTTTTCATCCAGGGCAAGGGCGGTCAGCTTCTGTTCCAGTTCTTCCAGAAAGGCTGTATCCGGGTCGTTACACCCCACCACCGTCACAATATAATCCGGTTCCACCTCCCTGACGCGCTGCCAAACAAAAAAGACGATGGCAAACACGGCTGCTGCGATCAGGGCCACATAGACCCAATGATAATGCCACCAGTTCGCTCTGGATTCCTGTTTGGTCAGCTGACGCGGGACATCCGGGATCAGATCCTCGGGCTTGATGTCGCGCTCGTAACGGTATGATGCCATGGGTACGCCCTTTCCTTATCGAGAATAACTCAGATGTTCTGTCCGTTGGAGGCCGCCACCTGCCCATACCATGCGGCGCTGTCCTTGGGGATACGGCGGCCCGTGGGATAATCCATATAGACCAGACCGAACCGTTCGCCGTAGCCGCTGTGCCACTCGTAGTTGTCCAGCAGGCTCCAGTGGAAGTAGCCCCGCACGTCTGCGCCCGCCCGGATGCCCTGAGATAAGCTGTCCAGATAGCGAGCCAGAAAATCGATACGATCCGCGTCATGCACACCGCCGTCGCGGTAAAGCTTGTCCGTGCAGGAAAGCCCGTTCTCCGTGATATACATCGGCAGGCCGTAGCGCTCGCCCAGCAGACGCGGCCCCCAGTTCAGACTCTCCGGCTCCACAGGCCAGAACATGGCCGTGTGGGGGTAGCCTGTGGGCCGTTCCACATAGCGGGGGCCGTCGGCCTCCATGCGCACGGGCGCGCCGTTGTAGATGTTGAGACCCATCATATCCGGCCGACCCAGCGGCAGCGCCGCATTGATGTGAGCAGGCACCGCCGCGATGCAGGCGGCCAGACGCGGCCCGCAGTCCTCCGGCCAGCGCCCCAGACACAGCGGGTCGAAGGCCATCTGGTGGGTAAAAGTCCAGTCGTCGTCCGGACAGCCGAAGGTCAGCGACCGGGCGGCGGCGATGTCCTCCGGGGTATCGCTTACGGGATAGCAGATGCGCCCGGTGGAGACGAAGCCCACCTTGTTCTCAGGGTCGGCGGCGCGAATGGCCTGTGCCGCCAGACAGTGAGCATAGAGGATGTTCTGCCAGCAGGTGAACTGCTGTTCCAGCGGAAGCCGCAGGCCCGGCGCGTGCTGACCAGTGCCGTAACCCATGCCTACGATGCAGGCAGGCTCGTTGAACGTGAACCACTGGCGCACCCTGCCCCGGAAGTGCTGCGCCAGCTTTGCCGCGTATTGCGCGAAAGCGTGGGCGGTGTCCTCGTTCTGCCAGCCGCCTTTTTCCTGCAGCGCCTGCGGCAGATCCCAGTGATAAAGGGTCAGATACGGCTCAATGCCTTCCTCCCGCAGCCCATCCACCAGCGCATCGTAGTACGCCAGACCTTCATCGTTCCATTCCGTGCCGCCGCGGGGCGCGATGCGGGTCCATGCCACGGAAAAGCGATAGGCTTTCAGGTCCATGGATCGCAGCAGCGCAATATCTTCGCTCCAGCGGTGATAGCTGTCACAGGCTGTGTCGCCCGTTTCGCCGCGGGCCGTTTTGCCCGGCGTGTGGGAAAACACATCCCAGATGCTGGGGCCTTTGCCGCTCTCGCTGGCCGCACCCTCGATCTGATACGCCGCGGTTGCCGCGCCCCAAACGAAATCTTTCGGAAAAATTGCCATGCGTTCCGTCCTCCTGTCCGGTGTGTTGGCTCACACGAAGGTGTGAGCCGTATGAAAAGTTCTTTGCCCCGCTTTCTTTCAAGAAAGCGGGAATCCCCCGTTCACACCCGCGTCACGAGGCACTTCAGCCCTTTGCCCGCCACGCGATAGGAGCCTGTGCCCGCCGGGACAAACAGACTCTCGCCCTTGCGGATGGGCAAGGTTTCGCCGCCCTCGGTCAAGGTACCCTCGCCCTCCAGGATGAGCAGCGAGGTGAACGAGCTGTCGTCGCACACCGCGTCGAAGTCCCCCTCCACCTCGTCCACCGTAAAATAGGGGCACTGAGCCAGATGGCCGTGGAAGTCCGGGTCTGCTTTGGGCGGGGTGCGTTCGGTGACGTCCAGAGCCTGCTGGATGTGCAACGGACGGGGCTTGCCGTCCGCCCCCTTGCGGCCGTAGTCGTAGATGCGATAGGTCACGTTGGAGTTCTGCTGGATCTCCGCGATGACGATGCCCTTGCGGATAGCATGCAGCGTACCCGCCGGGATAAAGAATAAATCGCCCTTTTCCACCGGCACAGCGTTGAGCACCTCGGTCAGGGTGTTGTCCCGGACGCGGCGCTCCAGCTCCTCGCGGCTGATCTGATGCGCGAAGCCATAATAGAGCGTCGCGCCCGGCTCAGCGTCCAGCACATACCACATCTCAGTCTTGCCGTACTGATGTTCGTGCTCCAGCGCGTACTCGTTGGAGGGGTGAACCTGGATGGACAGGTCGCTTTTTGCATCGATGATCTTGGCGAGGATGGGAAAATCCTCAAATTTCTCACAGTCCCGGCCCAGGCAGGCGGAGCCGTTCTCCCGGAGATACTCCGGCAGGGTCTTGCCCGCGAACGGCCCGGTGGCCACGATGCTGGGGCCGTCCGGGTGGCAGGAGAGCATCCATGCCTCGGCCAGCGGATGCAGCTCACTCTGGATGCCGTACCGCTCGCGCAGCGCTTCACCACCCCAGAGATAATCCTTGCACGCAGGGGTCAGTTTGATGGTTCTCATACTTCAAATACCTTCTTATCCAAATGGCCGCAGTTTCTCAGGCCCTGAGCAGCGCGGCGGCGACCCCGGCCAGCGCCTCATTGATGGCATCGGCCCCGGCCTCGGTGGGGGCCACGGCGGAGAGATAAACCTTGATCTTCGGCTCGGTGCCGGAGGGACGCACCATCAGCTTGGCTCCGCCCGCCAGACGGAACTCCAGCACATTGGCCTTGGGCAGGCCGGTACCCTCCTGCGCGTAGTCCACCACCTGCTCCACCGCGTATCCTGCAAAATCGGTGGGTGGCGTCTGGCGCAGGCTCTTCATGATGGCCTGCATGGTGTGCATGCCGCTCTCACCCTCAAAAGCAAAGCTGTGCAGCGCGTTGCGGTAGCAGCCGAACTCCGCATACAGCGCGTTGATGGCGTCCAGCAGGGTCATCCCCTGTTTTGCATACCACGCGGCGGCCTCGCAGACCAGCAGGGTGGCGTTGACCGCGTCCTTGTCGCGGACATGGGCGCCGGAAAGATAACCGTAGCTCTCCTCGAAGCCAAAGATATAGCGGTCGGCCTCGCCTGCGGTCTCCAGCAGGCCGATCTGCTCACCGATGAACTTGAAGCCGGTCAAGGTACGGCGCAGCTCCACGCCATACTTGGCGGCCACAGGGGTGGCCATATCGGTGGAGACGATGGTGGTCACGGCCACGGGGCGCTCCGGCATGGTGCCCAGCGCCCGGCGGGTGCGGCAGATGTAATCCAGCAGGATGATGCCCATCTCGTTGCCCGTAATGAGCCGGTAGCCGCCCTTGCCGTCCGGTACAGCGGTGCCGCAGCGGTCACAGTCGGGGTCAGTGCCCAGCAGCAGGTCGGGATGGATCCGGTCGCACAGCTCCAGACCCTTTTCCATCGCCTCGCGGATCTCCGGGTTGGGGTAGGGGCAGGTGGGGAAATTCCCGTCCGGTTTTTCCTGCTCGGGCACCACGGTCATGTGGGTAACACCCAGCTTCGCCAGCAGCTTGCGGACACACTCGAGGCCGGAGCCATTGAGCGGCGTATAGACCAGCTTGAGGTCCGCGGTGCCTGCGCCGTCGCCCACCCGCTGGGCATAGACGGCATCCACGAAAGCGTCCAGGCATTCCTCAGAGCAGTATTCGATGGCCCCCGATGCCAGCGCCGCGTCAAAGTCCGCAGGCTTCACGGCAAAGCAGTCTACCTCCCCGATGGCGGCAAGGATCTTATCCGCCACCTCAAGGGTGATCTGGCAGCCGTCCGCGCCATAGACCTTGTAACCGTTATATTTGGCGGGGTTGTGGCTGGCAGTGACGCACACGCCCGCGCCGCAGCCATAGTAGCGCACCGCCCACGACAGCGCAGGGGTCGGCTCCAGACGGGGGTAGAGATGCGCCTTGATACCGTTGGCCGCCAGTACCGCAGCCGTTTCCCGGGCAAACACGTCGCTCTTGATGCGGCTGTCGTAGCCGATGGCCACCTTTTTGGGCAATTCGGAGGCGTTCAGGTAGTCAGCCAGTCCCTGAGTCGCCTTGCGGATGTTATAGATGTTCATACGGTTGGTGCCCGCACCGATCACGCCCCGCAGACCGCCGGTGCCGAACTCCAGCTCCCGGTAAAAGCGGTCGGTGACGGCGTCCTCGTCACCCTGAATCTCCGCCAGTTCCTGCGCAAGGTCGGCGGGCAGCTCCGGCTGGGCGAGCCAGCGGGAATAGGCGGATGCGATCTTTTCTTCCAGCATAAGATACTCTCCTTTTTCGTCAAACCTTCTTCAGATACCAGAGCTTCGCGGGTATCTGACCGTGAGGGCCGGGCAGCGCCAGGCCCTGTGCGCAGAGCTGCACACCGGAATAGCGTGTTCCTTTTTCATCCTCATAGATGGCAGCGGGATCCAGCGCGGGCAGCGGCAGGCGCGGGGCAAAGTTGGCGCTGGCAGTCCCGTGAGAGCCGCTCAAAGCTGTGCCCACCGCAAAGACGGCTGCTTCGCTGCCGTCGGCCGCGGCGATCATCCAGGCCGCACCCTGTCCGGCGGGGTCGGGCGGGAGCAGACGGTACAGCTCGCCGCCCCGCAGCAGCGCACCGTGGGCGCGATACCATGCCACATAGGGGCGCAGCGCTGCCCGCTCCTCCTCGGTGTATCCCGTCAAATCCAGCTCAAAGCCGAAGGTGCCGCACAGCGCCGCAGCCATGCGAGCCTCCGGGGTGGAGACATGGCCGGTGCAATGATTCGGCACGGTGGAAAAGTGCGCCCCCATAGTGCAGCCGGGATAGAACAGGCTGGTGCCGTACTGGATGACCAGCCGGGAGCTGGCATCCGTGTTGTCACTGCACCAGATCTGCGGGCTGTAATAGAGCATGCCGCAGTCAAAGCGCGCCCCGCCGCCCGCGCAGTTCTCCAGCAGCAGACCGGGGAAGGTCTCCGTGATACGGCGCTGCAGCTCGTAGACGCCCAGAACATAGCGGTGGTAGACCTCGCCCTGCCGTGCGGCGGGCAGCGCGGCGCTGTACACATCGGACAGGGGGCGGTTCATATCCCACTTGAGGTACCGGATGGGACAGCTGCGCAGGATGGCTTCCAGTTGGATCCAGATGCCGTCCACGACCTCGGGGCGGCTGAAATCCAGCGTATACTGCTGGCGGATCTGCTGCGGCACACGGCCCGGCACGGCCAGCGCCCAATCGGGATGTACACGGTAAAGCTCGCTGTCCGGGTTGACAGCCTCCGGCTCCACCCAGAGGCCCATCTCCATGCCCATCTCGTTCAGACGGCGGCACAGGCCCGGCAGTCCCTCCGGCAGCTTGCGGGGATCAGCCGTCCAGTCGCCCAGACTGGAATCCGTGCCGTTTCGCCCCCGGAACCAGCCGTCATCCACTACCAGAAGGTCGATGTCCGCTTGCTTCGCGGCGGCGGCCAGACGCAGCAGGTCGGACTGGGTATAATCGAAATAGAACGCCTCCCAGCTGTTGATGAGCACCGGGCGCGGCGCGGTCATATCCTGCCAGCGCAGAGGCAGCAGCCGGGTGCGGATGGCGGCGTGGAACCGGCGGCTCATCTCCCCGATGCCCTTGTCCGAATAGACCATGGCCGCCTCGGGTGCGGCAAAGCTCTCACCGGGGGCCAGCGTCCAATGGAAGTGATACGGATGGATGCCCACGACCAGCCGTTCGCCCGCGTCGGCACGCTCGGCCTCCATAAGGAAGTTCCCGCTGTACACCAGCGCGAAGCCCCAGCACTCCCCTGCCGTCTCGGTGGTGTCGGGGGAACAGAGCAGCACGGCAGGGTTGTGGCCGTGGCCCGGGATGCCCCGGGTGCTGCCGATGCTCTGGATGCCGCAGCGCAGCGGTGCGCGTTCAGGGGTGCGCTCTGCCGCCCAAGTGCCGTTGAGCGTGAGCAGCTCCAGCGGCCGTGGGGCAAAGTCCAGACAGAGCGAGGCAGCTTTATGAAGGGTCAGCGGCCGGTCGGCTTCGTTGCGGTAGAGGACGCTGCGTGTGATGAGATCCTCCTTCTCATAGACGGAGTATCGCAGTTCCACCGCCAGCCCCCCGCTGTCCCGCAGAGTGACGGTCAGGGTCTCCACGCCCGCACCGCCGCGGAACGCGGGCAGGCCGGGCAGAGAAGGCTTTCCGGGGCATACTGCGGCTCCGGCAAAGCGGAGCTCCGCAGCCTCGGAGCCGTCGGCATATTCGGGGATGCAGGGCGGCGTGCGGTAATCCGCCGTGCCTGGGGCGGAAAACTCCCGGGGCAGCAGGTCAGGCCAGCATCCGGGGTCCATATGGGGCGGACGGTCGTCCCGCAGCACCGGGGAATCGTCCGGCAGGCGGGGGCCATAATAAGTATGGAGCAGCATCCCTTCCGGCCCCACAGCCATCTGATAGCTGGTGTGAGCCGTGTGCAGGGTATAGCAGTCGTGTGCAGAAACGATCATGACCGGGGGTCTCCTTTGTCAGAGTTCATCGGAGGGTTCTTCCTCCTTGCGGCCGTCCTGTTCAAGGCGGGCAAAGGCCGGGCGCATGAGCGCGGCCATGCCCAACCCGTTGCCTGAGGCACCGAACAGCACCAGCAGGGGCAGCAGATAGACGAACCATGCAGGCGCGGCCCGGGCCAGCAGCGGCATCCACACCAGAAAGGCCAGAATCCCCAGCGTCGGCAGCAGGTTGGCCAGCGTCATGCGCGCACCGTCCAGCAGTGCGGCCAGCGCCCGGGGATAGGCGAAACGCGCCAACAGCGCGAAGGCCCAGCTTCCAATACTGCCCACGGCCAGCGCCAGCACGAAGGAAGCGGCGGCCAGCACGCCGTTGGCCACGGATTCCTGAGCGGAGGCAGTGCGCAGACCGGTCAGGGCCGCGAAGCCCAGCAGCGCCAGCACCAGCCAGAGCAGGATCCCCTGCCGGAAGTCCCGCCGGAACGCCCGGAAAAAGTCCGCACGCACCTGATAGTCCTCCCCCGCGGCGAGCTTGTGCAGCACCGAGAACAGCCCCAGCGTAGAGGCTCCCAGTGTCACAACCGGAAGGCTGCACACCAGCCAGAGCAGATTCAGAAAAGCAAGATCACCGATCCTGCCCATGGTGCGATAGAAGGGACTGTCGATGTTGGTCTTTTTCATGGCGGATTCCTTTCGGGAGAGTTACTTTTGAAGGGATGCGAGATACGCGCGGTTTTTGTCGATAAGTGCACAGCGCTGGGCTACGCAGTCCACGCTGCGCAGCGGGTCGGCAGGAGTGTTGAAGGCGAAGTCCAGCAGCCGGTCGATGCTGGTGCTGGCAACGTGCAGGCGGGTATCGCTGGCTGCATAATAAATATACACGCTGCCGTCCTCGTCCGCAATGGCCCCATTCGTGAATACGACATTGGACACATCGCCCACCCGCTCCCAGCCGCGGGGCGCGATGAGGAAGCCGGACGGCTCCGCGATGACCCGGGCGGGGTCGTCCAGAGCGGTGACGAACACGTAGATGACATACCGCAGACCGGCGGCAGTGTTGCGTACGCCGTGGGCGATGTGCAGCCAGCCCTTTTCGGTCCAGATGGGGGTCGCGCCCTCGCCGTTTTTGGCTTCGGTGATGGTGTGATAGCGGCGGGGGCTGGTGATGATCTCCTCGTCGATAACAGCGTGGGTGATATCATCGCACAGGCCGAACCCGATGCCGCCGCCCGAGCCGGTATCGATGAAGTCATCCATGGGCCGGGTGAAAAAGGCGTATTTGCCATTTACAAAAGCGGGGAGCAGGTCCACATTGCGCTGCTGGGGGCTGCGCTTCGTGACCAGATTGGGCAGGCGCTCCCACGTTTTGAGATCCCGGGTGCGCACGATGCCCGCAGCCGCAACCGCGGCGGAGAGGTCGGGATTCGTGCGGTCCTTGCTCTCAGAGCAGAACACGCCGTAAATGTAGCCGTCCTCGTGCTGGGTCAGGCGCATATCGTAGACGTTGGTCTCCTCGGGGCAGACATCCGGCAGCTGGATGGGCTTGTCCCAGAAGCGGAAGCCCTCGGTCGGGCTGTCGCTCTCGGCCACGCCGAAAAAGCTCTTGCGGTCGTTGCCCTCGATGCGGGCCACCAGATAATATTTGCCGTTGAGCTTGAGTGCGCCCGCGTTGAACACGGCGTTCACGCCCAAACGCTCCATGAAATGAGGATTCGTGGCGGGATCCAGATCGAAGCGCCATTCCAGCGGGATATGCTCCCGGGTCAGCACCGGATGTGCCCAGCGCTCGTAGACGCCGTTATAGAAATCGGTTTTCTGGTTCTTTCGGGCAAGAAGCGCCTCCTGGAAACCCTTCTGGCGCAGATATTCGGGGTGCAGCTCAAACGTAGACATCGGGGTCCCTCCTCATCAGTTCCATGCACATGCGTCCGTTGTGGTAAGGGCACTTCCACGGCTCCAGAATGGGCTTGTGGCTGGCGGGTCTGCCGCTGGCGTCCACGCTCCAGAACCATTCGCTGCCGGGGCGCTTGTCTACCAGCACCTCACAGATATAGTGCCAGACATCGGCGGCCGCGTCCCGGAACCGGACGTCACCGCTCTTTTCGTATTCGTTCACGAAGCCCAGAACGGCCTCGGCCTGTACCCACCATACGCGGGTGGTGTCCACTACGCCGCGCTCGCATTCATTGACCACCGAATGGCCGGTGTAAGCGTTCTGATAGATGTGCTGCGCCAGATCAGAGTCGATGCAGCCGATGCTCATGCTCAGCGCACGATCCCCCAGAAGGGAGCATCCCCAGTCGATGAGCCAGCTGGACTCGATGTCGTGGCCGTAGCTGTACAGGTCGATGATGGAGTGATAGTGCTCGTCGAAAAAGACCAGCTGCCGGTGCAGCTCCGGGCTGTAAATTTTGTTGGCGTAGATGGACAGGATGCGCCGCATGGCGCGCTCCACCGTCTTGTCCCGGCTGACCTGACACAGACCCGAATAGCCCTCAAAGACGTGCAGCAGCGTGTTCATGGTCTTGGCCGCCAGCACGCCGTTCTCCGAGAGCTTTTCGTTGCTCTCCGGCTGCCAGTCCACCGTGAACGCCTCCAGATAGCCCTCGTCGTCGGTGCAGTTCCGCTCGATGAGGCGGAACAGCTCCTTGGCGCGGTCCAGCGCGGCCTGCTCGCCGGTCAGGTGATAGTAGGCCGAAAGCGCATAGATGGCAAAGGCCTGATTGTAGGTGTGTTTGGTGGTATCCAGCGGCTTGCCGGTATGATCGCAGCTCCAGTAGACGCCGCCGAAGGTGCGGTCATAGCAGTGTTCCTCAAAAAAGCGGTAGGCGTGGCGGGCGTCGTCCGCCAGATCTGCGCGGCCGGTGAGCCGCGCCGCCTCGGAGAAGAACCACAGGATGCGGCTGTTGAGGATACAGCCCTTTTCGGCGGTCTTGTCCAGCTTCAGGTCAAAATCCATATAGCCGTAAAAGCCGCCGTTCTCATCATCCCGCAGCCCTTTCCAGAAGGGCAGGATGGTATCGCGGAGCATGACCTCGGCGGCCTGCTTGATGCGGGGCATAAAATGAAAGCCTCCTTTTCGGATACGGGGGTTTTCCCGCTTTTTGAAAAAAGCGGGGCAAAAACTTTTTACTGTGCCCATCGCATTCGCGATGGGCGGGAATGTTTTATGGAAGCTGGGGGCGGGCGGCCAGCGTTTGCGCGCTCCCGCGCGCGGGGGCTGCGCCCGGCGGCTTCAGCGGATGCCCAGCTCGTGGTCGTTGGGGCCGGCGGCGTCGTTCGCTTTGATGTAATCCACCACCTCGTCCACCGTGGTGAAGGCCAGGCCCACATAGCTGTCGGCGCAGCCATAGTAGAGGGCGATGCGGCCGGTGGCGGCATCCTGCAAGGTAGCGCAGGGGAAGCAGACGTTGGGCACAAAGCCGCGCTCCTCATACCACTCCTCCGGGGTCAGCAGGAAGTTGCCGCAGCGGTAGAGCACCTTGCTCGGTTCGTCGCGGTCGAGGATGGCGCCGCCGATGGAGTACACGAAGCCATTGCAGGTACCGGTCACGCCGTGATAGAACAGCAGCCAGCCCTCGCTGGTCTCGATGGGTGCCGCGCCTCCGCCGATCTTGACGCTCTCCCACCAGTTGGAGCCTTTGCTCATCACATGGCGGTGGCGGCCCCAGAACTCCATATCGGGGCTTTGGCTCAGGAAGATATCGCCAAAAGGCGTATGGCCGCTGTCCGAGGGACGGGACAGCATGGTGAACATGCCGTCGATCTTGCGGGGGAACAGCACCGCGTTGCGGTTGAAGGGAATGAACGGGTTCTCGATGCGCACAAAGGTCTTGAAATCGGTGGTCTTGGCCACGCCGATGGATGCGCCATAGAAGTCCTGGCACCAGATGATATAATAGGTATCCTCCACCTTGACCAGACGGGGGTCATAGGCGTACACCGGCATGAACGGCTCGCCCTGCGCGTTGACGAAGGGGATCTTTTCCGGCTCATAGGTCCAGTGGATGCCGTCGGCGCTGCGGCCCAGATAGATATACGGGATGCCGTTGGTCTGCTCGCCGCGGAACACGCCGATGTACGCGCCCTCATAGGGTACTACGGCGCTGTTGAAGATGCGGGCCACGCCGGGCAGCGGGTTGCGGCCAATGACGGGATTTTCGGAATAGCGCCACACCGGATCGGTGCATCCGGCAGGCTTGTCCTGCCAGGGGATGTTCGGCAGCTCGCCGCAGTAGAGAGTGGTCTTGCTCATAGATTTCCTCCAAAAAAATTCGTAGGGGCCTTCTCTCCCTATGCCGCGCCCTGTCGCCCAAGGAGAAGCGGAGCGCAGGGCGCGGCTCAGGATGAAGGAGAAAATAGATAGATGATAGCACAAACAGATGCGTCAGCCCTTGACCGCGCCCGCAGCCATGCCGCTGTAGATCTGATCCTGGCACAGCAGGAATACGATCAGCGCGGGGATGATGGTGATGATGACGCCGGCGCAGATGTAGTTATACTGGCTTCCCATGAGGCCGGAGAACACATACAGCGAGGTGGACACCACCTGATACTTGGTCTTATCCTGTAAATACAGGTTGGCCATATAATACTCGTTGTAGGTGGACACGCCCTTGAGGATGGCGCTGGTGACGATGGCGGGCTTGAGCAGGGGCAGCAGGATCTTGAAGAACACGCCGAAGTAGGTGCAGCCGTCCAGAATGGCGCTCTCGTCCAGCGTGGGCGACAGGTTCTCGAAAAACTGCAGGAAGATATAGATGGTGATGACGTCGGTGCCCATCATCAGCAGGATGTAGCCGGGCATGGAGTTGACCAGATGCAGGGCGGTCATGATCTGATAGACCGTGACCTGCGACGCGATGCCGGGGATCAGGGTAGCGATCATGAACAGATTGCGGATCAGACCGTTGCCGGGGAACTGGAAGCGGTTGAGCACATAGGCTAGCATGGCGCTGATGAGGATGCTGCCCGCCAGAACGCAGATCAGGATGATGAAGCTGTTCAGAAAGGCCATACCCATGTTGGCCTTAGTCCACGCAGTGATGAAGTTGTCGAAGTTCAGCCAGTTTTTCGGCATCGTGATGACGTTGGTGGAGGCGTATTCCTCATCCGTCTTGAAAGCGGTGAAAATACAGGAGACAATAGGCACCAGCGCTACAAAGGCCGCGAAGATCAGCAGGGTGTATTTGAAAATATTGATGATCAGTCTTTGCGCTTTCAGCTTTGTGATATCGTTCATCGTGTGCGCCTCCTTACTTTTTGGCCGGATGGTCGCCGCGGGTGGTCAGCCAGCGCTCCGCGGCCTTCTGGACATAGCTCACGATCATGATAAGCACCAGCAGCACCACAGCCATGGCGGATGCCAGGCCGACCTTCTGGTCGGTGTGGGCGATCTTGTCCATCACGACGAAGTAGGTAGCCGTGTTGAAGCCGCCGCCGGTGACGACATAGGGCATCTCAAAGGCGGACAGCGCACCCGACACCGAGATGATAAGGTTCAGGATCACGATGGTGCTGATGGAGGGCAGGATGATATCCTTGAAGCGGTGCCATGCGTTGGCGCCGTCGATCTCCGCCGCCTCATACAGGGTGGGATCCACCGAGGCGATCGCGCCGATGAACATGACGATGTTCTGACCGATGTATTTCCACAGCGAGCAGGCCACCAGCACGATATTGTTGATGGATTCGTCGCGCAGCCAGAACGGGAGCGTGTCCACGTTAAAGCCCACCCAGCTCAGCAGCGTATCCAGCACGAAGCCATGGGTGAAGAAGAACTTGAAGATAAAGCCCACCGAGATGCCGCAGATCAGGCACGGGAAGTACAGCGCACCGCGGAAGAACTTGCTGCCCTTGACCTTGAAACTCAGGATGGTGGCGAACAGCAGAGCCAGCGCCATCTGAACTACAGAGCCGACCATATAATATAGGCTCAGGGTCAGCGCGTGGAAGCAGTCGTCACGGGTAAAGACGTCGATGTAGTTCTGCAAGCCCACAAAGGTGCGGCTGCCGATGTACTTCATCTTAAAGAAGCTGAACTGCACCATCTTGAAGAAGGGCAGGTAGGTGAACATGAACAACAGCAGCAGCGGCGCAAACAGGAACACCAGCGTCACGATCATCTGCTGGCCACGCATGCTCTTGAGGTATTGCTTGAGGGAGCGGCGCTTTTTGGGCGCGGTCACGGCGGCCTGGGCGGTATTCATAAAAAGAGCCTCCTTTCACGATTCAGGGCAAACGGTTCCGGGGGCTTACTTCTGGGGCGCGCAGCGATCCACAGCCTTGTTCCACGCAGCGTTCCAGTCGGCCACAATGTCGTCCAGCGTCTCGTCGCCGTTGATGCCCGCCTCTACCACGCGCATGACGTGGGTCTGGTCAGCGTTGAGCATCAGCTCGGCCTCCTGCTGCACTTCGGTGCCCAGGTCGGCCAGCTCGGTGGGAGCGGGCGTATCCTCCAGCAGGTCGATGCCATCGAAGGCGGCCAGCGTGTCGGGGTACTTCTGGCTCTTGAGCACCGGCACGCCGCCCTGGTCATAGGCGAAGTTGGAGGACTCGCTGAACCACTTGATGTAGAGCATGGCGGCCAGCTTTTTGTCGTCGCTGGTGGCGGCGTTGACACCGAAGCAGTAGTCCGCGCCCGCGCTGGCGTACTGGGTGCCCTTGACTGTGATGGGGAACGGCATATAGCCGATGTCATCGGCGTTGGGGCCTGCGGCCTGCATCTGGACGATGGCCCAGCTGCCCAGCGTCATGGCACCGATCTTGCCCGCGTTGATGCGGGACTTGCTGCCCTCCCAGTCGGTGGTAGTGGGGTCGGACTCGGTCAGACCGCGCTTGACTGCCTCATACAGGACATAATAGACGGCGTAAGGCCCGATGTCGTCCGCACCCAGGATGCCCTTAGCGAAGGGGTCCTTGGTCTGGGGCATGGTGATGTTCATCCAGTCGGGGTCTGCGGTGGCACCGCCGCCGATGTAGGCATCCCATGCGCTCATGGTCCAGCCCGCGGCATAGTTGGTGTACAGCGGGTCGATGGAGGGATCCATGTCTTTGATCTTCTGGAGCGCGTCCAGGAACTCGTCCGGGGTGCGGGGCATCGTAGTCACGCCGGCGTCCGCAAAGACCTTCTTGTTATAGACGATGCCCTGCGCGTTGCCGGTGGAGGGAATGCCGTAGACTGTGCCGCCGTAGGCGCGGTTAGAGGCGAAGTTGTATTCATCCTTGATGGCGTCCAGACTGCACAGCGGGTGGAAATAGTTGCTCAGCTCAGTCAGGGGGATAGGAGTGGGGATCATGCAGATGTCGCCCCAGTTGTTGGAGGTCAGGCGGGTGGTCATATCATTCGCATAGTTGGTGATGCCCTCGTACTTGATCTCGATGTTGGGGTACATCTTCTGGAACGCGGCGACGTAGCCATTGAAGGTGCCGTCGTCGATGAGGTCGGTGCGGTGGCTGATGATCTTGATGCTGGCCTTGAGATCGGTATGGTCTGTGCCGACCTTCAGCTCATTGTAGGCGGGCACTTCGGAGACCGTGGCAGCGGAGCCGCTGGTCTCGGATTTTCCGCCGCAGGCGGTCAGGGCGCCGACTGCGGCCAGAGCGCCGGCAGCCTTCAGGAAACTACGACGATCGATTTTACGCATGGGATAATCCTCCTTCTGTGTTTGGACCATAAGGCCCGGTGGGTAAACGTTGTATGTAAGCTAAAACTATGCGAAAATTTTAGCTTACTTTGCTGATTCAAGTATAGCTATTTTAGCATAGTATGTCAATAAGCCCAAAAATTTTCTCGCTTCTGCCCGAGTTGTGAACGAATTGATTGTGAAAAAACACATGAAAACCGGCACTTCTCACCGGTTTTTATAAAAGTAAAAAGTCTCCCACTTAATTTAATTAGCTAATTAAACGGTTAGTCTTACGGTTTCAGCATCTGTCTCGGCTAAAATTCGCCTTACGTCGGGTTGACAAAAACAACAAAGACTGGTAATTTCTATAAGTAAGAGAGCCTTTCGGTGAGCTTACCGGAAAGGCAGCCGGATTTTGTGGAAAGAAAGCAAGGGATCATCCTCATGGCAAAATCAGTCCGAATGTCCGATATTGCGAAGCGGCTGGGCATCAGTACGGTCTCGGTGTCCAAGGGCCTTGCCGGGAAAGACGGCGTGAGCGAGGCCCTGCGCGAAAAGATCATTGCCACCGCGCAGGAGATGGGCTACCAAGCCCCGGAGCCGCTGGCGCAGACGAACGATGATGAGAGCATCGGTATCCTGGTGCCGGATCGGTTCTTCAACGCCGGGAATTTTTATTCCAGCCTGTACCGCTCGGTGCTGAAAAGCGCGACAGCGGCCAATCTCTCCGTGATGATGGAGATCGTGCTGCCCCAAGCGGAAAAAAACTGCACCATGCCTACCTTTCTGGTCAAGCGCAAGATCAGCGGCCTGATCTTCATGGGCGAGATCGACCGGCGCTATGTCGCCACCGCAGCGCAGAGCGGCATCCCCTTCATGCTGCTGGATTTTTACGATGACGCTCTGGCCGCGGACTGCGTGCTGAGCGACAATTCCAGCGGCGCCTACACACTGACCGAACATCTCATTGCCACCGGGCGCCGGAACATCGGGTTTGTAGGCAGCGTGTGCGCCACAAGCTCCATCATGGACCGGTATCTGGGGTATGTGAAAGCGCTGCTTCGCGCCGGTCTGCCCATCCGGGACGACTGGAGGCTGGAGGATCGCGACGCTCAGGGGCGACTTATCCCCCTGACCCTCCCCCGTGAGCTGCCGGACGCGTTCGTCTGCAACTGTGATGAAGCAGCCTACAATATCGTAGAGCTTCTCAAGCGCAACGGCTACCGTGTGCCGCAGGACGTGGCCGTGACCGGTTACGATGATTATGATTTTTCCACCCGCTCAAACCCTCAGTTGACCACCTACCGGGTGGATCTGGACGGCATGGCCCACACTGTGGTCTCCCAGCTGCGCCGCAAAATGGCGCACCGCGCGCCTCTGGTCCCCACAGCCATCGTTCCCGGAGCATTCGTGCGCAGAGAATCCACCTGACATACAAAAACCCGCTGCTTCTGCTGGAATGGCAGGAGCGGCGGGTTTGTTTTACGGGGGTTTTGTTCCTTTTTCGAGAAAAAGGAACCGAAAAAGCTTTTCAGACGCAAAACGCATTCGCGTTTTGCAGGAGGTGTTATGGGAGCCGGGAGTTGGGCGGGCACCTTTTGCGCGCTCCCGCGCGCGGGGGCTGCGCCCAGCGGCGGCCAAGTACAGCGTGAAAGGAGATCTGGCGCGAAGGCCTGAGAGGTCGCTTCACAGTGCCTGCTTCAGGAATGCGGTCAGCACTCTTGCGGCAGCGCGGTGATTCTCCACACCGGGATGCTGGCGTGCGCCCACGGTTTCGGGCGTTGTCTCGGGCAGGCGAAGCAAGCAGGCCCGCGCGTCTCCGGTGGCTGCTTTATACTGCTCCACGCCCTGCTGCAAGACCGGAAGGATGCGGCTGCCCAGCATCCCGATGCACCACACCAGGAGGGCATCCGGGTTTTTCTGCCGCACCAGCGCAAGGAACTCCGTCACGCTGTCGGCCAGTCTCTGAGCGTCCGCTGGACGGAAGGTTCCGTCCGGGAGCAGGCGCTGCTCAAAGCGCTGGCCGCTCTGCGGGTCGATCCAGGCCGGGTTGTCGAATGCGCCGTTATCGTTCGTGCCCAGATTGATGATGACCGCGTCCGGCTGCCACGCGGCAAAGTCGTTGGGCTGCTGCGCACCCAGCGCGGCGTTGCGTTCTCCCTGAGCTACACCACAGACCTGTGGATAATAAAGCGGCAGGATATGGCGCGGGTCGTTGTCCCATCCGGAGACCACGCCCCATCCGCTCTGGGAAATGCAGCGGTATTCCGCCCCCAGCGCATCGGCCGTCATGCGGGCATAATGATTTTCCGCGGAAAAGAA
Source organism: Faecalibacterium sp. (assembly GCA_051882415.1). Taxonomy (GTDB): domain Bacteria; phylum Bacillota; class Clostridia; order Oscillospirales; family Ruminococcaceae; genus Faecalibacterium. The sequence continues at coordinate 2,166 of JBJERU010000009.1, read as the reverse complement.
TGCGCCGACCCAGTCCTCCTCCTGTACGGCTCCGAGGGTCCCTTCGCCGCTGGTGATGCTGTCGCCCACAAACTCCAGACGGTACGCCGGGGCGGGCAGCGGCAGGAACTCCCCTTCCCGGTACGCCAGACCGGTGATCTGAAGGCAGTGCCGTGGGTCGTCGAACATGGCCTGCACATCCTTCAGCAGCCGGACGTGCTTGGGAGTTCCGGGGGTCATGCCTCGGAACAGGCAGACCCGGCTGGTGCCGGGGTTGACTGCGAACCGCGCCAGCCACGCGCCGTTCAGTTCCACACTGACCCACGGCTCCACCAGCTCATAATCCGCAAAAAAATCCACCCACAGTTCACTTCCGGTAAATATCAGCTCGATGCCGCTGGCCGTCCAGAACAGGGTCAGCGGGTCGCGGCCCGCACTGCGCCCCAGCACACGGACATGGGGAAGAACCGACAGTGGCACCCGTGTCAAATGCTCCATTTTTGATCTCTCCTCTCTGAAGCAGGGTTTGCCTGATGATAGCATAAGCTTCTGGTTTCTTCAAGCGTCAGGAGTCCTGCGGGAGTCGCCAATCCGTAAGCTAACAAAAACTAAAAAATGAGTTTAGCCTTTTTCAAGGCATTCTGGCGCGGTTTTGCTGTGCAGTTCTTCCAGCCGAACCGGAGCGCCTTTATCGGAAACGCTGAATTTTCCACCATCAATTGACGGGTTCCACAAATCGGCATTATACTATTTATGCAAGTTGTTCAGAGATACAGGAGGAATCCAGATGAAAACGCCAAATTATGCTCGCATCAAACACTGTCTGCGGCGGGCCGCGCAGGGTCAGGAGCTGACCATCGGCTTTCTGGGCGGCTCTATCACGCAGGGAAGCCTGGCAGAACGCCCGGAAAACACCTATGCTTACCGCGTGTATCAGTGGTGGGTAGATACCTTTCCTCAGACAACATTCCACTATGTTAACGGCGGCATCGGCGGCACCAGTTCGCATTATGGGGCAGCCCGCGCCGTGACCGACCTGCTGATGTACCAGCCGGATTTTGTGGTGGTGGACTTCAGCGTCAACGACACGCTTCTCTCCTTCTGTCAGGAGACTTACGAGGGTGTAGTGCGCAAAATTTTGTCCTGGCCCTCGCACCCGGCTCTCGTGCTGCTGAACAATGTCTACTATGATACCGGCGTGAATGCGCAGACAGAACACAATGCCGTTGGGGAGTGGTATGGTGTCCCCCATGTCAGCATCCGGGATACAGTGTATCTGGAACTGAAAGCCGGGCGCTATACGCTGCCCCAGATCAGCCCGGACGGACTGCACCCCAATGACTTCGGCCATGGACTGGTGGCGGCTGAACTCTGCAAACTTCTTTCCGCTGTCAACGCACAGCGGGACGAGGAGGAAGCGGAACCTGTTTTTCCTGCTCCTTTGACCGCAAACGCTTATGAATCCGCGCGGCGGCTGACCATCCGGGAGATCTCGCCCCATCTGGAAGGCTTCCGCGCAGACACCAATGAAAAACTGGGGCATCTGGATCACTGGAAAAACGGCTGGATCGGTGCACATCCCGGGGATAAGATCACTTTTACCGTGGAAGCTTCCTGCATTGCGGTCCAATACCGCAAAACGATCCGCCGACCAGCGTTGCAGGCGCAGCTCATTCTGGACGGCGACACGACTCTCCCCGTATTTCTGGACGGTAATTTTGATGAGGACTGGGGAGACTGCCTGTATTTGGAGCCGGTCCTTCATCATGGCGAGCACAAGACCCATACGGTTGAGCTGACGATCCTGCCCACTGATGCAACGGATGCTACTCCGTTTTATCTTATGGCGTTGATTACGGCATAGGGCTGAGCCCTTCCCGAAAAAATCGACAAGAAAAATGAGAAAAAATAGAATGGAGCAATCAATCGCGAATCAAATCAAAATGAAGCGATAGAAGTTTCATAGCCTAATTCAATTTTGATTTTCCGCTTTGCCTTTTTAGCGTAAGGATTTGTTTGCCTTGCGCTATTTTATTGGGCCGAGAAATCAAAATTTTAATTTTGAGGTTGACTTTGCTTAGCTGGTCTGCTATTGTGTTGGTCTTAATTTTCTTGTGTAGAAAAGAAAATATTTGCCAAATTGCAATAACAAGTTGAGCATTATGTGTGTTAGAAGGCCCTCAATCT
>JBJERU010000008.1:0-19946 GCA_051882415.1 Faecalibacterium sp. | reverse complement strand
ATCCCACCGGCTATCGCCCTGGCAACAGGGCATAAACCTGACCCATCCCGTCCGCAACCTATCGGGATGCATCTTAGATGCCGCTGTCATTTTTGCAGCCGTTTAAAGCTTTCTTTAGCCCAGAATAGCATCCAGACTGCTCTGCTTGCCGCCGTACACACCCATCGGCTCGACATGGATGCCCGACACCGTCACCAGATGGGTGCCCTTTTCGGCGTTGAAATCATCCAGATAGGGCTGGTGCTGGAAGTAGTTGGTATCGACCTGACCATCCTCCACAACGGTGTTGGGGATCACATAGTCGTCATACTCCTGGATATCCAGAGTGATGCCCTTGGCCTCCAGAATCGGCTTGCAGATTTCCAGAACCTCGCAGTGAGGGGCGGGAGTAGCGGCGCAGCTGACAGTCTTGCCCTTCAGCGCGTCATAGTCCACGGTGGGATCATAGCCATCGGTGGGGTTCTCCACAACAGAAACCACAGCGCCGCCGTACTGCTGGGCCATATAATCCTTGACCTGCTGGCTCTCCAGAGCGGCCACCAGAGCCTTGATCAGGGGGTTCTCCTCATTGCCTTCCTTGCACACCAGCACGTTGACATAGGCAGAAGAACCATCCTCCATCGCCAGCGCGTCAGTCATGGGATCCAGACCGGCAGAGATGGCATAGTTGGAGTTGATGACCGCATAGTCCTCATCCTTCAGAACATTGGGCAGCTGGGCGGCCTCGACCTCATCGATGGTGACGTTGTAGGGATTTTCGGCGATATCGTTCTTGGTGGCAGTGATGCCTGCGCCTTCTTTCAGCTTGAAGAAGCCGGTCTTTTCCAGCAGGGTCAGGGCGCGGGCCTCGTTGGTGGTGTCGTTGGGCACAGCCACATTGAACTTGGACTGCTTGGCCGCGGCAGAACCGGCGGTGGATGCGGCAGTGCTGGAAGAGCCGCCGCAGGCGGACAGAGCGGCCGCTGCTGCGGCAGCGCCGGAAACCTTCAGAAAATCGCGACGAGTGATCATACTTGTTTGCCTCCTTATATAAAAAGAAAAAACATTTCTGCGGAAGTCCTCTGAAACAGATGAAAAAAGCTCCCGTCCTCACTGGGCATAAACCCTGCAAGGACGGGAGCGCAATACTTCCGTGGTACCACCTTGTTTTACCGTGCCCTCACGGGCTGCGGCCTCGATGCTGCGGCAGCGGCGCTTTCTTCCTGCGCGATGCTTACAGCCGGACGCTTTAACGGGCGCACCCGTCGCGGATTTGGCGCTCTTGCTCTTCACCCGCGCAGCTCCGAGACCATTTTCAGTTCCCTGTTTCCCGCCCTTTTCCACCAACCGGGCTCTCTGGAAAGGATCAATGCGAAAACCTACTCTTCTCTTCACAGCCATTTTTGTGATATTGTATTTATTGTAATCAACTCCGGCCTGTTTGTCAACAGGCAAAACGAAGGTTTTTGGTAGGAAATTTATCCCCCGCCCGCCGCAGCGGATAAAATCCGAAAATCGCTTGTGAAGCGGGCGTTGTTATGGTAAAGTTATGCTAATATGGCCGTCGGGCGGCAGTGTGCCGCCGCGCCTGAGAGGAGGGAAACAGGGCATTGAACGATCGTATCGAGATCAGTCCGGACAGCGAGCAGCGCCGCCGCATCATGGATTTTATCATGGCCGCCGGCCAGACCCTGCTGGAAAACGGCGCAGAGGTGTTCCGGGTAGAACAGACGATGGAGATCATGGCGCGCAGCTTCCATCTGCGGGAATTCCATGTTTATGTCCTGACCAACGGTATCTTTGCCAGCGCGGGCACCGCAGAGATCAGCGAGATCCGCAATGTACCCAACCGCACCATCCATCTGGGCCGGGTGGACGCAGTGAACACCCTTTCGCGCGAGATCGCATCGGGGCAGCTTTCCCTGGATGAAGCCGAAAGCCGTCTGGTGCAGGCCCGGCGCATCCCCTTTCCCAAAGACCGGATGCAGCTTCTGGCCGGCACGGTGGGTTCCTTCTGTTTTTCGCTGATGTTCGGCGGCACGCTTTTTTCGGCTCTGGTATCCGCGCTTGCGGGCCTTGCGGCCAGCGCCTACCTGCTGTTGTGTGAGCAGCACAGCATTCCGGGCGGATTTCAGAAAATCTCCACAGCTGCTCTTATCACGATGGTATCCATTGTGGGATGTCTGCCGTTTGGCCCAAAGGCAAGCGTCAGCCATGCAGTCATCGGCGCGCTGATGATCCTGACGCCCGGTGTCGCCTTTACGATGGGCCTGCGGGACTTTGTGCACGGAGATTACCTTTCCGGCACCATCCGCATGATCGATGCTCTTCTGATCGCGGCCAGCATCGCCGTCGGTACCGGTCTTGTCCTGGGACTGTACGGCTGGATCACGGGGGTGACAGTGATATGATTGTAAACGATCAGCTGGTGCAGATGCTGCTCCAATTTTTACTGGCTGCGGCCGGCACACTGTTTTTCGCCATCCGTTTTGCTGTCCCAGGCCGCACTCTGCTGCACTGTGGTCTGGTGGGCGGCGTGGGCTGGCTGGTGTATGAGCTGGCCATCCTGTACGGTATGGCTCCGGAAGCCGCTTCGCTCCTGGCGGTGATCCCCCTGACCATGCTTTCGCGGGCCTTTGCCATTATGCTCAAATCCCCGGTCACAGTGTTTCTGTTGTGCGGCATCTTCCCGCTGGTGCCCGGCGCGGGCATCTATTACACTGCGTACTACTTCATTCAGGGAGAGAATGATCTGGCGGTGGTCAACGGCATCTCCACCTTTAAGATCGCGGTGGCACTGGCCGTGGGCATCTCGGTGGTGCTCAGCCTTCCGCTGCCCAAACGGTGGTTTCTTCGCCAGCCCCGCAAGCGCCGCAAATAGGTTCAGCCCCGTTCCAGCGCATCCAGCAGGGCGCAGCCATCGGTGAACAGCGGCGCGAGCGCCCGGTTTGCCGGGCGGATCATCCCCTGGGCACAGCCCTGCTCCAGCAGCGCCGCCAGAGAGTCATAACAGCCTTTTACATTATAGATCCCCAGCGGCTTTTGCAGCTGGCCCAGGCTCTTGAGCACCAGAACCTCAAAAAACTCGTCCAGTGTGCCAATACCGCCCGGCAGCACCGCAAACGCATCGGCTTCCGCCTCCATGCGCGCTTTGCGCTGAGACATGCTGCGGACATGGATCACCTCGGTGCAGCCCGGCGCGGTAAAGCCTTCCCGGTCAAAAATGGCGGGCACCACTGCGGTGACAGGCGCGCCGCCCTCGGCAGCGCCGCGGGCTACAGCGCCCATCACGCCTTCGCCGTAACCGCCGTATACCAGCGTGTGCCCCCGGCGCGCCAATTCCCGGCCAAAAGCTTCTCCTGCTGTGTAAAATTCCGGATCCAGTCCCTGCGCGGAGGAACAATAAACACAGATCTTCATTTTCCGCTCCTTCTCTGCCCAAAGGCAGATTTGTTTTTTGTATTATAACGTATGATTTGTCGGGTTTCTACCCGGAAAGGAGTTTTTTCAATGTCTGTTATGGATCTTCTCGCTGCCCGCCGCACTTACCGCCGCTTTGCGCAAAAAGCGATCCCGCAGGATGTGGTAAATGATATCGTCGAAGCCCTGCGCCTGTCCTCCTGCGGAGCCAACCGTCAGGCCGTGCGTCTGGTGATCGTGCAGAAGCCGGAGGATGTGGCCCAAGTGCAGCCGCTGGTCAAGTGGGCAGCCTATTTGCCGCCGGAACAGGGCATGCCCAAAGCGGACGAGCTGCCCACCCTGTATGTTGCTGTGGTGCAGGACACCACCATCCCCGGCGACCAGGACACCGATGCCGGCATTGCGCTGGCCAACATGACGCTGGCCGCCTGGGACAAGGGCGTAGGCAGCTGCATCATGGGAGCCATCGACCGCCCCAGGCTCACCGAGCTGCTGGGCCTTGCCGAAACCGAAAAGCTCCACACCATGATCGCCTTCGGCTATCCCACCCATGCGGCCCATGTGGTGCCCATGACGGCTCAGACCGGTGTCAAATACTATCTGGACGACAGCCGGGACTACTGTGTGCCCAAGCGCAGCACAGATGAGCTGGCCCGCACCCTGTAACCTTTCTTTCCCGCAGCCTTTGCCGCCCGGCACCATGTGTGCCGGGCATTTTTTGCATATATACGTTGATTACGACAAATTTCCTGCATAATTGGTTGCAAATTGGTTTCAATTTGGCCGAATGATTGCACAACTCTTGACATTTTTATTTGTACAACTTATACTAAAGCCTGTCTCCCGGGGCTGGGGTGGAGCGCACCCTGCCCGCCGGGGACGTCTGCATTATCTTTTTGGGAATCAATAGAGGAGTGTTTGAATATGAATAAGATCTCTCGCCGCAGCTTTCTGGCTGCCGCTGGTCTGTCCGTTGCTGCTCTGGCTCTGACCGCCTGCGGCGGTTCCTCCAGCAGCACCGCTGCTTCTTCCGCTGCCAGTGGATCCGTTGCCAGCGAGTCCGCTGCCAGCAATCAGGTCATCTTCGCCCTGGAAGATCTGAAGGGCAAGACCGTTGGCGTCCAGCTGGGCACCACCGGCGACCTGTACATGTCCGATGAGATCGGCGGCGGTCTGGATATCGCCGGCGTAGAGCAGTATAACAAGGCTGCCGATGCGGTGCAGGCTCTGCTGAGCAACAAGATCGATGCTGTGTGCATCGATGACCAGGTCGCCAAGAATTTCGTCGAGGCCAACCCCGACACCCTGGCCATCCTGGATACCGCTTATGCGGTCGAGGATTACGCTGCCTGCCTGAGCAAGGACAACGCCGCTCTGACCGAGGCCATGAACGGCGCCATCGCCGAGCTGAAGGCCGACGGCACCCTGGAAGCCATCCTGGACAAGTTCATCAACAAGACCGAGGGTGCCCAGGGCTATGTCAGCCCCGCCGATGCCGACCACTCCAAGGGCACCTTGGTCATGGCCACCAACGCCGCTTTCGAGCCGTATGAGTTCATCGAGAACGGCAATGTCGTAGGCATCGATGCCGACTTCGCCAAGGCGATCTGCGACAAGCTGGGCTATGATCTGAAGATCGAGGACATGGAATTCGATTCCATCATTCCCGCCGTCCAGAGCGGTAAGGCGGACTTTGGTATGGCCGGTATGACCGTGACCGAGGAGCGCCTGAAGAGCATCGACTTCACCGACAGCTACTGCTCCGGCGTACAGTCCATCATCGTGCGCAAGTAATTTTTTCAAAACCTCTTTACAAATCGTTCCTTTTGTGGTTTGATAAAGCGTAGGAACAGGGCGTGGATGCGATTCCGGCCCTGTTCCTTTTGTTTTTTGTATATATGCATAAAAATTCAAAAATTATGCATATCGATCAACGCCGCGCCGGGGCGGAGCGGCACAAGAGGGAGGATTTTTTCATGAATTTTCTGCAAGGGCTGTGGCAGTCGTTCGTTGCGCAGTTCACGGCCACCTTTATCACCGAGCAGCGCTACATGCTGTTTGTGAACGGCTTAAAGACCACACTGCTCATCACCTTTGTGTCGGCGCTGCTGGGCGTTCTGCTGGGCTTCTGCATCGCCTACGTGCGCACCACCTATGACCGCACCGGCAAAATGGGCTTGCTGAACGCCCTGTGCAAGCTGTATCTGACCGTCATCCGCGGCACCCCCACCATGATCCAGCTGCTGATCATGTACTTTGTCATCTTTGGCTCGGTCAAGATCGACAAGGTGCCTGTGGCGATCCTGGCCTTTGGCATCAACAGCGGCGCGTATGTGGCCGAGATCTTCCGCAGCGGCATCATGAGCATTCCCACCGGCCAGATGGAGGCTGCCCGCAGTCTGGGCCTGAACTACACTCAGGCCACCTGGAAGGTCATTCTGCCACAGGCAGTCAAGAATGTTCTGCCCGCTTTGGGCAACGAGCTGATCGTGCTGCTGAAGGAGACCTCCATCAGCGGCTACATCGCCCTGCAGGATCTGACCAAGGCGGGCGACATCGTGCGCAGCCGCACCTACAGTCCGTTCTTCCCGTATATCTCGGTGGCGCTGATCTACCTGGTGATCGTGCTGATCCTGGAAAAACTGTTGAATAAGATGGAAGCGAGGTTGGCGCAAAGTGACCGATAAAATTCTGGAAGTCCGCGGCCTGACAAAGACCTATGGCGGCGAAAAAAAGCGTGGAGCCAAGGGCACCACTCCCACACTGGACGTTCTCAAGGGCATTGACATCGACATCTACCGCGGCGATGTGGTCTGCCTGATCGGGCCTTCCGGCTGCGGAAAATCCACCTTCCTGCGCTGCCTGAACCGGCTGGAGATCCCCACCGGCGGCAGCATCAAGTTTGAAGGTACAGAAGTAGACGAAGCGCACATCGACCAGCTGCGCCAGAAGATGGGCATGGTGTTCCAGCACTTCAACCTGTTCCCGCACATGACCGTGAAAGAGAACCTGTGCATGGCCCCTACGCTGCTCAAGCTCAAGAGCCATGAAGAAGCGGAAAAACGCGCGGACGAGCTTCTGGCCCGCGTGGGCCTGTCCGACAAGGCGAACGTCTATCCCTCCAGTCTGTCCGGCGGCCAGCAGCAGCGCATCGCCATCGCCCGTGCTCTGGCGATGGATCCGGACGTGATCCTGTTCGATGAGCCGACCAGCGCTCTGGATCCGGAGATGGTCGGTGAAGTCCTGGAGCTGATGAAGGAGCTGGCCCATACCGGCATCACCATGCTGGTGGTCACGCATGAGATGGGCTTCGCCCGTGAGGTGTCCAACCGCGTGATCTTCATCGACGAGGGAAAGATCCAGGAGGACGAACCGCCGCAGGAGCTGTTTACCAATCCTAAGAACCCTCGTTTGCAGGCGTTCCTCTCCAAAATGCTGTAAAAAACACAAAAATCCCGGGCCGCTGTACTGCTTTTCGTATACAGCGGCCCGGGTTCTTTTTTGTTGCATTGCTCCGGCAGGGCGGCGCAGAAAGCATTATACGCTGCCTGCGCTGTCATTCTCCGGGCCGGTCTGACTGGAGTACAGCACCATCAGATGGTTGGCGCTGGTTTCCAGCTGGCTCTTGGCCTGGCGCAAAGCAGCTTCTTCGGTCTCATTCATTTTTTCGGGCTTATCCTTGCGCAGGCAGCGGCGCAGGTTGGACAGATCTGTCTTGACGCGGTTCTTTTCGTCCTTGTCCAGTTCCTTTTTGCACTTGGACAGGGCTTCGTCCACCTTGTAAGCCAGCACCTCGGCCTGGTTGTGAAGCTCCAGACGTTCCTTGCGGCGGGTGTCCTCCGCCTCATAAGCGGCGGCATCCGCCATCGCGCGCTGGATCTCGTTTTCGGACAGATTGGTGCTGCCGGTAATGGTGATATTCTGCTCCCGGCCGGTGGCAAGGTCTTTGGCGGAGACCTTCACCACGCCGTTCACATCGATGTCAAAGGTCACTTCGATCTGGGGCTTAGAGGAAAACCCCGCCCGGATGCCGCCCAGCTTGAATTTGCCCAGCGACTTGTTATCGCGGGCAAAATGGCGTTCTCCCTGCAATACATTGATCTCTACGCTGGTCTGCATAGGACGCGCGGTGGTAAAGATCTGGCTTTTACGGGTAGGGATCATGCTGTTTCGGGTGATCAGCGGAGTGGCCACACCGCCTACTGTTTCGATCGAGAGGGTCAGCGGGGTGACGTCCATCAGCACCAGTCCCTGCGCCGCCGCGCCGGTAGCGCCGGCCAGCTTTCCGCCGCCCTGGAGCAGACCGCCCTGGACAGCCGCCCCCATTGCAACGCATTCGTCGGGATTCAGGCTGTGGCTGGGCTCCCTGCCCAAAAGTTCGCGCACCTGGCGCTCCACGGCGGGCATGCGGGTGCTGCCGCCCACCAGCAGGACCTTGCCCAGCTGACTGGCCGAGATGCCCGCGTCACGCAGCGCATTGTTCACCGGCTCTACCGTGCGGGCCAGCAGGTCGCCGGTCATCATCTCAAACTGCGGACGGGTGATCGTCAGATCCAGATGGTGGGGCCCGTCCCTGCCCACCGCGATAAAGGGCAGATTGAGCTGTGCGGAAGGCGCGGAAGAAAGGGATTTCTTGGCCTTTTCCGCCTCTTCTTTCAGGCGGCCCATCGCGGCCGGATCGCGGGAAAGGTCGATGCGGTCGCTGCGCTTGAACTCCGACACCGCGTATTCCACGATGCGCTGATCGAAATCATCACCGCCCAGGCGGGTATCGCCGCCAGTGGCAAGAACCGTGAAGGTTCCGTCCTCGATCTCGATGATGGACACGTCAAAGGTGCCGCCGCCCAGGTCATAGACCAGGATCTTCTGCTGCTCCTCGTTTTCCAGTCCGTAGGCCACCGCAGCAGCGGTCGGCTCGTTGATGATGCGCAGAACGTTCAAACCCGCGATGCGCCCTGCATCCTGGGTAGCCTTGCGCTGGCTGTCGTCAAAATAGGCTGGTACTGTGATGACTGCCTCGGTCACTGGCTCGCCCAGATAGCTCTCGGCATCGCGGCGGATCTTGGAAAGGATCATGGCGCTGATCTCCTGCGGGGTCAGGTCCTTGCCATCGATACGCGCCCGGTAGTCGGTGCCCATATAGCGCTTGATGCTGCTGACCGTGCGGGCAGAGTTCGTGGCCAGCTGACGCTTGGCCGCACCGCCTACCAGACGCTCGCCGTCTTTTGTAAAAGCCACTACGCTGGGGGTGGTGCGTTCGCCCTCCGCGTTTGCGATCACGACGGGCTTGCCGCCCTCCACGACCGCCACGCAGGAGTTTGTGGTACCAAGATCAATGCCAATCACTTTGCTCATAATCTGTTCCTCTCCGTTCTCCGCACCGCACTGCGCAGCGGGAAATTCTCATCCTATATGATAGCGGCTTCCTGTGACCATTTCTGTGCCTATTTGTTAAGATTCTATGTTGTACGCAGCGGTTTTGGCCTGTGCACCGGACAGTGCCCGTCCCAAAGCCTGTGCTTCGGCCAGCCAGCGCTCTGCGTCCGGTTCCTTTTCCCGCAGCAGAGCCTGAAATCCCTGCTCGGCCTCGGCTGCCAGCGCAAGCGCCCGGCGGGGAGAGACGTGCTGCGTTTCCGCCTGTGCCATGCGCAGGCACACATAGGGCGTGTGCTGCACATCCGGCTGTGCATCGGCCAGCTGCTGGGCCTGGCGGTAATACAGCAGCGCCTTCGCCGCCCCCTTTTGAGCGGCGCAGTCATCCCCCAGTGCGATCAGTGCCCTTGCGTCCCCGGCTTCTGCCGCCTGCTTCCACATACGGCGGGCCTCGGTGCGGCTGCGGCGCACGCCCAGCCCCTTGTAGCAGCAGCGGCCCAGCCATTCCAGACCGGAAGCGCTGCCCTGCTGGGCAGCTTCCTCAAAGTGATGTGCCGCTTCGATCCATCGGCCGGCGCGCGCGGCTGCGCGACCGTTTTCCAGCGCCTGCTCCCCCGGGCCGTCCAAGCTGTGCTCCGCCCGCAGCAGTCCCCGCAGCAGAGAGCTGTCCAGCGTAGCGGAACCCGTCCAGGGATTGATGACCACGCCGTTGATCTCCTCCGAATTCAGCGCAAACTCCATCGCGCTTTGCAGGGTCTTTTCCACCATCGGGCGGGCCGCGGTGCTGCGGTCTGCCGCAGCCGCAGCACTGGAGGTGAACACCGGAAGCCAGACCCTGCTTTTATCGGTGCGCAGCGTCCACAGGGGCAGACCATCGGCCCGCTCTTCCGGGATGGGATGTTCCGTCCAGGGTGCAGGGCCGCCCAGCACTGTGGGCGCGGTCTGCACCGGGATCAGGATCCGCGTATCGATCTGCATCGCATAATTCAGCGCGCTCATCAAGGTCCAGAAGCTTTCCTCGGACTGCTGACGGTACAATCCGGACACCGCCTTTTCAACGGCGGGACATCCGGTCCCGGTGGGGCTGTATTCCAGAACACGCGGTGGTTTTGCGCCACCTGCCGGACGCAGCCGTCCTTTGATCCATGTTCCATTTGCCATCGCGGTCACACTTCTTTCCTTTGCTGTCTTATGTATTTAGTATAGCAGGAAAATCCATTTTGCACAATCGATTCCACAAACCGGACATCCCTCACGCCGATCCTTTGATACCGGGTTTGAACAGCCGCAGAGCTTTATCACGATGTTTCGTATTTTCTTTCAACATTCATCCAACCTTCAAAAAAATCAAATTATTTTGCGCAGAACTCTTGACATTTTTCGAGAAAATGATATAATAATCATCGTTCCGAGCGGAACACGCCGGACACAAAACAAAATATGCGGATATGGCGGAATTGGCAGACGCGTTAGATTCAGGTTCTAATCGGGGCAACTCGGTGGAGGTTCAAGTCCTCTTATCCGCACCAGACCATAAAAATCCGAACCTTTTAAAGAAGGTTCGGATTTTTTGTTTGCTTCGCAGCCAGGCATGCTGCGGCTGCGAAGCAATGAAAGCTCCATCCTCTCCCCTGACGGCTGTGTGTCCAAAACCTTATCTGCTCTTTGCGTTTAAAGAGGCAACTTTTATTGTACTGCATCGATCCTCATAGAGGCTCCACTTTTTCGGGAAGAACCCACTGCTTTTTTGTGGAATCTTGCTCTTATACAAACGGACAGAAAACGATAGAATAAGGTCTGCAACGGCAGCGCAGCCCCATCGGGCTGCGCTGCCGTTTTTATGTGATGATAGGAGTAATCAATTATGCAGGACACAGTAAAAACTACCGCTCAGATCCTGGTAGACTGTCTGGAAGCGGAAGGCGTGGATGTGATGTTTGCCATCCGGGACAGCCATATCCGGTTCATTCCCGTGCGCTATGAGCGGGGAGGCGCTTTTATGGCGGATATTTTCGATTTTTCCAAGTTTTGTAAATCTGCACAAAATCGAGACAATATTTTTGTTAAGTCGTAAAACAGCGTGCAAGATCCCGGATCACTGTTTTGCCATAGACAACGGTGTGACCGATCCTGACAAGTTGCTCATAATATATACCGCCTTAGTATTTTTGCTTCAAATAGGGAACAAATACATCGTAGAATTTCTTGCTCCACTCTGCATGGAACTTTGCCATCTGCGTCCAGTCTGCTTCGTTGTCAATGCTTACGCCTTCCAGATGGATTACAATGTACGAACCCTTGGTATTCTCGCTGCGCTGCCAGCTAAGCTGTGTCCCCAAAGCCGCTTCGATTTCCTCTTTGTGACCATACAAGTAATCGAAAGCTTCCTTATTTCGTTCTTTCTTGGAATGAGCAAGGGTCAGATCCACCCGTGCTTTGTTATGGTTCGCTATACATGCAAGACCAAAGCCTCCGATCCCAAAGGAACCATTCAACCAGTTTCCCTTGGATGTCGTACAGCCGGAAAAGCATCCCCGTCCGGTTCCATCGTCATATGCCTGCCGGATATACGGCAGGGCAAATGCCCAATAACGGCGGTACCGTTCATAACGGGTTCCGGCTTCCTGTGCGGTGCCGTCATCATTCATATCTTTGAGGTAGAAAACCAGATCCTCCTCATCTGCATCATAAGCTTTAAAAAATTTGTGAAGCATGGAAATCTTCGTGGATGTACTGGTATTTCTCTCAATATAAATATCGGTATCAATTTCCAGGGCGCTTCTTAGATCCTGAGGTTTGTTGCTGACATAGGCCTCCAAATCGTTTGCTGAACCCTTTGAATACGCCAGACGAGACAGAACAGATTTATCCTCTGCGTGAAACATCTTCAACACCTGTTCCATCATATCGATCCAACTTGTAACAGGCTGTTCGGTGTTCTTAAAGCCAAATCGAACAATTTCACGGCCGCTCAATTCCACATCATCGCCTAAAGAATAGGAATCCATCTGTTTTTCCATTGGTTTGAAGTCTGATGTAGGGCGCGGCCATATTGTCAGTGCACGCTGCATCATCATCTGGTTTCTTGCTTCCAGTTCTGCCAGCCCCCAATGCCCCTGCTGTCCGATCCAGTTGTTCATATAAAGGTGGCTGTCGATGAAACCGTTTTTCATGTCTCTTTTTTCAAGGAATGGACTGTTGCTGTACTTGGAATTGTACCCCGTCAGAGTAAGGTTCGCCATGCGGTGGAGCCACATTTCATGAATCGCTTCGTAATCCTCACCAAGTTCTTTTATCCATGCAGGAGTAAGGTGCTGCGGCATAATGTGCTCAATTGAATATACACCCTCATCAAACTGTTGATAGACATTCTGCACCTCTACCGTTCCATAGTTCTCAAATCGTTCCAGAATATAAATCTTGTTTTTGCTGTTCATCTGGTAAACAGGGCGAACTGCAAATGCTTCTACAAATTCTTCGTCATCCGGGAACCTGCCGCGATCAGACTTGGAGTTTAACGCATACTTGAATTTTTCAAGATAGCAGTTGTCCGTCCCATCATATCGGATGATCTCCCGGTGAAGCATCAGGAAGATCTTGTTCAACGCATTCGTCGGAAGGTCGCAAATCGTTCTGCGGAACAAATAATTCTCCGTGTACAGAAAAATCTCTTTTGCATCTGCAAGAGCCAGCTTCCCCGCTGTTCGCAAACGCAGGACCTCAAGGAAAAATGGCCTCGTAACGGTAGTTTCCAAGCGATTCAGACGATCAATGCAAGCATTCAATTCCTTATCCGAAGTATTGCCTTTCAGCAGCATTTCGTACCGCTTTGCATAGCTCAACAGTTCTTCCAGCAGCGGCTCTGTCTCTGTGCCCTTTTCCTCGATATAGGTCTTGAATGTAGTGTAAACCTTACTCATCGCAGGAATACGCTGCTGTTTCACACTGAGATAATCACGCACAAACGTACTTACATCATAGCCTGTGCAAACCTCAATCTTATTCCAGTATTTCTCGTAAAAGTCATTTTGCTGCTTTGCAGGCAGTCCCATGAGGATAAAGTTTCTGATTTTATCACCCTCGCTCAAAGCAACGCCGGTAGAGTTCAGGCTCTCGAAGATCAACTGTGGATTATCGTCCTGATTCAAGGTGATATTGATGATCTCCAGTTTGGTGACTGCCTCATAAAGCGCATCAATCGTGATTTCTTCTTTCTGAATACGAGAAAAAAAGTAGTTATAGTTAATTGTGAGGTTGGAATCCGGAATATGCTCCGAATCCTCTTCAAATAATTTCCCAAAAGCCTTTCGATCATCTTTAACGGGCTTTAATTTTATCCGGGTGTCATCGTCCTGCCATTCATCAATCAGGTAGGTCTTATAGATTTTCTCGGCAAGATTCCCCTTTTCCGGTGTTAATACGCCATTTTTCATCAGGTTATACATTGCCAGCAAAAGCAGCGAAATCGTAGTCAGTCGCTGCTGACCATCGATCACCAGATATTCGTTAAATTCGCCGTCGTTGTGAACCGACACAATGCTGCCAAAGAAATGACTCTTGCGCCCACGGCGGATCACCTTTATCAGATCATCATAAAGCTGCTTGCAGTTTTCAGTTTTCCAATCATAATTCCGCTGATAGACAGGGATCACAAATCTTTTGTCGGAGCCCTGCATATAGGAAACCAGTTTTGTTTCGGATCCTTTCATAGTTTATACGGCCTCTTCCGCGTAAATTGCTTCTTCAAGTTCCTTTGCCGCTTGAATGCGACCCGTTTTTCCGCCAAAACATCCGGTAATTTTTGCGGGCTTACCAGGTTTCTGGAACGGATCGAGTTTCAAAATGTCGGTCTCTTCAATTTCGTAAATGCCCATGTTCATGTACTGATCAAGGCGTGCCTCCCGTACCGCTTTTGCAACGCCGCTGCATTTGCTGAGAAAATCGCGTTTTTTTCACATTGTTTGCTCTCTTTACGGGTCAAAGGCTTTTTGTCAAAAGCCACATGACAAATAAAGGATCTTTCGGTTCAAACCGCTCTTCAGCATGCAAATTTATTATATAGTATAGCACATTATCGGCAAAAACACTAACACGTTTTCCTGTTTGGTGCTTTTTTTCTGTCTCCCCAGAAGGTTATGAATTTCTCTTCCAACGGGAAAATCAGAAAGATAAGTTTCTTCTCTCTCAAAAAAGAGCAGCTTCTGCCCGGATCTCCTCCGGCGTGTGCTTTTCCAGAATCGTTTCCAGAAACACATCTCCTTCTCAGGCCGATGCCAGAACCATCTTGTACGCCTTGTCGATCAGGAAATTGCCCGCGGCAGTGCGCAGGAACAGAGTCTCGTTGTAATTTTTGGTGCGGCGGATGGGGTCGGAATGGGTGGCGAAATCGGACACCGCAGTACGGACATTGGCCTTATAGCCGGAGATCTCCTCTGTTCATCATGCCGAATCATACAGGATAAAACGCATCAACCCCTCGCCTGTTCCCGAAAAGGAGAAAGTCGAAACAGGAGAGGGGCTGACGCACATTTTCTATAATTTTACTTTGAGTGAAAGGCTTGTTATCTTACGTTTTCCAGGAACTGCAGTTTTGCTTCTTCACTTTTTGATCTGGATCAACTGCGCATTCAGGCTGGGCAGGAACTTATCTCCCATCAGGCCCGCTACGTTTCCGGACATCCCTTCCAGGGTCATGCCCTTCATCATGTCCCACATTCCAGCGCCCGGCTTGACCTCAAAGTTGGAAGCCAGCTTGATGGCTTTGGCGGCGATCTCCAGCGCTTCGGGGTTTTTGGCCAATTCTTCCAAGGTGTCGCGGACGCTGTAATACCCTTCCGGGAACTCCATCGGTCCGTCCAGCTCCATGCTGCCCACCTGTTTGAACCAGTTGGCCACACCCTCCTGCCGGTCATTGAACTCCGGCAGAGTGTAACAACTGGGTTCTTTCTCTACCTTTTCCAGCGTGATGCTGTCTTTGACCGTGCTTGCCACCGCCAGCAGGGTGTTAAGGCCCTCGTCCAGCGCAACATTGAAGGAGAACACCCGGTGTGCAGTCTGAGTTCCCACCTCTTTGCCGTTGCAGTACAGCGTGACCTCGTCCTGATTGGAATAGACTTTGACCACAGTGGTTTCCCCTGCGCGCTGGGCATAGCGCCGGCCTGCAATATGCACCATCGGCTCTTTGCTCCAGTAGGCCTGATAGATATAGAAGCTGTCCTTGCGGATCCTGCGGTCAATCGTCACCAGGCCCTTGTTGTTCCGGCCGCCGACACCGCCTTCGTTGCGAGCCGCACACCCAAAGTCGAACATATTCCAGACGTGGCTGGCCCAGATCCAGGGGCGTTCCTCAAACGCCTGTGCCATATATTCATGGTACAGCGCCTGATATTCCTCGGTGTAGTCCTTACACTGAGGCGTGCTGCTGTGCCAGTTGATAATGCCTTCACAGCCGTACTCCGAAATGCCCAGGCAGATGTCCGGGTTTTCGGCATGGAACCGATCCAGCCAAGGGCCGTTCTCCTCGATCTTGCCGCCATACCAGCCAAAATAATGGTTGTAGCTTTCCAGATCCGTAATCCGATGGATGGGGCCGGTGGTGGGTGTATTGGAAACATGGGCAATGGTGGTCAGACGCGTGGGATCCAGCTCCTTGCACAGCTTTTGCAGGTCATGATGGCAGTTCACCAGCTTCTGGGAGATACCGCCGATCAGGATCTCGTTGGAGATGCCCCAGAACAGGATGGAGGGATGGTTGTAGTTCTGGACGATCAGCTCGGTCATCTCCCGGCGGCAGTGCTCATGGGCGGCATCCGTTGCTTTGAACATACTGATAAAGGGAATTTCTGCCCACACCGCAAAGCCCAACGCGTCACAGGCATCATAGAAATCCTGGCTGTGCTGGTAATGGGCCAGACGGATGGTATTGGCCCCCAATTCCTTGATGATCTGCGCATCCTCGTAGTGGTCTTCCACAGACAGCGCGTTGCCCTTGTAAAGCCGGTCCTGATGGCGGGATACGCCGCGCAGCGGGGTAGGCTCGCCGTTGATGACAAAGCCGCCCTCCGGTGTAACGCTGTAGCTGCGCACACCCACCCGGACATTCAACTCGTCATAGGTTTCGTTATTGCGCTGGAGACGTGCGGTGACTGTATACAGATTCGGCTCGTCCATGCTCCACAGCTCCGCGTCGGGGACATAAAGAGTGACCGCAGCGCTGTCTGCCGGGCGGACCGCCCCTGCAACCTCGCAGCCATAGGGATCCTCGATGCTGTACTGCACTGTAAAATCCTTGCTGGGATTGGTGACAAAGCTCTCCACCTCAAAGGTCGCACCGCCGTCCGGCGCAGGCTTCGGGGTCACTTTGATGCCGGGGCCGCCGTAGTAGTCCAGGTCAAAATGAGTGTCCGGGACGCTGATCAGATTCACGCCGCGGTACAGGCCGCCGTAGAAGGTGAAGTCTGCCGACGCCGGATACATGGAGGGTGTATCCTCATTGCTGACCTCGATGGTCAGCTCATTTTCACCCTCGCGGCACAGATCGGTAACGTCCGCACGGAAAATAGAAAAGCCGCCTTCATGGGTAGTCGCCGCTGTACCGTTGACCTTGACGGTAGCAGACAAAGCCGCTGCCAGAACCTCCACATAGACGCGCCCGCCCGCAAGCGGCTGATGGGGCGTGGTGAAAGTACGACTGTAAACACCCGTGGTTCGCAGATAGCTTCCGTTGCCGTCCATGCCGTCCACCGCGTTCCAGGTGTGCGGCAGCGTGACCTGTTCCGTGGGACGCTCGCCCTTGGGAAAGGTCAGGGTCCAGTTTTCATTCAGGGAAAGAATGTTTCTCATAAGTGATTCTCCTGTCTGTTGTAGAAGAAATATTCCGTTTAGAACCTGCTTTTATTTTAGCATGGATCAAACGGTTTGTACTAGAATATTTTTGTGGCTCAGACGCATAATTTTATGAAATTCTGTTGGTTATCGTTTGTGATTCTCCCTGCGGTAGCGGGTAGGTGTAGTGCCAAAAGTTCTCTTAAAAATGCGCGCAAAATAGTTCACATCCAGGAAGCCCACTTCTTCTGCGATATCTGTTATCGGACGATCCGTGTAGATCAACAGGTTGGCCCCCCGCAAAACCCGCTGGGTATTGATATAATCGATGAGCGTTGTTCCTGTTTCCTGCTTGAACAGTCCGGACAGGTAGGTGGGGCTGATATGACACATCGCTGCAAGTTTCTTGAGTGTGTGAGGCGCTGCTACATTCAGATTGATATAATTGACGACCTTCTGCACCGTTGGCGAGTAGCCTTTCAGAGAATAGCGGCGAACATAGGTGCAGTAATCTCTCACCATTTGTTCCAGCATGGTATCATCGGGAACGTCCATCAGATCTTCGATCTTCTGTTCATAGAGAGAAGATATCTTCTCAACATAATAAGGATGAACACCTCTGCTCACAATCGTCCTGCGCAGCACCGTATTCAGGATCAGCAGCTTGGTTTTTTGGCGGTAGAGCGTTCCGCTGAAGCGGCTGCCATAGGAAAAGCGATTCGCTTGATGGATGGCGGCAAGCGCCGCGATCTCATCCCCGTGTGCAACCGCCTCGGTCAGCCTGTTTTCGCACTCATAACGCTGCTCGATCATTGAGGCCGGAATATCCCGTTCAAATTCTGGCTCCGTAAACGCGTGAGGATCTGGCCGGAACACAAAGGGGCGGAATTCTTTGATCTCTCGGACCTTCGCATCCTCTCCCAGCATAGTCGAAACGATAGCATAGAGCGCCGCCTGAAAATCATTGTCCGGCATAATCCGCACACCGTTGTAATATTCCTGAACGGCAGCGTCTCCATTTTCTCCCAAAAACTGTTTGGCCCACTGCCGGGACGTTTCGCTGCGGGGGCCGGTGGTCCAGGGGCCAACCATGAAAACGGTATCGGCTTCGTCTGGAACACGGAATAATGCAAAATGCAATTCAAAGGTTCCTTCTGCCAGCAAAAAAGTCTTTTCCGGCGTATTGGCAAGGAGCGTACGCCCAAACTCCTGCCAGTCAAACGCCGGATCCAGCGCCCTGCGTAAGCCATAGTCGAAAGTTTCCAGCCCTTCAAAGGGCGGTCTGACCCGGCAGCAGGGAAAGTTGTAGATAGACGCCAGACGAGTGATGACATGCAATGGATCGACCTGCATAAACAAAATTCCTTTATCAATCAGTATAATGTACTTATTCTATTCCCAATCGACAGCAAAACAAGCATTCTGCCGGAATTTCTTCCGACAGAATGCCTGCCCGGTTGTGTCAGGCCGGAGGGTAAAATGAAGTAGGAGGGTATGAGAGCTTATTCTTTGCCTTCACGACGGGCTGCCAGCGTTGCCACATTCTGCTCCACACGGGCTTTGCTCAGCGGGTAGAGGAAGATCAGGATCAGCGCCAGAGCAATAAAGCCGACGATCGGTGCAATGCAGGACAGACGGAAAATCTTTTCAGTGACCACCGGATCAAAGGCAGTCGCCTCCGTATAGCCGATCATGGAAAGCAGGGCACCGATCAAACCGGAGGACAGGGCCTGACCCAGCTTGCGGGCAAAGGAGTAGACCGAATAAACGGTGCCGTCCTCACGGGTGCCTGTGCGCACCTCGGTATCATCGATAACGTCCGTGATCATCGCCCAGACCACCGTATTGAAGTAGCCCATGCCTACCATAGCAATGGCATAGAACGCAACATAGACCCACGGGCTGCTGGGATGAAGCACCAAACAGACCACATAGGACGCAGCCGCCACCAGAGCCGAAACCGTGGAGAGTTCTTTTTTGCCAAATCTTTCAGACAGTTTGACCGCTGTGGGAGCACAAATCAGCAGCATCCCGACCGTACCGACCAGGCTGGCTGCGGACTGTGCGGCAGCGCTTCCATAATAATTGGGGAACACATAGCTGGTCATGCCGCTCATGGTGAGCTGAGACAGCAGCAGCGTAATAGCTGCGGCAATAATACCCATCAGGGAACGGTTGGTGGCGATGCTTTTGAGCAGCTTGCCCAGGTTGAGTTTTTCCGTATTTGCGGTCGTTTCCACGCGCTCCTGCACCAGGTTGAAGCAGAGCAGATAGCACACAATGGCACAAACCGCAAAAATACCGGCGATCAGGGTCATACGGGAACCGGAAAGCATCGTTTTGCCGTCTACCACAACATAAGCGACCATCGGTGTTCCCACGCCAATAACAAGGCTTGCAAGGCTGGAGCCGATGGTGCGCCAGGTAGAAAGCTCTGCGCGGTCTTTGGGGCTGGCAGAGATCGCAGATGCCATCGAGCCATAGGGAATATTGACCGAGGTATAGAAAATGGAACCCCACAGAATGTAGGTGAAGGCCAGCCAGAACACCTTAAAGCCGTAGGACATCCCTGCCAGACCGGACTGGTAGATCAGAAAGGATGCGATGGCCACCGGGCCGCACATCCGTTTGAGCCAGGGGCGGAACTTGCCGTTCTTGGTTGGTTTGGAACGATCCACGATCTGGCCCATAGTGATATCCGTAAACGCATCCACAAAACGCGCCGCCATCATCACAATGCCGACCACAGCCGCCGAAACGCCCATCACGTCGGTGTAAAACTTCATGAGGAACATGGAGGACAAAATGAAGGTAAAATCGTTGCCGAAGTCACCAAACATGTAGCCCAGCTTGTCCTTCATTCCGAAGGGACGCAAAGCCGCTTTACTTTCAGATGTCATAAAACCTCTCCTTTTCTCTCTGCATGTCTGACCACGGCTGACCGGGGTCAACGGATTTTAGGATGCATTTATCATACCGTGTTCGGACAAAGAAAAGGTAGAAGAATTTTCAAGTAAACAAGGTCAAATTTACGATTTTTCTGCCGCAGCAGGAATGGTCTGTCTGCCCAGGCAGTTACAAAATATGCATCAAACCCACTCCAGAGATAACACCGCGCACTGTGCATTTGTAAATTATAAAGTCGTCTTTTCCGTTTAAAAAGCAAAAACACCAGCGCAAAGGCTGCGCTGATGTTTTTGTACTGGAAATTCCTGAGAGTTTTTGCTTTTATCAGACACCCGAATAGGCCGAGAAGCCGCCGTCCACCGCCAGGCAGATGCCGGTGATGAAACCAGCCGCGTCGTTGTTCAGCAGGAACAGCAGCGCGCCCACCAAGTCCTTTTCGCTGT
>JBJERU010000007.1:0-3810 GCA_051882415.1 Faecalibacterium sp. | reverse complement strand
CGGGAAAAGAAAAAAGTTTTTTCGGTTCCTTTTTTTCAAAAAAGGAACAAAAACCGTCCTTTTCATTTTTTTTTTGAATATAAAGGGAACCACATTATGGCAGAACAATTATGGAAAGGCCGCTTTTCCAAGGCGGTCGACTCTCGCGTAAACGATTTCAATTCTTCGATCCGGTTTGACCAGCGGATGATTGCGCAGGACATGCGCGGCAGCGGTGTCCACGCAGCGATGCTGGCCAAGCAGGGCATCATCTCAGAAAAGGACTGCGAGGAGATCCTGAACGGTCTGGCATCCATCGCGGACGATCTGGCCAGCGGCGCGCTGGAGATCGACCCGGCCGCAGAGGACGTCCACACGTTTGTGGAGCAGACCCTGACCGCGCGCATCGGCGACGCGGGCAAGCGTCTGCACACCGGCCGCAGCCGCAACGATCAGGTGGCGCTGGATATCCGCCTGACCCTGCGCGATGCAAGCCGGATGCTACAGGGCCGCATTGCCGAGCTGGTGCAGACGCTATGCCAGAAAGCCGCCGAAAACACCGATGCTGTCATGCCCGGCTACACCCATCTTCAGCGCGCCCAGCCCATCACCTTCGGCCATGCGCTGATGGCCTATGCCTGGATGCTGCTGCGCGACCTGGGCCGCTTTGAGGACGCCACCGCCCGCATGGACGCACAGTGTCCGCTGGGCAGCGGCGCTCTGGCCGGCACTACCTATCCGCTGGATCGAGACTTCACCGCCGAAAAACTGGGCTTTGCGGCGCCCTGCCCCAACAGTCTGGACGGCGTGTCCGACCGCGATTTCTGCATCGAGCTGGCGGCGGCGATCTCCACCTGCATGATGCACCTGTCCCGCCTGTCCGAGGAGATCATCCTGTGGTGCAGCTGGGAGTTCAAGTTCATCGAGCTGGACGACGCATTCACAACCGGCTCCTCCATCATGCCCCAGAAGAAGAACCCTGACGTCACCGAGCTGATCCGCGGCAAGACCGGCCGTGTCTACGGCGACCTGAACACGCTGCTGGTGATGATGAAGGGCCTGCCGCTGGCCTACAACAAGGACATGCAGGAGGACAAGGAAGCCATCTTCGACGCGGTGGACACGCTGGAGCTTTGCCTCAAAACCATCACCCCGATGCTGGATACCATGAAATCCCTGCCCGCCAATATGCGCCGGGCCGCCGCCAAGGGCTTTATCAACGCCACCGACTGTGCCGACTATCTGACCAAGAAGGGCATGCCCTTCCGCGATGCATACAAGCTGACCGGCTGCATGGTATCGGACTGCATCGCGCAGGACAAGGTGCTGGAAGAACTGACGCTGGAACAGTTCCGGAACTACAGCCCGCTGTTTGAGCAGGACATTTTCGAGGCCATCGACCTGGTCAAATGCTGCGAGGGCCGTCAGAGCTACGGCGGCCCTTCGCCCGAAAGCGTGCGCCGCCAGATCGCGCTGGCAGAAACCGAACTGAATGCATGGGGGGCACGGCAGCAATGAGCATCAAAGTATTTATCGACGGCTCTGCCGGAACTACCGGCCTGCGTATCGCCGACCGTCTGTCCGCCCGCCCGGAGATCGAGCTGCTGAGCATCTCCGCCGAGGGCCGCAAGGACGTGAACGAGCGCGCAAAGGTCATCAACTCTGCCGACCTCGCCTTTCTCTGTCTGCCGGACGCGGCCTCCAAAGAGGTCATGCCTCTGGTACACCCGGAGGTGAAAATTCTGGACACCTCCACCGCGTTCCGCACCGATCCCGAATGGGACTATGGTTTTCCGGAGCTGCGCGGCCAGAAGGAAAGGATCCGCACCTCCCATCGCGTAGCGGTGCCCGGATGCTATGCCAGCGGCTTTATCAGCATCGCCCGGCCTTTGGTGGAGCTGGGTCTGGCTCCGGCGGACTATCCGTTCAGCTGCACCGGAATTTCGGGCTACAGCGGCGGCGGCAAAAAGATGATCGCCGATTACGAAAGTCCGGATCGTCCCGCCCACAGCAAGCTGGATGCCCCCAAGAGCTACGGCCTGACGCTGGGACACAAGCACCTGCCCGAAATGCAGAAGATCAGCGGCCTTGCCCATGCCCCCGCCTTTGTGCCGGTGGTATGCGATTACTACTGCGGCATGCAGGTACTGGTGCCGCTGGATCTGACTCTGGCGGGCACCACCGCCGAGGCTGTGGCTGCCGGGCTTGCCGACTACTACAAGGATGGCGCAACCGTGTCCGTCCATGCCCTGAACGAGCCTCTGCCCGAAAACGGCCTGTACTCCAACGCTCTGGCTGGCAGCGACCGCATGGAGCTATACATGACCGTCAACGCCGCGGGCGACCAGATGATGCTGGTTTCGCTGTTTGACAACCTGGGCAAAGGCTCTTCCGGCGCGGCAGTCCAGTGCATGAACCTGATGCTGGGGCTTGACGAAACGGTGGGCCTGGAATAAACCGGGAAAAGGAACAAACAGAGGGGGATTTACCATGACCTATAAAGAAGTACCGGGCGGCATCTGCGCGCCCAAAGGATTTTCCGCAGCGGGCGTACACTGTGGCATCCGCTCGAACCACGCGGAAAAATATGACCTGGCGCTCATCAAAGCGGACGTGCGCTGCGCAGCGGCGGGCGTGTACACTACCAACAAGGTCTGCGGCGCGCCCATCAAGGTAGATCGCGCACATTTAGCCGACGGCTATGCGCAGGCCATTCTGGTCAACAGCGGAAATGCCAATACCTGCGCCGCCAACGGCGTGGATCTGGCCAACCAGTGCTGTGCGCTGGTGGGGCAGGCGCTGGGCATTCCGGCAGAGGACGTTCTGCCTTCCTCCACCGGTGTCATCGGCCAGCCCATGACCATCGACCCGTTTGCCCGCGGCATCCCTGCCGCCGCCGCAAAGCTGGCGGCTTCCCCGGCAGGCAGCGCGGATGCGGCCACCGCCATCATGACCACCGACACCCACAAAAAGGAATACGCCATCCAGTTTGAGCTGGGCGGCAAGGTATGCACGGTGGGTGCCATCGGCAAAGGAAGCGGCATGATCGCGCCCAACATGGCCACCATGCTGGCGTTTTACACCACCGACGCGGCGGTGTCGCCCGCGCTGCTGGAAAAGGCGCTGAAAACCGTAGTTCCCGGCACCTACAACCAGATGAGCGTAGACCTGGACACTTCCACCAACGATACCCTGCTGATCATGGCTTCCGGCTTGGCGGGAAACCCCGAGATCCGGGAGGAAAACGCGGATTACGATGCTTTTGTTGCCGCGCTGACCGCCATTGCCGAGCACATGTGCGCCGAGCACGCGGGTGACGGCGAGGGCGCGACCCATCTGATCACCTGCGAGGTGGCCCATGCCCCCGATCTGAAAACGGCCCGTGCTGTATCCCGCAGCGTGGTCTGCTCCAACCTGTTCAAGGCGGCGGTCTTTGGCCGGGACGCCAATTGGGGCCGCATTCTGTGCGCCATCGGCTACACGCCGGGCGATTTCTCCATCGACCGTGTCTGCGTCTGGCTGTCCAGCGCGGCGGGCGAGGTATACGTCTGCGAGAACGCCGCCTATCATCCCTACAGCGAGGAAGAAGCCGCCAAAGTGCTGGCCGAACACGACATCCTTGTCAAGGTGGACATGGGCGACGGCGAGGCCAGCGCCAAGGCGTGGGGCTGTGACCTGACCTATGACTATGTAAAGATCAACGGCGATTACCGCACCTGATCCCGTGGATGCTAAGGGGAAAAGGCAAACGGCATATAAGATGCATCCTTATAGAGCGCGGACGGGATGGGTCAGGCTTATGCCCTGTTGCCAGGGCGATAGCCGGTGGGA
>JBJERU010000006.1:0-4026 GCA_051882415.1 Faecalibacterium sp. | reverse complement strand
TGGCTCATGGAGGCAAAGCGCTGGGATATCGTTTCCTCGTCCGGCCGGAGCTGCATGATCAGATACACATCACCCGCTGCCTGCTGAAAGCGCTGGAGTGCATCCGGCTTGGGTTCTCCGTCCATCGTTGTATTCCATGTTTCCCGCATAGGCACCTCACCGTTCCGGCATCGTGCTGCGGGAGGACTTGGGCGCGGGTCGGCTCCCGGCCAGCTCTGCCAGACGTTCCAGCGTGGAGGGACACTCGTTTCCGCCCAGCTCCTCGCAGTCTGCTGCCTTTTCCACCACACGGTCAAAGTCCTGCACGATGCGCCGCCCCTTTTCAAGGTGGTGATCTTCCAGAATTTTCTCCCGGGCCTCCTGAATGGTCAGCTCCGGGGCCTCCAGCCTGCCGCTGTCCATCCAGGAGTAATCGCTGTGATACAGGGCGTAGTCCCAGCCGTCTTCATGGGCGTGAATGGCCAGATACCCCTTTCCGCCCAGCTCCCACGCGCCTTTTTCCTCTGCGGTCAGCACTTCCGGGTAATACGCCGCACCGTTGCGCTCCATGATCTCGGCAAACTGGCAGATGTGAAAAACGTTCCCCAGCCCGCCCAGGTCAAAGTGGTAATCGTCCAGATAGCTGCACCTGAGGGCATAGCTGCGGCCATCCGGGTAATCCAACTGGACCACGCCGCCGTTCGGGATGCGGTAGAGGTCCTCATACCGGCTGTCGATGAGCCGGATATCATCCTGGGGCAGCGTTTCCGGCTCCCAGATGCGCCGCCTGCGGATACCGGAATCCCGGACGGAATCCAGCATTTTCACGCTTTCGAGCTGAGAGGTCTTGCGCTCACTCTCCAGAACCTCGAACAGGTACCAGTTCCGGGCCGCGGCAAGGGCGTTCCTGCCATCGGGCGGCAGATTCATGGCGGATACCTGCCCCTTTTCCAGCGCCTGACCGGTCTGCTTGCTGTAGGCAGCAAAGTCAACGCCGGACCCATTCTCCCGCAGATGCAGGTAGCGTTCTCCGTTGATGAGATAAACTGCTTCCTTTTCCATCAGCGATCCCCCTCAAATTCCAGTGTGAATTTTGCCCGGCCATCCGCTTCGGTGGACAGCAGGACACTGGCGTTATAGTTCTTGCCCGTTCTGGTGCTCTTGCAGTCCTTGAGGCGGACACGCCCATCCCGCAGCAGCCGGTCTGCCATCTGCCCGGTCAGGCGCTTGCCCAGCCGCCCGAAAAAGGCGTTGTCCTTCCACAGCACAAAACGGCATGGCCGGTTTTCGCAAAACCAGCCCTTTTCGCGCTCCACAACGTCCGTCCCGCAGCTCGGGCAGACACCAACGATCTTGTTTTTCATAAGCACCTTTGCTCCTTTCACGGCTCCGCTGTGTTCCACCAGCGAAGCGACCATCTCCTTGATCTCAGTCATGAATCGTTCCGGTTCCAGTTCGCCGCACTCGATGCGGCGCAGTTTCGTTTCCCAGTCGGCGGTCAGCTCTGCCGACTGGATCTCTTCGGGCATTACGGTGATGAGGGCCTTTCCCTTGTCGGTGGGCAGAAGCACTTTGGTCGTTTTTGCGCCCTTGCGCTCCAGAAAGCCTTTCTGCACCAGCTTTTCAATGATAGCGGCGCGGGTGGCCGGAGTACCGATGCCGCGCCGCTCGGCATTGTCCGGCATCGCCTGCGCACCCGCGGATTCCATCGCCGCCAGCAGGGTGTCCTCGGTGTAATGCTTGGGCGGGGTGGTGCGGCCTTCTTTCAGCTCAGCGGAGGTGATACCGCATTCGTCCTTCTCCCGGAACTCCAGCAGGGGTGCAGGCTGCTTTTCCGATTTTCCAAATTCAGCAAGCATCCTACGCTCGATAGCCTTCCAGCCCTCCGTCAAAACCGTCCGTCCTTTGGCGGTAAAGGTTTCCCCAGCGCACCGGATGTGCAGAGCGGTCTCCTCATACCGATAGGGACTGCTGACCGCCATCTGCATCCGGGCAAGGATGAGCCGGAGAATATTGCGTTCTCCTTCGGGCAGGGTGTTCTGGTCAAACCCGGCCAGACTGCGGGTGGGAAGAATGGCGTGGTGGTCGGATACCTTCTCGTTCCGCACGATGCGGAGCAGAGGTTCCTCGTCCTCGTCATCCTCATCCTCATCCGCGTCAAAGCCTTCGTCATCCTCATCTTCTTCGGAATCCTCCCCGAACAGTGCCACCAGCTCGCCCAGCATTTCCGCGTCTGCATCGGTGATATAGCAGCTATCTGTGCGCGGGTAGGTGGTCAGCTTCTTTTCGTAGAGGGATTGCAGATAGTCCAGCGTCTGCTTGGCGCTGTACCCCAGCAGGCGGTTCGCGTCCCTCTGCAGGGTGGTCAGGTCATAGAGCAGAGGCGGATGTTCGGTGCGTTCTTTTCGCTCGATGTTCTGGATCAGGCTGATCATACGGTTTCTCGATAAAATGGTTTTACACCATTTTATCCTGCGATTGCATCGCAGGCCGCCTGCGGCGGCGAGAACCGTATGGACTACGTTTTTTGCGCGGCGATGCCGCTGACCGCTTATCAGCGGTCTCCTAAAACGGTATGAAACCGTTTTAGGAAAAACTAGTAACAGCTCCTTTCGGCAGGCAGCAAGCAGCGCCTGCGCTTCTTCTTTTTGGGCAAAGCGGCGGCTGGACGCGGTGCCGCCACCCGCCAGCTCCAGCGCGACCGTGTAAAATGGCTCCGGCACGAACGCCGCGATCTGTGCTTCCCGCAGCACGGTCATGGCCAGCATCGGGGTCATGACTCGGCCCACGTTCAGCGGCTGACCGTACAGGCAGGAAAAAAGCCGGGACGCATTGATCCCGACCAGCCAGTCGGCGCGTTCCCGGCACAGCGCTGCCTTGTACAGCGCATCGTATTCCGTTGACGGTTTCAGATTTGCAAAGCCCTCCCGGATGGCGGCATCCTCCATGCTGGAGATCCACAGACGGGAAACAGGTTTTGTGCAGCCCGCCTGCTCATAGACCAGACGGAAGATCAGCTCCCCCTCGCGCCCGGCATCCGTTGCGCAGATGATACTATCCACGTCCGGGCGGTGCATCAGGCTGCGCAAGGTCTCATACTGCTTTTGGGTGGATGCAGACACGAGATATTGCCAGCGCTCCGGCAGGATGGGCAGGTCGGCTTTGCTCCATTTGACAAAGCGCGGGTCATATGAGCCGGGCGGAGCCAGCTCCACCAGATGGCCGATGCACCAGCTCACCAGCCAGCGGTCGCTTTCCAGATACCCGTCATGGCGGGTCTGGACGCTCAGGGCCTTGGCAATGGTCCGGGCAACAGAGGGCTTTTCGGTCAGGATCAGTTGCGGGATAGGCATCACTCCTTGCAAAAATAAGCAGCCATACACCGTAGTGCGTGGCTGCTATGTACAAATCGACGTTCAGTTCTAAAAACTAGAATTTGTCAGATTGGTTCTTATCATTTTTGTCGCATTTCTTTCTTTGTATCAATAGGTATATTCCCAATGCAAATACAAATCCACCAAGCAAAACAAAGAAAGACCATATCATATTCCAGTATAATGATTTTACATCAAACATCCATAATAAAAGCTTATTCCAAAAGTCCAATCCGACAGCAATAGCAAACAAATCGAACAACACATAGATACCACCAAAGACATATATCCATCTCCACCAGTAGTTGCTGTGTCGATTTTTACAAAAAGTAACAATTCCCAAAGTGCACAGACTTGCTAATATTCCCATCAGCACAAAGTAAAACAATCCTTTATTATATAACACGCCTGTCCAGAATTCAGCATAAGAATTTCTGTCAATCAATCCCCATATCCTGTGCAGATGGAACAAGCCGAAAAAAATGAAAAACCAAGGTTCAAATGCTAATATTTTCTTTTTATCGCCAAATTGCAATAACAAGTTGAGCATTATGTGTGTTAGAAGGCCCTCAATCTGACCTTAGAAGGCCCTGAGCCAGGGGGGAAGTATAGTAAAGCAGGATGCAGCCGCCTGCGGAGCAGGTTGCCTTGACAGGAGGACGGCGGATGGTTA
>JBJERU010000005.1:0-21905 GCA_051882415.1 Faecalibacterium sp. | reverse complement strand
ATGCGTTTTGCCATTGAAAAGTTTTTCGGTTCCTTTTTTCAAAAAGGAACAAAAACGAAAACCCTCTTGACACCTCATTTTTTCTGCGCTTTACTATAGAACAGACTGCAATTCACTTTCCTAAAGAGAGGGAATCTTATGGAACAAAATCTTACTACAGGCAGCGTGCTGCACAATATTCTGCGATTTTCGCTGCCGTACCTTCTTTCGTACTTTCTACAAACCCTTTACGGAATGGCGGATCTATTTATCATTGGCCAGTTTGAGGGCGTTGCAAGCACTACTGCCGTGTCTGTGGGCAGTCAGGTGATGCACATGGTCACAGTGATGATCGTTGGGCTGGCGATGGGCGCAACTGTGACCATCGGCCGGGCGGTGGGCGCTGGGAACCGCAGACAGGCAGCAAACCTGATCGGCAACACCGTAACATTGTTTCTGAGCGGATCGGTCGTAGTGGCGCTTCTTCTGCTGGCGATAGTACAGCCAGTCGTCCATCTTCTTTCTGTGCCGCAGGAAGCGATATCCGGTACGATACTCTACCTGATCATCTGCTTTCTGGGCGTGCCCTGTATTACCGCATATAATATAATCAGCTCCATTTTTCGTGGCTTGGGCGACTCCAAAAGCCCTATGTATTTTATCGCTGTGGCCTGTGTGTCCAATATTGCACTCGACTACCTTTTTATCGGCGGACTCGGCTTTGGCGCGGCAGGCGCAGCGCTGGGTACTACGCTTGCTCAAGCAGTCAGCGTTCTGCTGGCACTGTATGTGATCCTGAAAAGAAAAGCGGGCGGCATCACGCTGCATCGCTCAGATTTTAAACCAAACCATGTTGTGCTGCGTCAAATCCTTGACATCGGTGTGCCGGTCGCTTTGCAGGATGGTTTTGTCCAGATCGCGTTTATGGTCATCACGGTCATCGCCAACCAGCGCGGTCTTATCGATGCGGCGGCAGTCGGCATTGTCGAAAAAATCATCAGCTTTTTGTTTTTGGTTCCATCCTCGATGCTCTCCACTGTTTCTGCTTTGTGTGCTCAGAATATTGGCGCAGGCAAGCACAGCCGTGCGGCTCAGACGCTGCGCTATGCCATCTGCATCACGGCGGGCTTTGGCGTCTGCATGACCGTCCTGATCCAGTTCGTTGCACAGCCCCTGGTAGGATCGTTTACCACAGACACAGCTGTTGCAATAGCGGGTGCACAATATCTTCACGGCTATGTGTTGGATGTCTTTTTTGCGGGCATCCATTTCAGCTTCAGCGGCTATTTCTGCGCTTACGGAAAATCAAATGTTTCCTTCCTGCATAACATCATCTCGATCTCCTGCATGCGCATTCCCGGCGTTTACCTGGCCTCCCGCTATTTTCCCCAGACCCTATTGCCTATGGGTCTGGCAACGGCATCAGGCTCTCTGGTGTCGGTCATTGTCTGTCTGGCTGCTTATGCATTGCTCCGGCGCAGAGGGATCATTCCCTCGCAGGATGCCGTGCCCCGAATCGCAGAAGGCGAGAGGTGCTGAATGGAAAAAGCATATTACCTGGCCTACGAAGAGCGCTACCAGACTGCACACGCTCAGGGGATCCGATGGGGTGGGGAAGAACCCACGCCGATCGTCCAGGAGCTTGCTGCCGAACTGGATCCAGCCCAGAAGCTCCATATTTTAGAGATCGGCTGCGGGGAAGGGCGAGACGCTTTCCCGCTTTTGGAGCGCGGCTATCATTTGCTGGCGACGGATGTTTCTCCCGAAAGCATCGCCTGGTGCAAAGCCCAAAAGCCTACGTTTGCTGCACATTTTCAGCAGCTGGACTGCCTGCGGGAGAACCTGCCCCAGCATTTTGACCTGATCCTTGCAGTAGCAGTTCTGCACATGCTGGTGCTGGACGAGGACAGAGCTGCTTTTTATCGTTTTCTCACGGCGCAGCTTGCGCCGAGTGGGAAGGCGTTGATTTGCACGATGGGGAACGGCGAAACAGAGAGCTGCACGGATCCGGCAGAAGCTTTCCTCACCGTTCCGCGCCAGCATGGGGCACAAACCTTATATGAGGCCGCTACCTCCTGCCGCCGTGTGAGCTGGCAGACATTCCGGGCCGAACTGGACAGAGCGGGGCTGCATGTTCTGCGGCAGGGACAGACCAGTGTTCCGGGAGATTTTCCGGAATTGATGTATGCTGTGGTCGAGCTGGCAGGAGAGGAGAAAGAACATGCGGGACAAACAAATTGATCTGTGTGGACAGGTGGATTTCGTCCGCGGCAAAGAGATGCCGCTGCTGGAGCGGGATGCGTGCTTCACCTTTGCCTGCAATGACTGTGGCGGCTGCTGCCGTGGGCGGGAAGATATCGTGCTGTCCGGGTATGACCTGTACCGGATCGCCGGGCGTCTGCGCCTGCCGCCGCGCATCGTGGCGCGGGGATTCTGTCGGGGCAGCATCGGTGCGGTGAGCCATCTGCCGGTGCTTCGGCTGGCTCCGGTGAAAGAAGAACGCAACAATTGCCCCTTTCTCAGCGGGACCCGCTGCTCTATTCATGATGCAGAGCCGCTGGTCTGCGCTCTTTATCCGCTGGCCCAGGAGATCACGCGGGAAGGGGAAGTGCGCTGGTTTGTGCAGCCCACGGACTGCGGCGGACATGTGACAAAGGCCAGTGTGCAGGACTATCTGCTCCGGTATGACCTGCTGGAACGGGAACCGGTGGATGTGCGCTGGGCTCAGTGCTGCATGGAGCTGGAGGATCGGGTGGAGGCGCTGGAGGCGCAGCTGGAGCCGGTGCTGCGCAAACGGATGCAGGCCCGGCTTTGGCAGGTACTGTATTATGGCTATGACCCTGCACAGCCCTATCTGCCGCAGCTGGAGCAAAATCTTGCGGAGCTGGACAGGGCATTTGAAGTGCTGATGGCTTATCAGATAAATCGAAAAAAATGATAGATAAATGCAAAATGATTGATAAATAAGGCCGAGAAGCGGGCAAAGTGGATTGTTTTGGTTTAAAAAATATGTTATACTTCACAAGTATAAAGCAGCGCCTGCACAGCGTCTGCTATCAAAAACGTGTTTCGCGCGGCGTCCTGTCTGCCGCGAAATTGGAAAGCTTGAGGAGATTTATAATGCGTAAGATTTCTCGTCGTTCTTTTCTGTCTGCTGCCGCTGCTGTGGCGGCTGCTGGTGCTCTGACTGCTTGCGGCGGCTCTGCATCTTCTACTGCTGCTTCTTCCGCTGCGGCTTCTGCTGCCGCATCTTCCGAGGCAGCCGCTCCTGCCAAGACCTACACCGTTGGCATCTGCCAGCTGGTGGAGCATGTGGCGCTGGACGCTGCGACCCAGGGCTTTGAGGATGCTTTGACCGCAGAGCTGGGCGATGCTGTCGTTTTTGACTTCCAGAATGCACAGAACGATACCGCTACCTGCGCTACCATCGCAAACGGCTTTGTTTCCGCCGGTGTGGATCTGATCCTGGCCAATGCTACTCCTGCTCTGCAGGCTGCACAGGCTGCCACCAACCAGATCCCCGTTCTGGGCACCTCTATTACCGAGTACGGTGTTGCTCTGGGCCTGACCGACTTCAATGGTACTGTGGGCGGCAATATCTCCGGCACCTCGGATCTGGCCCCGCTGGATGAGCAGGCTGCCATGATCATGGAGTGGGTTCCCGATGTCAAGACCGTGGGTCTGCTGTATTGCTCTGCTGAGGCAAACAGCCAGTATCAGGTCGATCAGGTGCAGGCTGAGCTGGAGGCCAAGGGTGTCAAGGCAACGCAGTATGCCTTCTCCGACTCCAACGATCTGGCTTCTGTCTGCCAAAAGGCTGCCAATGAGAACGATGTGCTCTATGTTCCCACCGA
The DNA here is from genome assembly GCA_051882415.1 of Faecalibacterium sp. GTDB lineage: Bacteria > Bacillota > Clostridia > Oscillospirales > Ruminococcaceae > Faecalibacterium. The sequence goes on along the minus strand of JBJERU010000005.1, from coordinate 18,072 downwards.
TAACACCGTTGCTGCCAACACCGGCATCGTGGACGGCGTATGCCGCCCCATGAAGAAGCCTGTGTTCGCGGGCGAGGAGGGCATCTGCTCCGGCTGCGGCGTGGCGACGCTGTCCATCAGCTACTACGACCTGGGCTACACCACCGGTGAGATGGCTGCCAAGATCCTGACCGGTGCAGCAGATATTTCCACCATGCCCATCGAGTACACCAGCGTGACCAAGAAGTACAACAAGACCATCTGCGATGACCTGGGCCTGACCGTTCCGGCCGATTATCAGGCGATCGAGGGCTAAAAACAGACACTGTTCTGAATAAAAAGGTTCATCAGGCGGGGGAGGAATTCCTTCCCCGCCTTTTGTCAAATTATCCGGAAGCTGCCAAGGAGGTTTTATTTTGGATCTGATCGCTAGACTTGCCAATCTGCCGGGAGCATTGCCCGGCGCGGTGGCCCAAGGCCTGATCTGGGGCATTATGGCCATCGGCGTGTACCTGACCTATCGAATTTTGGATGTTGCGGATCTGACGGTAGACGGTTCGTTTGGTACAGGCGGCGCGGTGTGCGTCATGTGCCTGCTGAAAGGCCAAAACGTGTGGGTCGCGCTGCTTACAGCGCTGCTGGCCGGCCTTGCCTGCGGCCTCGTCACCGGTCTGCTGCATACTTTTATGGGCATTCCCGCTATTTTGTCCGGTATCCTGACCCAGCTGGCCCTGTACTCCATCAATCTGAAGATCATGGGCAAAGCCAACCAGTCCATCAATGTAGACAAATATGATCTGCTCATCTCTCTGCGCTGGGTCAAGGAGTTTGCCCTCCACAATCCCATCGTCATGGTCATTCTGGTCACGGCGGTGGTCATCGGTGCACTGTACTGGTTCTTTGGCACTGAGCTGGGCTGCGGCATCCGCGCCACCGGTTCCAACCCCAACATGAGCCGTGCGCAGGGCATCAATACCAACCTGAACATCGTTCTGGGGCTGATGGTCTCCAACGGCCTGGTCACTCTGTCCGGCGCTCTGCTGGCCCAGTACCAGGGCTTTGCAGATGTCAGCATGGGCCGCGGTGCCATCGTCATCGGCCTGGCTGCTGTTATCATCGGCGAAGCGCTGTTCAGCCGTATTTTCCAGAATTTTGCCCTCAAGCTGGTGTCTGTTTCTCTGGGTGCCATCATCTACTATGTAGTCATCCAGCTGGTGCTGACCCTCGGCTTTGATGCCAACCTGCTCAAGCTGCTCAGCGCATCGGTGGTGGCCATCTTCCTGGCAGTTCCATACTGGAAGGGAAAGTATTTCTCCAAGCCTTCCGCAAAAAAGGCAGCAAAGGAGGCCAAGAAAAATGCTTGAGATCCAGAATATTTTCAAAACTTTCAACGCGGGCACAGTGAACGAAAAGCGTGCCCTGAACGGCCTGAACCTGAAGCTGAACGAAGGCGACTTTGTCACCGTGATCGGCGGCAACGGCGCGGGCAAGTCCACGATGCTGAATGCGGTGGCGGGTGTCTGGCCGGTGGATGAGGGCAAGATCCTCATCGATGGCGTGGATGTCACCCGTTTGAGCGAGCACCAGCGCGCAGCGTACATTGGCCGCGTGTTCCAGGATCCCATGACAGGCACCGCAGCCACGATGCAGATCGAGGAAAACCTGGCGCTGGCCGCCCGCCGCGGCAAGCCCCGCACTCTGCGGGCGGGCATCACCAAGGCCGAGCGCGACCAGTACCGTGAGCTGCTCAAGAGCCTGGATCTGGGCCTGGAGAACCGCCTGACCGCCCGCGTAGGTCTGCTTTCTGGCGGCCAGCGTCAGGCACTGACCCTGCTGATGGCGACCATGAACAAGCCCAAGCTGCTGCTGTTGGATGAGCACACCGCTGCGCTGGATCCCAAGACCGCGCTCAAGGTGCTGACTCTCTCCGCCAAGATCGTGGAGGAGAACCACCTGACGACCATGATGATCACCCACAACATGAAGGATGCCATCAAGTACGGCAACCGTCTGATCATGATGCATGAGGGCCACATCATCTATGACGTGAGCGGCGAGGAGAAAAAGAGCCTGCATGTTTCCGATCTGCTGGCCAAGTTCCAGGTGGCCAGCGGCGAGGAATTTGCCAACGACCGCATGATCCTTTCCTGAGCAAAAAAGAAGAGAGCGCTTTCCCTGCAAGGGAAAAAGGCAGCGCCCGCCCGGACTCGACAGCCCGGGCGGGCGCTGCGGCTTTTGACAGCAAAAACAGGGGAGACATAAAAAGACCGCTGTCTGTGCGACAGCGGCCCGGCAGATTTAAAATCAGCGCTTGATATCGTAGTTCATGTTCATCAGGTTGCGGATGGTGCGCACATCGTCGGTGATGTTGGCATCGCCGTGGATGGTGTGCTTGATCACGCTGCTGGCCACGGCAAAGTTGATCATGTCCATGGGCTTGTAGTTGTGCAGCATGGCGTAGATCAGGCCGCTGGCGAAAGCATCGCCGCCGCCCACGCGGTCCAGGATGTTGAAGGTGAACAGCTTGCTCTCAAAGGTATGGCCCTCGAACCACATAAAGGCCTTCAGGCTGTTCTCGCTGCCGCTGTGAGCATAGCGCACATGGCGGGCGATGCACTTCAGGTTGGGATACTGCTCGATGAAGTGCTGGAAGATCTCGTCCTGCTGCTCATAGCTGGGCTGCAGGGGCACGCCGTCCTTCCAGTCGCCCTTGGAGTGGTCTGCGGGATCCTTCCACAGGTGATACGGCTCGATGCCCAGCAGTACGTCCACATAGGGCAGGCAGTCGGTGCAGAAGTCGCGGGCTTCCTCCCAGCTCCACAGGGTGCTGCGGAAGTTGCCGTCAAAGCTCACGGTCAGCCCCTTCTTTTTGGCGGTCTTGAGCATGTCCATGATCAGGGTGCGGCAGTTGGGCGCCAGCGCCGGGGTGATGCCGCTGAGATGCAGCCAGTCAAAACCGTCCAGCAGGGCGTCCAGATCCAGCTGGGAGAAATCGTACTCGGTGATGGCACTGTGCTTGCGGTCATAGGTGACTTTGGAAGCACGGATGCCGTAGCCGGTCTCCAGATAGTAGGTGCCCAGGCGGTGGCTGGGGGTCTCGGCGGGGGTGGACAAGATCATGGGGGTGCAATGTACATCGTTGGAACGCAGCCAGCGCACTGCGCTCTTGCCCAGACTGTTGTTGGGCACAACGCTGAAGAAGGTGCTGTCCACGCCAAGGTTGGCCAGAGCCAGTGCAATGTTGGCTTCGCTGCCGCCATAGCTGGCTTCAAAGCTGGATGCCATGCGGATCTTTTCGTAGTTCGGCGGGGTCAGACGGAGCATGATCTCGCCGCAGGTGATGAATTTTTGCCCGTTGGTCTCGCTGCCAAGAATGGGGTTGAAATGTTCCATAATGCTCCTCCTAAGGTCGTGCAGAAAGGGCAAACCAGCCCCGACCATTGCTTGTGCCGGGCGGCAAAGCCTGCACGGTTCAAAATGAAGTGTCCGTGTCGAAACACTCCGTTGTATCCATTATAGTGGTTCTTGGCCAGGATTTCAAGCAATCCATTTGAAATCCTGGAGAAAATCCGGCAACTTTTTCGTGTAATTTGCCAAATTTACATCCCTGTCAGGTCGAAATCCGGGGTATATTCCTCTCGTGCGCTGCTTTTTTGCTGCATGTAACCGGCTGCCAATCCGCGATCCACCGCATAATTCACCACCTGCCGATATTCGTAGGTGGTGATACGCCGCCCGATGCCGTGTTCCGCAGCTTTATAAAAAGGTGTATACTGGCTCATGATGCTGGGCACAAAGCAGCCCGGAGCAGCATCGTTCCAGGCGGCAAGCTGATCCAGCACTGCAAGGCTGTCGTCCACGTGGCCGGGCAAAGCAAGATGCCGGATGATCACGCCCCGCCGCATCAGACCTTCGGCATCGTAAACGGGGCGTCCGGTCTGGGCCATCATCGCTTCAATGGCGCTCTTTGCCGTGAGGAAATAATCCGGCGCGGCGGAAAGCTCGGCGGAGAGAGCAGCGCTGACATATTTCAGATCCGCCAGCCAGATGTCCACATAGCCTGCCCAGGCAGCTACGCTTTCCAGCGTTTCATAGCCGCCGGTGTTGCACACGATGGGCAGACGCAGTCCCTGTGCCCGTGCGATGTCCAATGCAGCAATGATCCAGGGCCGCCACTGGCCAGGCGTCACCAGATTGATGTTGTGGGCGCCCTGTGCCTGCAAGTCCAGAAAAATTTCCGCCAGCCGCTGGATCGGGATCTCTTTGCCCAGCCCTTCGGCGCTGATGGGATAGTTCTGACAAAAACAGCATTTCAGGGTGCACCCGGAGAAAAACACCGTTCCGCTGCCGCGGGTGCCGCTGATGCAGGGTTCTTCCCAGAAGTGCAGAGCAGCGCGGGCAGCTTTCAGCGTTCCGCCCGCACCACAAAAGCCGGTTTTTCCGGCGGAGCGATCCGCACCGCAGCGCCGGGGGCAGAGAGCGCAGTGTTCGGGCGGAGTGATCAGATCTAGTTTCGGCATACTGTCCAAAGTCCTTTGCAAAAGTTTTGGTAGAAAAGCTATCAGAGATTATACCATTTTTTCTTTCAGTCGTGATATACTAAGGAAAAAATAATTTAAAAAATATACCTGGCCCCAAAGGGGCCGGTTTACAGGAGGATCTATGCGCACGGAAATCGATGAAATCCGCGACAATCTCAAATATTTGACCCTTTTGGCCCGGGATTACCCTTCGCAGGCGGCTGCGGCCAGCGAGATCATCAGCACGCAGGCGCTGCTCAAGCTGCCCAAGGGCACCGAGCATTTTATGAGCGACCTTCACGGCGAAAACGAAGCTTTTGTCCATATCCTGAACTCCGCCTCGGGTGTCATCCGGGAAAAGGTGGATATCGTTCTGGGGGACAAGATCCCCGAGCCGGAACGGGCCGAGCTTGCGACCCTGATCTATTACCCCCACGAAAAACTTCCCCAGCTCAAGGATCGCCAGCCGGATGAGGAAGCGCTGGAGCAGTGGTACACCGAAACGCTGCTTCGCCTGATCGACATCTGCCGTCTGGTGTCCTCCAAGCACACCCGCGAGCATGTGCGCCACTGTCTGCCCCAAAGCTGCGGGTATATCCTGGACGAGCTTCTGCACGCCCATTTCGAGGATCACGACAAGGATCTGTATTATGGCCAGATCGTTGGCAGCATCATTGAGAATGGCCGCGCGGACAAGTTCATTGTGCGCCTGTGCGAGCTGATCAAGCGCCTGGCGGTGGACAAGCTCCACATCGTAGGCGATCTGTTTGACCGCGGCCCCCATCCGGAGATCATCCTGGATCTGCTGATGCGCCACCATAATGTGGACATCCAGTGGGGCAACCACGACGTGGTATGGATGGGCGCAGCCTCCGGCAGCCCGCTGTGCATCTGCACGGTGCTCAAGACCACGCTGTCCTACCATAACCATAGCATGTTAGAGGACTGCTACGGCATCAATCTGCGGCATTTGCAGCGGATGGCAGAGCAGTATTACGGCGCAGATGATCTGTCTATCTGGATGCCTCACACGGATACCGAGCGCGGCCCGTATACGCAGGGCATGCTGCACCGCTGTGCGGTGATGCACAAGGCTATCACCATTATCATGCTCAAGCTGGAGTGTGAGGTGATCGACCGCAACCCGGACTTCAAGATGGAGGAGCGGGACTTCCTGCGCCGGATCGACTATGCAAAGGGCACGGTGCGCATTGGGGACAAGGATTATCCGCTGCGGGATACTTCTTTCCCAACGGTAGATCCCAGCTGCCCGGCGGCGCTGAACGCAGATGAGCGGCTGGTGCTGGACAAGCTGGTGCAGTCTTTCCGCCAGAGCGAAAAATTGCAGCAGCAAATCGAATTCCTGTATGCCAAGGGCAGCGTTTATCACATTGAAAACGGAAACCTGCTGTACCACGGCGTGGTGCCCATGACCCGCAAGGGCACCTTTGCGGTGGAGCGCTTTGAAGGCCGCAGCTACTCTGGCCGCGCGCTGATGGACTACTGTGATGAGCGCGCCCGCCGGGGATACTATGCTCCGGAGGGCACTGCTGCCCGGCAGAGCGGCCAGGACTTTTTGTGGTACCTGTGGTGCGGCAAGCTTTCGCCGCTGTATGGCCGCAGCGCAAACACCGTTTTTGAGCGCCTGTACATTGAAGATACTTCTACGCATACAGAGTACAAAGACCCCTATTATACATGGTACAACGAGGAGGCCGCCTGCCGGCGCATCCTGTCCGAGTTTGGTCTGCCGGGCACCTGCCATATCGTCAATGGACATGTGCCTGTGCGGGAGAAAAACGGCGAAAGCCCCATCAAGGGCGGCGGACGGCTGGTAGTGATCGATGGCGGCTTCTGCCGCGCCTATCATGAAAAAACCGGCATCGCGGGGTATACGCTGGTGTATTCCAGCCGCAGCATGTCTTTGCGCACCCACCAGCCGTTTGTCAGCGCGGAGAAGGCGGTGAACGAGAACATCGATATCGTATCCCGCACCAACATTGTGGAAACCGAGAACCAGCGTATCCTGGTGGAGCAGACGGACGAAGGCGAAGCGCTGCGTGAGCGGGTGCATGATCTGAAGCAGCTGGTGGCGGCCTATCAGCTGGGCTGGATCAAGGAAGCCCGCAGCGAGGATCGCATCTGGTGAGGAAAAGCATGGAAAAATCCTATAAATAGAGATAATTTTTTTGAATAATTGCGTAGAATCTGGGCAAAACAGAAAATAATCCGCCGCAATTGTGCCACCCTTTGCATTTTGATGCAAGTTGTGTATAATAAAGAGAGCTGTGTACCGCCCGGGCTTTAGACACTTTTGCCAAAGGGCAGATACAGAACTGTTGGAAATGGGAATCTCTTGGACCCTTTCGGGCCGGCGATCCCGCAGGCCCCTTGTGAGGAGAGCATAATAGTGGAAAAATTTATTATTACGGGCGGCAAGCCTCTGCACGGCGAGGTCACGATCTCCGGCGCAAAAAACGCGGCGGTGGGCATCCTGCCGGCCACCATTCTGGCGGCGGATGTGTGTGTGATCGAAAATCTGCCCAATATCAGCGATGTTTCGGTCAGCCTCAATATTCTCAGCGTGTTGGGCGCCCGGATCCGGATGCTGAATAAAAACACCTATGAGATCGACACCAGCCATCTCAAGAGCAGCAACGTCCCGGACGATCTGTCGCGACAGATGCGGGCCAGCTATTATTTTCTGGGCGCGCTGCTGTCCCGTTTTGGCAAAGCGCAGGTGGCTATGCCCGGCGGGTGCAATCTTGGCCCCCGCCCCATCGACCAGCATCTGAAGGTGTTCAGCGCCCTGGGTGCAGAGGACAGCGTGGATTATGGGATGATCACGGTTCGCGCCAAGGAGCTGAACGGCGCGCGCATCTTCTTTGACAAGGTGAGCGTGGGCGCCACGATGAATGGCATGCTCTCGGCAGTGATGGCCAAGGGCCAGACTGTGCTGGAAAACTGTGCCAAGGAACCCCATGTGGTCGATTTGGCCAACTTCCTGAATATGTGCGGCGCGGACGTGCGCGGCGCAGGCACCGATGTGATCAAGGTGCGCGGCGTGGAAAAGATGCACGGATGCAGCTACAGCATTATCCCGGATCAGATCGAGGCGGGCAGCTACATGGTGGCCGCAGCAGCCACAGGCGGCGATGTTCTGGTAAAGAACGTTACCCCCAAGCACCTGGAACCCATCACCGCCAAGCTGCGCCGTGCGGGTGCACAGGTGGAAGAATTTGACGATTCGGTGCGGGTAAGCCGTACCGGGCCGATCCTGCCCCTGAAGATCAATACGATGCCGCATCCCGGTTTCCCCACCGATATGCAGCCATTGATGGGCGTTCTGCTCAGCGTGGCCAAGGGCACCAGCACGGTGACGGAAGGCGTGTGGGACAACCGCTTCCGCTATGTGGACGAGCTGCGCAAGATGGGCGCAAATGTGCAGGTGGATGGACAGGTGGCCGTGTTTGAAGGGGTGGAAAAGCTCAGCCCGGCCCCGCTGCGCGCCAGCGACCTGCGCGCAGGCGCGGCGATGGTGGTGGCAGCGCTGATAGCAAACGGTACCAGCGAGATCGAGGAGATCGGCCACATCGAGCGCGGTTATGAGAGCATCGTAGAAAAGCTGCAGGGTCTGGGCGCAGAGATCCGCAAGGTGGATCGTATGCCCGCAGCACTGGAACAGGCGCTCTGATACCCGCAGAAACAAACAAAAACAGGAGCTGCATCGCTGGATGCGGCTCTTTTTTGGCGGACAGGGAGGGCCGCACGCATGGCAGAATTTATATCCCTTTATTCCGGCTCATCGGGCAATTGCAGCCTGGTGCGCTGCGGTACACGTTACCTGCTGGTGGATATGGGCAAAGGCGTGCGCACTACGTCGGCCGGCCTGAAAGAACTGGGCCTTGCGGTCAGCGATTGTGACGGCATCCTGATCACCCATGAACACAGCGACCACGTCAAAGGTCTTTCTACGTTTTTGAAAAAGTATCCGCTGCCGGTCTATGGTTCGGCGCAGACGCTGGCGTTTCTGGATGCAAATGGGATCGTGCCCGCAAGCTGTGCACTGAACGATCTTGCGCCGGGCAGGGAAGAGGATATCGGAGATTTTGGGGTCTGTGCCTTTCCCACCAGCCACGATGTGCCCTGCGTGGGCTATCGGATCCATACGCCGGATGGTAAGACGATGAGCATCGCTACCGATCTGGGCACTTTGACCCCCGCAGTACATGAAGCGCTGGCAGGCTGTGATCTGGTGGCGCTGGAAAGCAATTATGACCCACACATGCTTCGTACCGGGCCGTATCCCTATTATCTGCGGGCGCGTATCGAGTCCGCACGGGGACATCTGTCCAACGATGAGTGCAGCGCAAAGCTGCTGGAGCTTATCCAGGAGGGCTGTAAGCGCTTTGCGCTGTGTCACCTGTCTCAGGAGAACAACACGCCGCTGTGTGCCCTGCAAACGGTGTTCAGCACTCTGGGCGCTGCCGATGTGGTGCCGGATAAGGACTGCATCGTGCAGGCGCAGCGCCGCAATGAGGTAAGCCCGGTATTGGAGTTTTGATGTTGGTGCTTTTTCCTGCCGGATTTTTCCCGCTTTTTGAAAAAAGCGGGGCAAAAACTTTTCAATCGGCCCGCGCATACGCGCGGGCTACCTTTTTATAAGCATAGAATCGCTTCTGTGGCGCAGCCATCGCGCACGGGAGTGCGCAAAGGTTTTGCCGCCCAACTGTCCATAAAACCCAGGCATTGGATGCAAAATGCAAAGCATTTTGCGAGAAAAAAGTTTTTCGGTTCCTTTTTTCAAAAAGGAACAAAACAAAAAAGCACATACAGCAAGAAAAATCTGTATGCGCTTTGGGTCAAATTCTTACGTTGCAGCCTTGAGCGCCCGAATATCCTCGCCCAAAAACAGAAGGGGGACAAAAGAGGAGAGGCGGCTGGAGATCTTTTCTGTATAGAGCTTTTCCAGCAAAGCGCCATCGGTGATGTTGGTGGTGACGATGGTAGGCAGCTTTGCACCCAGGCGGTTATTCAAGAGGCTGTACAGGGTCGTGATGAGGAACGGAGAGTTGAATTCTGTACCCAGGTCATCCAGGATCAGCAGATCTGCCGATGATGCCGTGCGCAGCAGAGTCTCCTCTTCGCCTGCGGGGTCGGGGCTGAAATGCAAAGCTTCGATCTTTGCAAAAAAGTCAGGGCTGGACACATAGATCACATCATATCCCCGTTCCAGCACAAGGCCCGCCACGGCAAGAGCGGCATGGGTCTTGCCCAGCCCGGCATTGCCGATAAGCATCAGGCTTTCGCAGCCGACAGGAGAGAAGTCCTGCGCGTAATCGCGCAGATCCTGCAGGCATTCGGTCATATGGACGCGGATATTATAGCCCTGCTGCGGGTCGATCCGGTTGGGATAGTAATCCGGTCTCAGGGTATCGAAGCTGGACACCGACAGGCTGGAAAGCGCTTCGATCTCTTCCCGCCGCAGCCGCTGCATCTCCCGGCGGACGCACGCGCAGGTGTGCCCTTCGGCCACACCGGTATCCTGGCAGAGCTTGCAGGTGTATTTCGGTTCCAGCGCGTTTGCCGGGCGTCCGCTTTCGGCCAGCAAAGCGGTCAGGCGCTGCTTTGCCTGGGCCAGCGCTGCGGCGGCTTCGGCGCGATTTTTGCCCGAAGCCCCAGCCAGTGCGCAGCGGATGCCGCGCACCCGAACCTCTTCTTCTGCATGGCGAAGAGCGGGGATGGCGGCTTCTGCTTCGGCGCGGGCATCCTCTGCCCGAACACGGGCAGTTTGCCGCCGTGCCTGCACGATGCGCTGCGCAGCCTGATAGAGTTCATTTTTGGTTCGCATAGGGCCTCCTTACTGGGCGGGATCATCTGTTTTCTTTTTCAGCGGGCGGCGGCGTCCGGCATTTTTGAGGAAATCGTTGCCGCTGGGCGTTTCGCGATCCACCCGGATATTGCGTCCCGCGCCTGCGAAAGGGGCCGGGCCGCGCACGTCATGGACGCTGCGCAGGCCCTTGGCGTTCCAGGTTTTCAGGATGCTGTTCCAATACCAGAGATCCTTCTTTGGCCCGGCCTGAACCGCGGCTTCCTGCACCATGGCATCGTCGTAGCCATAGACCTCATACCACCTAGCGATGGCTTTGCGCCCGCCCAGCGTAAGCGCGTCCGTACCGATGCCCAGCAGAGCTGCAACGTACTGCTCCCGCGTTTCCCGCAAGGCCAGCAGTTTCAGATGCTCGTCCGCCTGTTCGCCGCTCTCCACGCCTTCGGCCCGCCAGACTTTCAGCTCATGCATCACTGCGCCCATCGTGCGCTTGCCTTTGCTGGAAACATAGGCCAGACAAAGCATCACCGTTTCCGGGGCAAATCCGTCCTGGATGTAAAGATTGACCAGCTTTTCCATTTCGCTGTGGCTCAGCGGGCGTGCAAAGCCGGTCTGGGCACAGTCGATCAGGCTGGAGATCATAGGGTCGGTGCGGCTTGCGGCCGCAATTTCGGCCCAGGTCATGGGCGCGGGAGCACTGGGTTCCTGCGCAGGGGCAGCATTTTCATCGTAACGTTCCAGCAGGCCCGCGCCTGCCCAAAAAGACAGGGCGCTCTCGGCGCTGATACGGCTGCGCAGCTTGAGGTCTGCGCAGAGCTTGTCCGGGTCGGTGATGCCAGTGGCCAGCACATACAGCGCGACCCGCACGCTGTATTCTTCTGCAATGCCGAGTTTGGAAAAAACAAGCTGCGGCACCGCAAGGGTGTCTCCCTGGATCGGTTTTAATCTGTAGATCATGGAATCCCTCATTGAATAAAGCAGCGCTGTGCAGTCTGCACGGCACTGCTCTGGATAGTTCGGTCTGCCCTCAGGTATGCGGGGCATCTTCTGCGGGGAGCGGGACCCAGGGATCGCTGTCCAGCATGGAAGGGCAGTTTTTCCACTTTTCCGGCGCGGCATTATAACTTTCGCGCAGCCACTGTGCGGCCTCGTTCAGGCCCTCGGTGCTCAAGGGAAAAACTGCCTGCATCCGCAGGGCCGGGTCGGTATATTCCAGCGTCCATGGATCGGGCCAGACATCAGCCGTGAGGATGCTTTCCTCTTTTTCTGTCCCGTCCAGCCCGGAAACCGTGCGCTTGCCCGGTGTCAGACGGTATCGCATGCCGTCCTCATTGCCGCTGTAGTTGTTTTTGCATTGGAAATAGTGCAGCAGGGGAACAAAGATCATGATGGTTCCTTTCTGTCCGCCAGATGGGGGCGGTACTGTTTCTATTATAAAGCGCCGGGGGCAAAATGCAACGGCTTTTTTCGGCCCGGGAGCACAGCCGACATTCTTTGCGCAGAAAATGCAGTTGACAAATCCGGGCAGAACTGCTACAATAATGGCACACCTGCAGGGTTAGCTCATCCGGTAGAGCGGCTGCTTCCCAAGCAGTAGGCGGCGGGTTCGAGTCCCGTATCCTGCTCCATAATTTGCGGCAGAACGTGAATCTTTGACACGTTCTGCCGCTTTTCATTTTGGGATTTTCAGCGCAAATGCGCCCAGGAGAGGGCCCATTGGCTCCCAAATAAGATGCCAAATCCGGGCGGTGCGCGCTTTAGCTGAAAAAAGTGCTTTTTCTTTCTGCCGTTTCATGGTATACTATCCCCATAGCGGATGCGGCATCTTTTGAGGCCGGCATCCGGGAGGGAAAGTACCTGCTGTTTTGAAGGCAGGCCAGAATCTGTAAAGAGAGGCGATTGGAAATGTTGGATATGATCCAGTGCAGCACATCCGGTGCATATTATGCACACGGCCAGTGGGTTCCGGCGGACGGAAATGCGCCCGCGGCCCTGGCAGCCCAGGGCTTTGACGCCGCAGCGGTGGAAAACGCCAAAAAGGGCACTATCGCATGGGGTATTTTGCAATCTCATAATACCAGCGGGGACGAAAACAACCTGAAGATCAAATTTGACGCCATGGCCAGCCATGACATCACTTTTGTGGGCATCATTCAGACGGCGCGTGCGTCCGGTCTGGAAAAGTTCCCCATCCCGTATGTGCTCACAAACTGCCACAACAGCCTGTGCGCGGTGGGCGGCACCATCAACGAGGATGACCATCGTTTCGGCCTGTCCGCGGCCAAGAAGTACGGCGGTATCTTTGTTCCCCCGCATCTGGCGGTCATCCACCAGTATATGCGCGAGATGTTTGCGGGCTGCGGCAAGATGATCCTTGGCTCGGACAGCCACACCCGCTATGGCGCGCTGGGCACGATGGCCATCGGCGAAGGCGGCGGCGAGCTGGCCAAGCAGCTGCTTGGCCGCACCTATGACGTGGCCCGCCCCGGCGTGGTGGCCATCTACCTGACCGGCGCTCTGCCCGCAGGCTGCGGCCCCCACGATGTGGCCATTGCTCTGGTGGGCAAGCTGTTCCAGAGCGGCTATGTCAAGAATAAGGTCATGGAGTTTGTCGGCCCCGGCATTGCATCCCTGCGCCAGGACACCCGCAACGCGATCGATGCGATGACCACCGAGACCACCTGCCTGTCCTCCATCTGGGAAACCGATGAAACGACCCATAAGTTCCTGGCGGCTCATGGCCGGGGCACGGACTACAAGCCCCTGGCACCGGCGGATCTGGCCTATTACGACGGCGTGGTAACGGTGGATCTGTCCGCCATCCGTCCCATGATCGCCCTGCCGATGCATCCGTCCAACGCGTTTACCATCGAGGAGCTGAACGCGAATCTGGAGGAGATCCTCCATGCCTGCGAGCAGAATGTGCAGACGCTGGTGGGCCGCAAGGATGTGGCGCTGGATCTGTGCAGCAAGATCGAAAACGGTCGGCTGCGTGTGGATCAGGGCGTCATCGCGGGCTGCGCGGGCGGTCTGTTCGACAGCATCTATGAGGCAGCGTCGATCCTCAAGGGACGCACCGGCGGCAATGGAGACTATGCCCTCAGCGTTTACCCCGGCAGCCAGCCCATTATGATGGAGCTGGCCCGCACCGGTGTGCTGTCCGAGCTGATGGCGGCAGGTGCGACCATCCGCACCGCATTCTGCGGCCCCTGCTTTGGCGCGGGCGATGTGCCTGCCAATGGCGCGCTGTCCATCCGTCATACCACCCGCAACTTCCCCAGCCGCGAGGGTTCCAAGCCCGGCAGCGGTCAGCTGGCAGGCGTGGCTTTGATGGATGCCCGCAGCATTGCGGCCACCACCGCCAACGGCGGCATCCTGACCCCGGCGACCGAAATGGATTACGATCCCACCGTGCCGGAATATGGATTTGATGCATCCAGCTATAACACCCGTGTGTATCAGGGCTTTGGCAATGGCGATTATGATGCGCTGCTCAAGCTTGGCCCCAACATCAAGGACTGGCCGGAGATCGCGCCGCTGGGCGACAATCTTCTGTTAAAGGTGGCCTCCTATATCACCGACCCTGTTACGACCACGGATGAGCTGATCCCCTCCGGAGAAACCAGCTCTTACCGCTCCAACCCTCTGGGTCTGGCGGAGTTCACCCTCAGCCGTAAGGATCCGGCCTATGTAGGCCGCGCCAAGGCTGTGCAGGCCGAAGAGAACGCCCGCCGCGCCGGGGCAGGGGAGGAAGCACTGCTGGCCAAGGTACAGGCTGTGCCCGGCTGTGAAAATATGACCTGGGCAGATGTGCAGATCGCCTCCACGATCTTTGCGGTCAAACCCGGCGATGGCTCTGCCCGTGAGCAGGCGGCCAGCTGCCAGCGTGTGCTGGGTGCAGGGGCCAACATCGTTACCGAGTATGCCACCAAGCGCTATCGCTCCAACCTGATCAACTGGGGCATGCTGCCACTGCAGCTGGCCGGTGCTACTCCCTTTGGTCTGGGGGATTATATTCTGATCCCCAACGTCCGCGAGGCGCTCAAGGGCGATTTGCAGCACATCAAGGCATATGTTCTGGGCAGCCAGCCAAAGGAATTTGAGCTGTATATGGCCCCGCTTACGGCAGACGAGCGCCGCATTCTGGCAGATGGCTGCCTGATCAACTTCTACAAGCACTGAGTTCTGCGTGCTGCGCAGCGCTCTCCATCGCAATGCGCAAGGAGCGTCCGGCCGGGTTTTCGGCTGGGCGCTTTTGCCGGAGGAATAGAAAACGATGCCAGGCGATCTTCACAATCACTCTACCTGTTCGGATGGCTCCACGCCGATCTCCCGCCTGCCTTTGATGGCGGCTCGGGCGGGACTGGATACGATGGCTCTTTCCGATCACGACACCCTGCTCAGCGTCCGCTATGGCTATGAGCATCCCACCCAGGACGGCGTGCGCCTGATCCCGGCCACCGAGCTGACCGGTTACGACCATGAGCACCGCCACCGGGTCCATATCCTGTGCTACTGGCCCGACCCGGACAGCCCGGCCCTGAAAGCCCACTGTGATCTGCTGCGTGAGCGCCGCAACGCCTGCGGCATGCAGAGCATCCGGGAGCTGGAGGCGATGTATCCTCAATTCACCGCAGACCAGGCGCTGGAATATTCCCGGGACGGCGGGGTGATCTTTAAAAGCGGCATCATGCAGGCGCTGCACGAGCTGGGCCTGTGCGACGCTGTTTATGGAGAACTCTACCACCAGCTGTTTGGCTGGGAGCCGCGCGGCACGGTGCTGCATCAGGTACGGTATCCTTCGGTGCGGGAAGTTCTGGAAACGGCCCATGCCGCCCACGCGGTGGTGGTGCTGGCCCATCCTACCGTTTACAAAAGCATGCCGCTGCTGCGCCAGCTTGTGGCGGAAGGACAGCTGGATGGTATCGAGGTGGATCATCCGCGCAACAGCCCGGCAGACAAAGCCGAGTGCATTGCCTTGTGCGAAACGTATGGCCTGATCCGCACCGGCGGTACGGATTTTCACGGCGCAAATTCCGCCCACCCGCATCCGGTAGGGACCTGTACCACGGTGGACGACCAGATCGCCCGCCTGACCGAGCTGGCCCGCCAGCGTCATGGCGGCGTTCTCTGAGTCTGCCCCCAGCAAGGCTGGAAACAGCTTCTTAGGAATCAAAAAAGAAAGGAAAGAAATCATGAGCAAAAGTTTTGCTTACCCCAACCACGGCACCTGCTCCAAGATGACCAAGATCACCCTGAATGAGGATCACACCATTGGCTCCATCGAGGTGGTCGGCGGCTGCAACGGCAATCTGAAAGGCATCTGCAAGCTGCTTCAGGGCATGAAGGCGGAGGACGCCATTGCCCGCATGGAGGGCACCACCTGCGGTCCCCGTCCCACCAGCTGCCCGGATCAGATCGCGGGCAACCTGCGCAAGGCTCTGGCCGAGCTGTGATCCTGTTTCTGCGCTGAAAAGCCGCAGCCCCGGAACAAAGGTTCCAAAGGGCTGCGGCTTTTTTGTATGCCGTTCAGACTGGAGCGGGGTCGGTCTGGCAGAGGGTCACTGCGCCGTCGGCGGTACAGTCGGCCGTCCAGTGCTGGCCCGCGTGTGCAGCGCCGCAGGCGATCTGGTCGGCCAGCGCCTGCTCCACGGCCCGGTCTACCTGCCGCCGCAGCTCCCGCGCACCATAAGGAGAGCGGGCTTTGGCGGCCAACGCCGGGCCAAGGCGGGCGGTGTGGGTCAAAGTATATCCGCTGCGGGCGGCGCGGGCTTCCAGCTGATCCAAAAGCTTTTCCGCAATGGCACAAAGGCTGTCGTCCCCCAAAGGCCGGAACACAATGATGTCGTCCAGACGTCCCACCAATTCGGGGCGGAACCATTTTTTTGCTTCTTCCACCGCCAGTGCGGACTGCTTTTCAAAGGCGGCTTCGCTGCTGACGGCAAAACCCACCGGCGCGCTTTGTCCGGCCAGAAAGCGTGCCCCTAGGTTGGAGGTCAGCAGCACGATGGTGTTGCGAAAATCCGCCCGACGGCCCATCGCGTCGGTCAGCTGGCCGTCCTCCAGGATCTGCAGCAGGATGTTCTGGATGTCGGGATGAGCCTTTTCGATCTCATCGAACAGCACGACGCTGTAGGGGCGGCGGCGCACCGCTTCGGTCAGCTGACCGCCCTCGTCATGGCCCAGATAGCCCGGCGGTGCGCCCAAAAGCCGGGCAGCGGTGTGCTGCTCCTGATATTCGGACATATCAAATTTGATAAGAGCCTTTTCGCTGCCGAACCAGCTGGCCGCCAGTGCTTTGGCCAGCGCAGTTTTGCCCACCCCGGTCGGCCCCAGAAACAGCAGTGCTCCAATGGGCCGCCCGGGTTCGCCCAGCCCGGTGCGGCTGCGCCGGATGGCTCCGGCTGCGGCAGCCACAGCCCGCTGCTGGCCCACGATCTCGTGATTCAGCCGCTGTTCCAGCCGGGCAAGACGCTCCCGTTCCTGTTCGCCCACACGCTCGGCAGGCACGCCGCTGGCCTGTGCCACCACATGGGCGATCTGATCCGGCGTCAGGGCAGGGGAGGCTGTCCCCTCGGCCTCGGCGCGGATGCGGGCGGCGGCACAGGCTTCGTCCACCAGGTCGATGGCCTTGTCCGGCAAGCAGCGCCCCGGCAGATACCGCACCGAAAGATCTACGGCAGACCGGAGCGTTTCGGGCGGAAGGGTCACGCCGTGGTAACGCTCGTACCGAGGTGCCAATCCTTCCAGAATGGAGATCGCCTGTTCCGGGGAAGGCTCTTCGATCTGGACGCGTCCAAACCGGCGTTCCAGCGCTGCGTCTTTCTGGATATGGGTGCGGAATTCCTCGTTTGTGGTCGCGCCGATCAACTGCAATTCTCCGCGGGCCAAAACAGGCTTCAGGATGCTGGCTGCGTCAATGGCTCCTTCCGCCGCACCTGCCCCCACGATGGTGTGGAACTCGTCCACAAACAGGATGGCCGTGCCGTCCCGCACCAGCTCTTCCAGCAGATTCTTGAACCGCTCCTCAAAATCGCCCCGGTACTTGGTGCCCGCCACAAGGCTGGCCATGTCCAGCGCCAGCAGCCGCCGCCCCTGCAATGCGCGGGGAACCCGGTTTTCGGCGATGCGCTGGGCCAGGCCTTCGGCCAGAGCTGTTTTTCCTACGCCCGGCTCTCCCACCAGACAGGGGTTATTTTTCTGTCGGCGGCAGAGGATCTCCACCATGCGGTCCAGCTCTCTGTCCCGGCAGAATACGGGATCCAGCTCACCGTCCATCGCGCGGCGGGTCAGGTCGCGGCAGTATTTGTCGCTGGCACGGCTGCCGCGGGGCATGCTGGCAGATACCCGCGGCTGTACCGGAAGGATGAACTGCCCGGAAAGCTGGCGGCATTCCCGCACGGCATCGTTCAGCTGCAATCCCATCGAGGCAAGCATGACACCGGCGGCACACTCTCCATCCTCCAGCATGGCGCAGAGCAGGTGCTCCGGTTCCGCGCGGGAGACACGGGCATTTTGCGCCCCGATCAGGGCATAGTCCATTGCCCGCTTCAGATCCGGGGCAATGGCGCTGCGATCCAGCCGCTGGGCGGGGCCGCAGCGGTTTTCTGCGATCTGCCGCCGCACGGCCAGCTCGGAGATGTTTTTTCCGGCCAGAAAACGGGCGGCCGGGCCGTGATCCTCCTGCAACAGCACCAGCAGCAGGTGGCTGGTGTCCGCTTTGTCGCAGCCCAGCCCGCCCGC
>JBJERU010000004.1:0-4114 GCA_051882415.1 Faecalibacterium sp. | reverse complement strand
TGTAGATGGCCTTGAGCTGGCTGCGGGCCTGCAATACCAGACAGGCGGAGATCTCGCGGCTGCGGATGGTGGCCACCAGCTTTTCCAGATTGGGGATCTGTCCGATGTTGGCACACTCGTCGATAAGGCAGCGCACATGGATGGGCAGCTTGCCGCCGTATACGTCATCCGCCTTGTCGCACAGCAGATTGAAAAGCTGGGTGTAGATCATCGAGATCAGGAAATTGAAGGTGCTGTCCGTGTCCGACATGATGAGGAACAGCGCCGTTTTGCGGTCGCCCAGCGTGTCCAACTGCAATTCATCGTACATGGTCACATCCCGAACTTCCTGGATGTCGAAAGGGGCCAGCCGGGCACCGCAGGAAATGAGGATGCTCTTGGCGGTTTTGCCCGCTGCCAGCTTGAACAGCTTGTACTGCCGGACGGCAAAGGAATGGGGCTTTTTCTTTCCCAACTCCTCAAACAGCAGATCCACTGGGTTCTGATATTCCTCATCGTCCTCACGGACTTCCATGGCGTTGAGCAGTTCCAGCAGGGTAGCAAAATTCTGCTCCTCTGCCGGGGCTTCGTAGTGCAGATACGCAATCAGCGCGGTGTACAGCAGTTTTTCCGATTTCTCCCAGAAAGGGTCGCCTCCCGACCCTTCGCCTTTGGTGTTGGTCATCAGGGTCGTGACCAGCTTCAGGATGTCCTTCTCGCTATTCAGGTAGGCGAAGGGGTTATACCGCATCGACTTTTTGAAGTTGATGGTGTTGAAAATCTTCACCCTGTATCCGTTTTTCAGCAGGGCGTTCCCGCACTCTACCACGATGCTGCCTTTTGGGGCTGTGACCACATAGGAGCTGTGCATTTGCAGAAGATTCGGTTTTAGCCAGAACCGTGTCTTGCCGCTGCCGGAACCGCCCACGATCAGCACATTTTTATTTCGCGCATTCTTCGGGTCCGGCGGACGGTTGGACAGCATCAGGCGTTCCGTTTTCGTCAGGATGATGTTGTCCGCGAATTTCTCGGCCATGAATGGCTCGATATCCCTGGCATTGCCCCACCGGGCAGAGCCGTGCTCCACGCCGTGGCGGTACTTTTTGGCGTTCTTGCCGCGCAGATACACTGCCATCCGCAGCCCTGCACCGCAGAGGGTGCCCACCAGAAGGTCCAGCGGGTGAAAGCTGGGAAAAGGGTTCGCAAGCGCCAGCGGCAGAGTGCCCATCAGCGCCCGGATCGTTTCGCCCAGCTCGCGGCCCTCGGCCAGCCGCCACGCCTCGCCCAGATTGGTGGCGAACAGGCCCACGACAAAATACGGGAGATACAGCGCCAATAGCTTGGAAAGGTTTTTGGGTTTCATAGGCCGCGCTCCTGCTCCTTGCGGCGCACCTTTCCGGGCAGTTCTGCCGCGATCTGTACCAGCTCATGCAGCTTTTCCAGAACAGAAGGACGCTTCGATTTGTTCAGCAAAGAAGCGGAATACTCCTTAAAGGCCGCGTTCAGCGCGTCCGAATCCTGCGCCTTGAAAAAGACCAGATACCGGGGCGGCGTTTCGGAACTGTCCTTGCGGATGGCGTAGTCGATGCCATACTTGTTGGCATACTTTTTGAAATTCCGTATTCCCGTTTTCTCAATATCCACGCTGGACACACCGCGATTCTGGCGCAGCAGGCTTTTCAAGCTCTGCTGTCCCTGCGAAGCAGCCGTCTTACGCTGCTGAAGATAGCTTCTTCCGGCGTTGAGAAGGGTTCGCGCGGTCAGCTTGGTAGTCGAGATCATCAGGTTGACAGTTCTCTGCTCGATTTCTTCCTGCAATTTCCTCACCTGCCCTTGCCGCCCGCATCAGTGCCGCCACAAAAAAACCAGACATTACGCCCAGCTCAAAGAATGCGAAGCCAATAAAAAAGCTCAGCATACAGCACCTCAGTCCAGACAGATGCAGGGCAGCTTGCGGTCATCTGCCATCAGAGTGCTGCTGTGGGTCTCCAGATACTTCTGGAACAAATAGATATCGTCCACCGTCAGGGAAACGGTCTTGCCGTTTTCGTCCACGCGGAAGAAGATGACCGGGCCGGTCAGATAGGTCCTGCCTGCCAGCGTGAGAGTCTGCGCCGGGTGATAGCTGAACAGCAACGGCTCCTCGCCGATCTCCTCACAGGAATCTTCTTCATCGAAGCAGGGCAGGATGCGGGGCGCTTCGTCCAGCGTGATGACGGTCAGCTCCATATTCGGGGCGATGGCGGCCAGATAGACCTCGCCGCTGTCCGGCATACCGGCGTCTGGACTGTGCTCCAGACGCGAAATGATGCTGACATCAATGCTGATCCGGTCGGCGCGGATGGTGTGGGGTGCGGTCTTGTTGTTCATTTTCATAGGCATTTCCTCCGTATTTTTGCAAAATAAAAAGACCCGAATCGGGTCTCTGCGTTTTTGTTCCGTCAGCGCTCCTGACTGCGCTGGCGCTTTTTCTGCCATTGTTCCAGCAGCTTGAGGATGGTTTCCTCCATCTGTCTGGGGGTGTAGCTGCGCGGAAAATACTTTTTCAGCGTATCGCTTTTGATGACCACCCTGTCCTGCTCGTCTTTTTTAGCCTCGCCCATGATATTGAACGCGGCGTCATACGAAAAGCTCCCCTCCTGCGCCAGCTTTTTCAGGCGCTGGGCCTGTGAAAGAGAGGGCGCATTCTGGGTGTCGTTCATAGCCTCCAAAAAATCCCGCTGTTGGTCTGCGTCCAGATAGGACAGCTCCACAGCGGGATTGAACGAGATTTTCTTCTGGTCAACCAGATCAAGCAGTTCCGGGATAAGGTTGGTCAGGCGGATATAGCGTTGTACATTTCGAGAGTTATCGCCTGATTCTTCAGCGATAATATCTCTCGTTTTAGCTTTTGCAAACTTGTGGCCAATTTGTCCACAAGTTAAATCTGACCTAGCACCTTGATTTTTTAGGGCATCCAGCTTCATTTTGTACGCGAACGCCCGTTCGCTGGGCAGGATGTGTTCACGCTGCAAATTGGAATCGACCATGAAAATCGTTGCGGCATCATCCTCCATTTCGCGCACAATGACGGGCAGCGTTTCCAGCCCGGCCAGCTCTGCGGCGTGCTGACGGCGGTGGCCGGAGATGATCTCGTATCCTCCCTCCGGCCTTGGCCGGGCAATAAGCGGCGCGAGAACTCCAAACTGTGCTACGCTTTCTACCGTGCGCTGCATGGCTTCATCGTCCAGCACCTTGAACGGATGGTCTTTGAAGGGAAAAAGCTGATCAAGGGGAATCTGCTGCACCTGTTCGCGCCGCTGCTCCTGACGGGCTTCTTCCGAAGAAAAAATATCATCGTAGCTGCTCAGACTGACGTTTAAGCCGCTTTTCGGCATCGGCCAGCACCTCCTTTGCAAGAGATTGATAGGCTTCTGCCACCTTACCTTTGGGGTCATGCTGAAAGATACTCTTGCCTGCTACGCTGGTTTCTGCCGCCCGGACGGAACGAGGAATACTCTGATTGAACACCTTGATGCGCTTGCCGTAAGCCTGACGTATCAGGGCGTCGATCTCTCTGCCGTAGTTGGTGCGGCTGTCGGTCATGGTCAGCAGGATGCCCTCAATGCGCAGCTTCGGGTTGATCTGCCGGCGCACCTTCTGGACCGTCTGTAAGAGCTGTTCCAGACCTTTGGCAGACAGATACTGTGCCTGTACCGGAATGAGCGCTGTGTCTGCGGCAGCTAAGGCATTGACCGTCAGCATCCCAAGGCTGGGCATACAGTCCAGCAGGATAAAGTCATATTCGCGCCGGGCGCTTTCCAGCACCTGTTTCAGCATTTTCTCGCGGTTCATGCTGTTGACCAGTGCTACCTCCAAACCAGCCAGCTCAATATTGGCCGGGATCAGATCCACACCTTCGGAATGGTGGAGGATTCCCTCGCCGGGTCGGATGGGCTGTTCGTTCATGGCTTTCTGCATGAGGGTGGACAGAGTGCTGTCCAGTTCATCCGGGCGCTGCCAGCCCATGCTAATCGTAAGTGACCCTTGCGGGTCAGTGTCCACCAGAAGAACTTTCTTGCCCTCTCTGGCCAGACCGACGCCCAGATTCTCACAGGTGGTGCTTTTGCCCACACCGCCCTTCTGGTTTGTTATG
>JBJERU010000003.1:0-76735 GCA_051882415.1 Faecalibacterium sp. | reverse complement strand
TTGCTCATCAGGCTGTAGCGCAGCAGATGGCTCAGGGCGGTGATCAGGGCCTGGGTGCGGTAGGCCTTTTCCTGCCCGGCGGTCTGCAGGATCACATTCAGGGTATTGAACAGGAAATGCGGGTCGATCTGGCTGCGCAGCTGCTGCATGCGGCTGCGCTCCATGCGGTTTTGAAGCTCCAGCGCCTGCGTTTTCTGGCGGTGCAGCTCCCGCTCGATCTCGCCTTTCTCCCGCAGGGTATTCATCTGCTGGGCCATCGAGTGCTTCATGCGGTTGAAGGCTTCCGCCAACTGGCCCAGCTCGGTCTGGCCGGGGATGGGGATATCCGGCGTATCGAACGCGCCCCGGCTGATGGCGCGCGAAGCGGTGATCATCTGCTGCACCGGGGTCAGCATGCGCAGCACTTCCCGCGCAGCCACCCAGCACAGCACGATGCACAGCCCGGTCACGACGCTTTGGATGATCCGGATGCGGTTGCTCTGGGCAGACAGCACAACATAGCTGCTTTTGGCATCCACAATGGCCTGATTGAGCAGCTGCTGGGTATACTGGCGCAGATATCCGCCGCAGGGCGCTATCTTGCTGTAATACAGCCGGGAAGCCTCGTCATCTTCCCCGGCAGCCACCTGCGCCCTGAGCTGATCCAGCAGAGCCATATAGCTGGAATAGGTCGCATCCACCGCCTGATACAGCAGGTTCTGCTCCTCGCTGGTCAGGTCGATCTCGCTGTCGATGCGCCACAGCCAGGCGTTTGTGATAGAGGCCGCCTCATGCAGCTCGTCCAGCAGCTCGTCCGTATCGCCAAACTCCCAGCGGTAGCCTTCCAGCGCGGTGATGCTGCGCTCCACTCCGCCCTGAAAGCTGCTGATGGCATTGAAATTGCCCATCTGCCGGTCCATTTCTCCCAGAACGATGCCGGATTGATAAAAATTGAGACAGATCTGCAATACCAGAGCCAGAAACGCCGCCCCAAGGCACAGGCTGATGTGCTGTTTCAAGGTATTCTGCCGCCGCCTTTGCTGCACGCCTGCTCCCTCCTCCGCGCCGGCCGCCAAAACGCGGCTTCCTGTGTTTTCCATTGGTGTCTATTTTACACGATTCCCGGCATAAGTGCAAGATTTGCACTTGTTTATTTGATAAAAATGTGGTACTATGCCCAAAAAGGAGGGCATGCACCTTATGTCTCAAACGATCCCCGTTTTGGTTACGATGGATGAAAGATCCTTTCATGATTTTGTCGTATTCGATCTGTTCCGCCACCAGCAGCGCTGGCGGCGCCCGGCTGTGTTTGCGTTGATCCTGCTGGTTTTCGCGGGCATCTGCGCGTCCCAGGTCGGAAAGCGGGAAGGCGCCGCCCTGCTTGCCGTTGTGCTGTCCGTGGTGGCGCTGGGCGTTCCCGGCATCTGGTTCTGGACCTTTTTCCACAACCTCAAGGTGCAGATCCAGCGCATGGGCCTGAGCACCCCCAAACCGTTTTATCGGCTGGAGCTGGGCGCGGAAGGCCTGGATGTGTGGATGGCGGGCCAGCAGGAAAAGCCTTTTCCCACCCACCAGTACCCTTGGGGCGAGATGTGGGGCGCTTACCGCACCCACAGCGCCATCTACCTGTATGTCAAACAGAACCAGGCGTATCTGCTGCCCGGCGGGACCGATGCCGTGTGGAACGAGCTGAGCGCAAAGCTGGACGGTGCAAAGCTGCACGACTGCCGCTGACCTTTTCTGTGCAGGGTATCCTGCTGGTCTCCTGCGCAGCCCGGTTCAACGCCGGGCATTTCTTTTTCCCAATACATCGAAAAGAGGTATCCGCTTTTGAACATCGAATCTGTCATCCTGGACTGGTTCCAGACCATCCACACCCCGCTGCTGGATCGGCTCGCCGTTGCGCTGAGCGTTCTGGGCGATCACGGCCTGATCTGGATCCTGACCGCCCTTGTGATGCTGGCTTTTCCCAAGACCCGCCGGGCCGGGCTTGCGATGGCGCTGGCTCTGATCTCCTTTCAGGTGCTGTGCAACTGGGGGATCAAGCCCCTGTTTGCACGGCCCCGCCCCTGTGATCTGAACGCCGCCGTTGCTCTGCTGGTGGAGCGCCCCCATGGGCATTCCTTCCCTTCCGGGCACACGGCATCTTCCTTTGCGTGTGCCGCTGCGCTGTGGTCCCAGCACAGCCGGCTGCGGATCCCGGCGCTGATCTTCGCGGCTGTGATGGGCATTTCGCGGCTGTATCTGTACGTCCACTTCCCCACCGATGTGCTGGGCGGCATGCTGCTGGGCCTGGCACTGGGCTGGGCCTCCTCCCGTCTGGCAGACTGGCTGGCGCCCCGCATTGCCCGCAAAGGTCCTGTTTCCTGACCGCTCCATACAAAAAACGCCGCAGCTGCCGGATGCTTCCGGATGCTGCGGCGTCTGTTTTTGCGCAAAAAAGCAGGCAGCGCCGAGGAAAGGAGGAAAAGCGGCGCTGCCTGTCGATCTATGTAACTCCATAACATTTGCGGCTGTCTGGAGGGGATTGGTAGTCTGTCCGCCATCCTGACTATTGCCTCGCATAGATGGGGGACAGTGGGAAAGAAGGAAAGGAACCCATCGGATGTGCCTTGAACATCTGTCCGGAGAATGCCTGCCTGGATTCTTTATGGGAGGGGGACTTGTTCGGGTCTCTCTCCCTGACTGCACCCTTAGTATACCGGCAAAAAATGGAGTTTCTTTGTGAGCTTTTTGAACAATTTGCAAACTCCGCAAAAAGGCCAGGATCATTCCCCGGCGGCAAAAAATTGCTTGGCGATATCGGCGCTTTGTTTGGCATCCCGGGCATAGTAGTCCGCGCCGATCTTCTGCGCATACTCCGGCGTGAGCACTGCGCCGCCCACCATCACCTTGCAGTCCAGCCCTGCCTTGCGCAGAGCCGCGATAGTCTGTTCCATGCTTTTGAGGGTGGTGGTCATCAGGGCGGAAAGGCCCACCAGATGCACATCATGGTCGCGCACCGTTTGCACCACCTGTTCGGGCGGAACGTCCCGTCCCAGATCCATCACCTCAAAGCCGTAGTTTTCCAGGATGACCCGGACGATGTTCTTGCCGATGTCGTGTACATCGCCCTTGACCGTGGCCAGCACGATCCGGCCTTTGGCCGCGCCCGCACCGCCTTTTTGGGCAATGGCGGTCTTGATCTCCTCAAAAGCGCTCTGGGCGGCGCTGGCCGCTTGCAGCAGCTGCGGCAGGAAGAGCGTTCCTTTTTCGTACTTTGCGCCCACGGCATCCAGCGCGGGGATCAGTGCCTCGTCCACTAGCTCCAGCGGTTCTTTTTCCGCCAGCAGAGCTTTGGTATGGGCCGCGGCCTCGCCCTTCAGCCCCTGTTCCACTGCTTTCATCAGGGCAGCATACGGGCCGTCCGCGCCGGGCACATCCGCAACCCGTACGACCGCCGTCTGTGCAGCCGCCGAAACAAGTGTGCGGCCTGCATAGCGCGCAATGTAAGCGGTGCTCTGCTTATCGCGGCCCGTCAGCACGTTGAAGGCATACACTGCCGCCATCATCTCCTCACTGGCGGGGTTCATGATGGCCAGATCCAGCCCGGCATCCATCGCCATGGTCAGGAACGCGGTGTTCAGATAGGGGCGGCAGGGCAGGCCAAAACTGATGTTGGACACACCCAAAATGGTGCGCACGCCCAGCTCCCGCTTGCAGGCGGCCAGAGCCTGCACCGTGGCGGGCACATCCTCCTGCTGGGCGCTGACGGTCAGGGTCAGGCAGTCGATGTAGATATCCTCCTGCGGGATGCCCGCGGCCAGCGCCGCGTCCCGGATGCGCCGGGCAATGGCCACCCGCTCGGCAGCCGTTCTGGGGATCCCGTGCTCGTCCAGCGTCAGCCCCACCACGGCCGCGCCATATTTCTTGCACAGCGGCAGGACCCGATCCAGCACCGCCTGTTCGCCGTTGACTGAATTGACGATGGGCTTGCCGTTGTAGACCCGCAATCCCCGCTCCAGTGCATCGGCATGGGAAGAATCCAGCTGGAGCGGCAGACTGACCACGCTCTGTAACGCTTTGACCGTGCGCTCCATCACCGCAGGCTCGTCCACGCCGGGCACGCCCACGTTCACATCCAGCACTGCCGCACCGCTTTCGGCCTGGCTGACCGCCTGGCCCAGGATGTAGTTCATATCCCCTTCCCGGATCGCCTGCTGGAACCGCTTTTTGCCGGTGGGGTTGATGCGCTCGCCCACCACCGTGATGCCGTCCACTGTCACGCAGTCCACCGGGGTGCACAGCACCGAGGGCATCGCGTGGGCCGGACGGCCCGGCGCGCAGCCTTCAAATACGCTGTTCAAAAGCCGGATAAAATCCGGCGTGGTGCCGCAGCAGCCGCCCGCCGCAAACAGATGCAGCTCCCGGTAGGGCTTCATCTGCATCGCGAACAGCTGCGGCGTGATATCATAGCCGCTGCCGTCCGCACGGGGCAGGCCTGCGTTGGGCTTGATGAACACCGGATACGCTCCCGGCACTGCCGCCGCCAGACGCTGCGCCATCGGATAGATCTCTTTGGGGCCAAGGGAACAGTTGATGCCCAGCGCGTTTGCGCCCAGGCCCCGCGCCGTGGCCGCAAAGCTTTCTACCGTGCACCCCGTAAAGGTGCGGCCCCCGGCCTCAAAGCTCATGCTGGCCAGCACAGGCAGCGTGCTGTTTTCTTTGCAGGCCAGCAGCGCAGCTTTCAGCTCGTACAGGTCGGTAAAGGTCTCCAAAAAGATCAGGTCTGCGCCTGCATCCACACCTGCGCGCACGATGCGGGCAAACTCGCTCACCGCGTCCTCAAAATCCAGCGTTCCGCTGGGTTCCAGCAATTCTCCCAAAGGGCCGACGTCCAGCGCGGTCAGCGCGCCATAAGGCGCACAGGCCCGCTTGCAGCAGCCGATGCCGGCGGCGATCACCTGTTCCACCGTATATCCGCTGCCCGCCAGCTTGTGGGCCGACGCGCCGAAGGTATTGGCGTTGACGATACGGCTGCCCGCCGCGGCATAGCGGGCATGGATGCTCTCGATCAGGGCCGGGTCAGTCAGATTCAGTTCCTCCGGCCTTGCGCCCAGCTTGAGGCCCGCCGCTTGCAGCATGGTGCCCATGCCGCCGTCCAGCAGGATCGTATTGGACTGGCAAAACAATTCACTCACGTTCACAGGTAGTCCCTCTCTTTCGGTATTCGCACCGCCCGCGCAGGGCACAGTGGGCACACCCGGCACGATAGCCCTGCACCGGATGGCTGCCGGCCCCCAGCACAGCCGTGATGCTCTTGCGCGGGGTCATCAGATTGGTATCGGTCACGCACAGACCTGCCCGGCGCGCAGTGTCCAGCACCTGTGCCAGACGCGGCTGCACGGAAATGGGCCAGTCTCCATAACCCGGGGAATAACGCCCGGTCAGATATCCGCCCAAAGCGGATGCTTTGCTGCGCAGCAGCGCTTCGGCGGCATCGGCGGCCTGTTCTGCCAGAGCGCTGCCCAATGCGTCGGCGGCCACTCCCGCCGCAATGTCCCCCACCCCGGCGCGGCGGATCTGCGCGTCCACACCCGGACCCAGCGTCACCGCCAGCAGCAGGGCATGGGTACAGCCGTCCAGGTGGCGCGCAATATCCTGGCCTTGCAGCAGACCCGCGGCATCCAGTTCTTTTACTGTGGCGGCCAGCCACACCGCGCGCGGGGCAGCTGCGGCCAGCAGCGGCGGCGCACAACGTTCCAGCAGAGCCTGTGTCCCCTGATCCGGCGTGCCGCGCGCTCCAAAATATCGCGCTGCCTGGATCAGGTCAATGGCCTCCGGCTTTGGCAGCGCAAGGGTCTGTACTGCTCCGGCAGACATTCCCCCACCTCCTTCAGAATGTGGTTTTTTCTGGATTTTTTCAGTATACCGCATGCCGTATTCAAAATCAATCCCGTATGTTAATGGGATACAAAAAAGCGGAGCCGTCCGAACATCGGACAGCCCCGCAGAGGGTGTGATTTTTATTTGATGCAGGTGCCGCAGGGGGTGTATCCCTCCGCAACTGCTTCCTCATAGCTGGAGAACAGGATCTGGTTCTTCTCGGCGGGCAGATTCGGGCAGGTGGGCAGATGGAACTTGTGGGAGTTCACATTGCCAATGTACGCCTGCTGGACAGCCTCGCTTTCCGGCAAAGTGGGGTTCAGCTCGCTGTCCGGAACGAACTGCTCGCTGCCCACAGTGTAGTTCGCGCCGTCGCTGGAAATGGTGATCGTGCCCATCAGGTCGGTGCGATAGGTATCCACCCCGGCGTCACGCAGACGGCTCAGCGTTTCCTCATGGGGATGGCCATAGCTGTTGTCGGTGCCGCAGGAGATGACCGCCATCTCGGGCAGGACCTCATTCAGAAAAACATAGCTGGTGGAGCTGCTGGAGCCATGATGTCCCACCTGAAGCACATCCACCTTGAGGTCTGCGCCGCTGCTTACCAGATCGCGCTCGGCGGCAGCTTCCATATCACCGGTCAGCAAAAAGCTGGTGGAGCCATAATCGATGCGCAGCACAAGCGAGGTATCGTTGGTGTCATCATACAGAGCCAGCGGGCCTAAAAGCTGCACAGCGGCGCTGCACAGCGGCCAGCAGGTGCCCACGGCGGGAACTTCCACCGAAAGCCCCTGCTGCTGTGTGTACTTGACAAAGTTTTTGAAGCAGGCTGTGTCCGCGCTGGTCACAGGGCTGTAGACATGATTTGCGGGGAAATAGGCCAGCGCTGCGGCAAGGCCGCCCACATGATCTTCATGGGCGTGGGAGCAGAACACATACTCCAGCTCTTCCACCCCCTGCTGCTGCAGGTAGGAGACCACCAGACTGCCATCCGCGACGTTTCCGCCGTCATACAGCAGATACTGGCCGTCACACTCCACCAATACGCTCAGGGCCTGGCCCACATCGATAAAGTGCATCGTAAATCCGGCTTCGGTGCCGGGCTGACCGGGCGCAGGCGCGGAAGCTGCCGGAGAGGATCCTGGGGTGCCGGACGCAGCACTGCCCTCACAGCCTGCCAGCCCCAGCGCCAGCACAGCGGCCAGCGCCAGCGCCGCCGCGCGGCGCAGCAGGCCGCGGCGATGCTTCAAAATCACTTTTTCTTTTTTGCGGTGTTCCAATGTTCGTTTTCTCCCTTGTTTTTATTTTTGCCCGCAGCCCGGCCGGGGGCCGTGCGGGGCGCAAAGCGCGCGCCCGGGCTGGGCTGGCGCTGAGCCGGGGCAGCGTTCTTTTTTTCGCTGCCCTTTTTGCCGCCCGCGGGCTTTTGGACGGTATAGCTCCCATCCGGATGGATGGTCACATCGGCCTCTGCTCTGCGGGCCGAGCGCTGCACCGCGCGGCGGCCCTCGGCGGGCACCAGCAGGGGGATCAGATCCTCCCGATGGGTCATCTTGAGCGCTTTTACGACCTTTTCCGCGTTGCGCGGCTCATAGTATTGCAGCAGCGCACGCTGAAGCGCCTTGCCCTCGGCGGTCTTTTCCACAAACACCGGCTTGAGGGTGTAGGGGTCAAGGCCCGTATAGAACATACAGGTGCTCACCGTGCCGGGCGTGGGATAAAAATCCTGCACCTGTTCGGGGCGCATGTGGTTTTTATAAAGATATTCTGCCAGATAGACGGCATCCTTCAGGGTGCTGCCCGGATGACTGGACATCAGATAGGGCACCAGATACTGCTTTTTGCCCGCCTGTCTGCTCAGCTCGTAGAATTTATCCTTGAACTTATTGAACGTTTCGATCGGCGGCTTGCCCATATAGGCCAGCGTGTTGGGGGCACAGTGCTCCGGGGCCACCTTGAGCTGGCCGGAAACATGATGCTGCACCAGCTCTTTAAAAAAGGTATCGTCCGGATCGGACATCAGATAATCGAATCGGATGCCGCTGCGGATAAACACCTTTTTGACTCCCGGCAGTTCCCGCACACGGCGCAGAATCTTGAGGTAATCGCTGTGATCCACGATCATATGGGAGCAGGTGGAAGGAGCCAGACAGTGCTTTCCGCCGGTACACATGCCGCGGAGCATCTGCTCCCGGCAGGAGGGAAAGCGGAAGTTGGCGGTCGGGCCGCCGATATCGTGGATATAACCCTTGAAGTCCGGCTCGTGGGTCATGCGCTCGGCCTCGGCCACGATGCTGTCCGCGCTGCGGCTAGTGACCCGGCGGCCCTGATGCAGCTGGATGGCACAGAAATTGCATCCGCCAAAGCAGCCTCGGTTCTGGATGATGGAAAACTGCACCTCCCGGATGGCGGGCACACCTCCCATCGGCTCATAGATGGGATGATACCGGCGGGTATAGGGCAGGGCATATACCTTGTCCAGCTCTCCGCGCACCAGAGGCTTTGCAGGGATGTTCTGCACCAGATACTTCTCGCTCTGCTTCTGCACGATGATCTGCCCGCTGACCACATCCTGATTGTCCATCTGGATGCGGCAGGCCTTGGCATAGGCCACCTTGTCCGCAGCAACTTTTTTGAAGCCTGCACATTCCACATATCGGGAGGGCAGATGTTCAAAATCGGTCAGGTAGCAGGTGCCGTCCACATCGGTGATGGACTCTACCGGTTCTCCTGCCGCCAGACGCCGGGCGATCTCCACCGTCTGGTGCTCACCCATGCCAAAGCTGATGAGATCCGCGCCGGAATCCTCCGCGATGCTGGGCAGAACCGTATCCATCCAGTAATCATAGTGGGCAAAGCGGCGCAGCGAAGCTTCCAGGCCGCCAAGGATCACCGGCAGATCCGGATAAGCCTGCTTTGCCAGACGGGTATAAACCGTAGCGCTGCGGTCGGGACGCGCGCCCGCCTTGCCGCCGGGGGAATATTCATCCTCGGCACGGGGGATCTTGGCCACCGAATAATGGCTGACCATGCTGTCCACGTTGCCGCCGCCGATGAAAAAGCCATATTTCGGCCTGCCAAACCGTTTGAAATCCTCGCAGTCGGTGAAACGGGGCTGCGCCAGCACGCCTACACGGTAGCCTTCCGCCTCCAGCAGCCGGCTGATGATGGCAGTGCCGAAACTGGGGTGGTCTACATAGGCATCGCCGCCCACCACCACAAAATCCAGCTCGTCCCAGCCGCGGGCCTGCATGTCCGCGCGGCTGATGGGGAGGAATTGGGTGTACACCGGGCTTTCGGCTGTCATGTTCTGTTCCATTCCGTTGTATCCTTTCCGTATGCTTCAAAAAGAATCTACATCCCGCCGGGCTGATTCAGATTCATCTCCAGCCACTGCTGCCGGCTGATGAGCACGGCACGGGGCTTTGCGCCCTCATACGGGCCAATGATGCCCTTTTGCTCCATCTCGTCCATGATACGGGCCGCGCGCGCATAGCCCAGCTTGCAGCGCCGCTGCAAAAGGCTGGTGGAAGCCTGGCCCGCGTCGATGACCACTTCCACAGCCTGGCTGAGCATCGGATCGGAACCGGGATCCTCATCGGCATCCTTCTCCGACCCGCCCTTCTTGTCCTGGATGGCGTGCTTTTCCATCGCCTCGATCATCGCCTCGTCATACTGCACAGCGCCGCTCTTTTTGATAAAATCCAGCACGCGGCTGATCTCTTCATCCCGCACAAAGGTGCCCTGGATACGCACCGGCTTGGGCGCGCCTACCGGCATGAACAGCATATCACCCATGCCCAGCAGCTTTTCGGCGCCTGAACCGTCCAGAATGGTGCGGCTGTCCACCTGGCTGGACACCGCAAACGCAATGCGGCTGGGGATGTTGGCCTTGATCAGGCCGGTGATAACGTCCACGCTGGGGCGCTGGGTGGCCACGATCAGGTGCATGCCCGCTGCACGGGCTTTTTGGGCAATGCGGCAGATCGAATCCTCCACATCCTTGCCCACAACCATCATCAGGTCGGCCAGCTCATCGATGACGATGGCGATATAGGGCAGCTTTTCCAGCACAGGATCCTCCGCCGCCAGCTTGTTGAAGGATTTGATGTCGCGGACGTTGTGCTCCGCAAACAGATGATACCGGCGCTCCATCTCCATAACGGCAGAGCCCAGCGCACCCGCCGCCTTGCGGGGCTCCGTGACCACCGGCATCAGCAGGTGGGGAATGCCGTTGTATTCTGCCAGTTCCACAACCTTGGGGTCGATGAGCAGCAGCTTGACGTCCTCCGGGCTGGAACGGAACAGCAGGCTCATGATGATGCTGTTGACACAGACCGATTTGCCGCTGCCGGTGCTGCCCGCGATCAGCAGGTGGGGCATCTTACACAGGTCTGCTACCTGGGCCACGCCCGCGATGTCCTTGCCCAGAGCAATGCCCAGCGGCGAAGTCATGCGCAAAAAGCTCTGGCTTTCAAAAATGCTGCGGATATAAACGGGGGTCTTTTTATGGTTGGGCACCTCGATGCCTACGGCGGGCTTGCCGGGGATAGGCGCTTCCATGCGCACATCCCCCACCGCCAGATTCAGCGCGATGTCATCCGCCAGCGAGGTGATGCGGCTGATCTTGACGCCCGCCATCGGCTGCACCTCATACCGAGTGACCGACGGCCCGCGGGAGATATCCAGCACGCGTGTGCGCACACCAAAGCTTTCCAGCGTATCCACCAGCTTTTGGGCGTTGGCTTTCAGCTCTTCCTGTGCGCCGGTCTCCTTTTCGTCCGGGGCATGCTGGAACAGCTCGATGGGCGGGTACTGGTACTGATACTGATCCTCCGGCTGAGGTTCCTCGGCCGGGGCAGAGGCGGCTTCCTGCTCCGAAACGGCAGGCTTTTCCATTGCCGCAGCGACCAGCGTGTTCAAGTCCTTTTCTTCCACCGGTTCGGAGGTGATGCTGATCCAGCCATCTTCATCGGGGGCGCTGCGCGCCGCCACCGCGTTTTCGGCGCTGACGCGGGGCGCGGCCTGCGTCACTTCCGGCCCCGCAGCCGGGACCGCCGGATCTTCGGCAGATGCCTCGGGTGAAACGCCCAGATCCACAAAGAAATCCTCTGCGGCCGTTTCCACAGGGTCGGCCACGATCGGCGCCGCAGGAGACTTTGCACTCTCCCGCCGCAGCGGGTTCATGCCAAACGTTCCGCCCGGGCCCAGGATAATGGGTTCGATCGGCTCGCTGCCGCCCTCCGTCACCGAAGTGTGATCCGGCCCCAGGTCGATATCAAACGGCGCACGGGGGTGCGGAGCTGTGACCTGCACCGGCGGGATCTCCGGCGCGGCAGAAAAGTTCTGTGCCGGATCCTGCGGCTGTGGCTGCACATCGGGAGGGGCTGCGCCCTGCTGCGGATCCTGTATCACCTGATGGCCCCAGCGCAGAATGCCGGAAAGCCAGCCCGGTGGTTCCATCCGGATCGGCTCGCCTTCCAGCTCTTCGTCCTCATAATCGTCCTCGTCCTCATATTCTTCCTGCTCTGCTGCCCGGGCTGCCAGACGTTCTGCGCGGCGGACCTGGCTTTGCTCATAAACCGCCAGGCCCCGGGCCTGCATGCCGCCGAAGGCGGAACAAATCCACTGCCACATCTCGGCAGGAGTCACATCAAAAATATACAGGCTGACACATACCGCCAGGGCCGCCATGACCAGGTTGGCCGCGGGACGGCCGCACAAGATCAGCAGCGTACCGCCCAGCAGCGCGCCCAGCGCACCGCCGCCCAGCCAGGCATTGCAGCCATTCTGATAGCACGCAGCGGTCATCTGCGCCGCCGAGATCCCTTGAGAGGGGATATCGGAAAACACGATGACCGTGCCGCAGGCAAAGATCAGCCCCAGGATCAGCTTGAAGATCCGGGGCAGAAGATCCTCTCCCCTTGTGTAAAGGATCGCAAAGTAGCACACTGCCACCCCCAGCACAAAGCTGCCGCAGCCAAACACGCCGAACATCACTGTGTGCACAGCCTTCCAGACCGAATCGCCCTCCACAAAGGCCAGCCCGATGAGCAGCAGCCCCGCAAAAAGGGTGCCCAGTCCCGCAGGCATGCGATCCTGCATCCCCATGCGGCGCGAAGTCTTTTTTCGTTTTTTTGTCGTTGCCATTGTTCCCTTGTACCCTGTCTTTTTTCTTAGAGTCCGTTTTTATGGCCAGCACGCGCCGCACAGAGGCAGGTTTTTGTCGGCAGAAAAGGAAAAGCAGAGCGCAATGCAGACAAAAACCGTTCGGACGGTGTGCCATGGTTCCAAAAACGGATTCCCGGTTCCCAATAAATTGGATTCTTTTTATTGTACCACGCCGCGCCGTAAATGGCAAATGCTCCGCATAAGCAAAAAGAAAAGGCTCCTGACAAGTTTTGTCAGAAGCCTTTCGGTGGTGGAGAATTAGGGACTCGAACCCCAGACCCCCTGCGTGTGATGCAGGTGCTCTAACCAGCTGAGCTAATCCTCCGAACTGGAACGGAATTATTATAGCACAGTTTTACACAAGATGCAAACCCTAATTTTAATTTTTTCAAAATTTTATGCTTGCAGCCTCCCCTGCTTGCCCCAGGAAGCAAAATCATGTATACTGGACGCAGATCAATCCGTTCAAAAAAGAGAGGTTTTCGCTCATGACACTCCGCGGGATCATTACCCTGGCCGTGCTGGTGCTGCTGTTTGCGCTGGCTGTAGTGTGGATCTCCAAGCAGGGCGGCTGGAAAGGCGAGGGCTGCGGCGGCAACTGCTCCTCCTGCCATCAGCACTGCGATGACAAAGACCCTGCCAGACACACCCCCGGCAAACACTGAACCCCCACAAGCCCCGGACAGCCTTTTTGCTGTCCGGGGTCGTTTTGTCTGCCCTTCTTTTTACAGCACTCCGCGCCGCGCCGCATTGATCGCCACAGTGCTCAAAATGTCCAGATGTGCTTTCTGGTAGGTCGTGCGCCCAATGTGCAGCAGTTCGATGGCATCTGCCTCCTTATGATGCTGGAAATACCGCACCCGCACCAGATCCGAACGCACCGGATCGTGCCGGTCATAGTATTCCAGCGCTTCGTCGATCGCCTGCTTCCAGGCTTTGCTCTCCGCATTGGTCCGTTGGTACGCTGCTTCGTAGTGCCGCAGGGCGCTTTTGGTTTTTGCACGCTGTTCCAAGGTCATTTCTTTGCCCTCCGCCGCACAGGATCAGTCTTTTGCACCAAAAAAGTATCGTTCCCGCTGCGCTGCATCCAGCTCCAGCAGCCGGGCCAGACACTGGGCCTCGCTCAGCTTGAACTCGTTCTCCCCATTCAGCTTCAGACGCAGGGTGTTGGGGGTGATGTTCAGGACACGGGCGATATAGTTCAGTTTATAACCGCTGCTCCGGATAAGTGCCCAGATCGCTTCATGATCCATAATTCCAAATGTCTCCCTTCTGTTTTTATAATCGGTTTTTTCACCAACTTTTTGTTGTATTATAACAATGAGGTGATTATATGTCAACCTTTTCCAAGAGAACGGCGAAAAATAGTTGATTATTAGGAAATTTTTTGTTATACTGGGGTCAAAGCCCCTGTCCCGGGCCAATATTGAAAGCGAGGCGAAACCTATGTCCGAATTTTCCCGCCGTATCCGTCAACGGCGCGGCGAGCTGAATCTCTCTCAGGAACAGCTTGCCCTGCGCATGGGCTACCGTTCCAAGTCCTCCATCACCAAGCTGGAAACCGGCATCAACGATCTTCCGCAGGCTAAGATCGAAGAACTGGCCCGCGCGCTGGAGACCACTCCCGGCTGGCTTCTGGGGCTGGACTCCGGGCCGACTGCCCCGCCGCCGGGCTTTGAGCCGCTGCCCCCAATGGTGCAGGTGCCGCTGGTAGGCTCCATTGCCTGCGGCACCCCGATCACCGCAGAACAGAACATCGAATGCTACATCGGCGTACCCGCCGCATGGCATGCCGACTTTGCCCTGACCTGCCACGGCGACAGCATGTCCCCCACCATCCGGGACGGAGACATCGTGTGCATCCGCCGTCAGCCGGAGGTGGAGCAGGGCGAGATCGCCGCCGTCCGGGTGGGCGAGGAAGCCACCCTCAAGCACTTTCACCGCCAGGGCGACACCGTTATGCTGCTGGCAGACAACGCCGCCGTCTGTCCCCCCATGGTTTACACCGGCATCCAATTGAACGATCTCCAGATCGAGGGCAAGGCCGTGGGCTTCTGCCGCGGGCTGTGACCGCTGACGCCGGGGATATCTCTTATATAAGAAAGGAGCCGCTATGTTTGGCAAAAAGAAATCTGCCGCAGGATACGACCCCGCTGTTTCCCGCCCTGTGCTGAAATGCAGCATCTGCACCGGCGAGCAGGTCGCGGGTTTTCAGGAGCTGGCCACCGGCAAGGTGGAGGAGGTCATGCTGATCCGCACCCCGCGTGATCTGGAAGCCTTCCGCGCCGCCTATGGCCTGGCACCTGGCTGTCCCATTGAAAAAATCTACTGAAGGAGCGCTGCCATGGAACAGGCACCCGAAGCGATGACCCTTAAAGTCATTGCACACATCCATACCGACTTTCCCACCAAATTCGGCATCCCGCGCCAAAGCGGGCTGGTGGACAGCCTGCGGGGTGAGGTGATCTTTACGCCGGAGTACCGCAATCCCGATGCAGTGCGCGGACTGCAAGACTTCAGCCACATCTGGCTGGTCTGGCAGTTTTCCGGCGCTGTGCGGGAAGGCTGGTCGCCTACCGTGCGCCCCCCGCGTCTAGGCGGGAACACCCGTATGGGCGTATTTGCCACCCGCTCCCCGTTCCGTCCCAATCCGCTGGGGCTTTCCAGCGTCCGGCTGGAAAAGATCGAGCTGCGGCCGGAGCTGGGGCCGGTGCTCTGCGTGCGGGGAGCCGACCTGATGGACGGCACCCCCATCTACGATATCAAACCCTATCTCCCTTATGCCGACAGCCATCCGGACGCCGCCGGGGGCTTTACCGTCCAGACCCAGGGCCACCGCCTGCGGGTGGAGTGCGCTCCCGCACTGTGGGCACAGATCCCCCCGGAGCAGCGCGGCGCTCTGGAGGAAGTGCTTGCAAACGATCCCCGCCCCTCCTATCAGCATGACCCCGCCCGGATCTACGGCATGGCCTTTGGCGGGCTGGAGATCCGCTTTACCGTAGACGGCGGGCAACTGACCGTACAGGACGTGCACACGCGCTGATCTGCTCTCCGGCATTAAAAAACCTCTCTGTGTCAAACAAATGACACAGAGAGGTTTTTTGGTTAGAAAAACTGATTCTTGCAAAAGGCTTTCAGCTCTTTTTTACTGCTACCAGAATGCGGATCTTACCGCCTGCCGTGCAGCCCATCGCATCGTACCAGCCGATCAGGGAATAATCCTGTGCGTTGATGTCTGCGAGAGAGACCGCGTAATACTGCCCTTTGTACCACAGATAGACCTGCATATCGTCCGCTGTTTCATAGCGGGTGGAACCACTCATCGCAGAGGCTGCGCCCAGACGGTCGATCAAAACGGGCATCAGCTGCACCATGCCCTTGACCTTTCCGGTGGCCGATTTGCTGATGGCAATGCCGCCCGCCACCACCGGATATTTTGTCGAAGTCTGGAAGGTGGTCTGCTGGCCGTTCACATAGCACTTATAGGTCGCGCCGCTGGCCAGATAATTGAATACGCTGCTCAGGGTGCCGCTGGTGTTGTCGGCCGCCAGCTGGAGCGCATAGCTGGTAAGCTTGTCGGTATTGGAGCTGAGGCTTTCCCACAGCGTGCTGCTGATGCTGCCATCCAGGATTCCATACAGGATATCGCTCGTTGAGGGAAGCACGATATCGGCAACATCGCTGACTACCGTGGACAGATCCGTTGTTTTGGTGCTGTCGGAGTCCGTTTCTGTAGCGGTTCCTGCGGTGCCTGTTCCTGCGGTGCCTGTTCCTGCGGTACCTGTTCCCGCGGTGCTTCCTGTTGTGCCCGAAGTTCCTCCCGTGCCAGCCGTGCTGCCGCTTCCTGTCGTGCTGCCAGCCGTGCCTGTGCCCGAAGCGGTGGTTCCGGTGCTGCTTGTGGAGGAAGAAGTGCTGCTCTCATATTCCTCCACCGCTTTGTCGATCAGATTCTTCACATCGTCCAGGACCGCATAGGTCATCAGATCGCCGGTGACGTTATCCAGGATCAGGCGGTCGATCTGTCCCTGCTCGTTGGTGGTATAATATTTCACATTATTCCAGAGAAGCGTTACCCCCGATAGGCGGCTGGGACGTATCGTCCCAGCCAGTCCCTCCGAAGTCGTGTCCAGAATTTCCACTCCGGATGCAAATTCCATATCTCCCAATGCGGTGCCGTCCTCAGAAACTGTTCCGGCAATGGATTTTGTTTCCAGAGAACGGATGCTCTCGCCGTTTTTATCCACGCGGATCTCCACCAGCCAGCCCGCCGGATAGTTCAGGCTTTTGTCCACGTTGACGCTGCGGGTCACGCCATCGGTGCAGGCCACCGTGACCGTCTGCTTCACGTCCGCGCCGTTGGACAGCTCCAGGCTGCGGGTAGCGGTCTGCACCACACCGTAAAACACCTCGTCCGCCTGGTCGCCGGTCAACACGGCGACCACTTCGTTGTTCAGACCCAGCAGCAGCGTCACCACCTGGCCGATGCCGCCGCCGTTCAGAGAGGACAGCTGAGCCGCCGCCGCAGTGGTAGCGACGGTGTATTCCGTGCCTGCAACCGTCACCTTGGTAGGCGCGCTGGCCGAGGGGGAAAGCGCCGTGATCCGGCCCGCCGCCCGGCGGGAATAGATCCATACCGTATTCAGATTTTCGCTGTAATAATAGACATCGTATTTACTCAGCTGAGCCGAGGAGGACACTGTATCATTATAATAAACAGTCGCGGGCACAAAAGGCAGCGTCGTTGTCTCGTCCGCCACAAAGGGGCCTTTGCGGTTAGCCAGCAGGATGGTGGAAATGTCTACCTGGCCGTTTGAGACCGTAAAGCCAAGGCTCTGGCCGTAAACGGTGCCCTGCGAATTTTTGGCGGCCAGCGCATTATAAAACATCTGTGCACCGTCCGCCAGGGTCAGGCTCTCGCCCTGGCTGCGGCCGATATCCGTCCGCAGGCCCAGCTCGCTGGCCTTGTTGAGCTGCGCGGCCGGGAAGGTGCCCTTGAGCGTGGTAACATCATAGCCCAGCAGGTTGAGAAGAGCGGTACAGGCTTCCTCAAGGGTGACAGCCTTTTCCGGGCGGAAGCTGCCGTCTGAATAGCCGCTCATCCAGCCCTGCTGCACCGCGATGCGGATCGAGCCTGCAAACGCGGTGCTTGCATCCACATCCGAAAACAGCGTACCTACAGAGCCTTGTGCCGCAGCGCTCTCTCGATAGGAGGAAAACGCCGTCAGCATCTGAGCCAGCTGGCCGCGGGTCAGCACAGCGGAAAGCTCCGTGGTCTGTGCCCCGGTCAGTCCGCCCAGCGCCGCGGCAGTCTGAACCGCTGCGTTCTGTCCGACGGCGGAGGCGGGCAGCGCCAGCAGAGAGACAGCAATGCTCACCGCCAGCAGAAACGAAAGGAATCGTTTTTTCATATCAATCATACCTCAATGCTTCAATGGGGTTGAGCCGCGCGGCGCGTCTTGCGGGCAGATAGCCGAACAACACACCGATGCCCACCGAGATCCCGAATGCAAATGCTACGGAGGATGCCGAAGGCACGATCGTCAGCTCCATATCGGAGATCAGGAGCGGAAGGATCTGATTTGCGACCGAAGAAACGCCGTAGCCCAGCAGAATGCCCAGCACACCGCCCAGCGTAGAGGTTGCGGCGGCCTCGGTGACAAACAGGGACAGGATCACCCGTTCCTTTGCGCCCAGCGCTTTGCGGATGCCGATCTCCCGCGTTCGTTCGGTGACGGACACCGTCATGATGTTCATGATGCCAATGCCGCCCACCAGAAGCGACAGCGCCGCGATCGCGGACAGGATCGTGACCACCATATTGATCATGGATGTCATCATGGACAGTATCTCGCTCATGCTGGTGACAAAATATCCGCTGTCCGAGTGCATCAGCTCCTGCAGCCGGTTTTCCACCAGCTGCTTACCCTCGGAAGCCTTTTCTTCGTCCACCATCGTGATGGTATAGCTGCTGGCGGTGCTGCTCTGGTTCAGGCGCAGCACCGTCGTGTAGGGGATCAACACACAGTCATCGTTGCTGCCCTCCTGCGAGGACGTATCGCTGACCTTTGCTTCCAGCACGCCCACGATGGTAAACGGATAAGCGCCGACCTTGATGGTCTGCCCCACGGCGTTTCCACCATAGGCCACACGGTTCAGATACGCGCCGATGACGCACACCCTTTTGTTATCTGCAAGATCGATGTAATTCAGCCCGCGGCCCTGCGCAACGGTGTAGCTCGATATGGAAAGATACTCTTCGCTGACACCGCGCACAGAGGTCTGGCTGTACTTGGAGGTGCCCACCTTGACGTTTCCACTCAGGCTGACGGTGGGGGAAATACCGCTGAACAGCTGCGGGTTTTCCTCTACGATCGCGTAGACGTCATCCACCGAAACCGAGCGCGAGCCGTAGCCCATGATATTGACCGTGAGCGTGTTGGTGCCCAGAGAGGAAAAGCTGTTCTTCATGCTTTGGGTCATGCCATTGCCCAGGCCGACGATCACAGTGACCGCCATCACGCCGATGACGATGCCCAGCATCGTAAGGATGGTTCGGAATTTGTTGTTCCAGATATTCTGGAAGGCTTCCCGGAGAGTTTCGTAGATCATGCGGTCCCCTCCCTGTCCGGCTGTATCATCCGGCCCGGCTGCACAACGGCCTCCGGCGCGTGGGCATCGCCGTCATAGATCACGCGCCCGTCCTCCAGACGGATGATCCGCTGCGCCTGCACCGCAATGGAATTGTCGTGGGTGATGAGCACCACAGTGTTCCCCTGGCGGTTCAGCTCCTGAAGGATGCCGATCACCTCGCGGCTGGTATGAGAATCCAACGCGCCGGTCGGCTCATCGGCCAGAATGACATCCGGCTCCCCGGCCAGCGCCCGCGCGATGGACACGCGCTGCTGCTGACCGCCGGAAAGCTGGTTGGGCTTGTTTTTCAGCTTATCGCCCAGGCCCACCTGCTCCAGCGCCGCTTTTGCCCGGCGGTTCCGCTCGGCGCGGGGCAGGCCCCGGTAGACCAGCGGCACCGCCACATTTTCCATCAGGTTGAGCCGGGGCAGAAGGTTATACTGCTGGAAGATGAACCCCAGCATCCTGTTGCGGACCTCGGCCAGCTCGTTGCGGCTCATCTTTCCCACATCCCGGCCATTGATCCGGTAATGCCCCGCTGTGGGCACATCCAGACAGCCGATGATGTTCATACAGGTGGATTTGCCCGAACCGGACTGGCCCACGATGGCCACAAACTCGCCTTTTTCGATCTGCATCGAGATATGATCGGCTGCTTTTACGGTGGTATCGCCCATCTGATAATATTTGCATACGGACTCAAATTCAATGAGCGAACTCATCAAAATCCACCTCCCGGGCCGCCCCCGCCGGGCATACCGCCGCCGTTCCGACGGAAGTCCATCTCCATGCTGTCAGAGGAGAAAGCCAGGCTGGGGTCGTAGGCGATGGTGTCCTGCGCGGTCAGACCGGAAAGCACCTCGATATAATCGTCGTC
This sequence comes from Faecalibacterium sp., assembly GCA_051882415.1. GTDB lineage: Bacteria > Bacillota > Clostridia > Oscillospirales > Ruminococcaceae > Faecalibacterium. Next base: position 57,216 of record JBJERU010000003.1, on the reverse strand, counting down.
GCTGATGCCTGTTTCTACCTTGACGTACACATAGCCCTCCGGGGCGGTCATCTCACGGGCAGCGTTGGCAGCGCTGGGAGAATCCTGGGTGACGAGCACATAGCCGCCGCGCACGACCGCGCCGTTCGGGATGGAAAGCGCGTTCTCGGCGTGGTCGACCATGATCTCGGCGGTCGCGTTCATGCCGGGCAGCAGGTCGCCCGTTTCGTTCAGGCGGATAGTGACCGGATAGGTCGTTGTGCCGCCGTTGGTGGTGCCCGCAGTGGACACACTGGTGACAACGCCCTCAAAGGTCTGGCCGCTGATGGCATCGGCGGTAATGCGGGCGCTCTGGCCCTCCTTGATGGACAGGATATCCAGCTCATCCACGTTGAGGGTGATCTCCAGATAGCTCAGGTCATTGATGATGCACATCGTTTCGCTGGTGGCGCTGCTGTTCACCGTGTCGCCCTCTTTGATGGATTTGGAGATCACCGTGCCGCTGATGGGCGAAGTGATGGTGTAGTTCTCCATCTGCTTTTGCGTGTCCGACATCGAAAGCTCCGCGCTGGTCAGGCTGTCTGCGGCATTGCGCAGCTGCTTGGTCAGCTCGCTGCTGGACAGCTGCATCAAAGCGGTGTCCACGCCGACCCATTCGCCCGCCCTGACACACAGCGCCGCGACCGTACCGCTGGCAGAGGCCGTTACCGTCTGCTCCCGCTGGCAGGTAAAGCGCGCCGACCCAAGGGCGCTGATGCCGTTCACACTGGCAGTGGCTGCCTGCGCGGTGGTCAGGCTGCCGGGATTGGCCACAGCAATGGTCACGGTGCGGGTCAGCAGGCTGCCGTTGTTCAGCGTGTCGGCGCCGGAGATCGAGATCACCGTTCCTTCCAGCGTTTCAAAGGTGCTGTCCACCAGGATCTGCGCGGCCTGGCCGGTGGAGAACTGCGCGGCATCCGCCGCCGGGAATTCCAGCGCAAGGAGAAGCGATGAGCTGTCCCGGATGGTGGCGATCTCCTGTCCGGATTTGACAAAATCGCCCGCCTTCACGTTCAGCGATACCACCGTGCCCGCAATGGACGAGCACACATAGGCCGCTTTTTCGGCATCAGCGTAGCTTTGCTGTGCCTGACGCAGAGACAGCTCTGCTTTCTGGACGCTGCTGGAAACATCCGAGCTGTCGATGGTGTAGAGCACCGCACCTTTTTCGATGGTATCGCCCACCGCAAAATCAGCGGTCAGGACTGTGCCCTTGACCAGCGATTTCACGGTGTAGGTGTTTGCGGCGGAAAGCGTTCCGGTCCCGCTGAATGTATTGGTAATGCTTCTTGTCTGGGGTACAGTTTCCATGTACTGTATCCCGGCGCTTACGCTTTTTGTGCCGATCCTGGGCAGCAGCACGGCCACGGCTACCGCTGCTGCGCACAGCAGAGCGGCGATTTTTTTCCAGTGCCGTTTCCCAAAGGCCAAAGCCTTTTGGGTACCGGCAGGCGGCGTTTTGGAAACAGACAGGTCTTTCTGCCCGTTCTGGTCATCATGCGGTTTTTTCCACAGCATCGCAGTCCCTCCTGATGATATGGGATTCTTAATTTGAGTATGGTTTGGAGTATATCTTCCATTTCTTAGGAATTTGCCGAAGAATTTCTTAAGACGTTCTTAAGAAATGTGAAGATTTTATGAAAGGAAAAATATCTCTACCCGCTTTGGCGCACCGGAAAAAGCAGCGTGATGCAGAACGTATTCGGTTTTTGCTCCACATGGCTCTCCGCATGCATTTTTTCCATCATCGTCTGGATGCTGACCAGCCCCACATGCGCGCTTTTTTTCTCGGTGCGGCAGGGCAGCGTCCGATTCTCAAAGCACAGCCCGACCCGTTCGTTTTCCCGCAGATAGCGGACGAGGATCGGCTGAGAGGGATCGGCATATTTCAGCAGATTGGAACCGATGTTATCCAGGATGCGCCGGATGTACAGGGCATTGACCTGGAGCAGCCGATCCTCGCTGCCCAGCTCCAGCACACAGGAAAAACCGCGCTGCTGGAGCGTGTCCACCAGTTCGGCCAGCGGCTCCTCAAAGATCTGCGAAAAGTGCGCGGGCGCGTCCAGCGCAACAGCGGTGTCCCGCGTGACCAGAGCATACTCGAACAGATTATCCGAAAGCTGCTTGAGCTGGTGTGCCTTTGTATCCAGGACAGCAAGGTAGCCGTCCCGCTGCGCGTCCGTTTCATAGGTGTGCTTGCGCAGGATCTCGGTATAAAGCAGCATCGTTGTCAGCGGGGTGCGCAGATCGTGAGACATCTCGGTGATCAGGGTCTTCATCTGTGCTTCGGCCTCGGCTTCCTGCTGCTGCTGCCGGCGCAGCGTCAGCCGCATGGAGTCCAGACACTGTGCCAGCACGGTCAGCTCGTTCTGCCCCTGCATCGTGATGGGGTGTTCCAGGTCGCCGCCCTCCATCGCCTGGATCTCGCTGATGAGAAGGCTGAGATACCGGACGATGCGGCGGCATCCCATCAGAAACAGCGCCAGAAACAGCGCCACACAGACCACCAGAAAAATGCCGCTGCCCCACGCATAATAAAGAGCGGACGCGTTGCAGTAGAACATGACCTGTGCGGGGCCATCGGCAAACTCGACGGAATAGTACGGAAGCCGCTGGAAATGCGGCTGCTGATTGTCGCCTTTGCGCATTTCCCAGTCGCCGCGGGAAACAGAGGTGTAGATCAATGTGCCGTCGCGGTAGACCTCCAGCAGCGTAAAGCGGTGTTTTTCGACCCAGCGGGTGAGCGCGCCGGCATCCGTGCTGGAAATGTTCCGCGCCGTGATATATTTCTGAAAAGTCTGCGCCTGCCGGAGCACTTCCTTCTCCTGCGCTTCGGGCTGGCTGAAATAGAAGTACACCCCTTCCCGCAGGGCGAATTGCAGCCCCAAAAACAGCAGCACACAGATCAGCCCCGCCATCAGCAGCATCCGGGCCGACTCCGCCGCCAGACTGTGCCCGGCCTTCATTCCAGCTCCTCCGAACCAAAACGGTAGCCCTTGCCCCAAACGGTCAGCACACGGGCCGGCGTTTTGGGGTCTTTTTCGATCTTCATCCGCAGATTGCGGATATGCACCATGACCGTACCGTTGGATGTATAATAGTACGGCTCGCCCCACACCATCTCGTACAGGATCGGAATGGGAAAAATGCGCTCCGGATTCTGCATCAGCAAGCTCAGGATCTTGTACTCTGTTTCGGTAAGATCGGCCTCCCGGTCATCCACCCAGACCCGGTTGCAGTCCAGCGCAAGCCGGATGCCGTGGGAACTCAGCATCGACTCCCTTGGCGGGGAGATCTCCTGCTCCTTGCCCCGATAAACGTAGTACCGACGCAGCAGCGCTTTGACCCGCGCCAAAAGCTCTGTGAAGGAAAACGGCTTGCAGAGATAATCGTCTCCGCCCGCCGTCAGTCCCAGCAGCTTGTCCAGCTCCTGCGATTTGGCGGTCAGGAACAAAATGGGGACCGTTGTTTGTTTGCGCAGCTCTTCGCAGACCTGGAATCCGCTCATCCCCGGCATCATCACATCCAGAACGACCAGATCCACCGCATCGCTGAAGATCCGCAGCGCCTGCTGTCCGTTTTCTGCTTCCAGGATGTGATAGCCCGCGCCGGACAGCAGGATCCGCACCCCGTCCCGGATATCCGGGTCATCCTCTACAATCAAAATCGTTTGCGCTTCCATAACAGTCTCCTCCCTGGCGGATGCGCCTATCTTCTGGATCTCAGTATACCAGCCTCCGGAAATCTTTTCCACGATTTTTTCCTTAGGAAATCTTAAGAACCTGTTGAGCAGCGTCTGCGCCGCGGAACCAGAGCACAAGCATTTCAAGCAAAAAGGTGCCGCACAGCATTTGGCTGTGCGGCACCTTTTTAGCGCGCATCCCGGGCAGCGCAGGCTGCTCAGATGGCTCGTATTTCCCGGACAATATCGGCATAAGGCCGGGGCTGACCGAAAAAGACCTGCTTGCCCAGTACAAAGCCCTCGATGCCCTTCGCCCACAGGCGGCGCAGCACCTCCCAGGTGACGCCGCCATCCACGACGATATGGAAACCGTACTGTTTCCGCAGCTGAGCCAGACGTTCGATCTTGGGTTCCACATAGGGCAGGTAATCCCGCCCGGCAAAGCCGGGATCCACCGTCATGACCAGGACATAGTTCACCAGCGGGAACAGCTCCCGCACGGTTTCCAGCGAGACGCCGGGATTGATGACGATTCCGGGATGCTTCCCCAATCGGCGGATGAGGGCCAGCGTCTCGGTGGGGATCGCTTCGGAATCCGGGTGGATGTAGATGATATCCACGCCGCAGGCAGCATAGCGCTCGATATAGCGGCGAGGCTGCTTCATCATCATATGAAGATCCAGCTTCAGGGAGGTGTTGGCGCGGACGGTGGCGATCTCGTTGAAGCTCATGCCAAAGTTGGGCACATAATCGCCGTCCATCACGTCCAGATGCAGGATATCCACCCCGCTTTGGTCGAGGCGCCGGATCTCTTCTTTCAGGCAGTCATCCGACAGATTGAGCAGGGAGGGACAGAGGATCTTTTCCATGGATATCCCCTCACTTGATCAGGCCCGCCATCGTGGGCAGCGCCATCGAAATGGCCGGGATGTATGTCACCAGCAGCAGAGCCAGTATGATGGAGAAGAAATACGGCAGCAGCTCTTTGATGACCTGCTCGATCTTGACATGGCCGACCTTGCAGCCGGTGAACAGGATGGAACCCACCGGCGGGGTGATGGTGCCGATGCACAGGTTCATGCTGACCATGATGCCAAACTGCACGGGATGCATCCCGAACGTCTGGCAGATGGGCAGGAAGATGGGGGTGAAAATAAGCACCGCCGGGGTCGGATCCATAAAGGTGCCGACGACGAGCAGGATCACATTCATCAGGATCAGGATGAGATATTGGCTGTTGGTCATGGACAGGATGCCGTTTGCGATCAGATCCGGCAGACCGGTGAAGGCCATGACCCAGGACATGATGGAGGACAGGCCGATCATCAGGGTGATGATGCCGGTCATCTTGGCGGATTCCAGAATGATGCGGGGCAGATCTTTCAGGGTAAAGCCCTTATAGATCAGGCCCAGGATGGTCGCATAGGCCACCGCGACAGCGGAAGCTTCGGTAGCGGTGAACACGCCGCCCAGAATGCCGCCGATGATGATCACGATGAGCATCAGGCTGGGGATGGCATCCAGGATGGCTTTGAGCGCCTCCTTGCCGGAGACGCGCTCCTGCACCACATAGCCGCGCTTTTTTGCGGCGATGCCTGCCAGCACCATGACGATGAGGCCCCACAGGATGCCGGGCACATAGCCCGCCGTGAACAGCGCCGCCACCGAAACGCTGCCGGCAATGGTGGAGTAGACGATCATCAGGTTGGAAGGCGGGATGAGCATACCGGTGGGAGCCGACGCGATGTTGACGGCAGCGCTGTAAATGGGATCGTAGCCTTCTTTTTCTTCCATGGGGCCGATGGTGCCGCCCATTGCGGCAGCAGCCGCCGCACCGGAACCGGAGATGGCGCCAAACAGCATATTGGCGATGATATTGGTCTGCGCCAGCGCGCCGGGCATCCGGCCCGCAATGGCTTTGGCCACGTTGACCAGACGCTCCGCAATGCCGCCGTTGTTCATCAGGTTGCCCGCAAGGATGAAGAACGGGATGGCGATCAGGGAGAAGGAATTGGCCCCCGCAAACAGCCGCTGGGCGCTGGTGACGAAGGAGACTTTGGCGGGCAGCATGCAGAGCATGGCCATCGCGCTGGAAAGGCCCACCGAAACGCTGATGGATGCGCCCATGGCCAGCATGACCACCAGCAGCACGACCATGACGAGGGCGGTTTGAACGGCAAGAGTCATATCAGACAGCCTCCTTTGCTTTGGAGAGTTCCTCCAGGATATTGCAGACGCAGTAGAATACCGTGATGACGCCGCACACCGGGATGATGGCATAGACCACGCCCATGGGGATGTGCAGGCTGGAATCCAGCGAGACCATCTGCATCCGGGTGATGATGCTGCCGCCATAGACCATGACGCAGCCCGAGAATACAGCGGTCAGCAGTTCGATAAGGATGTTCACCACTGTTTTGACTTTTCCCTTCAGGCGGTCATTCAGAGCCGCGATGTACATATGATCCCGGCTGCCGAACGCATAGGTCGATGTGATCAGGACCAGCCAGACGAACAGATAGCGGGTCAGCGCCTCGCTGAAGCCGCTGGGACTGTTGAGCAGATACCGGGCCACGACCTGCCACAGCACCAGCAGCACCATGACCACCACCAGCGCCACCGAAAAAAGCTCCACGGCACGGTCGATGCCTTGTTTCAGTTTGTTCATACCGCCTGCTCCTCTCTCTGCTTGATCTCCATGACCTTGTCGTATACTTCGCGGGTCATCTCGGAACGGTCGGCGATGCTCTCCAGCAGCGGCATGCACCGCTCCCGGAACGCCGCGATATCCGATTCCACAAAGACGACGCCCTGCTGCTCCAGCACAGCCTTTGCCTGCTCGATGTTCTCATCCCAGGCGGCAAATTCCACCTCCATGGATTCCTTCATCAGCCTGCGGAAGGTCTCTCGGGTCTCGCTGTCCATCTCGTCCAAAAAGTCCTTGTTGGCCACCACCACGTCGGTCATGACAAGGTGGTTGGTATAGCTGAAATAGGGGGATACCTCGTAGTGCTTGAAGTTGTTGTAAACCACCTCGGAGTTCTCGCCGCCTTCGATCACATGCTGCTGCACCGCAGAGTAGACCTCGCTCTGCGCCATGGCGATGCCCACGCCGCCCATCAGACTCACCATCTGGAGGTAAGTATCCGAGTTCTGCACGCGGATCTTATAGCCCTTGAGATCCTCCGGCGTGACGATGGGCTTGTCGGTATAAATATGCCGTGCACCGGAGGTGTACAGGGTCACTACCTCAAAGTTGAATTTGTCGGTGGTGGCAAACAGCGGATCGAACACGCCCTCCCGGGCGGCCGTCTCCATCTGCTGTAAATTATCGTAAAGGTAGGGCGCGGCGATGATGGCAAAGTCCTCGTTGTAGCTTTCCGGCACCGAGATCGGCACCACGGCAAGCTGAAGCGCCCCGGTGCGGATCATCTCGGTCACAGGGCCCTGGTCTCCCAGAACCGCGTTGGGGTAGATCTGCACTTCATAGCGGCCATTGGTCGCGGCGCGGAATTTCTCGCCGAAATCCGCCAGAGCGATATATTCGGCGTGCGTTTCCGGCTGGTTGAAGGCCACCCGGATAATGGTGGTCTTTTCTCCGTCTGCTCCGGCGCTCCCGCAGCCGGTCAGACTGACGGCAGCTCCCGCCAGAGCTGCCGCGCCCAGCACCTTTAAAAAGGCGCGGCGGTCGATCTTTTTTTCCACGGGTATTTCTCCTTTTTCTCCGCTGGCATCACATCGCCAGGACCTGCTCCCACTTTTCTTCAGCCACCGGGATGCCCAGCGCCAGATTTTCCTTGCGGCTGCGGTGCTCGCCCAGACCGGGGCAGCGCACTTCTGCCCCCTCGCGCACCGGTTCGCTGGCCGCCACATCCGCGGCGATGGCATCCACAATGGCATCGGTCACATCCGCGCTCTGGAATTTGGACGGATCGATGGCGATCATGATCTGGGTCAGGCCGATCTCGTCCCCGAAGGTGCCGATCTTCGCCACCGAATTGGCATTGGTGAGGACGGTGGCGATCATGTCCAGCAGGATGGACAGCCCGCTGCCCTTCCAGTAGCCGATGGGGATCATGCGGCGGGTCTTTTCGATGGCCGCCGGGTCGGTGGTAAGGCTGCCCTCTTCATCGTAGCCGCCCACCACCGGGAGCTGCTTGCCGGCCAGACGGGTCGTTTCCAGCTTACCGTAGCTGAACTGGCTCAGTGCGCAGTCCACCATGACGTGCTCGCCGTTGGAGCGCGGCACCGCCAGGATCAGCGGATTGTTGCCGATGTGATTGTCCTTTGCGCCCCAGGCCGGCATATTGGGGCAGGTGTTGGACCAGCAGATGCCGATGCAGCCCGCATCCGCCGCCTGCCAGCCGTAGGTGCCGCCCCGCATCCAGTGGTTGTTGTTGCCCAGCGCCACCAGACCGATGCCGTTGTCTTTGGCCAGCTCTACGGCGCGGTCCATCGCGCGCTTGGCGTTCAGCGGGCCAAAGCCTCTGTGACCGTCCCAGCGCTCCATGGCCCCAAAGCGGCCGACGCACTCTGCCTCGGATGCCGGGTCGATGCCGCCCTTTTTCAGGTAGTCCACCACCACCGGAAAGCGGTTCAGGCCGTGGCTGAACACGCCTGCCAGACTGTTCTGGGCAAAGATCTCGGCGGCGTCGTGGGCGCGGTCGGCGGAGAAGCCGTATTTCTTCAGCACACGCTCGAACTCGGCCAGCATCGTTTCATAGGGAACTCTCATCGTTGTTTTCCTCCTCTTTCTTCCAAATCACAGCGAATCCACACGGACCTTCAGCACGATCTTTTTGACGTCCTCGGGCGCGTCCATCATGCAGCAGGGGCGGTGGACGTCCTCCGGGAAGAACACCGCATAGCAGCCGTCGGTCATGGGCAGCATGATCTCATGCACGTCCGCCCGCTCTTTATAGAACAGCACATCGTTGGTATCCAGGTTGTCCTCCAGCACCTCGCCGTCCTTGCAGTCCGGGTAGAAACCGATCAGCTCGTGGCCGTGGACCATATACTGCACATCGATGTACTGGCGGTGCACCTCCGGGCGTTTTTTCTCTTTGGGGCCGGTGGTGATCTCGTTGATCTGCAGGATCAGCCGGTCGCCGTCGATGGGGTATTTGCCGTGGTGCATCTCACTGACATCGGTGGTGCGCAGGATCTCCAGTGCCTTGCGGATGACGGGGGTGTAGGCCGTTTCGGTCTCTTTTGCGTTGATGTTGCCGTAGATCATAGCAGTTGTTCTCCTTTTCTGTTCTTCTGGATAAGCCCTGATTTTATTTATTTTTTGCAATCGATTGCGATTTCTTGCAGTTCTTAGAATACACACTTTTTATCCGCTTTTCAATCCGCATTTTTAACAATATTTACGATTTTATTTTGTGATATTCATCAAATTTTGAAGAAATAGAAACCGTTTATCGCAATCGATTTCAATTATGCTCAAAAAAAGGCCCTCCGTACTTCTGTTTCCAAAAGTGCGGAGGGCCTGCGGGCCTCTGTCGTTCAGGTGCTTTCCCTCTGGATGATCTCGGTGAGCAGCATCAGCTTGTGGCTCACCGGGCGGTCCTGCAGCACATCCAGCAGCACATTTGCCGCCGCAAGGCTCACCTCACCCAGTTTGTTGTCCAGCGTTGTCAGCGCAGGCGTGCAGATCTGGCCGTAAAGGGTATTATCCACCCCAATGACCGCCACCTGCTCCGGCACGGAGATACCCAGCCGTTTCAGCTCCTGGATACAACCGATGGCCAGCATATCCGTTGCGCAGACGATGCCGTCCACTCCGGGGAGCTGTTTCAGCAGTTCCTCTGTCTCCCGCCGTCCGCGCTCGATGGAACTGCGCGGCCCTGTGGTGCCGTCCACCTCCGCAAAAACCGACCGGCCTTCCGAGCAAAGCCCCTGCCGGAGCATCCCGGTACAGAATCCGCGGTTCTTTTTCGCGTTGGCGGGGGTGGGCATATCCATGAGATAAGCCAGATTTTTTCTGCCCTTGCCTGCTAAAAGAGCCACACATTCCTCTGTGCCGCGTTCCTCATCGATCAGGACGCTGTACGCGTTGGGCAGATCCAGTGTCCCATTGACGACCACCACCGGGATGCCGGAAAGGTGCTGCGCTGTGCTTTTACACACAGCCTCCGTGCCGAACATGGAGCCGATAAAGATCGCCCCCTCCACCCGGCGCTGCTCCAGGATCTCGATGTACTGTGTCTTTTTTGCATCGTCCGCACCTGTGCTGAAGGTGATGCAGGTATAGCCCTGCCGGGTCATCTCCTGCTCGATGACATAGGCGGACTCGGTGTGATGCGAGACACGGATATCCTCGATCAGGATACCGATAAACTTTGATGCCTGCGTGACCAGCCCCCGTGCCGACACGTCCGGTGTATAATTGTATTCGTCCAGCAGCTTCTGGACACGCTTGCGGGTGCTTTCCTTGATGCCGGGCTTGTTGTTGATCACACGGGACACCGTGCTGGCCGAAACGCCCGCCTCCCGTGCGATATCATAGATGGTCATACCCACGCCTCCTGTCTCTCTGCAACTTTCTGCAACCATTATAGCAAGCGATTGCGAAAATTGCAAGCAGCGCTCCCGACCCAGCGGCAGAAACAGAAAACCGGGATGGCCTCGGCTTTTGCCTGCTGCCTATCCCGGCTGTTTTGCGTTTCAGGTTTACCGCCCGGTCTTTTTACGGAGTGAACACGCGGGTCATGGCCACGACCTCCCCGTTCTGGATCGTGATGGTGGTATTATACGGCGTGAAGCCATAGCGAACCTCCAGCTCCGGCTGGAGGAAATCCCCCGCATACCACACTTCTTCGCCCTTTTCCAGATCCGCGGTATCTGTAAAAATAAATTCCTCGTTCACCGGGAGGATCACAGTGCCCAGCTCCTTCCAGGTCCGGATATCATCGAAGCCGGTCTCAAAATAGACGCCTGCATCCTCTGTGAACAGCTCCCAGCCGCCCTGCTCGATCCCTCCGTTGAGGATCACCAGTCCGCTCTCTTCGCGCTCTACGGAGGTTACGGTCACTTCCTCGCCGCGCAGCTCGATGATATCCCCCTCGCTCAGAGCGGCGATATCTGCCATATCGTAGCGGTCATAATCGTAGACGACCGCTTTCATCCGCGCTTTTCCGGTGTCATCCAGATAGATCCCGCCTTCTTCCACGGCGGCCGCCACGGTGCAGTTGTCCAGAGCCGACAGTTCTATGGTCTGCGGCAGCGGCCGGATGGTCTTGCTCTCAGTCTGCTCCAAAGCCACACTCTCGGGTGGGGCGTCAGCGCTTTCGCTTTGGAGCGGCTTGTCCGAACAGGCGGTCACTGATACCGCAAGGCAGAGGATCCCAATCATCAAAAGCAGTGTTTTTTTCATAATAGCTTCTCCTTTTCAGCGGCATACCTCAGCAGTAGCCCTTCTTTTTTGCCTGTTCCAGCGTCATGCGGCCCGTTGCCAGCGCGCGGATCACGCCCAGATGCTCCACCAGCTCCTGGCTTATCGTATAAAGGACGCGCTGGGTCTGAAGCCCGATCTCCAGCGGCTGATCGTCCTCCGCAGCCAGAAGGTCATACTTGTGGTACACCTGTGCCCCTTCGCGCACCATCACATAGGTGCCGATCTCCGCTTCCAGATTCCACTGGGGCAGCGCTTTGGCCAGCTCGTCCATCCCTTTGGGATGGTCATGGATCAACAGCGTGAGGAATACCAGCCGGGACATCTTCTCGGTCACTGGCCGGAAAAACAGCTCCATCATCACCTTTCCGCCGTTATCCCGCAGCAGCGGCAGCACAAAAGCCAGGCTGTCCGTTCCATCCTCCCGCAGCAGCTCCGGCTCATAGCCTGCCCGCTCTAAATCGCTGCGGATGATCTCCAAAATCGTTTTTTCGTTTTTCATAGGTGTCTGTCCTTTCCTGATGACCCCTGTCCGGTGCCTTTCTCAGCCTTTTCCGAAGAAGAACGACTTGAGCGAATCCCGGAAACGGCGTTTTTTCAGATACTGGATCTTGCTGCCGCGGCTGTTCTGGATGTTCTGGAGACCTTCTGCTCCGCCTTCCAGTCCGAGCTGGGTCGAGATATCATCCACATTGTACTCCTTATTCCCCTGGTCATCCTTGACACGGTGGACATGCAAAGCTTTGAGCAGCGTCTGCGCCTGCTTGCTCTGTGCCTGATCGGTCGGATCTTCGGCGGTCTGTTTCAGATACTCCGCACGATCCAGCCGGAGGCGGCCCGCAGCCTCGCTGCGCTTGCCGGACTTGAATCCCCGCCCCATCAGGACGGCGTGTTTGGCTTTGCGCAGCACCTGCAGCTTTTCCAGCTCGCCGGTCTGATCCCACAGCTCATCCTGCGTCCCCAGCACTGCCTTGGGGTTCTGCTGCTGGCGCTTTTTCTCCAGCATCTTCTTGGCCTGCGCCGTGATCTCCTGATCCAGGCCCATCTCCTCGTTCAGCAGCTGGATATTCGTGTTCTTTTTGGTCTTGGAAACAAATTTGTTCTTGAGCCAGCCCAGGAACTTCTGCCCCACACCGATGCCCTGCGACACCAGCGGCGGCGCAAAGTTTTTGCCCACACCGATGGCATTGTCCAGAATGTCCATACCCGCGCCGATCTGGTTCGCTTTGGCATTCCGGTTGCCCAGAAAAGCGCTCTGGTACATCTTTTTGGTATGCTTTTCCGCGTCGTCCATCGCCGACTCGTCTTCCAGCGGCGCGTTTGGCGCAAGAAGAGCGTTATATCCGGCCTGGAACTGTTTCTGAACGTTCCCGGATCTGCGGCGGATATCGGTGTTCGAGAGGAGCTTGGCGGTATTCTTGACAAGGTTCAGGCCGGCGGCCGCGGTGTCCAGGATATTTCCGATACCCAAGCCTTCTTCGCCTGCGCCCATCATCTTGCCCAGCGCCGTGCCGCCAAATCCCTTTGTCCCGCCCAGCAGATCCAGGCTGTCCCCTTTGCCCGCACCGCCGAACAGGTTCATGCCCGCTTTCACAACGCCCAGCACGTTGGAAGCGCCCTCCAGCGGCGTTGTGAGCGCATCGGTCAGTGCTTCCATGGTGCTGCCGGTAATGCCGCTCTTGCCCGACTCGCCCACGGCCTTGAACGCACGGGCTGTGTTGCCCAGAGCGCGGGTCCCCGAAAGCAGGCCGGTGCCGAAGGTATAGATCTCCTTGCCTTTTCCGACCTGTTCCAGGATGCTGTGTTTCTGTTCATCGCTCTTTGCAAACTGTGAGACCAGCTGATCGGTCAGTTCCCCTTCCTCAGAGCTGATGTTTTCCGCTACAAAGTCAACGGTATCCCGCAGCATGCTGTCCTGTGGGATCTCCCGCTCAAGATCGTGGGCAGTCTGGATCGGCGGAGCGTTGGCAGCACGCTGTGCCGCATACTTCCTTGCCCACTCCTCTTCATTGTCCCAACGATTGGTATCCTGCAGGCGGGTGATCTCTTTATCAATGCCGCGGCGCTTGGCGCCCAGCACCGCAAAGGGGTTGGCCAGCGTGAAGCGCGCTTTTTTGAACCAGCTCAGCTGATCCCAGTCGCCGCTGGCTTTGTTGCGGATGTAATCCTCCCGGGCGCGCTTGCGGCTGCGCCCCAGCGATCCAAAGGTGGAATCGTACACCTTTGCCATCCACTTGGGCATCATCTGCACCTCGCCCACCGGGGCGGAGACGGTCGGCACCGCAGCGGGCACCACGCCCTGCTGCACGGTGTGCACCAGCTCATGGGCGGCAACGCCCGCGTCAAAGCCGCCCTGCCCGAAGTAGACGTCCCGCCCGGTGGCAAAGGCACGCGCGCCGATGCTTTCCGCCCGGCCCGCCGAGGCCGCGTCCGTATGGAATCGTACCCCGCTGAAATCCGCGCCCAGCCGTTCGCCCAGCTGCTGGCGCACCTGCTCCGGCGTCTGTGCCGTAAGGCCCTGCGAAAGGCGGTCGGCCTCCCGCTCCGCCGAAGGGATCTGGTGTCGGGCAAATTTTTCCCGCAGCGCGTCGCTGTAGGGGCTGGCCTGTGTCTCCGATGCAGCCAGCCTTGCGCTGTTGGGGACGCTGCGGGCCGTCTCCGCGCCGCGAAAGGACGGCGGGAGCGTGCCCGGACGCTTGCGTTGCTGTACATATTCCTGCATAAAGGCTCCTTTTGGGCGATAGACGCCCGATCACTTCCACGGTTCATTTATAAAGCAGGGAGTTTGTTCCTTTTTCGAGAAAAAGGAACCGAAAAAGCTTTTCACACAGCCCACACATCCGTGTGGGCCGGGATATATCAGTTTTTCTTTTTGCGCTTCACCATGGGCGCGCCCCAGAAGAAGGAGCGCAGGCTGTCCAGAAATCCGGTTCCGGTATTGGCGTAATACTGGATGGTGCTGCCGCGGCTCTGCTTGATAAGATCCAGGCCCGCTTTGCCGCCCTCCAGACCCATCCGTGTGGCGATATCGCTGGCCTGATAGCTCTTGTTGCCTTCGCTGTCCTTCACGCGGCCGACCCGCATCGCCTTTACCAGTTTCTTGGCCTCCTCGCCGCTCTGTCCATTGTTCTGGGCATCGTTGGCCTGCTGTGCCAGATATTTGCTGCGTTCCAGGATCAGGTTGCCGACCGCCTCGCTGCGCTTGCCGCTCTTGAAGCCGTAGGATTTGAGCACCGCGTGCTTGGCCTTGCGCAGAAGCTCGTTCCTTTCGACGCGCCCCATATTCTCCAGGGTCACATCCTCCGGCGCCTCGCGGTCATCCATCTCCGCCACGCTCCGGGCAAAATCATTTTTGCGGGCAAGCATCATCCGCGCCGCCGCCTGCACCTGAGAATCCATTCCCAGTTCATCGTTCAGCAGCTGCTTGTTTGTATTCTTTTTTACCTTGTCCACGATCAGATCCTTGGTAAACGACACCAGCGCCTTTCCCACTTTGACCAGAGGTTTGAAAAATGGGGGCACAAAGTTGCCGCCAACGGTGGCCGCGTTGTCCACAAAATCAAAGCCTGCGCCGATCATCTTGCCCTTGGCGGTACTGCGCGCCAGCAGCGAGCTTTGGAACATTTTGCGCACATGCTGGTTCTCCACAGTGCCGAGGGGAGCTTCCGCAGAAACTTCAGCCAGCGGCCTGCCAACGCCTCTCAGATCCTGATAGAGTTCCTTAAACTCCTCATTGATCTTTTTGGTCTTGCTGTGGATGCCCGCATTCGAGGCAAACTGTCCAACGCTCTTAGCCATGCCCAGGCCCGCAGAGGCGGTGCTCAGAATGCTGCTGACGCCCAGCCCCTTGTCCCCAGTCCCCAGTGCTTTGCCGAGGATGGTGTCTTTGCTCAGAAGTTTCGGCACCGGGACGACCCCCAGTGCGTTCGCCCGATCCTTGCCGCCAAAAATCCTCACACCGGCCTTGACCGTATTGAAGGTACTGGACGCCCCCTTCAGGCCGCTCGAAAGCAGATTGGCAGCGGCTTCGGTGGTGCTGCCCTTAACGCCCGAGGCAAAAGAGTTTTGCAGCTTTCTGCCGTTCCGCGCCAGGTCTCCGATGGAACGGGTCACTCCCTGTAAAGCACCCGTGCCCAGGTCATAATAGGCTTTGCCAAGGCCGATCTGATCCATGATAGAATCCTGCTTGTCGCCCTTGATCCCGCCCAGATGCTCCAGGCCCTCGCGGATGTGGACGCTGTCCCCTTTCACCTGTTCGGTCAGCAGTCCCCATGCCTTTTCGTATCCGGCATCCTGCGGGCGCCTGGCCAGCTTTTGGGGAGCAGGCTGCGCCTGCGCATTTTCCTGAACCTGCGCGTCCGGCTGCGCCTGCTGGCCGCCTGCCGGTTCGTCCTCCTGCTTCCAGTCCAGAACTGTCCGACGGTTCTGGGACAGGATCTGTGCAATGGCTTCCTCATTGTCCCAGCGGCTTTCGTCCACCAGGTTGTTATACCGCCTGTCTACATCCTTGTCTCTGAAATTCTTGAGGAATACCAGCGGGTTCTTGACTGCAAACCGGGTTTTGTTCCACCAGCCGATCTTATCCCATGTACCATCCTTTTTACTTCGGAGCAAATCTTCCTCGGCGCGGGCATGGCTGCGCTTGAGCTTGCCAAGGGTCAGCCTGTGCAATTCCGCCGCCGCATCTGCGATGCCGCCTCCGACTTTCTTTAACCACTTGGGCATCATCTGCACCTCGCCCACCGGGGCGGAGACGGTCGGCACCGCAGCGGGCACCACGCCCTGCTGCACGGTGTGCACCAGCTCATGGGCGGCAACGCCCGCGTCAAAGCCGCCCTGCCCGAAGTAGACGTCCCGCCCGGTGGCAAAGGCACGCGCGCCGATGCTTTCCGCCCGGCCCGCCGAGGCCGCGTCCGTATGGAATCGTACCCCGCTGAAATCCGCGCCCAGCCGTTCGCCCAGCTGCTGGCGCACCTGCTCCGGCGTCTGTGCCGTAAGGCCCTGCGAAAGGCGGTCGGCCTCCCGCTCCGCCGAAGGGATCTGGTGTCGGGCAAATTTTTCCCGCAGCGCGTCGCTGTAGGGGCTGGCCTGTGTCTCCGATGCAGCCAGCCTTGCGCTGTTGGGGACGCTGCGGGCCGTCTCCGCGCCGCGAAAGGACGGCGGGAGCGTGCCCGGACGCTTGCGCTGCTGTACATATTCCTGCATGCCGGCTCCTCCTTTTTATTCTGCCTGCGTCTGTGCCGACGCATCCTTTGCCGTGATCTCCACGATGGTATGGCCGTACAAGATGCGGGAGGATGCGCTCCCGCTGTACTTGCGGATATACTGCACGGCATTTTCCATCAGCTCGCCCGCATCGTGCTCAAAGGGGTCAAGGCCATTCAGGTCTGCGATGAACCGCAAAACTGCGCGGTCTTTCTCTGGCGCGCAGCTCACCTCGATCATGCCCCGCTGCGTATAGCGGCAGAAGATGGAGAACAGCTCCTCCGCACAGACCAGCATCTGCGCGCGTTCCCGGTTCAGAACGCCCCGCAGCTCCAGCTGCTCCTTTACAAAGAAAAGGACTTCTTCCCGGTGCTCTTCTTCCGGGGCCACACGGAGCTGTGCCCGCTCCCTGTTGGTGCTGCGGCATTCCAAAAGGATCAGCGTACAACCCCCAAAAAGATCCTTCAGCACGCCGCCGGGCGCGCTCAGCTCTTCCAAAAGCTGCCGGGCGTCCTTGACACGCCTGCGGCTCAGCACTTGCTTGAGGCCATCCACCCCCAACGGGCGGCCTTCTTCATCCAGGGCATCCAGCACACCATCGGAATACCACAGCAGCCGATCCCCCTGCTGGAGGAACACCCGCTGCTCCTGATACGAGATGTTCTCCACCTGCCCGACCGGGGCGTAGCCCGGTCCGGGAAGCATGGTGTACGCCTGGCCGCGGCACATCAGGATGGGCGCGCTGCTGTTCGCATTGATATAGGTCAGTGTGCTGTGCTCTCCATCCAGGACGCCCACGAACACCCGGATGGGGCCGCTGTTCTGGAGCATCTGGTAGAGCTGACGGTTGATGCGGCACATGGCCTGTTCCAGACTGACGCCGCCCAGCAGCTGGCCGCGGATGATGGTGCGGGCGGACAGCAGCTTGACCGCCGCGCCCAGCCCGTTGGAGTCGATGCTGCACAGCACGATGGCCAGCCGCGCGTCATCCAGCGGGATATAATCGTAGAAATCCCCGTCGTACTCCGCCGCGCCCACCAGATGCTCGCCCAGCCAGAAGCCATACTTTTGCAGGAACGGCTCAGGCTGCTCCGGGCGCAGGGAGCGCTGGATCTCCGACGCCACCTTCAATTCGGCGGCGATGCGTTCTTCATCTGCCATGATATCGGCCTGGCGCTCGGTATAGCGGACGATGTCCTCTGCCATCTTTTCCAGTGCTTCATTCAGGGTCTGAAGCTCGTCCCCGGTCTGGATATCGTTGTCAAAAGCCCCCAGCGTCTCCCCGGCGGCAAAGTTTTTGGCGCGCGCAGTGACCTTCTGGAGCGGCCGAAGGATCATCCGACGTACCACGGTGATCTGGATAGCGCCGTACAGAACTGTGACCACGGCATAAAGGATCATCATCGCCGAGATAAAGGGCTGTGCATCGCGCAGGGCCTGAGCGAAGGTCAAATCTGCCTCCACCATGGCGATCACCCTTCCCCTGCTGTCCTTGACCGGCGCCCAGGCACAGACCTCGATCCCGCCCAGGCCCGAGATCTCGTGATATTGGTTCTCCGCCTTGAAGACCGGGTAGTCCAGCGCCACACCCTTTTCCACCAGCGGCAGAAGATACTCATAGTGCAGCTCCTGATAGGGGAAGGTCATGCCGAATCCCAGCGCCTCGCCCTCCTCCTCGTCCTGCGCGGCCATATAGATCTGATACGAATTGCTGCCCGGAACAAAAACCACCACGTCGTGCATGTACAGTACCTTCTGGTACATCTTCACCTTCTGGAACGCTTCTTCATAGGCTTCGTTCTGCTCCATGTTCAGGATGCTCTGTTCGATGTCTGCGGTGCGCAGCGCATCCGCCACGATATAGGCCGTGCTCAGGGCAGTGTCCCAATACCCCTTGGCCGAAACTGCCAGAAGGACCAGGTTGCTGCACACATACAGCAGGATGCCCACGATGACCGCAAACAGCACGAACAGAAAATTGATCTTGGTCTTGAGACGCAGCGGCGGGAGCTTTGCTTTCCTCATCTTTTCCGGTTTCATTGATATTCCTCATTTTCGATCTGCATGCATCAGGCCTCACGGATCCAGCAGGTCGGCGTATTCCTGCAGGCTCTCGCGCACGACGACGATCTCGTTCTTCTTCAGCTCGTTGACCGCCGCGTTGAGGAAGTGGCGCATCCCGATGCGGCTGCCCTCCTGCGCGGCCATGAACGAGGCCGCCAGGACGATGTTCTTGATATATCCGCCGGAAAGCTCAAATTTCTCCGCCAGGAAGCGCCAATCCACATCCTCCTCCACCGGGGCCTCCGGCGGCAGGGTCGCGCGGTAGATCGCCTCCCGCATCCCGGCATCCGGGAACGGGAAATGGATGACGAAGGTGATGCGGCGCAGAAACGCCTCATCGATGTTTTGCAGCAGGTTGGTGGCAAGGATGCATACCCCGTCGAACTCCTCGATCTGCTGGAGCAGATAGGCGGTCTCCACGTTGGCGTTGCGGTCATGGGAGTCCTTGACCTCGCTGCGCTTGCCAAACAGCGCGTCACATTCGTCAAAAAAGAGGATGCAGTTGGAGTTGTGCGCCTCGCGGAACACCGCCTGAAGATTTTTTTCGGTCTCGCCGATGTATTTGCTGACGATCTGGGAGAGGTTGATCTTGTACATCTCCATGTTCAGCTCGCGCGCCATGATCTGGGCGCACAGCGTCTTACCCGTTCCGGGCACTCCGTCGAACAGGATCGAAAGTCCGGTGCCATAGCGGATCTTTTTGCCAAAGCCCCACTCGCCGAACACCCGCTGCTGCCAGCGGATATGCGCGCATGCCTGCCGCAGCAGCCGTTTCTGCGCTTCGGGCAGGATAAGATCCTCCCAGCGATAGCCCGGCTGGATGCGTTTGGCCAGCGTATCCAGCTTGTGGACCACCTGCCGGTAGCAGCACCGGTGCAGCTCGGCCGCGTCCAGCGGCTGCTCTGCGATGCGGGCCTGGCCCGCTGCCTGCTGAGCGGCCTGGACGATCTGCCCCGGCGTAAAGTGGAATTTGGAGGCCAGCTCCGGCAGCGAGACATCTGCCCCCAGCGGCACCCGGGCGAAGCAGTGTCGGAACAGGGTCAGCCGTTCCTCTGCGTCCAGCTCCGGCAGCTCGAATTCCAGCATCGGGATGGACAGATGCAGGTGGAGCGGGCGTTCTGACAGCACGAACAGCCGCCCCCGGCTCAGATCCGCATGTGCCAGCGCGTCCGCAAGCTCCGGGGAGGGCGGCTGCCACTCGCCTTCGGGCGAAACGCTGTCCGGGCCAATGACGCAAAGCAGGCTGTCGGTCATGCGCGCCAGCATCGCGCCTTTCCGGATCGCGTCCGGCTCCCGCCCGCAGACCGAGAGATCCGCGAACAGACATCGCTCGCCGTGTCTCCGGCAGAGCTGCTGTACCTGATATTTCCGGCCGCTGCCCGGCCGTCCCGACAGGACCCCGGCACAGGACGGCACCGCAAACAGCGCATCCAGCTGGCGGCCCAGCCCAGCCCGAACAGGCAGGCCGGGATCCGGCGCGGCAGGGTCGGCGCTCCATAGGGTATATCCCTGCGGGAGCCGCTCTTCCCCATTCAGAAAAGCCAGCACCTCCTGCGTCAGCGCCAGCGTCCCCTCCTTCCACGCGTCCGGCTCGAACAGAAGCTGGAACGACGGAGCCGATGCCAGCAGCGAGCGGTAGCGCTCCGGATGCTGGCCGCGCTCCATCAGCAGCGAGACAGCCAGCGAAATGGTCGGCCGTTTCTTTGTGATATCATCCTGAAGATAGGCGAACAGCTTTTCGTATTTTTCGTCCAGAACGGAAGCATACGCCAGCAGGACACATCCCTGCTCGAACGAACCGAGACGGAACCGGTCGAACAGGAGCAGCAGTGGGAACCGCGCACGCGCTGTTTTTGCCAGCCGCAGCCGGATCGTGTCCAGATCCAGCGCCAGCTGCTCGGCCTCCTCCGGCTGGAGCTTGTCCTCCAGCCCGGTCTGCGCTGCCTTGAGCAGATTGTGCTCGAACTCCTCCCGGGTGACTACGAAGCCCAGCATGTTTTTCATCTCGCTCTTTGGCCCCACCCACTGGTGATACTGATAGAACAGATACAGCCGGTAGTCCAGCACTGCCATCTCGTCCTGCATCAGCTCCCACTGGTCGCGGTAGCCGCTGCCCACCTCCTGATAGGCGGGCGTGCGCCCCTGCTGCTCCATCCTGCTTCCTCCTCTGTGTTCAGCCCAGCCTGACCAGCATGGCCGGCGTCATGCTGGCCTGGATGACGCCGCCGTAATTGCAGATCAGCTTGCAGTCCTTGTGGATGGCGGGCCTGCCGCAGATCCGCACGGTAGAGCTGCTGATCCACGGCGCGGAGATCTGCGCCGCGCCCACACAGACCGCAGGCTTGCCCGTGAGGGCGAACTCCGGGTTCGCGGGGCTGACGCAGGTACCGAACATCAGCGGTTTGTTGTCCAGGATGGTCCCGGCCTTCATGCCGCACATCTTGACCAGCGGCTGGCTGGTCACGTTCAGGCTTGCCGGAGCCGACCCGAACGAACAGGTCAGCAGAGACGTTTCCGTGATCGGATTTGCTCCCATCGTCGTTTCCTTTCTTTTCAGCCGGACAGCTCCAGCGTGTTGAGTCCCATCTGCAATGCCAGCGTCATCAGTGGCATGCCGGGGCGGTACAGCACCGCCTCTCCCGGTTCGGGGAATGCCGTCCGGACAAATCCTTCCGCATCGGCTTGGCAGCACTGTGCCGGATAGAGTCCGCAGCCCCGCTTGTGCCCATGTTCCAGCGGCTGGGACAGCAGCGTCGGCGCGTTCATCCCCAGCTCTCCGATCCGGCACACCTCGGGCGCGGCGGGATCCGCCAGCAGATAATCCCGCGGCAGCGCCATCCGTCGGGCGCTTTCGCGGCAGAACAGCTGCACCCCCTGGTCTCCCGCCGCCGCGCCGGACTGTGCAAGCTTCAGCTCCGTCCGCGCGTTCACGGCCGCGACCCAAAGCTCTGCCCCTGCCGCCGGCAGCCGGACGCAAAGCCGGGGGCATTCCCGGCCAAAGGGATAGGTATCGTCCGGTTTCATGGTCACTACAGCCTCCCGGCAGCCCTGCTCCAGCAACAGGCGCTCCGGCTGGTAATGCAGCCCGGTCAGGACGAAGGTATGCGGGCCTTCCTCCAGATCCAGGAACAGGTAAGCTCCGCCTTCCCTGACCAGCGGACGGAAAGGCCGCCCATCCACCGTGCAGCGCAGCGCTCCCCACGCGGGCACAAGCCCTGTAAAACCGTCCCGCACATAGAGGATCGTGCTCAGACGAATCCGGATCATCTTGTTTCCTCCTGTTCCAGTTCCAGCCTCTGCGGGCGCTGAGCCGTCCCGATCTCCACCTCCGTGACACGGCGGATGCTCCGCGTGCGTCTGGAGTCGATCTGGATGCCCGTGACCCGCACCACGATGGACAGCTTATAGGGTGTGGAGGTGCTGTTCCAGATCTTCAGCATCTGGTCAAAGCTGGGGCGTTCCAGCAGCAGGCGCAGCTCCGCGCCGCTCTGTTCCAGCGAGCCGTTCAGATATCCCGTCGGCAGGATCGGCGTGTCCTTGATGGTCTGGATGGCCGCGCCGATCATCCGATATTGATCCGGCTCCCGCATCAGCAGCGGCGCCTTGGAATGCGCCGTGATGAGGAAGCTTGCGGTCAGGCTGGTAGGGCTCATCCGTTCGGTCCCGCGTGAAATGGGCACATAGCCCCGATTTCCGCTCTGGACATCCTCCTCGATATGAAAGAGATAGACGGTCATCTGGCTGTTCTCGTTCTGGAGCGGAGAGCCAAGGGAGATCAGCTCCCGCTTGCTGATCGGCTCGGGCGTCAGATTTGCCCGCAAAAGCTCCACCAGACTGTTCCCTGTTTCATAGAGCGCCGTATAATCTGCCATCGCTGTTCCATCCTTTTATGTCTTATCCTTGCCGGGAAGCAGCCCCTGCGCAAAGTCCATCACCTGGTCGAGCAGCCCCTGATAAGGCGGCGCATCCTCCTTGCCAGAGGCAGCGCCATCGGGCATATCCGTGCCCGCAGCCTGGTCCGGCATGCCTCCGGCGGGGCTTGTTGTCTCTGCCGTGCCAGCAGGAACGGCGCTGCCGCCGTCCTGTGCACCGGAGCTTTCGGCTGCCGCCGACAGGATGTCCGCATACCAGTCATATTCCCGGGCGATCCAGCCGCCCGCGCGCTCATCCAGCGCGGCGGCCTGCCGGGTAAAGGTCAGCAGCGCGTCATAAAGCGCGGCGCGCCGGGTATTTTCTTCCATCCGGGCCTCTTTCACCTGGCGTTCTTCCGCTGCGCCCACGGCATACTCCCGTTCCCGCTTCGACCGGCTGTCCAGCGCAGATACATAGCGGTCGCGGGCCTGCCCGATCTTCTGATACGCCAGATCCAGTTCCAGAAGCTCCAGCTCCATCTGATCCAGGATCGCCTGCTCATCGACGCGGGACACAGTCTGTGTGCCGTCCTTGCCCAGCAGCTGCGCGGCGGCTGTGCGCTGCGCCTGACGGATCAGGGCCTTGCCCAGCCCGTCGGCGTCCAGCTCCGAGACGCGGAAGGCCACCGGCAGGGTCTGGAGATCGTAGGCGCTCAGATCCGCGCCGGTCATGCTTTTGACTGCCAGCGTCTGGCGGCGCAGCTCGACGGTGTCCTGCTCCTGCCGCAGCTCCAGCTCCGCGCACTGCTGTTCCAGTGTTTCCAGCCGCGCCTCATCGCCCCGGCCTGCCAGCAGCAGCGCTTTTTCATCATCCAGAAGCTCATAGCAGAGCGCCGCGTTCTCCTGTACGGCGGCAAGATCCTCCGCGCTGCGGAGGTATTCTGCCGCCGCTTCCAGCACAGGATAGAGCTGGCCGCTTTCCTTTGCCAGCGTCAGAAGCTGCGCCGGATCTTCTCCGCCGCAGAAGGGATTGTCCACCGCAGCGGCGGCCGCGCTCTCCTTTGCCAGCCCCAGACGGTTCAACAACCCGCTCAGCGCTGCGCTGGCAGCGCTTTCTCCGCCGGAAGCACTCCCTTCCAGAACGACCCATTTTTCATCCGATCCCGCGTCCCCGGACGTCCACTCGGCCAGAGCCAGCGCCCCGTCCTCCGTCTCGCTCCACAGACGGAGGGTTCCATTTTCCAGGGAATATTCCACCGCATACCAGTTTTTTGTCACCA
Source organism: Faecalibacterium sp. (assembly GCA_051882415.1). GTDB lineage: Bacteria > Bacillota > Clostridia > Oscillospirales > Ruminococcaceae > Faecalibacterium. The sequence continues at coordinate 33,720 of JBJERU010000003.1, read as the reverse complement.
TGACCGGCACACCCTCCGGGAGCTTCGGCCTGCCCCGCAGACGGGTCGGCTCGGACAGGGACAGCCCGCTTGCCGCCGCAGCCCGGGCAAAGCCCGCCGCGCTGTCCCACAGCAGCGTCTGTGTCCCGCCCGGATACAGATACATGGCCTTCACCGCCGCCTCCGCATCCTGCTGCGCAAACGAGCAGGAGAAGGACAGCCCCAGGCCGCGCACCGAGAGGACGAAGCCGCTGTCTCCCAGCGTTTCCTCCAGTGAGCCGCCCAGCAGCTCCCGCAGCTCACTGACCGGCAGAGAGAGCAGGGCGCCGCCATCCGGGGCGCCGGCTGCCACCGCGCCGCAGTACAGCTCCTTGCCCACAGGATCCAGAAAGGTGCCCGCGATATTCGGCCAGAAGCCGCTCAGCAGGCCGCGGTAATATTGTATCTGTTCTTTTTCGCAGGTCGCTTCTCCCACCGTCTGCCCGGCCTCAAAGTTCCCGCGGATCGTCGTCCCATCCCGGCGGTTCAAAACGCCGCTGCCGCAGTACAAGCCCTCGGAAAAGCCGCCCCGGTAGCGGACTGAACCGTCCGAATAATATTCGGTCCCTTCTCCGTCGAAAAGGCCGTCCCGGAACCCGCCTTTATAGTACAGTGCGCCGCTGCGGTAGGCTGTGCCGGTGCCGTTGTACTGGTCACGCGCAAATTCTCCCTCATAGAGCAGCTCTCCGCTGCGGTAGGCCGTGCCGATGCCGCTGCGTTCTCCCGAAAGGAACCCGCCCTCGTAGATGCACTGCCCATCCTGGAACAGCGTACCGCTCCCATCGTACAGGCCCTCGGAAAAGCTGCCGTCATAAACGAGCAGGTCATTCTCATAAAGCTTGCCGCTCCCGCTGTAAAGCCCTCCGGCAAAGGTGCCTTCATAGAGCTTTTGTCCATCCTGATAAAGCACGCCTTCGCCTTCATACAGACCATCGACAAAGTTCCCTGCATAGAGGATCTGACCATCCGGGGCATACTGCTCGGCCCTGCCCTGCAAAGTCCCGTCCTTTACAGCCCCTTTGAACTGCGGCTGTGTCTTTTCCGCGTCATAGTAAACGATGACCTTTCCGGTGTGGTCTGCCAGCGCCTTATCCTGTTCCCAGAACTTCATCGTAAAGAACCAGCGGCACAGCAGCGGCCAGGCCGCAAAGCGGAACAGCAGAGCCAGCAGGATCAGGCCGATGACCACCATGACGATCAGCGACTTTGCGATGTACAGCTGGCCCGTTTCCACATAGTCCTCCCGACGGGTCGGCTTCTGCCCGGCAGCCGACGCTGTTTTCAGGAGCTGGGGCGCGATTTTGGAAGCCTGACGCGTCAGGCTGGTCGCGCTTTTGACCCGTGCGAACACGGTATAGATCTGCCGGACGAAGAACGCCCGGATCGTGCGGAACACCACGCCGATCGACAGAACGATCTGCCGCAGCAAATGGCTGAACATGTACTTTCCTCCCTCCGTTCCGGCCGCTTTACAGGCGAAGGACGCCGGAATAGATCAACAGATACAATGTGACAGCAGCCGCGCCCACGGCGCACCAGAACAGCACCTGTTTCATCCTTCTGAGACGATAGCCCGGGCATTCCCGGATGGGCTGCACCGGCGTCTGGCGGAGATAACCGTCCGGCTCCGGGCGTGGCTTGTCCGCCTTTTGGTCACGGGGAGCTGCCGGCTCGTTCCGCAGGACCTCATTGGCCCACGCCGCAAGGCTCTGCTCCCGGGTCGGAGCCTGCGGCACGGCTGCATCGAGCCGCAGCCAAAAGTCTTCGGTCGTTCGTGCGGGCATGGATGCTCCCTCCTTTTCTCCTGCCGCCGTTTATACATCCAGTCCGATCCGGGCGGGCGGCGATTTCTGAAACTGATCTGCCAGATAGAGGTAGTGCCGCGCCACGCCGTCCCGGGGCGTCGTGCGGACGATGTTCATAAAGATGCGCTTGGCTTTTTCAAACTCACCGGCATAAAAAAGATATATGCCTTCCGCAAACAGGCTTGCGTGCTCTTTCTTTTCAAGCCGCAGCGCCAGGTCGTCGCCTTCATAGATCTCATACACGCGCACCCCCTCTGTCGTTTCCAGCAGCTTGCCGATGTATCGGCTGCGCACGCCTTCCGCGTGCACCGCGATCTTTTCGGTGCAGAGGATGTTCGCGTCCACCCGCTGGAACAGCGCCCCCAGCGCGCGGTTGATGCCGAAGCTGGAGGAAAGGGCGACGATCTGCATCCGGGATTCTCCGCCGACCACGCCCACCATCAGTTCGCCCGTGTCCAGCGTCGCGTACAGCTTCACCTCCGGCAGCCCGCGCCGCTGGTGCTCTTCATTGATCGCCAGCGTTTCCTGACGGATGGCCACCGCTGCGCTCAGCGCATTGATGCCATCCGGCGGAAAGACCGCATCATACCCGTTGTAGGAAAAGCTCAGGATGACCCCCTCCTTGGCCGAGATATGCCCCGCCGTCCGGCCGATGATCTCGTTCATACAGTCGAACAGAAGGCGGGAATGGCTTTCATAGATGCTGGGATCAAAGACCAGCTCCACATGGAGGGTCGCCTTTTCCAGGCGGGCAAAGGTCTTTTGGTCGATCTCCTCCACGCTTTTGACGTTCAGCAGCTTGATGAGCGAATCCGGCAAAAAGCAGGCGTAGCCGCTCCGCATCGAAAGATCCTGTCGGCGTTTCTTTTCCACCAGCTCCGCCATAGTGTTGACCGAGTCGGCCAGCGCGCTCAGCTCGTCGCCGCGCCGATCCTCCAGCCGACGACCCGTGCGGCCCGATTCGATACGGAGCAGATCGTCCGAAATGCGGTGCAGACGGTCAGTATAGTCGCACAGGATCAGCAGAACGATCAGCCACACGGCGGCACTGAACGGGATCGCCGCCACCAGCGTTTCGCGGCAGCCCTTCTGGTATTTTTCCGTATAGGGAGCGTCATCCACTGTGACCGCGAACACCTGCCCCTGTGCATCGGTGGTAAACCACGCCATGCGGTGGCTGCCGTTCTCGTTGTATTCTGCCAGCGCGCCCTGCGCCGCGTGCTCCAGTCCATCCAGGAAGGAGTCACCATACATCAGGCACTCCGCTGTCATGACCGGCTGGCCGTCCCGGATCAGATACCAGGCATCCTGCTGCTTTTCAAAACGGAGTGTCTGGAAGATGCTATCCGAGATCTCCGGCGCACGGCTGGCGGCCTGCAGCGTCTGGATGAGCCAGTCCCGCGAGATCTGCTGATAGTAAGGGATCGTGACCCACTGATACACGGCGAACGCCATCAGGACGATGGCCTGCAACAGGATCAGCCCGGTCTGGAACACCAGCGGGATCTGCATCTGCTGGTGCTCGCACACGAGATACCACAAAGCCAGCGCCGCCAGCAGCACCGCCGCGATCGTCACGGCAGACAGCAGAATGGATATCGGTCGGGAGGGCAGCAGGCTCCTGCTCAGATCCTCGAACCCGGAGCGGGTGTTCCGCCAGCGGTACAGCGTGCCCGCCTCGGTCAGCACCAGAACGCCGCCGTCCGAGATGCTCAGGTCGATCACCGCGCTGCCGCAGCTCTCCCGGGCCTGCGCCAGCGTGAACTGGCTGACCGCACCGCGGCCCATGGCCCCTTTCCACAGCGTCCCGGTCAGGTCGTCCAGATACCACAGCGCTTCGGTCGTATACCAGCTCCGGGAGACCAGCGGCTCACCCGGAGCGCTGACCGTCACGGTGCCATCCGTAAAGGATGTACCCTCCTGCCGCAGAACGCTGCCGTCCGGCAGGGCCAGCAGCGCTTTTCTGCCGCCCTGATAGATCTGGCTCCGCTTCACCAGCCAGCTGTGCCCCAGTTCAAATTCCCAGATCGTTTCTATCCCGGCGTATTCTGTGGCAAAGGTCACACTGCCGGCCTCCTCCACGAACTGAGAGATCGTCTGTTCCTCCGCCAGGGTCAGCAGCAGCACCAGCTCCTTCTCTTTCGGGTCGAACAAATACAGCCCCGTGGCGATGCCCTCCTGCGCCGTCAGCAGAAGCTTGCCGTCCGAGCAGGCGAACAGACGCTGCACCCGGCAGTCTTTCTCCATGCCCAGACGGGACAGCGAGAACTGAGAGCTGCGGCTGCCGCCCAGCGTCCCGCTGGCCAGATACATCTCACCGTTCTGCTGTCCCAGCGCCCAGTAGCCGCCGGACTTGTTGGAGACGATCTGCTCATACTGGAGTGTGCTGGTCTCCCGGAAAGCCGCGTCGAATGCGCTCTTCACCCAGCCGGGGCGGAAGGCCGCCAGCACCGCAGCAGCCGAGGCAGCAAACAGCAGATAAAGAAAAAAGCGTTTCAGGTTGCGGATCATCGGGCGTCCTCCCTTCTCCGATGGGATAAGGCTTTCCGGAAGGCGTCTTTTCCATTCCGTTTTGCCAGCCGCAGAAAACGGGAAAGCGTATGCATCGCTTCCAGCGTTTCATACTCCTCCCGCAGCCGGGGGAGCAGCGCCCGCCAGTGCGCGTAGAGATCCACCATACAGGAAAAGCGCCCCGCCTCCATCTCGCACAAAAAATCCCGCTCGGTCTGCGGCGCGTCCCAGCGCGGAAGCAGCAGCTTGTGGAGCTGATCGCCCAGCAGGAGCAGCAGTTCCCGTTCGTTCAGCGCACAGTCCATCGGGCGCACCAGCCACCGCAGCGCGAGCCTGCGCTCCTGAGGGAACACCCGCACCTGTCCGCTCAGCAGCGTAGGGCAGGCCAGCTCCGGCGGAAGTTCGGAGAGCCGGAGAGCCTGCGCCATCAGGTCGTCGGCTGCCGCCAGCCGAAGCTCCCACGGGACCGCAAGCCCCCGCTGGAACACTTCGTCGATGCCAACGCCCTTCTCCATGGGGAACACAGCCACCAGCGCTCCCCGCTCGATAAAAGCGCCCTGGAACGCCGGGCAGTCCTGAAGCCCCTGGTAAAGCCGCAGATATTTGCGCAGGCAGGCGCCCTCGTAGACGTTGAGCAGTACCTGCGGCTTTTCCCGCTGCCGGATATCCACCGCGCACAGAGCTGCATAGTCAGGGGCTGCGTCCAGCACCTGAACGACCTTGTACCGTTCCCGGATCAAAAGAGGCCCCATACCCGTCTCCTTTCCGCCCTGCCGTCCGTTACTCCACGATCACGAAAGCGCTGGCGCGGGCGTTCTCGTCCGCACGCGCGGTCGCAGTCACCTCATAGGTCCCCGGCGTTTCGGGCGCGTGATAGATGCCGTTGCGGTCGATCTCTCCGCCGTTCTCGTCCCGCACCCCCCAGAGCACGGCTTTGTCCACGCTGCCGTTGACCTCCGCCTTGAACTGGAACGGCTCCCGCTTTTTCATGCGGGTGATCTCTGGCGTGATCTGGATCGTGACCCGATCCTGTCCCATCAGGCGGCTGGTATCGTGTTCCGGCTTCTGGGCAAAATAATGCACCCGAAGCCGGCTTCCGCCCACCGTATCGTGCAGCCAGACGCCGATCTTCATCGTTCCGCGCTCGGGGTACACGATGGCGGCGGCCTCCACCCAGGGCGGGGTCTCCTCCACCGCCTTGGACTTGAACACCTCGCTGTTGCCCACCAGCAGCAGCGTCTCGCCCGAGCGGTTGGGGAACTCCACGCTCAGGCGCACATCCACCGCGCCCTGCCCCAAACCGTGGGGGATCTCCTGGCTGAAATAGCGGTTGTTCACACGGATGCCTCCGGACATCTCCAGCTCGACCACACCGTGGCTCACCGAATAATCGTACTGTTCCGGCGAGGGGATGCCGAAATCCAGCGCCAGCGTATCGGTGGCGGCGTGATAACGCGCCTGCACCTCCGGCTTCTGCCAGTATTCCAGCGAGCGGACTGTCGTTTTGACCTCCATCTCCTGATGAGGGGTCGTTTCAGCCGGATGCTCCACCCGGAGGCTCTGTTCAAAGGGGAGCGCCGTTGCCGAGCTGAGGAACACACCGCCGCTGGAACGGATCAGCTCCAGCTTGGCCAGGTAGATCGGCAGCTCCGCGCCCGCCAGATGCCGCGCCAGGGTATCCTCCCGGCGGATGGCGGCGGCCACACTTTCGCGGCTGGCACAGAGCCGCACCGGGGCGTCCAGCGTCAGATAATGCTTGTAACGGCGGCCGCCCACCTCCAGATCCAGCTCCGCCTCCACCGGGAACAGCTGGCTCTGCAGGTCGCTCAGCTCCTGCGCCTGGACGCGGAAGCTGGTCCAGATCACATTCTTCTTTTCCTCCGGGCTTTGGGCATACTCCAGCCGCAGCCGCCCGTTCTCCGTCTGGACAAGGTTGCTCTCGCCCTCCAGGGTGAAGCGGATGGGCGGCACCGAATGGTTCTTCACGATCAGGATCCGCACCGTGAATTCGCTGCCCGCGCAGACCGTGGATGGCGCAGTGAGAAGAAGGGTCAGATCCTCGTCCGCGAACAGCACATTGATGTTCTGCTCACCCTGGCATTCCAGGATCTGGCGGTAGGGCGGCGCCTCGCTGCTCAGATACAGCCGGCAGCTCTCCCGCGTGACATTGTACTGATGGCTGGACTCGATATCCACCCCTACCGCGTTGACGGGCTGGATCTCCTCCTCCCGGTAAGCCAGGCACAGGTACGCATCCAGCCGATCCTTTTTTAATGCCTCGTAGCCCTCCAGCATCTGGAGCTTGCGCACCAGCGGCTCCTCGATCACCAGCTCACGCCCATGGTAGTCCAGCGCCATGCCGCTCTCGATCAGAAGGGTGGTGTCATCGCTGACCGTGACGCCCATGCCGCAGACGACGCCCGCGCCATGCAGCATCCGGTTGCTCAGCTCCTGCTTTGTGCGGAAATAATCCTGCTCCCGCTCAAAATCGCGGACCGTCAGCAGCTTGCCGTAATAATAGCGATTGCGCTCCAGCGGGAAATAACCGGAATGTTTCATTTTGCTTCCTCTCCTATCACCGTATCAAAGTGGATCGCGGTACTCTCGTCCACCGCAGCCGGCATAAACCCGCTGACCGTGGAATTGATGCCCAGATAGGTGTGCCCGCCCAGATGGATCTTGCTGCGCAGCAGCACCAGCTGCATCTCCATCTGCGCGGGGATGTGCTGCCGCATCTGGTCCATAAAGCTCTGGGCCTCCTCCCGCGTCTGGAAGGCATCCTCCTTCAGCAGGACGAAAAAGCGGCACGGATCCTCACCGAACAGACGGCGGCAGGTCTCCTGATCCACGCAGTCCGGGGCGTTGGGATCCACCTGCGCGTACTCGATCAGGATCGGCTCCTGTCCGGTCAGCCGCCGGACGGTGCGCCGGATGCCGGCGGGCGTGTACATGGTGCGCACGTCCTCCATGGCAGATGCCACCCAGCGGCGCAGCTCACGCGGGTCGGCATGTCTGCCGTCCAGACACAGCCACCCGGACAGATACCGCAGCATGGCCTCGCTGTCATTTTCATAGTCCAGGAGGGCGGGGATATCGTTGATCCGCTCTTCCAGATCCTGCAGCATGCTGTGGAAGATCTCCAAAAAGCGCTCGGTGGTGCGGTCGCCCCGATAGATCGCCGGGAGATAATCGCTCATCCGGTCTCCGCCCATCCAGAAAGTGACTTTTCGGAGGATCACATCCTCCGCACTGCCGGACAGGAATTCAACGGCCAGCCACAGGTAGCGGCCTCGCTGCTCCACAAGCAGATCCGGCCCTGCCCCTGCCCCTGCCGGGGCGCCAAACATCTGCGCGGCCCGGTGCTGCGCCTGGCCGTATTCCTGCCCGGCCTCCTGCATGGATGCGCTCAGGCTCTGCCAAAAGCTTTCCCGCTCATCCAGTGCCAGAGCGTACACCCGCAGAGAACTGCCCTGCGGCAGTTCACAGTCCAGCGTTACCCGTCCCCAGGCATAGCCGGCCTCGCCGCTGTCTGCGGCGGGCAGACAGACCAGCCCCGCGCTGCAACGCTTTGTATCCAGCACCAGCGCATCCTCCCGCAGCTCTACATTGCACCGCAGAGCGGAGAGCCATTGCTCACGCAGACACCATACCAGGCGCTGCTGTTTTTTCTTCATAAAACGCCTCCTCCTGGCAGGCCAAAGTGATCCTAATCAATCGGACAAAATGCTCAATCCCTCCAAAAACGGCGCGCCGTCTCCCGGCAGCGTCAGGTCGCCGGTCACGGTCAGGACGCAGCCGGGCGCGGAGGAGGACAGCTCCACGCGGCGCACCGCCATCACGCCGGGCAGCTTCTGGAACGCGGCCGCAAGGTCTGAGGCCGCGACCCGATCCCCGATGCGGCGGCCCTCCCTGCGCACCCGCAGGCAGCGGGCCGCCGCGCGGCGAAGCTCCTGCTCCCGGATCGGGCCGGAGGTCTGGAGCCGGACCGTCAGCGAGACCCCCACATACCGCGGCGGAACCACCCACAGCTGTGTGCCGACCGGACGCAGCGTTTCGAGGTTGCGCCGGACAGCCTCCAGGAACCGCGGATCCGGCAGAGGTCTATCCGCAGGCGATGCCGGCATGACTGCCACTGTGACCACCGGCCGACCGTCCTGTACCGCGCCGCTTCTGGGATCCCAGCCGGGCAGCGCCCGGGCGGACTCGACCCGCAGACCGGGCGTCCCGCAGGCCAGCTCCTCGTAATCCTCCGCCGTGACGCAAGGGTGTTCCTGCTCCATGCGGCGCAGCAGCCGCGCGGCGGCTTCGGCGGTGGTCTCCTCATCCCGTCCACCTGTGGAGGCGTCGTTGGCTACGACCCGTCCGTCCGCAAGGTGGAGCCGCTCCCCTGCCGGGATGTTCCCACCCTTGCCTTCTGTCAGGACCAGCCCGGCCAGGAAGATCGCGGCCTCGCCCCGCGGCACGACCGCGCCGTTCTCTCCATTGCCAAAGAGGATCTCCTCCCGCTCCGGCGAATAGGTGAAGCAGCGATCCCGCGGGCCGCAGGAATACAGATCCTCCGCATACTGCCACAGCTGCGGACGGACCGTCCCATCCGGGCAGAGCGTATCACAGATCAGGACAAAGCGGTCGGTGCACAGCTTTCTCCCGCCCAGATCCAGGCGGAGCGTCTGCCCCGGCAGGCCGTCCGAATCAAAGAACAGATCCTGATAATGGATCGGATCCGAACAGGCCACATACAGGTTGGGCGCGCCATCCTGCACCGCGCCGGTGCTGTCCAGCCGAATGCCCGCTTGCTCTCCCCGCGCCGCGCGCTGTGCGCCGCACTGCTCCCAGCCGGTCTGTCGGCGCAGGAACACCGTAAATTCTCCCTCGCGAGCGGCATCCTCTCCAAACAGCACCCAGGTATCCCGCGCGGCCGGCACCGTCAGGCGGTGCAGCTCCGACCAGGTCTCCTGCTGCACGGCCCAGCCGCAGCCGGAGGAAACGGCGCGCAGCACGACCTCCTCTTCGCACCCCGGATCGGTCAGGCAGAGGCGAAGGCAGCGCGCTTTTGCCATCTGAGGCACAGGACGGGTCTCCTTCCACTCCGGCGGGGCCGCCAGCGTGACCAAGCCGCTCTGACTCAGCGCGTGGGTCTCGTCCGAAAGGATCTGCGCCGCCCCCGCGCCTTCCAGCTCCCACGCAATGACGCGGGGGCACTGCGCCGGGTCGGAAAATCCATTGCGGAGCGGCGCGCCGGGACTTTCCAGCTCGAACCAGAGCGGGATCTTTGGCGCGCCGAACGTTTCCAGCCCGATGAGCAGTTCTCCGCGCCCTTCCGGGCCGGGCGCAAAGACGCTCACGCTGGCGTTTCCCTGCTGCAACAAAGGGAAGATGTCCTCATACTCCCCGCCAATTTTCTGATAGACCCCCACGATCTTTGCAGGCTGCGCGGGGATGTCTTCCTCCAGCTCGAACACGATGCCCTCCGGGGTCTCCAGCCGCGCACCCCGGCGGCAGGCCTCCCCCGGGGTCAGCCAGCGCACCCGGCAGCGCGCGCTGGCGGCAGAACGCACCCGTTCCCCGGCCAGCTTGAGCAGCTTGCGCTTCATCGCGTCGGTATAGGCGTTCAGGTGGAACTGCTGTAATTCCTTGTACCATGCCAGCAGCTCGATCAGGGTGATGCCTGGGTCCGATGGGTTGTGATTGGTCCACTGCGGGCAGAGCTGCGGCAGCCTGCTCACCGAGTGCTCCACGATCTCGTCAAAACTCTGGTCGTCCAGATCCCGGGGTCTCAGCATCCCTGCACCCTCCTTTCGCAAAAATATCCGGTCTGTTTATCCGATGCGGACCGTATGCAGCCCGCTTTTTACCGCTGCGAACGGATGCACCTCGCCCTCCTCGATGGGGCGGATCCGGCGCACACCGTTCTCGTACCATACACCTTCCACCAGCAGCTGCTGGATCGCCCCCACGTTCGGGACCTGCTTGACCGCGGTATACAGCTCATGCAGCTCGATCTGGCTGCCGATCCCCCGGCTGCGCCAGACCGTTTCGATCCGTTCTTCCAGAGCCGCCGCAACTTCCTGCTGTGTGGGGGCGGCAAGCTCAAAATCGTTCAGGGATACCTGAATGTTCACATTCAGCGTGATGCTGACCGCCGACCGGACATGGACCCTTCCGGTGCCCGCCAGCGTGCAGTCGCACCGCTTTTCCAAAAGGTCGCGGATCTCCCGGCACAGCTGCCAGGAAGCGCGGTCGTTGTCCGGGGTATCGCCCATCACGACCACGCAGAGATGCCCGGGACGATAGGTGCCTGTATCGTCCATGCCGGAAAAGCATCGGACCTGACGGACCTGAGGAAAGTGCAGCCGCACCAGATCCTCATAGTCCTGCGCCGTGACCGCCCGATCCCGGTTGCGGAAGCGGCATCCCCCCAGCGCCTCCAGCTCCCGCTGGGAAAGCGGATCCGCGCCGCCGCTCATGGGCGTGATGTTGGAAAGCGAAGCGATGTGGGGGATGGACGCCAGAAACGCCGTGACCGCCCCGGCGGGGAGATTGCCCCGCGTTCCTCCGCCAACAGTCCCCTGCACCCGGACGGTCTCAAAGCCGGAGGGAAGGCTGCGGCCATGCAGCCCATCGCCGAACCGAAGCATCCCGCTGCCCGGCTCCAGCTCATAGGCCCGCTCCTCCGGGCCGCACCGGGCCAGCGAGCTTACAGGATGCCAGCGCACCCAGCAAAGCTCCCGGTCGCCCTTGCGCTCGATCCGCAGCTCTGCGGGGACATTCTGCCGCAGCTCTGCCAGCTCTGCGGACGACAGCGCCCCGCTTTCGTTGACCCATACCTCACAGCGCAGCACATCGTCCTGGAGCAGGCGGAAGGTCTGGCCCGCGGGGGACTTTCCTGTGCTGAACCGCTGTTCCGGCATGGGCTGCTGCTGCACCGCCGTGACCGTATTGAGCCGGATGGAACCTACCGTCGGCAGCACCTGATGGATGGGCAGCTCGCTCATGCTCATGCGCAGCCAGCAGCCTTCCTGCCCGAAAAATACCGCCCGGGGCAGGGGCTGGGGCAGATACAGGTAGACCTGGCCGGAATATTCCAGGTTCCGGGTCTCGTCCACCGTCCGCACCTGCTCAAAGCGCGTTCCATTCCACGCTTCATACAGGATCTTGCTGCGCGTGGCGGCATGTCCCGGCAGGTCGAAGGTCAGGGCGATGGGCAGGCCGTCCGGCGAGCGGTCAAAGCGAAGGTATTCCGCCGGGACAGGCGCTTCAAAATTGGCATACAGCGCCGCGTTCAGCTGCCGCAGCCCGGCCGTTTCCAGCTCGGTGGAGGAAGCATTGTTCCGGGTGCGCAGCCGCTGGATCGGGCACGGCTCGGCGTAGTGCCAGCTGCATTCCACCTGCCGCACAAAGGGGACGACCCAGCGCGGCAGAGGCGAAAACTCATTTTCAATGGAAGTCACCCGGGCACGGATATACCGGCCCTCCTGCGCCTCCAGCTCCACCGGGCACAGGTCGGACGGGATCCGGAACCGCAGCTCCTGCGGCGCGTCCGACTGGCAGGAGAAGGGGTTGCGGCTGCCCTGCACCGGCAGCTCGGTCCAGCCGACGCCGTTGTAATACTCCCACACCACGCCGCGCACAAAGACATCGTCTGTCTTTATGGTCACGGTGTCGTTCTTGTCCACGATCATCCGGGTAAAATCGTACTGCGGCCCCGGCTGCACCAGCGACCAGACCACCGGCTCCAGCTCGAACCGGAGCATCGCCTGTGCGCCCCGTTTGCTGAACACCTCATCGGAGCGGATATAAAACAGATCGTACACCGCCGGGCGGCGGCCAAAGCAGTACCCGCCTTCTTCCGGCCGGATGGGGATATCGCCCTGCAGCAGCCGCTGTGCCGCAACGGGCTGATCGGAGACGCTGCGCACCCGCAGGCCGTCCACGATTACGCTGCCGGGGGCCGCCTGCATCCGGCATTCCAGCCACAGGTCGCCGTTTTCATCGGGGATCAGCGGAGCCGTCTGCGTCTTGTGCAGGCAGAGGACACCGTCCTCCGCCGTGACCTCGGTAAACGGGACCGGCCCTTGTGCGCCGGGCCAGCTCCAGCGCGCAAACTCCGGATCCGCCAGCCTTTGGGCCAGACGAACACTGAGCTGGCGGTTCGCGGTCTCCAGCGTCACTTCGATCCGGCAGGGCACGCTGCCGCGCAGGACATCGTTCTGCACAAAGGAAAACCGATGCATCTGCAGGTTTTCCGCCTCTGCAGGACGGAAAAAGGGCTGCGGACGGCTCAGATCCAGCCGCTGGATCACCGCGCCGTCCTTGCTGGAGAACCAGATATCCTCCAGCCGGGCGGGAGTCGCCTCGATCGTCCGCACCGTTTCATATACGATGTTCTCGTCTTTTTCATCCTGCGCATAGACCATGGTTCCCCCGGGGATGGTCACGCGCTCCTCTACGCCCTCATGCACCTGGAACTGGATCACGCCCGCTGCCGGATGCTGCGGGCCGCGCTCCACGCCCAGAAGGTTCAAAAATTCCGTATGCAGCTTTTGCGGCACTGCGTTGAAGCGATCCACCGTCTGATAAAACATCTCGCCGAACAGCTCCCCCAGCGCGGCTGCCGGGTCAGAGGGGTCGCCGTCATAATGCCACTCCGACAGATATCCCGCCGCCAGACGTGCAAACTGCTCCATGATCTGCGCTTTGCTGCGGGTGTCCAGGATGGGTACTTTCATAGCTCATTCTTCCTCTTCCGGCTGGCTGCCCTGTGTATAGAACGGATAGACCTGATTGAAGCGATTGTTCGTGCTGCGCACCGTATAAGATACATGCACCACCAGTGTCCCTGTCTGACGGGACGGCTCCTCACAGGTGACTTCGATATCGCGGATGCGCGGCTCCTGCAACACGAGCTGCCGCTGCAGGTCGTAGGCGATGCTCTCCTGCAGCGAGGAATCCGAGGGAGCGAAGGCATAATCCGCCGTGTTTGCCCCAAACTCCGGGCGCATGACCCGTTCGCCCCGATAGGTGCCCAAAATGATGCCCACCGATTCCCGGATGCTCTGTTCGTGGCTGCTGACCGCAAAACGTCCTGTCCGGGGGTCGAGACGAAGCGGAAAGCTCAGCCCGCGGCCCAAAAAATCCCTGTTGTCCATCGGATCCCCTCCCCTGGCCGGGGCTTTCCGGCCTCCGGCTCCAGAAGCCGTTTTCTCAGTTGATATTCACGCCCGCGCTGCCCTTCAGGTCAGCCGAAGCGCCCTTCAGCGTCAGCTTGCCGTCCGCCTCCACATTGGCGGAGGCACCCTTGGCCTTGAAGCCGTTGGTGGCGGTCTGCTCGATCTCCGCGCCCTTGACCTCGATCTTGCCGCCGGCCTTTACCGTCAGCGCGCCGGAGCTTTCCAGCGTGATGGTGGTATCGCCCGCCGAAAGGATCAGCTTTTTTTCCGCGTGGAGCGTGATGCCGCCGTCCTTCCAGTTCATCCTGAGGCTGTTTTTGCTTTCCGGATCCTGCAAGGTCGCCTCCTGCCCGGCGTCGTCCAGCTTGAGCTGTGCGCCCTTGGGCGTCTTGAGCGTGATGGTCTCCTTCTCCTTTTCGTCGTAGAACAGCAGCTCCGCACCGCCCGGCGTCCGGATCGAAAAGTTCAGGTTCTTGCCCTCCTTGAGGGTATAGGGCGCAGCCGAATCCTGGTTCCACACGCCGCCCATCACATAGGGACAATGCGGGTCGCCGTTCAGATAGGCCAGCAGCACCAGATCGTCCACGCTGGGCATAAAGTACTGTCCGCAGCCCTTGCCGGAAAGCGGCTGCACCACCGGACACCAGTCGGTTTCCAGAATATCCGTTTCGCTCTCCCCTGCAACGGGGCGGCAGCGCACCCGGTTCAGCTCCTTCGGGTCGGTGATGTTGGTCACTTTGGCCAGCGTCAGGCCCACCCGCTGCATGCTTTTCTGAAGCTCGTCCAGCGCGAAGGTATTGGAAAATGGATCGTATCGGCTGTTCATTTACTGCGAAACCCCTTGACCTCAAATTCTGTCGTGTACCCGCTCTCCGAAAAGGTGTGGGTCACTTTTGTCACAAAATAGCTGCCGTTTGCAGCCTTGTCCAGCCCCTTGACCTCTACATAGCGTCCCGGGCACAGCTCCGGCAGGCCCAGACAGCGCCCGCCGCCCGCCGAAAAGCCCAGGCTCATGCCGTCCAGGATGTTCTGGGCGATCTGCTCGCATTCCTGCTCGGTCTGGAGCGAGTTGATCACGATATCCTTGTTGGAGGCCTCCCCCAGCGCGGCCCATTTCTCGGCGCCGGTTTTGCCCGACGCACCAAAGCGGCTGGGGCTGTGGGCCACGCCGCGCAGCTCTTTTTTGTCCACCGAGCCGCAGCTGATGACCGTGACCGAACCCACCGTGCTGCTGTTGAAGCTGACCTCCCGGCTGAACTCCTGGAGATCCTGCCCAATGGTCAGCGTGAGCAGTGTTTTGGTATTCTTCATCAGGTTCTTGAACATCAGCTCCCCGTTGATGATGCAAAAGCTCATAAAGCTCATCTCTGCCATCCGGCACAAAAACTCGTAGGAGCTGCATCCCTTTTCCTTGAGCAGCGGCGCCTCGAACACGGGGAGCGAGTCCATGGACACCTTTTCCGCCACGCCGGAGGCCTGGCACCGGGAAAGGATCTCCCTTACCACGTCATTGGTCTTTTTCTGGCCGAAGTCCAGCTTTTCCCGGTCGGCCATCAGCACACCCAGCCCGTCCAGCGCATACACCGTCAGGCGGGGCGCGCCGGATGCCGTATACTCCACCCGGTAGCGGTCCACATAGCCGTAAAAGACCCGCTTCTGGGATTCGGCATAGCCCAGCTCCACCTCAACGAGCTGGGCAACGTCGATGCTCTCCAGCAGACCCTTGGACCATTTGCCGGTCTCATAATCGTACAGGGAATCCAGCGTGAACTGGCAGCTTCCGGCCCGGTTCTCGGTGGTCAGCTCCACCCGGACCTCCGTGACCGGGATCGCGCCGCTGCCCAGCTGGAAGCCGCCGACCTCGATCCGAACCGTAGGGGAAAGAAAGCTGCTGTATTTTTTCTCCAGGCTGGCAAAGGAATAGGATCCGCTGGCATCAAAACCGCCCATTGTGTTGGCTCTCCTTTCCTGTATCGCTCACAGCGCCGGGATCTGGAGCACCATGCCGGTCTCAAGCTGGCGTGGGTTCTCGATGCCGTTGACCCGCGCGATCTCCCGCCACAGGCTGCTCTGGCCGTATTCCCGCGCCGCGATCGCCCACAAGGAATCGCCCTCGCAGACCGTGCGGAACTTGGCCGTATCCGGGGATCCCACCGGTTCCAGCTTTGCGATCTCACTGGGCTTGATGTACTGCCGAAAAACGCAGTCCAGCTTTGCGCGCACCGGCACGCCGCGCTCGTTGAACTTGGTAAAATTCTGCTTGCAGGAAATGAGGTGGCCCTCAAACTGCAGGGACGACCATTCCAGCTTGAGCAGCGGCGGCACATGCAGGCTGGGGTCGATGAGCATGAGGTCATAGACCTTGCTGGTGTATTTGCGGACGTCGAGCTGCTTTGCCGCCGAGGGCAGCACGCTGTTGCCGGTGAATTTGGCGCGGTCGGCCAGAGAACCGCCGACCTCCGCACCTGCCGAAAAGGAATCAAAAAACAGCTCCATGTGCAGCGTCTCGGCCGAGCCGTTGATGAACTGCACGCTGGGAGCGTTGGTATCCAGACCAGCCTGCTCGCTGTATCGGACGCCGCGCTCGATGCTGTAGGACTGGGGATTGTACAGCACCGAAAAGGATTTTTTGCTGCTTAGATTCTTGATCTTCAGCTTGGCGACCGGGCAGAGCAGGTTAACATTGTTCACGCCGACATGCAAGGCCTGCGCCTCCTTTCTGCATGATCCACATTTCTGTGCGGGCCAGCACAGGTTCTGGTTTTGGATGCAGCCGGACTGCGTCGCTCCGGCTCAAAGGCCCATTTTGCGGCGCTCCTGCCGGATGGAATCCTTGACCAGACGGAACACCTGATCTGCCATGCGCCGAAGCTCCGCATCGCTCACCCGCAGCGGCTGCGGGCGCGGCGCGGAGGCAGGCGGCTCCGGCGGCTGCTTTTTCTGGCGATAGGTCATCTCGGAGGGGGCGGCGCGCAGATAGGGATTCTGCCACACCACCTGCCCGGACGCGGGCGGCGGGGACATCTGATCCAGCGTCTTGATGCTCTCGGGGGAAGCTTTTCCGGCCATATACTGCCCTGCCCCGGTCTGTGTGCCGATGGGCCGGGCGGACAGCTCCATCTGACGGGCAACGGCCGTCTGGAGCTGCTCCTCCATGCGGGTCAGCGGACTGCTGTACTCCATGGCGAGCGCGGGATAGACCTGCTGGGCCTCCAGCGTATCCTCAGCCCCCGCCGGGCGGACAGACCCCCGCGCCGGGAGCATCGTTTCCAGCTCCGGCCTGCCGGTCTGATAGCGAAGCTCCGGCAGCTCTGCGGGATGGGGGATCTGTACCGGCTTGGAAAGATGTCCCATCTCCCGCTGCGCACGGCTGTTCTGCTCGATTTTCCGGCTCAGGGTGCGAAGCTCCCGCGGACGCATGGATTTGTGCGTTCTCAGCAGGCGATCCAGCGTCCGGACAAGCCCCTCCGCCCCAGCCGCCGCTGACGATGCCTCTGTGGACTGCTCCGGGCTGATGTAGATCAGCTCCGCCGGGGATTCTCCCCTCCGCGCCACTGCTGTGCCAGACACTCCCGGCTGCATGGGATGCACCATCCCAAAAGACCGCAGCGGCTGACCGATGGAGAGCGGCAGCTCCGTCCTGAAAACAGACGGCTGCTGTTGGGGCAGAACTGCCCCTGACAGGCTCCTACGACCGGCGGAGACCACCTGCATTTTTGCAAGCTCCCGCGCGGCATTCCCGGCGATCTTTTGGCCCAGCCATAGCAGGGCAGAAGGCTCTGCGTCTCCCCTGCGTCCTGTGACCGGGACATCCTTCTCCATCGGAGAGGGGCCTTCCGTCCGATGCTCCAGCACCGTTTTGCCATACCCTGGAGCCGGGGGCCATTCAACGGCTTGCAGCCCTTCCAGTTCAGACAGGCTTGCTTCTCCGCGAAGCGGAGAAAAAAGCACGTCCGCATTTTTTGACTCTGCGCTGCGCATCAACGCGGGCCGTTCCGCTGTCGAAGCCGCCGGGCGCTGCTCCGGCACAGAGATCGAAGCGAAATCTTTTTCCGGTACCGTCTGCTGGCGGGAGCTGCTCTCCCGTGGGGGGAGTTGGATCTGTGCGGAAAGCAGTCCCGCTGTCAAACGATCCTTTTTTGTGGGATATTCCTGATTTTGTACCGTTGCCTGCACTGCTGCGCGGGTCAACTCTGGCACCGTTTCCCGCAGGGCCGCAGCTGCGCTTTCGGTCAGGACAGCGGCGGCATCACGCAGAGACTGCGCGGCATCCCGGGCAAAGCGCGGCTCTGTGGGATGAGCGGCCGCTTCGGTCAGCGGAGTATCCTGCGCAAGCTGCAATTCCGTCTCCGCATAGCGCGGCGCAAACAGCGTCTCGGCCGATGCGGTTTCTGCGGCGGAAAAGCTCCGGTCCCCCCGCAAAGCGGAACGTCTGGGCAGTTCGTTTTCAGCCGGTCTTTCCAGCTTTGGAGAATCCTGCTTTTCGGGAATCGAGCGCTCCCCGGCATCCTCTTTTTGAAGCGGAGATTCTTTTGCCTTGTTTGCCATAGTCCCGGTACTTTCCAAAGGCGGCTGTGCCGGTGCCTGCCAAGGCTCTGCTTTTTGCCGCATGGGTGAGGGAGCTGCGTTTTCCACTAGCCCAACACTCTGCGTTTGCAGTTTTTGGGAAGCATCTTTCTGCTCGGCAGGCGATTGCGCGGCAGGCAATTCAGAATGAATCTCCCGCAGGGCCGCAGCTGTGCTTTCGGTCAGGACAGCGGCGGCTTCCCGCAGGGACTGCGCGGCTTCCCGGGCAAAGCGCGGCTCCGCAGAATGCGCGGCATCTTGGGTCGGCAGGGTATCCTGCGCAAGCTGCAATTCCGTCTCCGCGTAGCGCGGCGCAAACAGCGTCTCTGCCGACGCGGTTTCTGCGGCGGAAAAGCTCCGATCCACCCGCAAAGCGGAACGTCTGGGCAGTTCGTTTTCAGCCGGTCTTTCCAGCTTTGGAGAATCCTGCTTTTCGGGAATCGAGCGCTCCCCGGCATCCTCTTTTTGAAGCGGAGATTCTTTTGCCTTGTTTGCCATAGTCCCGGTACTTTCCAAAGGCGGCTGTGCCGGTGCCTGCCAAGGCTCTGCTTTTTGCCGCATGGGTGAGGGAGCTGCGTTTTCCACTAGCCCAACACTCTGCGTTTGCAGTTTTTGGGAAGCATCTTTCTGCGCGGCAGGCGATTGTGCGGCAGGCGATTCAGAATGAATCTCCCGCAGCGCCGCAGCTGCGCTTTCGGTCAGAACAGCGGCGGCATCACGCAGAGACTGCGCGGCATCCCGGGCAAAGCGCGGCTCTGTGGGATGAGCGGCCGCTTCGGTCAGCGGAGTATCCTGCGCAAGCTGCAATTCCGTCTCCGCGTAGCGCGGCGCAAAGGGAGACTCCGGTAGTCCGTTCCGTGAGGGCATCTGTCGTTCCGCCTCCTGCCGGGGAAAGTTCTGGGTCTGCTCCCGGGCATTGCTCCCTTCTTTCGGGGAATGCCGCTGCCATACCGGGCGGCCGTCCCGTTCCTCCCCGGCCTGCGCCGGACGGATCCTAGTCTGCTGGGCATTCTGATACGCTGTGCGGGTCTGAGCCGAGCGCGGCACACCGCCTTTCACCGTGGCAAAGGTCAGCCCTTCACCCTGTGCGCGGCGCAGAACATCGGCGAAACGCATCGCATGGTCAGAGGCACGTGCTACCTCGCGGGGGGCGTTCTCCTGCCGAGCCAGCGTGATCGGCACTCTGGGGTCACGCAGCGGGCTGCGCATCCGACCCCCTGCGCCGCCGCGCAGCTCCAGTTCCATAGTCTGGAGCTGACGGACTGCCGGGCGGGACGCGGTGCGCGATGCCGGGCCGGATACGGGCCGTTTTCCCGCATCGGTCACAAGGATCGTGCGCACTCGTTCCAGAAGCTTTTCGCTTCCTGCGGTCAGCGGCGGCTGTCCGCTTTGTTGTACCAGCTTCAGCAGCAGCGTCAGATCCAGTCGGAGCGGCTCCGCCCTGCGGGGCGCAGGACGCGGCTCCGGCGCTGCTTCCGGCTCCGCTTCGGTGAGAAATTCCATCTCGGCGCTGCGATAAAATCCCTCGGACGCCAGATTGCGCGCCGCGATCTCCTCGGACAGCGCGTGTGACAAAAGCCCGAACCCCGACAGCGGCAAAAGATCCCGGCGGATGCCGGAGATATCCCGCCGGACGTATGTACTCAGATCCATCAGGTACAGCCTCCATACAGCAGCTCGATCCGCGTGACGGCAAGCTGCACATCATTGCTGTTCAGGCTTGGCCCGATATAGCGGATCAGATGGGCACCCGCAATGGTCCAGGTGCGCATCGGCCGGCCCCTGTGGTCATAGAGGATGATGGTACCGGCCAGCGGCATCGACTGGCCTGCGTTGACCAGCGCCACCAGAAGCGAGAATGCATCCACCGAGGTCACGGTTCCCTGCTCCAGCACCAGGGTCTGCGGCACGGCGTTATTAAAAAAATAGCGCGGGTACATCGAGCCGCCCTCCTGATAGGTCTCATAGTCAAACTCCATCCCGAGCCCTGAGACCGAGGTAAAGCGGCCGCTCATACCCGCAGGCGCGGCGCTCAGCATCACATCGAAATAAGCGCCGGAAACATAGTCTTCCATCAGGATCTGATCGTTGCTCATGCTGGCACCTCTCTTTTCCGCCCGTTACTGGCTGCTCCGCTTCAAGCCCGTATAGGCGAACTCCAGATTTTCCATCAGCACCTCGTCCCTGCTGGCATCCAGCGTCGTCAGCTCATACGCCACCGGATACGCACCATACAGCGTCCAGAGGACGCCCTCCTTCCCGGTCTCGTCCAGCACCGCGATATCGATGGTGCGGCGCTGCGGAGCCGCCGGCCCGGTGGCGTAGCCGGGCATACAGTCGAAGATCCAGTCCAGGAACTCGCTGCTGGCCACCACCCCGCGGGAAAGCGTCACATTGCTGTATTCTACAACGGTGGGGATGATCCCCTGCACGCCCCGCGCGTCCGATCCGGTGCGCATGCGCAGTACATGGCTCACCGCCCGGATCCCGGAGCACCGGGAAAAGGCCGCCACCGTTGTGGCTCCGCCGTCCATATAGCCGCTGCCGCCCATGCGCACCCGGAACCGAAAGGCCCGGAACGGATCCCGAAGGCCGTCCGGCCGGGTCGAATACTCACTCATCCTGTCCCACCTTTATTTGAACTCGATCTTTTTGTGTTCGGTCCCGTTCAGCTTCTGATTGATGGCCGACACCTCTTCGCACCAGCGCCGACGCTCCCGATGCTCCATATTCATCAGGTCTTCCATCGGCCAGTGCAGGTAGTATGCCAGAAAGGACATCTCCTGATAGAGCCTGTCCTGCGGATACTGTACCAGCCCTAGCCCAATAAAAAATCCAGCGGCACCTCATGGCTCTGACCGCAGTGGGGGCAGGTCACACGGTAGGACGGCATATCGGACATGTTGATCCGCTGGTACATATCCTGAAGATAAGCCAGATCCATCGTGAACAGATCTTCGATGACCTTGTTGTTGACAGCGGGCAGCGTGCCCAGCTTGGTGATCACGCGGGACAGCAGGATGATGGACAAATACGAGGGGTTTTGCTGCACACGGGGATCGCGCAGCGGAAGGATCTCATCCGCTGCCGTGGCCAGGCGCATCTTACCGGCGCGGTGGAGATCGCCGTTGGCGTCCACATACCCCTTTGGCAGCATAAAATCAAATTCGGTCTGCATGAAAAGAACCTTTCTTCGTTTATAAAATACCGGAGCGGAGACCTCCGCGAGGAGCCTCCGCTCCGGTGAGCCAGGTCATTTCCGGGCCGCGGCGCACCGCAGCAGAACAAGCGTATATTAAATGGTAGAGGCCGGGCCTGCCGTGCTGCCGGTGGTGGTCATCCAGATACCCTCGTGGCACAGCTCGATGGACTGGATGGCGATCTCGTTGCCCATACCGGACAGATCCGGGATGGTGTAGGAGACCGGCCAGGCATTAATGAGGGTCCAGACCGGGCCGGACGCGTTGCCCGCATCATCCAGCAGGGTGATGGTGACATCATAGCGGGTGATCCCGGTGGGGCCTGCGGTGTTGTCCGGGGCCACCGAGTGCAGCCAGGTGAGGAAATCAGAGTCATCCGTCACGCCCCAGCGCAGCGTCACATTGCCAAAGGTGGTCAGGCCGGGCAGCTTGCGCGGGGTGTTGCGCAGGTCATCGCCCTCGCGGTATTCCACCGTGGCGACGGACATATTCATGCCGGAGACCTCCGAGAAACCGGCACGGGCGATGCCTCCTGTGGAGACCTGATACCGAAATACGCGATAAGGATAATTGATTGCCATTGCTTTCTCGTCCTTTCCTCAGTACAAGATCATTCAGAAGCGGTCTTCTGCGTGATGCGGAAGATCACGAACTCGGCGGGCTTGACCGGCGCGATGCCGATGTTGCAGATCAGACGGCCGTTGTCGATATCGTCCTGGGTCATGGTGGTGGGGCCGCACTCCACATAATAGGCCTGCTCCGGGGTCGTACCGGCCAGCGCGCCATCCCGCCAGCAGGTGGCCAGGAAGGACTCGATGGTGCGGGTCACGCGGCCCCACAGCACCTCGCTGTTCGGCTCAAAGACGACCCAGTTGGTATTGTTCTTGATGGACTGCTCGATGTAGATGAACAGGCGGCGGACGTTGATGTACTTCCACAGACCATTGGAGCTGATGGTGCGTGCGCCCCAGACGCGGATGCCGCGGCCGGTGAAGGCACGGATCAGGTTGACGCCCTGCGGATTCAGGATATCCTGCTCCGCGTCGTTGTAGCTGCAGGAAAGGCCCGTGCAGCCGCGGACGATCTCGTTGGCCGGAGCTTTATGCACGCCGCGCTCGGTATCGACCCGGGCGTAGATGCCTGCCATGGCACCAGAGGGCGGGAAATAGGCCGTGCGGCGGCTGCCCGCATCGAACATCTCCAGCCAGGGGTGATAGACTGCCGCATAGGTGCTGTCGTACATGTTGCGGAAGTCGGCCACCTCATTGGTGCGCTTGAGATCCTGCGGCAGATCCAGGATGGCAAAGCAGCTGGCTTTGTTCTCGCAGAAAGCGATCAGCGCGGCCTGCACATTGGCGTCGGTCACGCCGGGGATGGCCATGATGGAAACATTGCTGTTCTCGATAAAGGCCTGCAGTCCGGTGCGGCGGCCCGGGCCGTTGTCCTCGCCCAGATAGACGTCCGCCGATACCGACAGGGTGCTGCCGTCCGAACCGCCATCCAGCGCGACCGTCAGTGTTCCATCGGCACCGCCCACCTCATGGAAAGGCAGGATGCTGCGCGCCGGAGCGGGCGCAGCAGGCTTCGTCTCCTTGTCGTCCTTGTCCTTCTGGACAGGCTCTTTGACCGCCGGGACCGGAGCGGGGCGGACCGAGAAGCGGATCAGCTCCGACTTTGCGGCGCGCACACCGATGTAGTTGTTGGCAAAGGAGTTCAGGCTGACGTCTGCAAAGACCTCTTCCATACCGTCCACGCGGACCGTCACGGTCAGCTCACAGGTGCGGATATATTTGGAGGTGCCGACCTTCGGATCCACGATGTTCACAGTGGGCACGCCGTCCAGCGTGACGATATGATCCAACACCGATTTCACCGTTGCGTGGGCCGTGTTGGTGCCGTCGAACAGCTCGACCACATCGCCCGGCTGGAAGCCATCGGGATTCTTCAGGGTCAGCTCGGCTCCTTTTGCGGACAGAACCTGAGATTTGGCTTTGGAGGAGGGGACGATGCTTACGCGGATGCGGTTGCCCCACTCGCCGGGGTTCGCCGCCATCATGTGCAGCACGCCCGCGGCTGCGGAGGCAGGCTTGCTGCCGCTGGCCGCGGCGCGCATGATATACGCGCGAGAGCCGCCGTTCAGGAAGAACTGCTCCACCGCATAGGGCAGGTAGCGCCCTGCGCCATACTTGGCCTCGCTCAGATAGCCGCCGTACATTCTCTTGTAATCCGCAAAGCTGGTCACAAGCTGGGGCTGGCCTTCCACAGGGCCTCTTTCCGCCAGACCGATGAAGCCCGCCGTGCTGGTGCTGACGCCCTGCATGGGAACAGCACCCGAATCATATTCCTCCACGTAGACACCCGGATGTAAATATTCTGCCATTTGTCTTGCTTGCTCCCCGTTCCAGCAGGGAACAATCCTCCTTTCTGGTTTGGATCAAAATCGAAAGAGCGCCTGAAAATCTGTGGGTCATATCTTATAAGACACAGCTTGTACTGTCTCTCATATCCGTGTGCAAAAGGGGCTGAGGCTGTGCGCAGGCAGCAACGGCATCCCAGAAGCGGATCATCATGCCCGCGTTGTATTCCAGCATCCGGCCCAGCTGTTCATAGGCCGAAAACGCATCCGGCAAGGCGGCAGCAGTGCGGTAGACGGCCCGATCCTCCACCCGGAGCAATGCGCCGAATACGGCCTGCCGGTTGATCTCCCGGCATCGCTGGTCAAACGCGGCACAGTCCCGGATCACAAAAGGAAAGCTGCTGTAAAAAAGGACGGTCTGCTCCCGGCAGACGCATTCGGTCTGCCACTTACGGCCGCTGTCCGAAAAAACAAGCTGAAAGCGCCCGTCCTGCTCCCGGAACGCAAAGCCATTGTGGACCAGAAGGTGCCGCAGCTCTGCCCGGGCGTCCGTCGGCGGGCCGACCTGAAATTTTTCCATAATGCGTGCCTCCGGCGGTCAGTCCTCCAAAATGCGGCAGGGCGACGGCGGCGGCAGCGTGCTGATGGGAGCCAGAGCTTCCGGCCCGCCGCAGAGCATCGGCTCCGGCGCGGTGATCTCGTTCGGCTCCAGCTCCGGCCACGGCTGCGGGGCCGAAGGCCCCGCTTCAAGCCCGGGCTGCGATCCGCTGCCCAAAAACTGCTCCATCGCGCTGTTCCCGATCTGGCTGGCCAGAAGCCGGAGATGCTCCGGCGGCAGCGTGAACAGCAGTTCCGGCCGGGTCAGCGCCGCGCGAAGCCGCAGCATCGCGGCGGCCTGCTCTGGCATAGCCATGGTCTGGCGGACAGCGTTCTGCGGCTGGCGCGCTTCGGGCTGGTGTGCACGTGACTGCATCGTTTTCGATGCGTCCATCCTTCCGTCCCCCCTTGTCCGACGTCCCGCGGCCCGGACGGGAAACGGAGATTTGTTCCTTTTTCGAGAAAAAGGAACCGAAAAAGCTTTTCAATCGGCCTGTGCATCCGCACAGGCCAGGTGTTTTATTCGCATAGGCAAGGCTCCGCCGTACTTGCAAGGCCCGGGCGGGCTGTAACACGCGGGTGTGCCTTTGCCGCGGTCGACTATATAGCCCAAAAAGCTTTTCAATCTGTCTATATATACGCATGAACCAGATATTTGTTACGCATAGAGCAGATTTTTGTTACGCATAGGGCAGGCACCATCGTATCTGCAAGGCTTGGGCAGGCTATAATATGCGGGTGTGCCTTTGTCGCAGCCGGCTACGACAGCCCCTTTCCGTCACGCGGCTGGTCTCCCTCATCCGGCGGTGCTTCGCCCCCGTCATCGGGCGGAGGCGGGGCATCGGGAAACGTTTCCTCCAGCACAGTCTCCGCCTCCTGCCGGAACTCCGGCTCGGAAAACAAAAGCTGTGCCTGAAGCGCCTGATCGGTCAGCTGCCGCAGTGTTTGAAGGAATTGTTCCTTGATCTGTGCTTTTTTCTGGATCTGGAGCAGCGCCTTTTCTTCCGCCCGCAGCAGCACCTGACGTTCCGGGGCGGTGCTCGGCCCTTTCAGCTCTGCAAGCCGGGCGCGGTACTGCGCCAGCAGTACCCGCTCTGGGGCGTCTGACAGAAACGGATATTCCCGGAGCAGGGTCTCCGAGCCAGGGCCTCCGCTCTCCGCCAGTGCGGTCAGACTCAACAGGGACTGACGGGCGTCCTGAAGCGTATCCACTACAAGTCCCAGGGCGCTTTTGACATATCCTTTATTGACGACCGAAAGCTGTCCCCTGCCCTGCGGCACCAGCCGGTGCGAAGAACTGCTCTGAAACAGCATCCGTTCCCGCTGGCGAAGCGCCGGCTCCTGTCCTACAGTATTTTTTAAGCAGGAAAACAGCATCATTTTTCCCGTTCCCTGCAAAATGGCGGCAGACAAGCGTCCCCGCTGAAAGGCTACCTCGGCAAAGCGCCGCAGTTCTGTACCATTCTCCTCTCTGGCACGGTACTGCTCCCGCATGGAATCCTGCCCACGCGGATCGATCCCCCCGGCTTTTTCAGAAAGCCCGGGAACCAGCAAAGACATCTGCGGCCCGGCAGGTCTCTCCAGAAGCGCCGGAGTATCCGAAAGCGCCAGAGCAGCCTTTTTCTGTCCGATGCGGTCAAACGTCTGGCAGAAGCTCTCGGTAAGGTGATAGCTGGGATCTCGATTTTGGAACCGCTCCGCCCCCGCCGCATCTGCCAGCTGACGGCGGACAGCCGCATCGGTCAACGGCAGGGCGGGCGCAGACGCCTGATCCGGGACGTTTCCACGGCGGAGCCGAAGATGATTTTCCAAGCGCTCCCTCCTCTCCGATTTCAGCGGTTCCATTATAACATCATTGCTTGTTTCAAATCAACACTTTTTTGTCTCTTTTTACCGGATCCAACCGATTCATCCTCTTTTTTGCCTTATCCCATTGTGCCCGGTGATGCTGCGGATGGCATCGCAAAACCGATCCAAGAGATCAGTCTGGTTCACCTCAGCCGCCTGCATCCGGTCATCGCAGAATAAAATGATTTTTTTCAAAAGAGAGCATGCCCTCTTCCCGCATGCGGCACAGCTCCCTTGACAGAGCGCTGCGATCCACCGAGAGATAATCTGCCAGCTGCTGACGGTTGAAGGGGATGGAAAAGTCCGGGCTGCCCCGGCGCTTTGCTTCATGGGAAAGGTAGGAGACCAGCTTTTCCCGGGTGGAGCGCTGCGCCATATGAGCCAGCTTTTGGGTCAGCTCCCGGTTTTTGTCCGCCAAAACAAAGAACAGGTTTTGCACCACCGCCCCGTGGAACCGGCAGCCGGCGGGACAGATCGAAAACAGCCGTCTGATCTCAAAAAAGAGCACTGTGCTTTTTTCCACCGCCACCACATCGTTCAGCAGCGATCCGCCGCCCGGAGCTGCGTAAGCCGCGCCGAACATCTCCCCCGCCCGAATCGTGCTGACGATGCTGCGGTTGCCCCAATAGTCATCGCTCTGGATGTGAAGTCTGCCCTCCACAAGCAGAAGGATACTGCTCACCTGTTCTCCCTGATGGAGCACATACGCCCCTTTTTCAAAGTCGGCGCGTCGTGCCTGCAAGCAATGCAGGATCTCTGCCATTTCCCTGTCGCTGAGTCCCGCAAACAGCTGTGTCTTGCGAAGGATCGGAAAATATTGTTCCATGTTTTCCTCTTTCTGTTGCAAAAGCAACCGCATTTCCTTGCCCCGCCTATTATAATAAATCCGGAAAGTCACTCTGTTCTCTCTGTTCCAGAGAGGCAGACCTATCTTATCCAGAACCACAAGGAGAGATTCTATGATCCGCAAAATCATCCATATCGACCAGGAAAAATGCAACGGCTGCGGTGCCTGTGCCGCGGCCTGCCACGAGGGTGCCATTGAGATGAAGGACGGCAAAGCCCATCTCGCCCGGGAGGACTACTGCGATGGACTGGGGGACTGCCTGCCCGCCTGCCCCACCCACGCCATCACCTTTGAGGAACGGGAAGCCCCTGCCTACAACGAAGCCGCCGTCCTGACCGCAAAGCGTCAGAAGGCTTCGCAGAAGCTTCCCTGCGGCTGTCCCGGTTCTCAGTCCAGGACGCTGCACCGGGAAGCAGAAGCTTTTTCTGCGCCCGTTTCCCAGGCCGTCAGCCGTCTGTCTCAGTGGCCGGTACAGATCAAGCTCGTGCCGGTCAATGCCCCTTATTTCCACCAGGCAAACCTTTTGGTGGCAGCGGACTGCACGGCCTACGCCTACGGAAATTTCCATGAGGAATTCATCCGCAGCCGCATCACCCTGATCGGCTGCCCCAAACTGGACGAGGGCGACTACGCCGAAAAGCTGACCGCTATCCTACAGCAAAACGACATCCGGAGCATCACGGTCGTGCGCATGGAGGTACCCTGCTGCGGCGGCATTGAAAACGCGGTTCGCCGTGCGCTGCACAACAGCGGCAAGCTGATCCCCTGGCAGGTCGTTGTGATCTCTACAGACGGGCGTATCCTGAAAGACTGATATCGTTTATAACCCGATTTTCCCCTGCCCGCACAAACGCGGGAGGATCGAACGTTTTTTCGGTTCCTTTTTTCAAAAAGGAACAAAAACCCAGCGTAAAAAGCATTTTTGCCTTTACGCTGGGTTCTTTCTTGCTCAGAAGCAGTAGATTCTCTTAGCCGACGATCAGGCTCTTGCCGCTCATCTCTGCGGGCTGGGGCACCTCCATGATCTGGAGCATCGTGGGCACCAGATCCGACAGAACGCCGCCCTCACGCAGCTGGACATCGCCTGCGCCGATCACCACGCAGGGCACCACATTGGTGGTATGTGCGGTGAAGGGAGTGCCGTCCTCGTTCAGCATCTTGTCCGCGTTGCCGTGGTCAGCGGTCAGGATGGCTGCGCCGCCCGCAGCCAGCACCGCGTCGATCACCTTGCCTGCGCAGACATCAACAGCCTCGACCGCCTTGACAGCAGCCTCGAACACACCGGTATGACCGACCATGTCACAGTTGGCAAAGTTCAGGATGATCACATCATACTTGCCGCTCTCGATGCGCTTCACGCACTCGTCTGCCACTTCGTAGGCGCTCATTTCGGGCTTCAGATCATAGGTAGCCACCTTCGGGCTGGGGATCACGCAGCGATCCTCGCCCTCAAAAGGAGCCTCGCGGCCGCCGTTAAAGAAGAAGGTAACGTGTGCATACTTCTCGGTTTCCGCAATGCGCAGCTGGGTCTTGCCCAGCTTTGCCAGGTACTCGCCCATGACATTGTTCAGCTCTACGGGAGGATAAGCCACCTCGCAGTTGGGCATGGTTGCGTCATACTGGGCCATGCAGACGTAGTTGACCTGCTTGCGACCGCCGCGGCGCTCAAAGCCCGTGAAAGCGTCATCGCAGAAAATGCGGGTCATCTGACGGGCACGGTCGGGGCGGAAGTTCATGAAGATGACGGTGTCGCCATCCTCCACGCGGCCGCCTTCGCAGGTGATGCAGGGCAGAACGAACTCATCGGTCACATCCTTGGCATAGGAAGCATCGATCGCTTCCTGTGCGTTGGCGGCATGCTCACCCTCGCCATAAACGAAGGCAGCGTAGGCCTTTTCCTCACGATCCCAGTTGCTGTCGCGATCCATTGCGTAGTAACGTCCGGTCACGGTCGCGATCTTGCCCACACCCAGCTCATCCAGCTTGGCCTGCAGATCGGCAAGGAAGGTCTTGCCGTCGTGCGGATCGGTATCGCGGCCATCCATGATGCAGTGCAGATAGACCTTATCTGCACCCATGTGCCTGGCCATATCCAGCACGCCGAACCAGTGATCCACATGGCTGTGAACACCGCCGTTGCCCACCAGACCCATCAGATGGATGGCCTTGCCTGCATCGATGGCAGCCTTCATGTTCCTGACCAAAACAGGGTTGGTCAGCATTTCGCCATCCTGGATGGACTTGGTGATCAGGGTCAGCTGCTGATAAACGATGCGGCCTGCGCCCATATTGGTGTGGCCCACCTCAGAGTTGCCCATCTGACCATCCGGCAGGCCCACGCACATGCCAGACGCGCCGATGGTAGTGTAGGGATAGGTAGACATCAGACGGTCGATGTTGGGCTTATTGGCTGCGGCAATGGCGTTGCCATCGACCTGGCCCGGCACCCAGCCAAAGCCATCCAGAATGCAGAGAAGAACAGGTTTTTTGGACATAAAATTGGATCTCCTTTTGATTTGAACAGACGCACCCGGCAGGACGGCTCGTCTGCCGTCCGCGCTGTGTGCTGCAAAATGCGCCCGGCCTCAGCGCTGAAAACGGCGCGGCCGGGCGCTGGGCTGACATTTGATTTTGAAGAGAGATCAGCCGTTGGTGGCCGCGTTGACGATCACGGAAAAGTCGGCTGCCTTCAGGGAAGCGCCGCCGATCAGACCGCCGTCCACATCCTTTTTGCTCAGCAGCTCCTCGCAGTTCTTGGCGTTCATGCTGCCGCCGTACTGGATCGTGGTGGCCTCGGCCACAGACTCGCCATACAGCTCGCCGATGACCTTGCGGATCTGGGCGCAGACCTCCTGGGCCTGGTCAGCGGTAGCGGTCTTGCCGGTGCCGATGGCCCACACCGGTTCATAGGCGATGACTACGTTGGCCATCTGCTCGGCAGTCACATCACGCAGGGCGATCTTGGTCTGCATGCGCACCAGCTCCTCGGTGACGCCCTCTTCGCGCTGCTGCAGGCTCTCGCCCACGCAGACGATGGTCTTGAGGCCGGCGTTCAGAGCCGCCAGAGTGCGCTTGTTCACGGTCTGATCAGTCTCTGCAAAGTACTGGCGGCGCTCAGAGTGTCCAACAATGACATACTCCACGCCCAGATCCTTGAGCATATCGGCGCTGATCTCGCCAGTGAAAGCGCCGGACTTCTCAAAGTGGACATTCTCAGCGCCCACATGGATCTGGGTGCCCTTGCACTTGTCCACTGCCACCACCAGATCGGTGAAGGGCACGCAGATAACGACCTCGCACTTGGCCCACTCGGTGGCCGAAATCAGCTCGTCGATCAGGCTGGCCGCCTCGGTAGCGGTCTTGTTCATCTTCCAGTTGCCTGCGATAATGGCCTTGCGCTTTGCTTTATCCATAGTTGGTCTCCTCTTTTCTCATTTCATAAAACAAGGGTGCGGCGGCGCAATGCCGCCGCACCCATTTGCGATGCTGTTGAAAAGCTTATGCGTTCTGGATGACCGCGATACCGGGCAGCTCCTTGCCCTCCAGATACTCCAGAGAAGCGCCGCCGCCGGTGGAGATGTGGGTCATCTTGTCGCCCAGGCCCATCTGCTGGACAGCTGCTGCGCTGTCGCCGCCGCCGATAACGGTGGTAGCGTCGCTCTCGGCCATAGCCTTGGCCACAGCCAGGGTGCCGGCAGCCAGAGTGGGGTTCTCGAATACGCCCATAGGACCGTTCCAGACCACAGTCTTGGAAGCCTTGACAGCCTCGGCAAACAGCCCCATGGTCTTGGGGCCGATATCGCAGCCTTCCATATCGGCCGGGATCTCGGTGACAGGAACAACCACGGTCTCGACCGGTGCGTCGATGGGATCGGGGAAGGCCTTGACGCAGGCAGTATCCACGGGCAGCAGCAGCTTGACGCCCTTGGCCTCAGCCTTGGCCATCATTTCCTTGCAGTAATCCAGCTTGGAGTCATCGCACAGGCTCTTGCCGACCTCATAGCCCTGAGCCTTGATGAAGGTGTACGCCATGCCGCCGCCGATGATCAGGGTATCGACCTTTTCCAGCAGGTTGGAGATGACGTTCAGCTTGTCCGCGACCTTTGCGCCGCCCAGGATGGCGGTGAAGGGACGGACGGGATCGTTGACAGCGTTGCCCAGGTACTTGATCTCCTTCTCCATCAGGTAGCCGACAGCGGTATCCTGAATGTAGTCGGTCACGCCTGCGGTGGAGCAGTGTGCGCGGTGGCAGCTGCCGAAAGCGTCGTCCACATATGCGTCTGCCAGAGAAGCCAGCTCCTCAGAGAAGGCAGCCACATTCTTGGTCTCCTCCTTGCGGAAACGGGTGTTCTGCAGCAGAACCACGTCGCCGTTCTGCATGGCGGCAACGGCAGCCTTGGCGTTCTCGCCCACGACGGTGTCATCGTCGGCAAACACAACGGTCTTGCCCAGCTTCTTGCTCAGAGCCTCAGCGACCGGAGCGATGCTGAACTTGGCCTCGGGGCCGTTTTTGGGCTTACCCAGGTGGCTGCACAGGATGACCTTTGCGCCATCGTTGACCAGCTTTTGGATGGTGGGCAGAGCCGCGTTGATTCGGTTCTCGTTGGTGATCACGCCGTCCTTCATGGGGACGTTGAAGTCGCAGCGGACAAGCACCTTCTTGCCGCAGTAGTTCTGATCATCGATCGTCTTCTTACCTAAACCCATGGTAAAAACTCCTCTCAATTTCAAACATCTCTGAATAGAGTTTTGTTCACTTCGGGGAAAGCCCCGTATGTCTCTATTATAAACAAAATATGCGTGCAATGCAAGGATAAGGGATAGATAATTGATTAACAAACATTGACGGCAAGCGTGCGGAAAAGTGTCTATTTTGACGAGAGAACGCATACCCGCACCCAAAATGACGCAAAATGAGCAGCAAAACTCTCCATCCGGTCATTTTTCCTGCTGGAGGGACGCTTTTTTGCCCAGAATATCCTCACAGCTCAGGCCGTATTTGCGGGCAATGTCCCGCGCGTAGCTCAGCCCATCCGGAGCGGTGCGCAGTACGCGGTAGCTGCGGGTGCCGTCGGCCACGCTTTCCATCTGGGCGACCAGATTGTCGATGCGGCCGCGCGCGCCGGGTGTTGCGTTGAACTCTCCTGTCTGGCGGGTCAGCTCGTGGATGTGGGTGACATATACGCCCCCGCAGCCGATCACCGTGATGGCCCGCAGCACCTCTCCTGCGATGCAGCCGCCTTCCAGCAGGCTGGTGGAGCTGAAGCTTTCATCCATCAGCAGCAGATCGGTCTGGCACAGTCGGTGCATGATCTGCCCCATGCGGGCGCACTCGCTTTCCAGACGGCCCTTGCCATAGTTGTCCTCGTCCGAAGCCGGAAAATGGGTGTAAATGGCGGTGACAGGGCTCATGACAGCTTCCTCCGCAGGAACCGGCAGGCCCAGCTGGAACAGGGCCTGCGCCATGCCCAGTGCATAGCAGAAGATGGATTTTCCGCCGTGATTCGGGCCGCTGATAAGGTAGAAACGGCCGTTTTCGTCGCAGCAGAAGTCGTTGGATACGATGGGCTGGCTGCCCTCGGTGCGCAGAACGAGCATGGGATTGTAGACATTTTTGAGCCGCATCGCCTTTTCTTCCACCGGGCGGATCTGCGGACGGCAGAGTTTACAGCCCAGACCCTTGAGCTGAAGCAGAAAGCTGACCGCCGCAGACAAAAAGCGAAAATCCTCCATCAGGTCGATAAAAAAGGACGTTTCGTCGTGGAAATAGCGGTCGATGGCCGGTTCCCAGCTGCGGATGGTGCGGGCAAAAGATGTTTCCAGCGCACGGCATACGGCCTGGTCAAGGGCGTGTTTTTCCTCCTCGCGGGCAGTCTTTCCGGGATTGGCAAAGCCGGAGATGCAGGTCATAGGGTCGCTCCCGGCACGACCCAGCAGCCGATCCATGACGCTGCCGGAACGGTATTTTTCGGTGTTGATGGACAAAAGACCAACGTCGGTAACTTTCAGGGTGCCGTCCAGGTTGACGCCCAGCGTGATGCTTTTGACATGGCCGATCTCGTATTGTGTGCGGGCAAGCTGGGATCTCAGAGCCTGGTAGTCGCTGCTGGCGCACAGATCGAGTATCTTCTGGCGCAGCATGCGCAAGCCATCGCTGTGGGGCTGGCGCGGCTCCAGACGGGCGCGGAACAGCTCGGCAAGTTCCAGGTATTGTTCCAGATATCGCACCGATGCCAGACCACTTTCCAGACTGGATGAGCCGCTGCCCAGAACCTTGCGGATCTCGGATGCGTCCCGCAAAAGGGGCAGCGCCTCCTGTACAAGGGCAAACAGCTCCGGGTCGTCTACCAGATCGGCCACTACGTCCACACGCCAGCTCAAAACTGCCGGGTCGGTGGAAAAAAACTGCTCCAGACGTAGGTCTGGCAAACCGCGGCTGGACTCGCGCCGCACCGAAACCATCTGGTCGATTTGCAGCGTGTGGAAAAAGCTGCTGTCTGCCAGCGGCGTGCCCCGGGGCGGCGTGTTGGGCGGCCACAGCAGACGGAAGGATTCTGCCCTGCGCGGCATGGCGGATGCTGGAGAGAGGTTCCATTTGGCCATAGGAAAGCTCCTTATTACGGGGGTTTTTGTTCCTTTTTCGAGAAAAAGGAACCGAAAAAGCTTTTTTCTTTTCCCGCTTTTTGAAAAAAGCGGGGCAAAAACTTTTCAATCGGCCTGTGCATACGCACAGGCCATGTTTTTTTGTTCGCATAGGGCAGGCTTCGCCGCACTTTTTACGCGCGATACGGGCCATGGGGCG
>JBJERU010000002.1:0-22590 GCA_051882415.1 Faecalibacterium sp. | reverse complement strand
CGGGAAAAGAAAAAAGCTTTTTCGGTTCCTTTTTCTCGAAAAAGGAACAAAAAACTCTCGTAAAAAAAACACCTCTCCGCGCAAAGGAGCATTTTTGTGATCGAGATCAAACATCTTTCCAAGACCTTTCAGATGAAGGACGGCGCGGTGAACGCGCTGCATGACATCAATCTGACCATTCCGGACGGATCCATCTACGGCATCATCGGCATGTCCGGCGCGGGCAAATCCACGCTGGTACGCTGCATCAATCTGCTGGAACGCCCCACCGAGGGCAGCGTGGTGATCGACGGCACCGCCATGGAAACGCTATCTCCGGCAGCCCTGCGCGAACGCCGCCGCGAGATCACCATGATCTTCCAGCAGTTCAACCTTCTCATGCAGCGCAGCTGTCTGAAAAACATCTGCTTCCCGATGGAGCTGGCAGGCGTGAAGAAGGCCGACGCCGAAAAGCGCGCCCGCGAGCTGCTGGAAGTGGTCGGCCTGCCCGACAAGGCCGGCGCCTATCCCGCGCAGCTGTCCGGCGGCCAGAAGCAGCGCATTGCCATTGCCCGTGCGCTGGCCACCAACCCCAAGGTTCTGCTGTGCGACGAGGCTACCAGCGCACTGGATCCCAACACCACCCATTCCATCCTGACCCTGATCAAGGACATCAACAAAAAGCTGGGCATCACGGTGGTGGTCATCACGCACCAGATGAGCGTTGTTGAGGAGATCTGCGACCAGGTCGCGATCCTTGACGAAGGCAAGGTCGTGGAACAGGGCACCGTAAAGGAGATCTTTGCCAACCCCAAGACAGCTGCGGCCCGGCGTCTGGTTGCGCCCAACGGCGGCGCGGCCGCGCGGGATCTGGCCAGCTTTGCGCCGGACGATCACATCGTGCGCCTGGTATTCAACGGCTCCTCGACGGAAAAGCCTCTGGTCTCCAGTCTGGCGGCGGAAAAGGGCATTCTTGTCAGCGTTCTCAGCGCCGACACCCGCGATCTGAGCGGCCAGTGCTACGGCAGCATGCTGCTGCGTCTGCCCCGTGATACCGAAAAAGCTCGGCAGGCTGCGGAGTATTTCCGCGCTCAGCCGGGCGTGACCGTGGAGGAGGTGAACGGTTTATGACCATCGCGAACTATCTTTTTGCCATTTGGGAAACCTTTTATGTAACGGTTCTGTCCACAGGCTTCGCGCTGGTTCTGGGCCTGCCGCTGGGTGTGCTGCTGGTGGCTGGCGACAAGGACGGCATCCTGCCGCTGCCCGCCTGGTTGATGCAGATCCTGAACGTTGTCATCAACATTCTGCGCAGCGTTCCGTTCCTGATCCTGATGATCTGCGTGTTCCCGCTGACCCGCCTCATCGTGGGCACTACAGTGGGAACCAAGGCCACCATCGTCCCGCTGGTGGTGGCGGCTTTTCCCTTTGTGGCGCGTCTGGTGGAGACCAGCCTGCGCGAGCTTGATCCCGGCGTGGTCGAAGCTGCCCAGAGCATGGGCGCAACGCCTTTCCAGATCATTACCAAGGTGATGATCCCCGAATGTCTGCCCGGCCTGATCTCCAGCATGACCACCGCTCTGACCACCATTTTGGGCTACTCGGCCATGTCCGGCGTGATCGGCGGCGGCGGCCTGGGCAAGGTGGCCCTGTCCTATGGCTATTACCGCTACCAGACCGACATCATGATCGTTTGTGTGATTCTGCTGGTACTGCTGGTGCAGCTGTTCCAGAGCGCGGGCACCTGGTGGGCCACAAAAAGCGACAAGCGGCTTCGCAAGTAAGAGGCCGCTTTCCCCCGGATGGGGAAAACACCAGACCTTTTTGTTCCCTGCTGCGGGCTTTGCTCTCGGCGGGGAACTGTGCTATTCTGATAAACCCAGTAAAGGAGTATGTTGCAATGAACCGTGATACCATTTGTGTGCAGGGCGGCTACACCCCCGGCAACGGCGAACCCCGGCAGATCCCCATTATTCAGTCCACCACCTTCAAATATGCCACCAGCGAGGATATGGGCAAGCTGTTTGACCTGGAGGCAGACGGCTACTTCTATTCCCGTTTGCAGAATCCTACCTGCGACACCGTGGCCCGCAAGATCTGCGAGCTGGAAGGCGGCACCGCAGCGATGCTTACTTCCAGCGGCCAGGCGGCCAACTTCTTTGCGCTGTTCAACATCTGCCAGGCGGGTGATCACATCGTTTCCTCCAGCACCATCTACGGCGGCACCTTCAACCTGATCTCGGTCACGATGGCCAAGATGGGCATCACTGCCACCTTTGTGGAGCCGGACTGCACCCCCGAAGAGCTGGATGCGGCATTCCAGCCCAACACCAAGGCGGTGTTTGGCGAGACCATCGCAAACCCTGCCCTGACTGTGTTGGATATCGAGAAGTTTGCAAACGCGGCTCATGCGCATGGTGTGCCGCTGATCGTGGACAACACCTTCCCCACTCCAGTCAACTGCCGTCCCTTCGAGTGGGGCGCGGACATCGTGACCCATTCCACCACCAAGTATATGGACGGCCACGGCGCGGCAGTGGGCGGCGCCATCGTGGACAGCGGCCGGTTTGACTGGATGGCCCACGCGGACAAGTTCCCCGGCCTGTGCACTCCGGATGACAGCTATCACGGCATCACCTATGCAGAACGCTTTGGCAACGGCGGCGCCTTTATCACCAAGGCGACCGCACAGCTGATGCGCGATTTTGGTTCTACGCCGTCGCCCAACAGCGCATTCCTGCTCAATCTGGGCCTGGAGAGCCTGCATGTGCGTATGAAGCGCCACTGCGAGAACGGCCTGGCCGTGGCCAGATTCCTGGAAGCACACCCGAAGGTGGCTTATGTGAATTATTGCGATCTGCCGTCCAGTCCCTACCATGCGCAGGCGCAGAAGTACCTGCCGGGCGGCAGCTGCGGCGTGGTGTCCTTTGGTCTGGCGGGCGGCCGCGAGGCGGCGAGCGTCTTTATGAAGGAGCTGAAGCTGGCTGCGATTGAAACGCACGTTGCGGATGCCCGCACCTGCTGCCTGAATCCGGCTTCCAGCACCCACCGCCAGATGAACGATGAACAGCTCCGTGCTGCGGGCGTTCCCGGCGAGCTGGTTCGTATGAGCTGCGGTCTGGAGAGCAGCGAGGATCTGATCGCAGACATTGCGCAGGCGCTGGACAAGATCTGACGAGGGGATTTCTCGCTTTTTGAAAAAAGCGGGGCAAAAATTTTTTACGGGCAAACTGCATGCGCAGTTTGCAAAAAGAAGGATGGGGCCGGCCAGAACTGTTTTGCGCGTCCCACGCGCTGCGGCGGCTGCGCCGGAGCTTCCAAAGTGATGCATCCGATTTACTGGATCCCTCTGATACTGCTGAAATATGCCTCCCGGCACACAAAGGAGAGACTGACGTCATGCCCTTGATCATCCCCAAGACTCTGCCCGCTTATAACGCGCTGTACGAGGAAAATGTATTTGTCATGCACCGCGAGCGTGCGCTGGCCCAGCACATCCGCCCGTTGGAGATCCTGATCTTGAACCTGATGCCCACCAAGATCGCCACCGAAACGCAGCTGGCGCGGCTTTTGGCAAACACGCCGCTGCAGGTCCACATGACGCTGCTTCAGACGGCCAGCCACGAGGCGACCCACGTTTCGGCAGACCATCTGGAAGCATTCTACAAAACCTTTGACGAAGTGAAGAACAACCGGTACGACGGAATGATCATCACGGGCGCGCCGGTGGAGACGATGGATTTCGAGCAGGTGGACTACTGGCAGGAACTGTGCGAGATCATGGATTTCAGCGAAACAAATGTTTACTCCACGGTGCATGTCTGCTGGGGTGCACAGGCGGGGTTATACTATCACTATGGTGTGCGCAAGGAGCTTTTGCCGGAAAAGAAGTTTGGCGTGTTTGAGCATCGGGTCACGCGCCCGGCAAATCCGCTGGTGCGAGGGTTTGACGAGGTGTTCTATGCGCCTCACAGCAGGTACACCGGCATCAGCCAGGAGGATGTGGAAAGCTGCGGCGCGCTGCGCATCCTGGCCGAAAGCACCGAAGCAGGGCCTTATCTGATGAGCACCGAGAACGGGCGGCAGATCTTCATCACCGGGCATCCGGAGTACGACAAGTACACGCTGGATAGTGAGTACCGCCGCGACAGGGAAAAAGGGCTGTCCATTGCCGTGCCGAAAAATTATTATCCGGAGGATGATGCCGGCCAGCCGCCGCTGTTCCGCTGGCGGGCACACGCGCATCTGCTGTATGAGAACTGGTTGAACTATTATGTTTACCAGAATACGCCCTACGATCTGGGCGAGATGGAGCGGGTGCGGCACGAAACGGTGCGGCGGGAAAACTCCAGCGAAAGCGCACAGCTATAAACAGCCGCAGGCCGCAGACATGGTGCACAAGCATGATGCCGGCGGCCTGTTTTGGTGGAAAGGAGAATGCAGCATGGGAATTGCAGCGGAATGGGGCTTTCGGGTGGGAAAGCTGACCCGAGGGCCTTTGAACAAGATCAGCGATGTTCCGGGCGTAACGGTAGGTCACTGCACCCTGGCCGAAGGCCCGGTGCAGACGGGCGTGACCGCCCTGATGCCCCATCCGGGGGACATCTTTCACGATAAAGTGCTGGCGGCCAGTTATGTGATCAACGGATTTGGAAAAACGACGGGACTGGTACAGATCGACGAGCTGGGCACGCTGGAAACGCCGATCCTGTTGACGAACACGTTGAGCGTGGGCACAGCCAGCACTGCGCTGGTCCGGTACATGCTGGAGCGCTGCCCGGACATCTGCGAAACGACTGGCAGTGTGAACCCGGTGGTATGCGAGTGCAACGACAGCGGCCTGAACGACATCCGGGGTCTGCATGTGACGGAAGAACATGTATTTGCGGCCCTGGCGGGCTGCCGCGCCGACTTTGCGGAAGGTGCGGTAGGAGCGGGACGAGGCATGCGGTGCCACGGGCTGAAAGGAGGCATTGGTTCGGCTTCCCGGTGTATAGAGCTGGGTGGGAAAAGACATACGGTGGGTGCGCTGGTCTTATCCAATCATGCGGTATTTGAGGATCTGATCGTAGCGGGCACACCCATCCGCACGCTGTTGGAAGAGCACATCCCACCGCATGAGGACAAAGGTTCTATTATCACGGTGCTGGCTACCGACATTCCGCTGAGCGAGCGCCAGCTGCGGCGGCTGTGCCGCCGGGCATTGGTGGGGCTGTCCCGGACAGGCTCCTACTGCGGCAACGGCAGTGGTGAGATCGTGATCGCGTTTACGACCGCCAACAGGGTGCCGCATTATGCGCAGGATCCTCTGCTGCCGCTGGGGATGCTGCACGACGATGCCATCAACCCGTTGTTTCGTGCGGCGGCGGAGTGCGTGGAGGAAAGCGTACTCAGCAGCCTGCTGCATGCGGAAACAGTGACCGGCAAGGGAGGCAGAACGGTACAGTCGCTGGCCGAGCTGCTGAAAAAGCAGAAAACGTTTTGAAAATAAAATTGATCCCCGTCCTGTGTACAAAGTCCAAAAAAGGATTTCTCACAGGGCGGGGATCGTTGTATGAAGTGCGTATGGGAAATGTCAGGGGATCACTGTGGGTCGGTCAGGACAAAGGTCAGTTCGGCGCTGGCGGCACATTTGCCGTCCACCCATGCGCTGGCTTTGCCCACACCCACGGGGCCGTGCTGTTCGATCAGCTCACAGTGCAGTTCCAGCACATCGCCGGGGACGACCTGCCTGCGGAAACGGGCATTTTTGATGCCGCCGAACAGGGCCAGCTTGCCTTTGTTCTGCTTGCAGCTCAGGGCTGCCACCGCGCCGGTCTGGGCCAGAGCTTCCAGGATCAG
Organism: Faecalibacterium sp.; assembly: GCA_051882415.1. Lineage (GTDB taxonomy): Bacteria > Bacillota > Clostridia > Oscillospirales > Ruminococcaceae > Faecalibacterium. Next base: position 16,770 of record JBJERU010000002.1, on the reverse strand, counting down.
CACGCCGGGCATGACCGGCTGGCCGGGGAAGTGGCCGCAGAAAAATTCCTCGTTGCGGGAAACGCATTTGCGTCCAATGGCCCACTGTCCCGGTTCAAAGTCCAGGATGCGGTCTACCAGCGCAAAGGGATAGCGGTGGGGCAGGATATCGGCGATTTGAGATGCGTTCAGAGCGTTCGGCTTTTCGCGCACGATAAGGGTGGGAGATGGCATAGGTCAGCCCTCCCACTTGCCAAAGAGCAGGCAGGCATTGTGCCCGCCAAAGCCCAGGCTGTTGCTCAGCGCGTAACGGATGGGCATTTCGCGGCCCACGTTGGGGGTATAGTCCAGATCGCAATCGGGATCCGGCTGCTCATAGTGGATGGTGGGGGGCACAAAGCTGTCCCGCACGGCCAGAGCCGTGAACACCGCCTCGATGCCGCCCGCGCCGCCCAGCAGATGACCGGTCATGCTTTTGGTGGAGCAGACAGCGATCTCCTTGGCGTGGTCTCCAAATACAGTGTGGATGGCGGCCGTTTCACAGCTGTCGTTCATGTGGGTGCCGGTGCCGTGGGCGTTGATGTGGTCTACCTGATCCGGAGCGATGCCGCCGTCTGCCAGAGTCAGCTGCATGCAGACCGCAGCGCCGGCGCCGCCGGGGGCCGGGGCCGTAAAATGGTGGGCGTCACAGTTGGCGCCATAGCCCACGACCTCGGCGTAGATGTGTGCGCCGCGTGCCAGGGCGTGCTCCAGAGATTCCAGCACAAGGATGCCGCTGCCCTCGCCCATGACGAAACCGCCGCGGCGCGCGTCAAAGGGCAGGCTGGCTGCGTTGGGGTCGGTGGAGGTGGACAGCGCCTTCATGCTGGCAAAGCCGCCGATGCCCAGCGGACTGATGCAGCTTTCCGCGCCGCCGCAGACCATGACCTGTTCGTAGCCATCGCGGATCCGATGGAACGCATCGCCCACCGCGTTGGTGCCGCCTGCACAGGCGGTCACGGGGCAGGAGCACATCCCCTTGAGGCCAAAGCGGATGGCGATCTGCGCCGCTGCCATGTTTGCGATGGACATGGGGACAAAGAAGGGGCTGATCTTTTCATAGCCCTTTTCTGCGCCGCGCAGGGTCTGCTCCTCGATGTTGGGCAGGCTGCCGATGCCGCTGGAAACGATCACGCCGATCTGTTCCGGCTCGGCGGCGGCATCCAGGCCGCTGTCGGCCAATGCTTCGGCGGCGGCAGCCAGCGCCAGCTGGGTGAAGCGCGCCATCTTGCGCACTTCCTTGCGGTCGATCACAGCAGAAGGGTCAAAGTTCTTGACCTCGCCCGCCAGGGTGCATTTGAAATCGGTGGTGTCGAACTGGGTGATAGGGCCGATGCCGCACTGACCCGCGCGGGCCGCAGCCCAGCTGGAAGCGGTATCGTTGCCCAGCGGGTTCACAGTGCCAAGGCCGGTGATTACAACTCTGCGTCTTTCCATAGAGCTTCCTTTCTGTTACATTGCCATGCCGCCATCCACACACAGCACCTGGCCGGTGATATAGCGGCTGTTCTCTGCGGCCAGGAATGCCACGGCGCGGGCAACGTCCTCCGGCTGGCCGGGGCACCCCGCGGGGATGCTTTTGCACATCTCGGTCCGAACGGCCTCCGGCAGGGCGGCGGTCATGTCGGTCTGGATGAATCCGGGGGCAACGGCGTTGACCGTCACGCCGCGGCTGGCCAGCTCTTTGGCCAGGCTTTTGGTCAGACCGATCAGTCCCGCTTTACTGGCGGCATAATTGGTCTGACCGGCGTTGCCGCGCAGACCCACCACGCTGCTCAGGTTGATGATGCGGCCATAGCGCTGGCGCACCATGCGGCGGGCGGCCTCCTTGCAGCAGAGGAACGCGCCCTTGAGGTTGGCATCCAGCACCCGGTCAAAGTCCTCTTCGCTCAGGCGGAGGATCAGGTTATCGCGGGTCAGGCCCGCGTTGTTGACAAGGATATCTACCCGGCCGTATGCGGCCAGAGCAGCCTCGAACAGCGCTTTGCAGCCCTCGGCGGTGGAGATGTCCGCCTGCACAGCCAGAGCCTCGGCCCCGGCCTGCCGGCACAAGGCCACCGTTTCGGCGGCGGCCTGTTCGCCGTGGCAGTAGTTGACCACGACGGTGCAGCCCTGCTGCGCCAGCGCAATGCAGACGGAACGGCCGATGCCGCGGCTGCCGCCGGTCACGATGGCTGTGCGGGTGATTTTTTCTTCGCTCATGCCTCGGCTCCTTTCCATACGGTGAGGAAGGCTTCCAGCTCCTCGGCGGTCTCCACGGCGGTGCAGCTTACGGCCGTGCCCAGCGTCTTTTTGATAAAGCCGCTCAGCGCCTTGCCGGGGCCGATCTCCAGGATGTGATCCACGCCCAGTTCACCCAGACGGCGCAGAGTATCTTCCATATATACGCTGCTCTGCACCTGGCGCACCAGCAGCGCGGGGATGGAGTCATTGCAGGATTTCTCGCGGCCCAGGCAGTTGAACAGCACCGGGATCTGCATCTCACCAAAGGCTTCGGATGCAAAGCGCTGTTCCAGCGCCTGGCCAGCGGGGGCCATCAGGCGGGTATGGAAGGGACCGCTGACCTTCAGGGGGATGCAGCGGCGGGCGCCGGCTTCCTTGGCGAGTTCGGCGGCGCGTTCCACAGCCTTGCGTTCGCCGCTGATGACCAGCTGGCCGGGACAGTTGTAGTTGCAGATCTGAACGATGCCTGCGTCGGAGGCCTGCTCACAGCAGGCAGTGAGGGCATCGCGGCCGAGGTTCATCACGGCGATCATGGCACAGTCCAGGCCCTTGGCGGCATCGGCCATGGCCCGGCCGCGGTAGGCGGCTAGTTCGACAGCCTGTTTTGCGGTGAACACACCGGCGGCCTGAAGCGCGGAATATTCGCCCAGGGACAGACCGGCAGCGTAGTCGGCCTTTACGCCAGCTTCGGCCAGCACAGCGCTGACACCGGCGGCAAAGGCCACCATGCAGGGCTGGGTGTATTCGGTCTGGTTCAGAACGCCGTCCGGATCCTCGAAGCAGATGCGGTGCAGGTCAAGATCCAGCTCCGCGCTGTCAAAGGCCGCACGGAAGGCGGGATAGGTTTCGTACAGGTCTTTGCCCATGCCGGGGTGCTGGCTGCCCTGTCCGGCGTAAAGGATCGCAAGATTCATGCGTTGTTCCTCCATTCAGTTTCCAGTTCGGCCATCAGCCGTGGAACGGTGGTCATCTGCTTGACCCGGCCCGCGTTTGCTCCGCAGAAGAACAGGCCTTCCTCTACGTTGCCTTTGACGGCCTCGATGAGGGCGTGCGTGATGCAGTAGGGCACAGAGGCAGGATCACAGCTTTTCAGGCAGCGGGCGCAGTGAGCGGGAGCAAAACGCTGCCCCTGTTCCAGTTTTTGCACCAGCGGTGTGGCCAACGCCCGGCCCGGCATCCCCACCGGGCTGTGGATGATGCGGATATCTTCCTCTTTGGCCCGCAGCAGCACGTCTTTGTAGCCCTGGCTGGCATCGCATTCCTCCGTGGCGATGAAACGGGTGGCGATCTGCGCCCCCGAAGCACCCAGAGAGGTGTAATGCGCGATATCCGCGCCGGTGTACACGCCTCCTGCCACGAACACCGGGATGCTGTGACCGAAGCGGGTCTCATAGGGTCGGACGGTGGACAAGACTTCGGGCAGGATCTCCTCCAGCGTCTGGCAGCGTCCGGAAAGAAGATCCTCCTCGGCAAAGCCGAGATGCCCGCCTGCCCTGCATCCTTCAATGACGATAAAATCGGCAGTACGGCCAAATTTTTCTGCCCAGCGGCGCAGGATCAGCTTTGCGGCCCGGCCGCTGGAAACGATGGGCGCGATGGCCACATCCATGCGGGATACGAGGCCCGGCAGTTCCAGCGGAAGGCCCGCACCGGAGATGACGGCATCCACGCCCGCTTCCACTGCGGTGCGCACCGAGGCGGCATAGTCCCGGGTGGCGACCATTGCGTTGATGGCAACAAGGCCCGCGCCGTGCGCGAGCTGTTTTGCCTTTTGGATCTCCTTTGCAAGGGCGCGAAGGTTTGCAGCGGTGGGGTTTTTGGAAAAATCAGGTTCGCGGAAGCCTGCGTCGGCGGTGGACACACAACCCATACCACCGCAGGCTGCCACGGCCCCGGCCAGACCGCCCAGCGACACGCCTACTCCCATTCCGCCCTGCAAAATGGGCAGGGGCAGGGCATGGCCCGCCAGGGTCAGCATAATTCGCTCAGCGCGGCGATACGCTGCCTCCCGCCTTCCCACAGCTCGGCTAGAATGACGGCCACGGGGCGCACCTCGTGCAGCATGCCGGCCACCTGGCCGGCCATCAGGCTGCCTGTGGTCACATCGCCCTCAAAAACAGCACGGCGCAGGCTGCCCAGAGTGAACTTTTCCAGCTCCATCTTGTCTGCGCCCGCTTTTTCCTGGCGGACGTACTCACGGGACATGCGGTTTTTCAGCACGCGCACCGGCGTGCCGCCGATCCGACCGGTCACGATGGTGTCGCTGTCCTTGGCCTTCAGGAGGGCGGCTTTGTAGTTTTCGTGGATGGGGCATTCCTCGCTGGCCAGCAGGCAGGTGCCCACCTGAACACCGCATGCGCCCAGCGCAAAGGCGGCGGCCAGCTGGCGGCCGTCGGCAATGCCGCCCGCCGCGATGACCGGGATGCTGACCGCATCCACGACCTGCGGAACAAGGGCCATCGTGGTCATCTCGCCCACATGACCGCCGCTCTCGGTGCCCTCGGCGATCACGGCGTCCACGCCCAGCGGCTCCAGATGGCGGGCCAGGACTGCGGCGGAGACCACCGGGATCACCTTGATGCCCGCGGCTTTCCACATCGGCACATACTTGCCGGGGTTGCCCGCGCCGGTGGTGACGACCTGCACGCCCTCGTCCACAACGATCTGGGCAAACTCGTCTGCCTGCGGGTGCATGAGCATGATGTTCACGCCAAAAGGCTGATCGGTCAGCTCCTTGCAGCGGCGGATATTGGCACGCAGCGTTTCGGAATTCATGCCGCCCGCGCCGATCAGCCCCAGCGCGCCCGCGTTGGAGCAGGCGGCGGCAAACTCGCCTGTGGCGATGTTGGCCATGCCGCCCTGGATGATGGGGTATTTGGTACCCAGGATTTCGTTCAAGAATTTCATGTTCAAATTTGTCCTTTATAGCGCAGCAGCATCCCGCCCCAGGTCAGCCCGCCGCCAAAGCCGATGCAGGCAAGGGTCTGGCCGGGTCTCAAAAGGCCGGATTCGGCCATTTCGTTCAGTGCGGTGGGGATGCTGGCAGCGCTGGTGTTGCCGTGACGATCCATATTCTTGTAAAATTTGGCCGGATCCGCTTTCAGATGCTTGATGCAGTGGTCGATGATGCGGCTGTTGGCCTGGTGGCAGACCACCCAGTCCACATGTTCCAACGCAAGGCCGCTCTCGGCCAGCACGGTGTCCAGGCAGCGGGGCATTGCATCCACGGCAAAGCGGAACACCGCCTTGCCGTCCATCGAGATGGGGGCAGAACCGGTGCGGCTGGGGCCGCCTGCGTGGATGGCCTCATCGCCGCGCGCGCCCAGCGTCATGGCAAAGGGCGGCTCTTGGGTGCGTTCAAAAATCGCCGAGCCCGCGCCGTCGCCAAACAGCACGCAGGTGGAGCGGTCGGCGGGATCCATCAGGCGGGACAGTGCCTCACACCCGATGACCAGGGCATACTGTCCGCCCAGAGTGGCCAGCAGGCCGCGAGCCACAGCGGTGCCATAAATAAAGCCGGAGCAGGCCGCGTTGATATCCAGCGCAGGCCGATCCTCCGGCAGGCCCAGCGCCCGCTGCACCTGGCAGGCAACGCTGGGGGTGGCGTCCGGAGCGGACAGGGTGGCGCACACACAGCAGGCGATGTCCGCCGGGGCCAGGCCGCTGCGCTCCAGCACCTGGCGGGCAGCGGCAATGGCAAGCGTGGCCGCCGTTTCCTGTTCGGTACACCAATGCCGGGCGCGGATGCCGGTGCGGGTGGTGATCCACTCGTCGCTGGTATCCACGGTGCGGCTCAGTTCCTCGTTGGTCACGGTGCGGCCGGGCAAAGCCCCGCCGGTGGCGATCAGGTACAAACCTTCCATCCTTACCTCGTTTCTCCGATCTGACGATACTTTTTATAGCGCTGGTCGGCCAGAGCTTTGCCGTTCATGCGGCAGAGGAAGGACAGATGTGCCTTCAGAGCCTCGTCCAGGCTTTCAAACAGAGCCGCGTGGCTGCGCTGTGCGCCGCCCAGCGGCTCGGGGATGACTTCTTCCACGATGCCGCCCTCGTACAGATCCTGTGCGGTCAGCTTCATGATCTCGCAGGCTTCGCTGCTGCGGGAGGAATCCTTCCACAGAATGCTGGCAAAGCCTTCCGGACTGAGCACGGAGTAGACGGCGTTTTCCAGCATAAGGATGTGGTTGGCCACGCCCAGAGCCAATGCGCCGCCGCTGGAGCCTTCTCCCGTGACGACCGCGATGACCGGAACGGTCAGGCCGCTCATCTCCATCAGGTTGCGGGCGATGGCCTCGCCCTGGCCGCGCTCCTCGGCTTCTCTGCCGGGGTATGCGCCCGGCGTATCGATAAAGGTGATGATGGGGCGGCCAAACTTTTCGGCCTGTTTCATCAGGCGCAGCGCCTTGCGGTAGCCTTCCGGCCCGGGCATGCCGAAGTTGCAGGCCATGTTTTCCTGCAATGTAGAGCCTTTGCGGTGGCCGATGACCGTGACCGGCATGCCGTGGAACAGGGCGACACCGCCCAGAATGGCGGTGTCCTCCCGGCACTGACGGTCGCCGCGCTGCTCAAAGAAATCGGTGAACAGAGCGTTTACGATCTCGTCGATGTGGGGACGGCTGGGGTGGCGGGCCAGATAGACGCGATCTGCCGGAGTCAGCGCCCCGCAGCCGCGCAGGATGGCATCCTCTTTGGCCGAAAGCTCGGCCAGCTCCGCGGCATGGGCGGTGATCGCCTCCATTGCGGCATCTTCATCGGACGCGTCGCCCCGCAGACGGGCGATCTCCTCATCCAGCGGTGCAAGCTGCTGCAAAATATCCTGGATCACTCGGCTTTCCTCCCTCCTGCGTGAAGCTTGAGCAGCTGGGCCAGCGTATCCCGCAGCTCGCTGCGGGGAACGACCTGATCCACGAAGCCGTGCTCCAGCTGGAATTCGCTGCGCTGGAAGCCTTCGGGCAGCTTTTCGCCAATGGTCTGTTCGATGACGCGTGGTCCGGCAAATCCGATCAATGCGCCCGGCTCGGCCAGCATGATGTCGCCCAGGCTGGCAAAGCTGGCGGTCACGCCGCCGGTGGTGGGGTGGGTCAGCACGCTGATGAACAGTCCGCCCTTGGAAGAAAAGCGCTCGACGGCGGCAGAAGTCTTGGCCATCTGCATCAGGCTGTAGATGCCCTCCTGCATGCGTGCGCCGCCGCTGGCCGAAAAGATGATGAGGGGCAGCTTTTTGGCGGCGGCATGCTCGATGGCGCGGGTCAGCTTTTCGCCCACAGCGCTGCTCATGCTGCCCATGAAAAAGCGGCTGTCCAGCACAGCGGCCACCACTGCTGTCCCACCGATGCGGCCGGTGGCGGTGACAACGGCTTCCTTCAGGCCGGTCTTGCTCTGTGCACAGGCCAGCTTGTCCGTGTAGCCGGGAAAGTCCAGCATATCCTGGGGTGCAAGGTTCTCATCCAATTCCCGGAAGCTGCCGTGATCCAGCACCAGGCTGAGCCGATAGTAGCCGCCGATGGGCAGATGGATCCCGCAGTTGGGGCAGACGTACAGGCTTTTGGCCCAGATCTGCCGGGTAGCGCGGCGGCCGCACTGCTTGCACTCCACAAACTGCGGCTCGTGCCAGGCAGTGCCGGCATCCCGCCGGGCTTTGAGCTGGAAGGTGCGCTGCCGCATACGGCCGGGCAGCAGATCTCTCACATCGTTCATAGGTTTATGCCTCAGGCGTTGGCCGTCAGGTAGTTGAAGATATCGCCCACGGTCTTGAGCTTGGCCAGCTCTTCATCGGGGATGGACACCCCGAAGGCATCCTCCAGAGCCATGTTCAGCTCCACAGCGTCCAGGCTGTCTGCCTCCAGATCCTCGGTCAGAGAGGCCTCCATAGTGACCTTCTCCTCGTCGCAGTTCAGGGTGTCCACAATGATCTTCTTCATCTCGTCGAAAGTCATGATCAAAATCTCCTTTATAATACAATGAATGGTTTCAAATCAGTCAAACAAATTATCTAAAATAATTTAGATATCGGACAAGGACATTATACCGGACAACGCCCGTTTGTCAAGAGGAATAGTTAAAACTTTTGAGATTTCACCGTTTATTCACAGAGAAAAAGGACTCTCGGGGCAAAAAAATACCGCCGTGAAAGACGTTTTGGCCTTTTCACGGCGGAAGAGCAAAGGGTCAAAGGGGATTTTCGGGGATGTTCCAGGGCTGGGGTGCACTGTGGATCGGCTGTCCTGGGATTTCCAGCGCCTGCTCCATCAGCAGCGAGAGGTAGGCGTCCTGCAAGGCATCCGCCAGCGGATAGACCTCCTGCCCGGCGGCAAGGTACTGGCCCATACCGTCCAAAAGGCAGGCGATGGCGGTTTCATCCTCGGACAGGCCGCTGCCTGCAAAAGGTGTTTTTGCAAAGCCCAGCTGTTTCAGCGTGGCGCAGACGGGATCCCCGGCGGCATCCAGATAGCGGACAGTCTGTCCGTCCAGCTCACCGCGTTCGCCCTGGATATTGATATGGGTACTGCGCAGGAAGGAATGATACTGGACGTTGCAGAAGTCCAGAAAGGCTGCTCCGCCCCCGGAAAATTCCAGCGTATGACGCTGCAAGATCTTTTCGGCCAGCGGGCCGTGCTCGATCTTGCCCCAGCGGGAATCGGTCTCAATGATCTTTACCGGCCACGCCCGGCCGGTGATGGTGACGGACTGCTGTCCGGCATTCAGGAACAAGCGGGACAGGCTGGCGGCATGATAGCCGTGGGCCACCGACAGGCGGGCAAAAGCCGGTGTGCCCAGCATCCCGGACTGTACAGCGGCCAGCTGCGCCGCCAGCGAAGGATAACGCCAGTATTGCTCCGCGATCTGTAGTCTGGCTCCCTGCTGATGCAGCGCCCAGAGCGCACGCAGAGTGTCCACATCCAGGGCGGCGGGCGTTTCGCAAAGAACGGCGAACCCACGGGCCAGCCACTCCCGGCTGATATCGGCGAGAGAGGCTTTGCTGGCGGCTACCACGATGAAATCCGGCTTCATAGCTGCGCATTCTTCGGCAGAACAGCTGGTGCGGATGCCGTACGGACGCATTCGTGCCGCCTTTTCCGGGGTGCGGCAGAGCATGGCGCAGACCTCGAAATGCTCTGGCAGGGCCTGCGCGATGCGCACATAAAACAAAGAACGCCACCCGGAACCGACGATCAGATACCGCAGCTTAGACATGGCGGGCCTCCTGCGCGATGCGCTTTGCCAGTTCCTGCTCAAAGCGCTCGGCGTCCAGCGGCAGGATGATCTTTTCCCCCAGCCAGGCCGAAAGATAAGCGGCATCGGTCAATGCCAGAGCGTTGACTCCTTCCATGCCGGGCGCGGTCAGCGCTTCTCCGGACAGGATGGCCTGACCGAAATTTTGCAGCATGGAGGGATACGGTTCTTCCTGATGGCCAAAGTCCTCCCGCGTGACCGTTTCGGTCAGCTGCTGGCGCTCGGTACAGTCCGCTGTGCGGCGATAGCTCTCGGTGTCCTGGGAATAGGTGCGCAGGGTGAGCACATCCCCCTCCAGCAGGGCGGAGCCGCGCGTGCCGACGATCTCCAGCCGCTCCTGATGGGTGCCCTCGCCGGTGGAAAGAATGAAACAGGCGGTGCGGCGGCCTGGATATTCCATCAGCAGCGTGGCTTCGTCATCTACCAGGAAGTCGTTGTATTTGCCGTAGGGGATCAGGGCGTAGACGCTTTCCGGCATGCCGAACAGCCACTGGAAGATGTCCAGCAGATGCTGGCCCTGGTTCAGCAGAGCGCCGCCGCCTTCGCCGGTCCAGCTGGAACGCCAGCTGCTGGAATGGTGGTAGGCCCAGGTGCGGAAGTAGCGGCTGTTCTCCACCATAACGCGCTGGATGCCGCCCAGCGCACCGGTGTCCAGCAGCTGCTTCAGACGGCGGTATTTGCGGTACATCCGCTGGTGGAACATCATGGCATATTGCAGCTCCGGGTGCTGTGCGGCGGCCTGGTTCATCTCCAGAGCCGGGCCGATGGAACCCGCCGAGGGCTTATCACACAGCACATGCTTGCCCAGCGCGAAAGCACGCTTGACCAGTTCGGGGTGACTTTTGTGCGGCGTTACTACAAGAAGAGCGTCAAATTCGTCCGCGTGGGCAAACAGTTCGTCTGCGTTTGCGCAGACCCGTACCTCCTGCGGCAGACATTTGCGCGCCCATTGCTGCGCATCGGCATGGCGGCAGACCACGGCCCTCAGCGTCAGAGGCTGTGCCTGACCCTGCGCGATCATCTGCGCGTATTTTCGGCCCATGACGCCTGTGCCGATCAGCGCTGTGCGTACCTGTTTCATGGGGGTGCTCCTTTGCTGATTATTTTTGGTGGGAGAGGGATATGTCAAGGGGGGTTCCTTTTTCGAGAAAAAGGAACCGAAAAAGCTTTTCGATCGGCCCACATTGCATGTGGGCCAAAGTTTGGAACAGGTTTTTAAAGCAGATCGATCAGCTGTTCCACTTCTTCCATGCGGGTAGCCCAGCTGGTAGCGATACGCACCACGGTATGGGCATCGTCACAGCGCTCCCAAAAACCGAACTTGGCTTTTCCTTCCAGATCTGCCAGCTGGGTATCGGGGAGAACGATAAAGATCTGGTTGGTAGGGGAATCCAGAAAGAACCGATACCCCTTTTCCCGCAGAGCCTGTTTGAGACGGTCTGCGGTTTCGATGGCGTTGCGGCTGATACGGCAGTACAGGTCATCTGTAAACAGCACATCAAACTGGATGCCCAGCAGACGGCCTTTGGCCAGCAGTGCGCCCTGCTGTTTGACCATCGTCATAAAATGGGCCGGTGCGCCGTGGGGGAATACGACTGCTTCGCCGCACAGGGCGCCGACTTTGGTGCCGCCGATATAAAACGCATCGGTCAGGCGGGCCAGATCGGGCAGAGCAACATCTGTGCCATGGCTGACAAGGCCATAGCCCAGCCGCGCGCCATCCACAAACAGAGGCAACCTGTAATCATGGCAGACAGCACAGATGGCTTCCAGCTCGGCTTTGGTATACAAAGTGCCGTATTCGGTGGGGTGGGAGAGGTAGACCATGCCGGGAAAGACCATGTGATCATGATTGGCATCCGCAAAAAAAGTGGCAAGGTAGTTCCGCAGGTCTGCCGCCTCCAGCTTGCCGCTCACATGGGGCAGCCCCAGGACCTTGTGCCCGGTGTATTCTACGGCGCCGGCTTCATGCCCGTTGATATGGCCGGTAGCCGCGGATACGACTCCTTCCCACCGCCGCAGCATGGACGCGATGACGATGGCATTGGTCTGGGTGCCGCCGGAAATAAAATGGACATCCGCTTCCGGGCAGGCACAGGCCGCGCGGATCTTTTTCCGGGCCGAAGCGCAGTAAGGATCGGTGCCGTAGCCGGGAACTTTTTCGTAATTGGTTTCGATCAATCTGCGCAGAATGGCTTCGTGAGCACCTTCACAGTAGTCGTTTTCAAAATACAGCATGGAAGTTCTCCTTTTTGTATGCGCCGTGGGCGCAGAATATCTGTTTCTATTATGGACTGCGGCGGACGGCTTGTCAATCGGCTGTCAGCTACAAAAACGTTTTGCCGTTGTTTCGCGGTTTTGAAAAAAATAAAAAGAAAAATTGAAAAAACGCTTGACTTTTCTGGAATGGATGGTATAATAATCATCGTTCCGAGCGGAACACGCCGGACACAAAACAAAATATGCGGATATGGCGGAATTGGCAGACGCGTTAGATTCAGGTTCTAATCGGGGCAACTCGGTGGAGGTTCAAGTCCTCTTATCCGCACCATATAATAAAAAATCCGAACCTTTTAGAAAAGGTTCGGATTTTTTATTTGGGAAACAGGAGATCAAAAAGGTCTCTTTCCGGAGCACTGCGGCCATCCTCTCAGCTCTGCGCGGTCTGCGGGGGCATCTGATCCATGTGTTTTTTCATGAACCAGAATCCGACTGCGCTGACAGCTACCGGGAAATAATAGTTGGCCAGGCGATAGACCATCAGGGCGCTCATCACCTCGGCCTGCCCCATAAAGCTGCCGAATACCAACAGGAACGCAGCCTCGGCAGAACCCATGCCTGCTACATTGGGAAGGGAATTGGAGATGAAAAAGGTCAGTGCGCTCAGCAGCTGCACCTGCCAGAACGTCAGGCTGGACAGATGCATAAAACGAATGGCCAGATACGGCACGCAGTACAGCAAAAACAATTTGATGGTATGCAGGGCAAACACTTTGGCGCAGCGGGACTTTTGGGACAGCAGATGACGGCTTTCCGCGCTCAGGACATCCAACTGCTCGCTCCAGTCGTCGCGTCGTTTTTGCCATTTAGGGGTTTGGGGCAGATACTGCATCAGCTTACGCAGAAGATCCTGCACCAAAGGCGACACGCACACCAATACCAGCGCCAGAACGATCACCGCCACCATCGCATACGCCATTGGCAGATAGCGCAGCAGGCCGGTGGCGTTGGCCGAAAGCCATTCCCGCTGGGTCAGCAGCAGGATGGTGGCGTAAAGCAGTACCGTGACCTTGTGCATGGCGTATTCCAGCGTTACCGAGCCGATGCCCTGTCCCACGGGGATGCCGCAGCGGTAAAGATAATAGGCCTGCGTGGGCAGGGTGCCCGCACCAAAAGTGACAACGTTACAAAAAGTATTGATCCAGGTGGTGTCCAGCGCCTGCCAGTAGCGGAACTCAGGCACTCGCCCGCGGATGATGACCCAGCAGCCGGCAGCTTCAAACAGCGGGAAGGTCAGGCCGATGAGCAGGATCAGCAAAATCTGCGGCAGCCGCAGCAGGGACAGCGCTGTGCGGATCTCCGCCCAATTTTCGCGAAAAATAAAAACCATGATGCCGGTGAGCACCAGGAGTACCAGCAGGGACAGCACAGTCTGTCTGCGAGACTGCCGGGGCGTGTTAGGGATCTGATCCATCATGGCAAAAACTCCTTTCACAGTGATATTTCAAAGGCAGGCAGGGGCCTGCGATGTAACACAGTATAGCACTTTCTGAGGAAAGCTGTGTGAACCGGACAAGAACTTTTTTAGGCAGTTTTGCCCGGATGAAAAGAAAAGAATACAAATAGGATTGTTTTTGATAAATATTATATCATCAAGGGGCGCACAGGGGAGAAAAGCGGTGGCCGGGCGCAGAAAAGCCCCGGCCCAAAAGGGCACGGGGCAAAAGGGCTTGAAAAAAACGGATCAGGGGACTGCTTCGGGGGCTGGTGCAGGACGGGTGATCTGGTCTACCACAGCGGTCAGTGCTTCCACAAAGGACTGCTGGGAAAAGCTGCGCTCGTACAGGCGGCGGCAGGCGGGCTGCATGGCGGCCAGCGCAGAGGAGTGCTGAATAGCCCACGCCAGGCGATCGGCCAGCTGCTGCGGATCGTCATCATGGTAGACAAAGCCATCCACACCTTCGGTGATCAGACCGGCGGTGCCGGTGTGCTCGGAAACGATGGCGGGCTTGCCGAAGATAAGACCTTCGGTGACAAAGGTGGGCATGGGATCATCGCGCGAGCTGCACACAACGCAGGAGCACTGCTTCATCAGGGATTTGATCTCGCTGCGTTCCAGCCGCTTGCGGTAAAACACCGTATCGGGAAACTCGTGGATCAGGGCGCGTACCGGAGCCATCATAGATTCGTCTACGGCTTTTCCTACGAACAGGAAAGCCGCCTGCTGGCGAAGCTGCTTTGGCAGCAGGCGGATCGCCTGGGCAAAAATGTCCTGTCCCTTGCGCAGCTCAAAGGCACCTACCGTTACAAAGAGGGGTTTACTGTGGGTATAGCTCAGGTCGTAGGACGGAAAAGTTTCCTGTGCGTAATCGGGCAGACCGTAGATCAGAGGAGAGATCTTATATTCCGGCCGCACCGAATGCATGGCGGCGGCGGCATGGCTGCCCACCGAACAGACGCGGACATTGGATTCCAGCGTTTTGGGGATCTGGTGGCTGATATAAGGATAGCCGGAAAACGCATCATGCAGCCACCACAGCACCGGTACAAAGGAGCCGTTGAGCTTGTGGACGGCGGGAGCCTCCACCACGGTGTTGGCCAGCATAAAATCCGATGCTGCTGCCAGCCCCCACAGGGTGCAGGAGGACACGCAGGTGGGGTTGGTCACTACCGATGCGCCGGCCTCCAGAAACAGCTCCAGAGAGCCGCCGTCTCCCGGGCCGAGCACTACGACCTCGTAGCCGAGGCTGCGCAGCACCGGGATGGCGCTGACCAGCACGATGGGCGCACCGGTCATGTCCAGCAGATGGCTCATCACCAGAGCGCGCTTGCCATCAGAAGAAAACACATCATCGGCGCACAGCTCCCGGCGATAGTGCAAAAGAGCCTGTGGGATACGCTGGCAGTTCTGTGCAAGCGCAAATGCCAGCTGCAACAGTTCGGCCACGCTGTCCCGGCCGCAGGCTTTGGCGCGGCACCGATCCAGCAGCTTGCGGGACACCAGTGCGCACCGGCAGGCCGGAACATGCTGGGTGCTCAAATAAAGCGAGGTGGAGCCGTCAAAGCCGAACACGGCATCACACACCGCCAGGTCTGCGCCGCTGCGCAGCGCCTGGACAAAATAGCCCAGGGCGGTGCTGGTACATTCGACGTCCTCGCTTACCAGAAGCACCCCTTCCACCGAGGGGGTCAGTTCGCCTTCCAGCTGGGTGACAAGGCGGAATTTTCGGTGGAGCTGGCGGTCCAGCGTGTGTTCCAGCGCATGGCGGCGGCCAGGTGCGTAGATCAAAAGATAGGTGCTCTGCGTATCGGGGCAGGTCTGCTTCAAAAGCTGCCTGCGCTGAAGGGGACTGTAATTGCTATACATATCGATCCATTCCTCCGCTTGGGCATGCCGGTTCAGCGGCCGCGCAGAGCGCGCAGCGGCGCGGTGAGCTTCCAGCTGCTGCTGGACAGCACCTGCTCCAGAGCGGTTTCATATTCTTCCCGCTTGGCCTCCAGCGCGGCGATCTGCTGCTGCTGGGCTGCAAGCTGTGCATGCAGGGCGGCAGCATCCCGGGCAGACTCGGCCTGCTGCTTCTGCATCTGCACAAGGCCCGCTACCACCGCATCAAACAGCGGATCGCCCGAAAGATCTTCGAGAGGATAATACTGGTAGGTGACTACCAGCTGGAACCCGGCGGGATACTCTGTCAGGCCCTCCAAAAACAGGTTGGGGTCTGCGCGCAGGAACAACAGCTGCTCCTTTTGCAGCGGCAGAGCATTCACCGGGCGCACGGTCAGCCGTTCGTCCGAAAGTGTCAGCCCGCTGATGCAGCAGGGAAGCTCGCCGGGATCCAGACGCAGCAGCGAAGCGGTTTCCGGAAGCTCAAAGGCAGCAGTCACCTGATGGGTGCGGGGGTCGTACACCCCTGCCGGGGCCGCCAGGCAGTCCTGCTCGGAAAGGCCCATGCCGATATCATAAAACAGCTTGGGCAGCAGAAGAGCAGAGCAGGCGTGTGTTTCGCGCACAGGGTTTACCGCAAGGTGGCTTTGCAGCTGCTGATCCAGCGCAAGGCACTGTGCGGCTAACCGGGCGTTGCCCTGGTCGGCCAGGCGCAGCTGCTGTTCCAGATCTGCAATGCGGCTGCGCAGGGCAGCGGTCTCGGGCGTGTCGTTCATAGCCGGATCACCTCATCGTTTGTATCGGGGCGGCCGCTGTCGGCCGACCGGTCAATGCCTGGGAGCGGGGCTGCGTGCTTTTTTCCGCCGTTTTGCGGGAAGCAGACGCGCTTTCCACTCCCGGCGGCGGACAAGCAGCTCGCACACCAGAAGGGTCGAAGCCAGCGAGAGCGCATATTGCAGCGCGATGCCGGCTGCCGGATGCTGGGAAAAGCGGGCGGCAAGCAGATACCAGGGGATGGCGGTAAGCTCTACCGTGTGGATGCAGAAGATGAACAGGGAACGGCGGCCTACCGTTTCCAATGCCTGCACCACAGCGCCCTGGCCTTGGTTCCAGCGCAGGAACAGCGCGATGAGACCGTAGCCTACCACGCCGTTCAGCAGGATGCTGACCGGCCCCATCGTCCAATAGGCCATGGATACGCAGTCGGTGCTGCGGGTGACGATGGCTCCCGCGGCAACTACCACACAGGCTGCGGCCAGCGCAAGCCATTCCCGCAGCGCAAAAGGCCGCTCGAACAGGCGGTGCTTTTTGGCCAGAAAGCCGATGTACAGATAGGGCACGATGGCCATGCCCTGTGACAGGCAGAAGGGCAGCTCCCACACAAGGCAGGTGCCCCAGCCCAGCAGCATCACCCCCAGCACGGCCCAGGGCTGGTATTTTTCGGGAAAAATATTCAGCACCACATCCAGCAGGACCCAGCCCACCATCAGCGCCAGAAGATACCACATGGGACCGCAGGAAAAGAAGGTGTATCCCCCATATACCGCGGTGTGGGGAAGGCCCAGCAGAAAACCACCCAGTACCTTTATGCTTTCGCCCAGCGTGCCGGGCAGATAGCGGAAGGAGGCATAATGAATGATAAAGTGCAGCACGGTTGTGGCCAGAGCGGTGAAAACATAGGGCTTGAGCAG
>JBJERU010000001.1:0-22663 GCA_051882415.1 Faecalibacterium sp. | reverse complement strand
ATGAGCAAAGTATTGATCATCGGCTGCGGCGGCGTTGCGTCGGTCGCGATCCACAAGTGCTGCCAGGTGCCAGAAGTATTCACAGACATCTGCATCGCAAGCCGCACCAAATCCAAGTGCGACAAGCTGGCGGCGGAGCTGGCGCCCAAAACGGCAACGCGCATCACCACCGCGCAGGTCGACGCGGACAAGGTGGACGAGGTGATCGCGCTGATCCGCAGCTACCAGCCGGAGCTGGTCATGAACATCGCGCTGCCGTACCAGGATCTGACCATCATGGACGCATGCCTGGCATGCGGAGTCAACTATATGGACACCGCCAACTATGAGCCGGAGGACACCGACGATCCCGCCTGGCGCGCGGTCTACGAGCAGCGCTGCCGGGAAAAGGGCTTTTCCGCCTACTTCGACTACAGTTGGCAGTGGGCATATGCGCAGAAATTTGAGGAAGCGGGCCTGACCGCATTGCTGGGCAGCGGCTTTGATCCGGGCGTGACCCAGGCCTATTGTGCCTACGCGAAGAAGCACGAATTTGACACCATCGACACCATCGACATCCTGGATTGCAACGGCGGCGACCACGGCTATGCGTTTGCCACCAACTTCAACCCGGAGATCAACCTGCGCGAGGTATCGGCCCCCGGCAGTTACTGGGAAAACGGCCGCTGGGTGGAGATCCCCGCTATGAGCATCAAGCGCGAGTACAGTTTTGACCAGGTCGGCCAGAAGGACATGTACCTGCTCCACCACGAAGAGATCGAATCCCTGGCCAAAAACATCCCGGAAGCAAAGCGCATCCGCTTCTTTATGACCTTTGGCCAGAGCTATCTCGACCACATGCGCTGTCTGGAGGATGTGGGCATGTTGTCCACCACCCCCATCGAATACAACGGCCAGCAGATCGTGCCCATCCAGTTCCTCAAGGCCCTGCTGCCGGATCCCGCCAGCCTTGGCCCCCGCACCAAGGGCAAGACCAACATCGGCTGCATCTTTACCGGCAAAAAGGACGGCAAGGATAAGACCTACTACATCTACAACGTCTGCGACCATCAGGAATGTTACCGCGAGGTGGGCAGCCAGGCCATCAGCTATACCACAGGCGTTCCCGCCATGTGCGGCGCGCTGATGCTGCTGACCGGCAAGTGGACGACCAAAGGCGTGCATACGGTGGAAGAATTCGATCCGGATCCGTATCTGGACGCGCTGGATCAGTACGGCCTGCCCCGCAGCGAGAGCCGCGCCCCGGCTCTTGTGGACTGATGGCGGAGCCTGGGGCCGCGTTTGCGGGGCTGGCCGGGCAGGACACGGACGCGCTGCTGGCGGCGCTGCCCACGCCATGCTACCTGCTGGACGAGGCACAGCTTCGGCGCAACGGCAGGATCCTGGCCGGCGTGCAGCAGCGCACCGGCTGCAAGATCCTGCTGGCGCAAAAAGCCTTTTCCAACTACGATCTCTACCCGGTGCTTGCGCCGTTTCTGGCGGGAACGGAGGCCAGCGGCCTGTATGAGGCGCGCCTGGGCGCAGAGGAGATGCCCGGCAAGGAAAACCATGTGTTCTGCGCCGCTTACCGGGACGATGGATTTGACCAGCTTTTGCAGTACGCCGACCATATTGTGTTCAACTCCCCGCGCCAGCTGGCAAAGTTTGGCCCCCGCGCAAAGGCCGCGGGCAAAAGCGTGGGCCTGCGGGTCAATCCGGAATGCTCCACGCAGGAGGGCCACGCCATCTATGACCCCTGTGCGCCGGGCAGCCGCCTGGGGACAACCCGCGCCCAGTGGGACGCCGCCGCTGCCGCAGACCCCAGCCTGCCCGCGCTGCTGGACGGCCTGCACTTTCATACCCTGTGCGAACAGGACGCGGATGCGCTGATCGCGACGCTGGCCGCCGCAGAGGACAAATTTGGAGATCTTCTGCCCCGCATGAAATGGCTGAACTGCGGCGGCGGCCACCACATCACCCGCCCGGGGTACGACCTGCCCGCGCTGGAACGCTGCATCACCGATGCAGCCCGGCGCTGGGACGTGCAGATCTATCTGGAACCCGGCGAGGCCTGGGCGCTCAACGCCGGGTATCTGGTCACATCGGTGCTGGACACGCTGCAAAACGGGGACACCCGCCTGGCCATCCTGGATATGTCCGCCGCCTGCCATGCGCCGGATGTGCTGGAAATGCCCTACCGCCCGCCGCTGCTGGGCGCGGGCGATCCCGGCGAAAAGCCCTTCACCGTCCGTCTGGGCGGCCCCACCTGCCTGGCCGGGGATGTGGTGGGGGACTACAGCTTTGACACGCTCCCCGCTGAGGGCGACCGTCTGGTGTTCGGGGATATGGCCATCTATACCACCTGCAAGACCAATACCTTCAACGGCATGCCCCTGCCGGAGATCTGGGTCCTGCGCTGCGACGGACGCTGTGAGCGGCTTGCAAAATTTGGCTACGCGGACTTCAAAATGCGGCTGGGAACACCCTCCACACCATCGTTCTGAGGGCTGATTTCCGCCCCGCATCCCTTTGCGCAAACCTTCCTCGCCCCTTCCAATAGAATCGATCCGCAAAAACGCCCCGGACTGCGGCGCTCCGCTGCCCTCCGGGGCGTTTTGCGGCTGTAGGGGAGCGGTGCAAATCCGGCTGCATTGCTTTCCACCCCGCACAAAATGTGGTACAATAAAAAAGATGATCTTGCATCGAGAAAGGACGTATTTCCATGCAGCTGTTTGAACTTGTCAGCCCGCGGCTGTTCCGGCCGCTGGCGGGGCCGAACCGTGCCCTTTATGCGGAGCTGCTGCTGCTTTTGTGGGAGGAATGCCGCCACACGGCGGATTACAGCCTGCCCCGCGCCGAGGCGGTGAGCCGGGCCGAGGACTATTTTGCGGCGCTGGCAAAGCCGGTGGCGCTGGACGATGATGCCGCCGGGGACGAGGCCGCCCCGCCCACCCGTGACCCGCATGTGCTGGCGCTGGGCTTTCTGCTGCGGCTTCGACGCACCGGCTGGCTGGAAGAACAGCCCGGCAGCTATGACCAGGAGCCGGGCCTTGCCTTTGTGCCGGAGGTGGCCCCTGTGCTGGAAGCGCTGGAGGCGATCCTGAATCCCCGCGTGGAGACCTATTCCGGCAAGCTTTACAAAGCCTGGCGGCTTTTGCAGGGGGTGGAAGAGGACAAAAGCCCCTATGAGAACGTATTGCGGGAGGTGGCTGCGGATCTGGACGCCCTGAACCGCTCGCTGCGTTCGCTGAATGCGTCCATCGGCCACTATCTCGACCGCCTGACCCGCAACCGCACCCCGCAGGAGGTTCTGGAGCTGTTCGACCAGTACGAAGAAAAGGTGGTGGCCGCGGCCTATCACCGCTTCAAGACCAGCGATAACCTGTTCAACTACCGTGCCGCGCTGGAGGAAGGTCTGGATCAGTGCGAGCTGAAATATCTGCCCCAGCTGGCGCTGGATTATGCCCGCGTGGAGCGCTGCGCCCCCGCCGAAGCCGCCCCTGCGGTGCGGGCGCTTTTGCAGCGCATGCGGGACGCGCTGGAAGAGATGACCCTGCTCATCCGGGAGATCGATGCCAGCCATGTGCGCTACCGCAAGCGGGCCGTGCAGCGGGCGCAGTTCCTGCTTTTGAGCGACCGTTCCTCTCAGGGCAGCATCACGGCGCTGCTGCGCCGCTATGCCGAGGACATCCGCACCCCGGAGCAGCTGTTTGAGCCGGACGACGGCCCGGCGGCGGCCCGGCTGAAGCTGTGGCCCGCACAGGTGTTTGGCCCAAAGCCGCTCTACCCGCCCGCCGCGCCCCGCGCCGAAGCGCCGCCCACCCCGGTGGGGGACACCGTGCTGGATCCCGCCCGGCTGCAACAGGAACAGAAGCTGCTTTTGGAATATGCCCGCCTTGCCGTGACAGAGGAAAACGTTGGTCTGCTGGCGCGTCAGGCGCTGGCCGCCCGGCCGGAGACGGCGGCCTCCACCCTTGTGGACGAGTATCCGGGGGAGCTTGCGCGGGTGATCGGCCTGCATACCTATTCCCAGTCGCCCCGGCGCGGCTACGAGATCCGGCTCACCGGCCAATGGGTGGAACGGGGCGGGTTCCGGTTTGAAGATTTTATCCTGACAAGACGCATGGAGGGCACGGACGATGGATCGACCCGCGGAGAATAAATTATTGGAAGAAACCGCAAACTATCTGCTCAACCACTGCTTTGTGCTGGGCGGGGTAGAGGATCAGCGGGCAAAATACCTGTATGTGCAGGATCACCTGGAACAGGTGCGGGCGGTGTTTGCCCCGCTGGGATACACGGTGGTGCTGTATCCGGCCCCGATGCAGGCGGCGGCGCTGGTCAACGAGCACGAGGGCAATCAGGCCCGGCTTTTAAAGTACGAAAGCATCCTGCTTTTGATCCTGCGCCTTTTGTATGTGCAAAAGCGGGAAAGCCTTTCCGCGGCAGCGGATCAGGTGCTGGTGACGGTGGAGGAGGTCCAGGCCGAGCTGCAAAAGATGAATCTGCCCCGCCGCTTGGATCAGCCCACGCTGGAACGGCTGCTGCGCACGCTGCGACGGTACAATCTGGCCCGCCCTGTGGGACGGCTGACCGGCCTGGACAGCCGCATCGAGGTGTTCCCCACGGTGCTTCTGGCCCTGCCGGACACAGATCTTGCGGATGCCGCTGCCGAAGCCGCCCGTACCCGCAGGGAGCTGGGCCTGTATGAGCGCGCGGACGGCGCGGGGGAGGAGGAAGAATGATCGAGCTGAAACGCCTGCGCCTGATCAACTGGCACAATTTTGAAAACGTCACCTTTGACTGTGCCCGCCTGACCTATATGATCGGCGTCAATGCGGTGGGCAAGACCACCATTCTGGACGCCATCCGCTACTGTCTGACCACCAACCGCAATTTCAACGCGCTGGGCAACAAAAAAAGCGGCCGCACCCTGCAAGGCTCTGTCCACGCCAAGCAGCGCGGCGAAAATGCTTACCGCCGCCCGGGTCACACGGTGGCCTATATCGGCGCAGAATTCTGGGACAGCGCCCGGCGCGCCCCGTTTGTCATTGCGGTGCGGGTGGAAAGCGAAAGCCCCGCCCAGGATCTGCACCCCGGCGATCAGATGTGGTATGTCTCGGAGCCGGGCTGCACGCTGGAACAGCTGCCCTTTCTCGATCCGCGCACCGGCGCACCCAGTTCCCGCGAGGATTTCAAGCCGGAAACGGGCCGCCTGTCCTATACCCGCAGCCCCAGCGAAGCCCGCGACCGCATCTGCCGTGCGCTGGGCATCGGCCGCGCGTCCAGTCCTCTGGGCAAAAAATTCAACGAAGTGTTCCAGATGGGCACCAGCATGGACGAGATCCCCAATTTCCGGGAGTTTTTGTACCAGTACATCCTGCCCCAGCCGGAGCTGGATCTGGAAGCGCTGCAGGGCGACCGTCTGGAGCTGGAAAACCTGCACGGCGTTCTGGCCGAAGCGCAGGCCCGTGCGGGCGCGCTGGAACAGATCGTGCGGGCCGGGCGGGAGGCGGAATCCCGCCAGACCGAGGCACTGGTCAACCGGGGCACCGCGCTGCTGGCCCGCGCCGAGGCCGATGCCGGAGAGGATGCGCTGTGGGCCGACCGTCAGCAGGCGGGCCGCGCACAGCTGGAACGCCTGACCGCTCAGTATGAACAGGCCAAGGCCGCCGAAGCGCAGGCCCGCCAGACCTATCTGGCCGCGCACAGCGCCGCCGCCTCCAGCGGCGAGGGCCGCGCGCTGGAGGCGCTGACCGCCGAGGCCGCCCGCAGAAAAGCAGAGCTGAACGAGGCTTTGCGCGCGGCGGAAAGCGCGGAACAGGCCGCCGCAAAGGTGGCGGCGCTGCTTTCCACCCTGTCCCGCAATGGCTTTGCGGTGGAAAAGGAGCTTTGGCCCGCCCAGCTGGATCCCGAACGCTTTTCGGCGCTGACCGCCGCCTTGCAGCAGCTGGAAAAGCCGCTGGAGGAAGCGTATTTTGCCGCGCGTCAGTCCCGCGACGTCTGCGCACAGGAACAGGCCGCGCTCCGCGCCGAGCTGGAAGCGGTGTCCGGCGGCAAGTGGGTGTATCCCCACGGAGACGCGGCCACCAAAGTGCGGGACGCGGTCAACGCCGAGCTGCGCAGCCGCGGCATGGAGCCGGATGCAAAGATCCTGTGTGAACTGCTGACCGTGGCGGACGAAAGCTGGCAGGACTGCGTGGAAGCCTGCCTGGGCGACCGCCGCTTCGATATCCTGGTCCCGCCCGCGCATTACGCCGCCGCAAAAAGCGCTTTTGTGGCGCTGGGGGATAAGGTGGGGCCGATCAGCCTGCTGGATACCCCCGGCATCCGCCGCGCCAACCGCAGATCGGACGCGCCCCCGGCGGACAGCCTTGCCGCTCAGGTCGCCAGCGAGAACCCGCTGGCCGCCCAGTATGCGGATACCATCCTGCGCCGGATCGTCTGCTGCGATACCGCCGATACGCTGGAGCATTTTCCGGACAGCGCCACCCGCGACCTGCTGCGGCATCATCCGTTCCGTCTGGAGCGTCTGCGCCGCCCCCAGCGGTATATCGGTCTAGACGCGCGCCGCGCCCGCGCGGGGCAGCTGCGCCAGCAGCTGGAGGCCCTGACCGAGCGTGCCGCAAACGCCACAGCTGCCGAGCAGGGGCTGAGATCGGCATACGATCAGTATCAGAATATCCTGCGCGGCAAAACGATGGAAGAGCTGGCCGACCTGTGGGCACGCCGTGCCGCGTACAGCGCGGCCCAAAAGGTGGAGGCCGATGCACGGCAGAAGCTGGCCGACTGCCGCGAAAATCCCCTGCTGCAAGAGCTGTATCATGAGGAGGAAGCCTGCGAAGCCGCGTGGGACGCGGCCCGCGCCGCTGTGGAGCAGGCGGGCGGAGATGTGCGGATGTGCCGCAAGCAGCTGGACAGCTGCGCCGCGGCCCGCCTTCAGGCCGTAGAGACAGCAACCCAGAGCGCCGAGGCCGCGCAGCGGTTTTTTGCCGGACACCCGCTGCTGGAGCCGCTGGCCCGCAAGCGCAGACAGCAGCTTGCCCCGCCGGACAAAGGCCCCCGCGCGGCCGCGCTTGCCGCGGAAAAGGCCCAGTCCCGCCTGGACGAGGAGCTGCAAGCCTTTTTGACCGGAACACTGGAGCCTGCGCAGCGGGAGTATAATGCCCGCTATGTCTGCGATTATCCGCTGGGCCTTGCCGGACTGGATCAGTACCGCGCCCAGTACGACAGCTTGGTGCGCATCGACCTGGAACGCTATGCTGCCCGCCTGGAACAGGCCCAGCGGGACTGCAAGGATCGCTTCCGCAAGGATATCCTGTTCCGCATGAAGGATGATATCTTCAATGCACGGCGGCAGTTCCGCGCGCTGAACCGGGTGATGGAACAGCTGACTTATGGTGAGGAAGTCTATCGCTTTGAGCTGGCGCCCAGCCGTGACCCGCAGCTGGCCGCGTTCTATCAGGTGATCGTGGACAAGGGGAATCAGCAGATGACCAGAGAGGATTCTCTGGATAACCTTGCCGCTACAGCCGATCCGCTGTATGAACGGCAGGTGGATGAGCTGATGGAAAAGATCATGGCCGATGTGGACCAGAATACCCGCGCCCGGCAGGAGGGCCGCCGCCCCGACAGCGCGACCCTGTCGGATTATGTTGATTACCGCACCTATCTGGATTATGATATCCTGGTCACAAACCGGGTGTCGGGCCAGCAGGCATACCTGTCCCGCGTCAGCCGGGATTCCTCCGGCGGCGAGAATCAGGCGCCCTTTTATGTGGCTGTGTGCGCCTCGCTGCTGCAGATCTACGAAAAGAGCGAAAACAGCGTCCGGCTGGTGCTGCTGGATGAGGCGTTCAGCAAGATGACCAGCGACCGTATCCGCCCCATGATGGAGCTGTTCCGCCGCCTGCAATTGCAGGTGATCCTGATCTCGACGGTGGAAAAGAGCACCGCGATCCAGCCGTACTGCGATATCACATATTCGATCGTGCGCCACGGTGATGCCAACGCCATCGCGCCCTTTTACCGTTTGGCCGCGCCGGACGCGGAAACCGAGACCCTGACCGATAAGGAGAAGGATGAAGCATGAAGGAAGCATGGATAAAGTTCTGGCTGTTCTGCACGCATTGGATCCAGCTGGATACGTTTGACAATGAGGAAGAACTGGAGGACGAGCTGGAACTGCTGCATCGCCAGAGCCTGCCCACTAAGGTGCGGGTGCGCCCCGCGGAAAATGGCGCACAGGAGTTTGTGCTTTACGTCAAACAGGCCGACCGAGACTATGCACGCTACTGCACCGGCTGGCGGCCGGGGATGTGAACTTGTTCCTTTTTCGAGAAAAAGGAACCGAAAAAGCTTTTCCCGCTTTTTGAAAAAAGCGGGGCAAAAACTTTTCGATCGGCCCATGCATCCGCATGGGCCAGGTTTTTTTATTTGCATAGGGCAGGCTTCGCCGTACTTTTTACGCCCGGGCGGGCTGTAAAGCGCGGGTGAAACCGCTTTAAAAAAGCTGCCGCAAGGTTCCGATTGGAACTCTGCGGCAGCTCTCGTTTTGTTTTGATGAGTTTTATAAAACAGATGGGCTTATCGAAGCGGCAGGATCTGTTCGTCCTCGTTGACGATCTCGCAGGTGCCATTGGCAAAATACCAGCACTTGCCGTAAAGGGTCTCGCGGCCGTCGGAGCAGAGGATATAGGAGCCGTCCGCAAGGGCAAGGAAGGGATGCTTATGGCTGTCCTCCAAAGCGATCTGCTCCAGAGTCTGGCCGTCCAGCTCCCAGCCGCGGATGCACTGGAAGTGCGGCAGGATGCGCGTTTCGGTCAGGCCCAGGCCGGGCAGCCAGCGTGGATAATCGTGGTCGGTGGCCTCGCCGGGTTCCTCCGGCTGGGCATAGACGATGCGGGCCGCATTCATCGACCCCGCGCTGACGCCCACTACGATACCATGATATCCCTGCAGCAGGGCGGGCAGGCCCAGCTGCGCAAAGAAGTGGTTCTGGGTGGGGACATGCCCGCCGCACAGCATCAGAAAGCCGCACTGGGGCAAAAGCTCGCCCACTTCTTCCTGATTGCGGGCGTCCAGCGGGATAAGATCTTCCAGCGGAAGCCCCGCCGCCGCAAAACTCTGGCGGAACACGCGGCACATCTCATCGTTGCGGTCATAGCTGTGGGGATCGGAGGCCAGCGCAAGGCCCAGGGGCGGAGTATCGGGCCAGACGGCGCGCAGGTTTTCCACAAACTGGTTGCGGGGATCCAGGACCGGGATCTCCGGGCCGGGATCGTAGGGGCAGCCACTGGGACTGCTGGTGAGAAACAATGTCATACAGATTCCTCGTCAATAGGGTGTGTCCGGGACGAGGGCGATTTGTTCCGCCCGGGTTGCCCGCAAATGGCTGGTTGCCGTTGCCTATTGTAGCATAAACCAACGGCAAACGGCAGAGCAAGAATCCACAAAAAAAGCACGGCTTTTTTGCCGTGCTGGTCAAAAGCAGAAAAAAACATTTTTTCTGCTTGCAAAAGCCGGAAAGTGTGCTACAATAAAAACAGGAAGGGCATCTGCCGACAGGCGGTCAGCCCCCTATGTGGTTAGAAAAGTAACCGTCACGGGTGCAAAGCGGACGGTTACTTTTTCTTTGTATTGCTGTCTTTTCCAATGGCATAAAACAACGTAGCCGCCGCAAAGACGACCATCAGAAGCTGTAGAACCTCGGATAAAGTCATGTACATCCCTCCTCCCGCAGGGGAGAAGGCCGAAAAAGCTTTTACGATCTCTTTCCCCCAAAAATGGGCCAAAGGGGACCGACCGTCTGCCGCTTGTATGCAGATGTCCTCCGCAAAACAGGATAACACAGCCTGAATGAAAAAACAAGCTTTCTTTCCGCATCCGGAAAAGAAGGCTTGTTTTTTTATGAACAGATAAATTCCGTTATAAATAGATGCATGTTGTAAGTCCGTAAAGGTCACACCCTCGTGTTGCAGCCCGCCCGGGCCTTAAAAATACGGCAGAGCCTGCCCTATGCGAATAAAGACCCTGGCCCATGCGGATGCATGGGCCGATTGAAAAGTTTTTTCGGTTCCTTTTTTTCAAAAAAGGAACAACCCCCCCGTAATAAAAAATCAGTACAGCCCAAACAGCCGCAGCAGCTTTTGCCAGAAGGTCAGGCGTACCGGTTCCGGCTCCGGCGCGGGCGGGGCAGCAGGGCGCTGGATAGCCGCCGTCTGCATGACGAACTGCACGCTGGTGACTGCCGTGTTCTGCGCGGAGAGGAAGCTTTCGGCCCCGGCTTCTCCCGAAAGGCTGTCCAGCAGGCCATTGAGCTGCTCGCCGAGATCAAGGCTTTGGGTGCTTGCGCGCAGCTCACCGGTACCGGCCAGCAGCTGCGCCGAGCCGCCGGCCAGCTGCTTTGTGCCGCTCACCAGCTGGGCCACGCCGTTGGTATAGGCATTTACACCGTCGTCCAGCGCACCATACTCGCTGGCCAGTGTGTTTACCGCATCGGCCAGGACCGCCAGATTTTGCAGCATATCGGTCAGCACATGGGCCAGCTGGTTCACGCCTGCGTCAAACAGAGCGTATTTTTCGTTCAGCTCGGCGGTGCCCGCATGCAGGGCCTTTAGCCCGCTGTTTACCGTGTCCAGATACAGCTGGGTCGCGTCGATGTTGGCGCTGGATCCCCGCAGCAGCAGGATGATGTTTTCCACAGATTCCTTCAGGCAGCAGGGCAGAAACTTTTTCAGCTCCTCCAGCTGTTGGATGGCCTGCGCATTTCCGTTTTGCACCAGGTCGAGATCCAGCCCGTTTTCCAGCAGGATCGACTTGTAGGCTTCAAAGCTTACCTGTTGTTCCAGCTGTGCTGCACCCTCGTCCAGCCGGGCGATGCCGTCCTTGATCTGGCCCGAAGCATCCAGCAGGGCATCCAGCTCATCCGCAGAAGCCGAGATCCCGTTCAAAGCGGCCTGCATCTGGTTCAGGGCGCTGCGCACCTGCGCCGAACCTGCGGTCAGGGCGGAGGACTGGCCGTTCAGGGTATCCAGGCCCGCCTGCACCTGGCGGATGCCTGCGTCCAGAGCCGCGGTGCCGTCGTCCAGCTGCACGGCGCCGTTTTGCAGCTGCTCCATCAGCCCGGTCAGGCTCTCGCCATCCACCTCAAGGTTCAGGTTCAGCCGCACGCCGTTGATGGAGATGGCAGGCATGGCAAAGTTTGTCACGTCCGCCCGGATGGACAGTTCACTGTTCTGTCCGGGCAGAAGGATGTAGGTCAGCTGCTTGTCCGAGCCGACGTTCGCTATGGTCGCGCCGGGGGCTTCGATGTTCTGTGCCAGGGCGGTGTCCAGCGTCACACTAGACTGCAAAGCATATTTCTCAAAAAAATCCCCAGCACAGTCCTCGTTTTTGCACACCGAGATCCGGATCTCCAGCGCGCCGGAGGCTCCGCCCAGTTCTTCGGGCGGGATCTCCTTTCCATCCAGAAAATACCGGATGCTGATCTTCCAGGGCAGAGTGACATCCGCCATCGTGCCCTCATAATAGATCTTTCCGCTTTCGGCGGGGGTGATCGTCACCACGCCGTTTTCGTACAAAACCGGGTCGGTGGTGGTCATGGCCCGCACAGCGGTGTAATAGCCGTGGTCGGTGATGGTCTGGCCCGCTTCGGCCTCAAAGCAGCTGACGGCATAGGCCGCCTTTACTGTACCGGAAGCGTCCAGATTGACGTAGATGTTTTCCTCTTTGGCCAAGGGCGCATCCGCCGCGCGGACGGGAAGGACGCACATGGCGGCAAGGGCGGCGGCGCACACGGCCGCGATCAGGCGGCGGGGGAGAAGATGCTGTTTCATGGCGGGTCAGACCTCCTTTGGATGAGAAAGTTCGCGGCGGGTCAGGATGGGATCGGCCAGGTAGAGCAGACCGGGCAGAGCCAGCAAAACGATGCCCAGAGATACAAGGCCGCCTACGCCCAAAAAGCTGCCCAGCTGGGCGATGATCTGGTTGGTGCAAAGCCCGCCCATCAAAAAGCCCACCACGGACAGGGCGCTGCCGGTGGTGATGACCGAGGTGAACACGGTAGAAACGGTGGCGGCCACGGCATCCCGGCGCTCCAGCGTGCGGCGGAACTCCAGGTACCGATCCGAGAACAGGATGGCGTAATCCACCGTAGCGCCCAGCTGGATGGAGCTGATGATCAGATACGCGATATAGAACACGGTGGAATCGGTAAAATAGGGGATGGCCAGGTTGACCCAGATGGCCGTTTCGATGCTGAGCACCAGCAGGATGGGCAGCAAAAGCTGCCGCTTCATCCAAAGCAGGATCAGAAACACCGCGCCGATGGCGACCAGATTCACCTTGAGCATGTCGGCGGTGATGGTATCCATCAGATCATAGGTGCTCACGCCCTGGCCGGCCAGATAGTAGCTGTCCGGATAGTGCTCCTGCGCGATGGCGCGGATGTTCTCCACCAGCGCAAAGGTCCGATCGCCTTCGGTGGGAACCGCCACCGACAGCACCAGCCGGGTGTATCCGCTGCCCACCAGCAGCGCAAGGGTATCCGCGTCCAAAAACTCCGGCGGGATCTCGGCCCCGGCATTGTCCACAAAGCTCAGGATGCCCGTCACCTCCGGCAGCGCATGCAGCGCGTTGGAAAGGGCGGTCTGGGTGGCGGTATCGCCCTCCGGTACCATCAGAACATAGGTGTCGCTTTCGCCAAAGATCTCGTCGATGGCGGCGCTATCTGCGCCCAGGCGGGTCTCCGGGCCAAAGATGTAGGCTGCGCCGTAATAGTAGCTGTTGGCGTTGGAGGCGAGATAGGCCGGGAGCATGATCAGGACCAACACCAGCGCGGCGGGCAGCATGATGCGGCTGACCAGCCGGCCAAATCTTTCAAAGCTGGGCAGCAGCGGCCGGTGACGGGTCTTTTCCATCCATTTGGCCGCGGTCAGCGTCAGGGCAGGCATGAATGTAAACACTGTGACAAGGCTCAGGCCCACGCCCTTGGCCAGCGCAAGGCCCAGATCCGGCCCGATGCCGAACTGCATAAGGATCAGCGCCAGAAAGCCGATGACGGTGGTCAGGCCGCTGGACAGGATAGACCCGCTGGAACGGCACAGTGCGTCCACCATGCAGTCCTCCGGCGAGGCATCCGGCGCCGCGGCGCGGCATTCGGTATAGCGGTGGATCAGGAACACGGAGTAATCCAGCGAAACGGCCAGCTGCAAAATGCTGCCCGCCGCGTTGGTGACAAAGGACACCGTGCCAAAGATCAGGTTGGAGCCATCGTTCAGCAGGATGGCCGCGCCCAGCCCCAGCAGGATCAGCATCGGCTCCACCCAGGACTGTGTGGTCAGCACCAGTATGAACAGCACATAAATGACCGCGATGACCACCACCTTGGACACCTCCGAAACGGTGGTGTTGGTGGCCACAGCCGTGGCCACGGCAGAGCCGGCCAGCGCGTCCTGTTCGCCCAGCAGCTCCTGAATGGCGGCTACCGCTTCCAGACGCTGTTTGTTGTCCACTGTGACCGAGAACAGCGCGCAGCCGTCCTGATAGTAGCTTTCCACAACGGCGGCGTCCTGCATTTCCAGCGGGACGGTCAGATCCGCTGCGTCATCCAGCCAGGTGACGGCGGTCACGCCCTCCACGGCGGACAGCTGGGCCTTGCGCTCCAGTGCCTCGGGCACGGTCACGTCCCGAAACATCACCCGTACGTTGGGGATGCCGCCGGAAAAGGCTTCGTCCATGACATTCAGCGCTACGGTAGAGGCGGTTTCCGGCGGGAGATAGTCGTTGATGTCATAGTCCACGCCTACCTGAAACCTGGCAAGGGCAGAAACCGCCGCCAGCAGCGCGACCACCGCCAGCACCAGCCTGCGCCGCCGCACGATGGCAGCAAAAAAGCGTTTGAACAAGCAGAAAACTCCTTTCCGCGCAAAGATAAAAGAATACCTACTATTATAACAGATCTTCCTGGCCGAAAAAATCATCAGAAGTGCAGATCTGCCTAAAAGCATCCCTGCCGCCGCGGTGCCGCGGCGCGGGCAGGTTGACAAGCAAAACAAATTTTGCTATGATAGTTTTCGTTCATCGGAGGACGCTTGAAACGTAATTCAGACGGGCCGGATAAGATGCCGTGGGCCTGCCTCTCCCGGAGGCCGCGCTGCCGTAGCAGCGCGGTGGAAAAGGGAGGGCGCGCTGTCTGCGGGGCTTGTCCGGGCCGTTTTTGTTTTCCAGAGGGGAAACAGAGCAGGAAAAAGGAGGTTTTTAGACTATGGCAAAGGAGCCGATCCGCCTTTCGGATCATTTTACCACCGCGCGGCTGCTGCAGTTCGTGATGCCCTGCATCGGCACGATGCTGTTCACATCCATCTATGGCATTGTGGACGGCCTGTGTGTATCCAACTTTGTGGGCAAGACCGCGTTTGCGGCGGTCAACCTGATCATGCCGTTTCCGATGCTGCTGGGCGCGGCGGGCTTTATGCTGGGCACCGGCGGCAGCGCCATCGTTGCCATCACGCTGGGCGCGGGGGACGAGCAGAAAGCCAACCGTTATTTCAGCCTGTTTGTGTGGGCGGCGGTGCTGTCGGGCGCGGCGCTGGCCGGGCTGGGCCTGCTGCTTTTGCGCCCGGTGGCTATCATGATGGGCGCAGAAGGGGAGATTTTGGACTATGCCCTGCGCTATGGCCGCATCCTGACGGCATCGGTGCCTTCCTTTGCGCTGCAAAACCTGTTCCAAAGCTTTTTTGTCACGGCGGAAAAGCCGAATCTGGGCCTTGCCGTCACGGTAGCGGCGGGCTGCACCAATATGCTGCTGGATGTGGTTCTGGTGGGCGCGCTGGGTCTTGGGGTCGAGGGCGCGGCGGCAGCCAGCCTGATCAGCCAGGTGGTGGGCGGCGTGCTGCCCCTGCTGTACTTTCTGCGGCCCAACGACAGCCGTCTGCGTCTGGCCCGGCCCCGGTGGGAAGGCCGGGTGCTGCTGCGGGGCTGCGCCAACGGTTCTTCGGAGCTGATGACCAATCTTTCCATGTCACTGGTCAATATCCTGTATAACTACCAGCTCATGCGCTTTGCGGGCGCGGACGGCGTGGCAGCCTACGGTGTGATCATGTATGCAAACTTCCTGTTCGTGGCGGTGTTCGTGGGCTATTCGGTGGGCAGCGCGCCCATCGTCGGCTTCCACTATGGCGCACGAAACCGCATGGAGCTGAACAATCTCTATGTCAAGAGCCTGCGCATCATCGGCGCGGCGGGCGTGGGGCTGACCGCTTTTTCCATAGGGGTCATCCCGTTTGTGGCGCGGGTGTTCGTGGGTTACGACGCGGGGCTGCTGGAGCTGACCACCCGCGCGTTCCGCATCTATGCGCTGAGCTTTGTGGTGATGGGCTTTAATATCTACGGTTCTTCCTTTTTTACGGCGCTGGGCGACGGCGTGACCAGCGCGCTGATCTCGTTTTTGCGCACGCTGGCATTTCAGCTGATCGCGGTGCTGCTTTTGCCGGAGCTGCTGGGCATCGACGGGGTGTGGATGGCGGTGACGGCCGCAGAGCTGGCCGCGCTGGTGGTCACAGCTGTGCTGCTGCGCGTGAAAGACCGCAAGTTCCATTATCGGCATGCGGCGTGACGGTTGCAGAAAAAACTTTGGTTTGCTACAATAAAACCAGCATTCCCCACGCATGGAGCATGGAGCATGCGGCATAAGGATCTGGCCCATGCGGATGCATGGGCCGATGAAAAAGTTTTTGCCCCGCTTTTTTCAAAAAGCGGGAAAGCAACACTCCCGCAAAATCATCTGCAAAGGAGACCTTTTATGCAAAATCTCTACGAAAAAGCGCAGCAGAGCGCACAGTACATCCGTGCGCACATGAAAAAGCAGCCAAAGATCGCCGTGGTGCTCGGCTCGGGGCTTGGAAACCTGACGGCGGGCTTTACCGACACCGAAGAGCTGCCTTACAGCGAGATCCCGAATTTTCCGGTCTCCACCGGCGTACAGGGGCACAAAGGCGCACTGCTGGCGGGCTGTCTGGACGGGCGGGAGGTCTTTGCGCTGGAAGGCCGCTTTCACTTTTACGAAGGCTACACCATGAAGGAAGTGTGCTATCCCTTTTATGTCCTCAAGCTGCTGGGCGTGGAACAGGTGATCCTGACCAACGCGGCGGGCGGCGTGAACCGCAGCTTTGAGCCGGGCGTGCTGATGCTGATCACCGACTACATCAACATGATGGGCACGAACCCGCTCATCGGCCCCAACGACGAGCGTTTTGGCCCGCGCTTCCCAGATATGACCGAAGCCTTTGACCCCGGCCTTCGCGCACTGGCAAAGCAGACCGCAGAGGATCTGGGCATCGACTGCCGGGAGGGGATCTATCTGGGCTTTATGGGCCCCTGCTACGAAACCGCTGCCGAGATCCGCGCGTTTGCGGGGATGGGCGCGGATGCCGTGGGCATGAGCACCGTGCCGGACGCGATGGTGTGCAACTATCTGGGCATGAAGGTCCTGGGCATCAGCTGCATCACCAACATGGCCACCGGCATCCAGACCGTTAAGCACAGCCACGAGCGTGTGCTGGAGATCGCGAACCGCACCGGCGCCGAGCTGTGCCGCTGGGTCAGTGAGATTTTGCGCCGGATGTGATCCCAAACGCTCTGAGCTTGCGGATGATACGGATCGTGTCACACATGTGAAAGAGCGATCCTTTCGTTGTTTTGCGCTTTCTGATAAGGTGGAACTGTCGAAAAGACAAGACCAATACAGGAAGGACGTAGAATGATGAAAAAGAACGGAAAAAAGGTTTTATTATTGGGAGGCATGTTCATCGTCGCGTTTGCCATCTGGACAGCTTTGATCCAGATGGTAGACGTGCAACCGCTGGGGCAGAACGGTACGAAGCTTGGATTTGCAGCATTCAATTGCTGGTTTCACCGTTTGACAGATGTCAACATGACGATCTATACGATCACGGATGGGATGGGGCTCGTTCCAATGGGGGTATGCCTGATTTTTGCCGGCATCGGTCTGATCCAGCTCATAAAAAGAAAAAGTCTCTTCAAGGTGGATGCAGATATCATCATCCTGGGAGTCTATTATGTGGTTGTGATGCTGGCATACATCATCTTCGAGATCGTCCCCATCAATTACAGGCCGATTTTGATCCATGGAAGGATGGAAGCGTCATATCCTTCTTCCACGACATTGCTGGTGCTGTGTGTGATGCCGGCTTTGATCGAACAGATCCAGCGAAGAGTGTCCTCTCCCGCATGGAAAAGGGTCATAACCATTTCGGCAGCCGCTTTTTCGGCGTTCATGGTCATCGGCAGATTGATTTCCGGAGTGCACTGGTTCACGGACATTGTGGGCAGTGTATTGTTGAGCGCCGGATTATTCACTGTCTATCGGGCAGCCGTTATGCTGTCGCTCCCAAAAGGAGGTGCAGGGGGTGGAATTTCATGAAAAGCTTCAGGAATTAAGAAAGAGCCGGGGCTTGACACAAGAAGAGCTGGCCGGGGCGTTGTTCGTTTCCAGAACTGCAATTTCCAAATGGGAATCTGGAAGAGGATATCCCAGCATCGATTCATTAAAGGAATTATCCCGATATTTTTCTGTATCCATTGATGAGCTGTTATCCGGGGATCAGCTGGTTTTGATCGCGGAAAAGGAAAACAAGTCGAATCTCAATGGTCTGTGTGACTTGTTATTTGGAGCTACCGATCTGCTTTCCTTGCTGCTTGTCTTTCTTCCATTGTATCCCAAACCGGTTGACGGATATATCTATTCGGTAAATCTGATGGAATACGCAGAGAAGGAAATATGGATCTGCATGACATATGGAAGCTTTTTTGCCGCATTGACGATTCTTGGGCTTGTGGATGTCCTGATGGTCGCTTTCCAATTTGAAAAAGGGAAAAAGGCGCTCACTTTTTTGTCTGTAGGTCTTAGTATCATTACAGTTTTGTTTTTGGCGATCGCGAGAGAACCTTACGCAGTAACAGTGGCTTTTCTGCTGCTGATGATAAAAGTGGGGCTGCTTTATAAACGAGCTGTGACAGGCCGATAAGGAGCTGAGCCATACAAATTCCAGTGTATCGAACGGATATGCCCTTGACCTGCCAGAACAGGGACATAAGATGTTGCGCCTTATTCCGGGAACACATACTCCCTGAACTCGCAGTTGCGGATGCCAAAGGCGGCAAACTCCTCGTTGGTCATCTCCCGGAAATAGGATTCGACCACCCGTGAAATGCCGTTGTGCGCCACCAGCAGGCAGGTTTTGTCCTGGCCGCGCAGCTCGTCCAGCAGATCATAGATGCGCTGGGCCAGCCGAAGCATGCTTTCGCCGCCGTCGTACCGCTGGGCAAAGCATGCCTTGGCCGCGCGGAACTCTGCGCCGTCGCGCGCGGTGGCCTCGTATCGGCCAAAGCACTGTTCCCGCAGGCGGGGTTCCTCCCGCAGGGGCCAGCCGGTGATCTGGGCGATATGCCGGGCGGTATCGGCGGCGCGCACCAGCGGAGAGTACAGGATCTCGTCCACCGCCAGACCGCTGCGGGCCAGCTGCTGCCCCAGCTGGATGGCCTGCTGGTGGCCGCGGTCGGTCAGCGCGATATCGGTGGTGCCGCAGATCTTGTTTTCTACATTCCAGACCGTTTCGCCATGCCGCGTAAAATATACTTTGTGCATAAAAAACCTTTCAATCCTTTTTGGAGACCGTCCCAATTTTTGTGTAATCTCCAAATTTTCGACGTTATTATGATGTTTATTTAGAGTTTACACAAAATCCGGGATAGTCTCCCTTTTTGTATCCCGCTTCGATCTCGCGGATGCGGGTATAGAAAAAATCGTTGGCCGGGGTGGGCATGCCGTGCTTTTGGGCCAGACGGCGCACCGTGCCGGCAAACTCCTCCACCTCGGTGGGGCGCTGGGCCAGAACATCCTGGCGCATGCTGGGCATGCCATCGGGGTTAAAGGTCGGCATGCTTGCCTCCAAAAACCGCACATCGTTGTCCGGCGGCAGGGGAATGCCCTCCAGATTGGCCAGCCGGATGGTCTCCTGCATGGCCTGGCGCATTTTATCGTAGGCCGGGCCGGGCTGACACAGGCCGCCATAAGGCAGATCGAAGGCAGCGGCGGCCTGATTCAGACCATCGTTGACCATCAGCTTGCTCCACTGCTTGTATAGGATATCGCTGCACGGCTCGTTGGTGATGCCGCAGGCGGTCAGATATTCCGCCACAGCCTGCACCCGGGGGGTCATTTCGCCATTTCGCTCGCCGAACTGGATCTTTCCTTCGGCCTGGTAGATCAGGCTGCGGCCGGTGCGGGTGGCATCCATGCCGATGGCCACGCTCCACAGCATATGGCCCGGATAAACGGCCTCGATGCGGTCTTCGCTGGTGATGCCGTTGAGCACGCTTAAAATAACCGTGTCCGGCCCCACAAAGCGGGCCATCAGGGGCAGGGCAGACTCCAGCGTGGTGGCTTTGACCGCCACCACAAGCAGATCCACCGGCTGGCCCTGCTCCGGGGCGGTATACGCAAACGGGCATTCCTGACCGTTGCAGCGCACCGGCTGGGCACGGTAACGGGCAATGCGCTCCGGGTCGGCGATCACCTGCACCCCCGGCATTCTGCGCCCGAACAGGATGCCCAGTGCGCCCAGGCCGATCAGGGCGGAAGAGCGGATCTTTTTCATAAACAAACTCCTTTCGATAACGCCTGTTGTGATACCTTGTCCAGCGTTCCGTCTGCCAAAAGCCGGACTGCGCTGCCTTCCCAAATGTCCAGGCGGATCAGCTCGGCGTCCGGATAGGCGAGGACGCGGCGGTGTCCGTCGTCCGATTCCAGCAAAACATCACAGCGTACCGGTTCGCCTTCCGGAAGCTCTTCGCAGCCGTAAAGCTGTTCGTCGATGCGCAGAACGTGCCAGATCCCAGTGGATGCAGCTTGCAGCATGGGGGATGTCTCTCCTTTAAAAATCCTCTGGCCTGTGCGTATGCACAGGCCGATCGAAACATTTTTTCGGTTCCTTTTTTTCAAAAAAGGAACAAAACACCTCATCCCAAAGCGGGTGCGTCAAAGATCTTCATCTGTTCCTTGTAGATGTGCACAAAGTAGATGATCTCTGCGATGGCGGTCAGCGCCCAGGAGCAGGGATAGACCAGATACAGCGCCGGGATGGTATGGAAATAAGCGAACACCGTATAGACCCAGACCACCCGGAACACACAGGAGCCTAAGATCACAAGGACGGTGGGCACAATGGTCTTGCCCAGGCCGCGGCTGGCGGCCATCGTGCAGTCCATGAAAGCAGAGATGCAGTAGGACAAGCCCATCACGGTAAGGCGGGTCATGCCGGCCTCCACAACGGCAGGCTCGGAGGTGAACAGCGACAGGAACACCGGGCCACAGGCCACCAGACCCACGCCCAGCGCCAGGCCGATGCCGAACGAATACGCCAGGCTGATCAGATAACTGCGCCGGACCCGTTCCACCTTGCCCGCGCCGTAATTCTGGCCCATAAAGCTGGAACAGGCTGTATAGAAAGCGGCCATTGCGTCATAAACGATCGAATCCGCGTTGACGGCGGCAGAGTTGCCTTTGACCATCAGAGAATCAAACGAGTTGACGCCTGCCTGCACAAACAGATTTGCGATGGCGAACACGGCGGTCTGACAGCCTGCCGGGATGCCAAGCTGCAGGATACGCCGCGTTTTGGCGGGATCGAGCCGCAGGCTGGCCCAGCGCAGACCATAGCAGTCCTGCACGCCGGCAAGCGCCCGCAGGATCATTCCGGCCGAAAGGCACTGGGACAGTACGCTGGCCAGCGCCACGCCCGCCACGCTGAGGCGGCAGCCCACCACGAAGAACAGATTGAGCAGAACGTTCACTGCCCCCGCGATGGACAGAAAGATCAACGGCTTTTTGGTGTCGCCGATGGCGCTGAACACCGCGTTGCCAAAGTTGTACACGGCCATTGCGGGCATGCCCAGGAAGTAGATGCGCAGATAGAGCGCCGCGCCGGGCAGCAGATCCGCCTTGGTATTCAGCAGCCGCAGCAGCCCCGTGGAGGTGATTTCGCCAAATGCCAGAAGCACGATCCCGACCGCCAGGCTGACCAGCAGGGCCGAGTGTACGGCAGCGGACACATCTTTGGGCTGCTGCGCGCCGTAAAAGCGGGCCACCAGAACGTTGATGCCGCCGCCCAGTCCGATGAGAAATCCGGTGAACAGCGTGATATAGATGCTGGTGGAGCCTACCGAGCCGAGTGCTGTGGAGCCGGCAAAGCGGCCCACCACCGCGATGTCGGACATGTTGAACAGCACCTGCAGTAGGTTGGATGCCACCAGCGGCAGGCTGAACAGCAGGATCTTGCGCGCCAGCGGGCCTTGCGTCAGGGAAGTTGTTTTTGACTGGATCATTTCCGCATTCCTTTTCCTCTTGCACCAAAACGACCGCGCACCGCGCGGCACCGCTCCTATTATAAAGCGGTTTTTGTCTTTTGCAAGATGGGAACGGCGCTTT
The DNA here is from genome assembly GCA_051882415.1 of Faecalibacterium sp. GTDB lineage: Bacteria > Bacillota > Clostridia > Oscillospirales > Ruminococcaceae > Faecalibacterium. Next base: position 1,176 of record JBJERU010000001.1, on the reverse strand, counting down.
TCCCAAAAAGCTTTTGCAAACAAAAAATGCAGCGCCTTTATCAAGGCGCTGCATTTGGTGCGACCGGGAGGATTCGAACCTCTGGCCTTCCGGGTCGGAGCCGAACGCTCTATCCAGCTGAGCTACGATCGCATAACCGTACACCAGATTATAGCACAGAGCCGGAAAAAAAGCAAATGGAAAATCGGCCGGAAAAGCTCATCTTTTGCGGTTGCGCTGCCAGATCCGATAAAGGCCGTCGGTGATAAGATTTTCGCGATAGCTGATCGGAGTCGTGCAGGCTTCCCGGATGGTGCGGGGCAGGCTGCCGGTGGCGTAAAAGCGGGTCTCCTGGCCCAGCTCGGCGCAAAAACGGGCGGCCAGGCCGTCCAGCTGGCAGGCGGTGCCCAGCACAAAGCCGCTTTGCAGACAGGCGGCGGTGTTTTTACCCAGCACCGAGCGGGGCGCCGGGGCAGAAAGATCGATCTGGGGAAGCTGGGCGGTGTTTTGGACCAGCGCCCGCAAAGCCAGCTGCGGCCCAGGCAGGATGACGCCGCCCACCAGCTCCTGATGGGCGTTAAGGGCCATCATCGAGATGGCAGTATCCGCACAGATGATCACCATCGGCGCAGGGCCTTCGTCCAGCGCGGCCACTGCGCCGCACAAAAGCTCTGCGCCCAGCTGCGCGGGATTGTCCAGCCGAAGCTTGATGCCGCTCTTCAGGCCCGGCCCTACGGTCAGGATGCGGGCAGAGCACAGCATCTGTAAAGCAGCCAGCACGCGTCCGGTCAGCCCTGGAACAACGCTGGCCAGGATGCCGCCTTCGATCTGCTCCGGGGCGGCATGATGCAGATGGAGCAGCTGCAACAGATGCATGGCATATTCATCTATCGTAGCAGCAGGATCAGAATGCAGCCGCCCGCTGAATTGCAGGGTGTCCCGTTCGTATCCAGCCAGGGTGATGTGGGTGTTGCCGATGTTGACAGTTAGAATCATGATCCGGAAAGCTCCTTTTCCGCTTCAGGCATAGCATCCATAATGTATATAATATACGCGAACTTCCGGCAAAACACAAGGCTTTTAGCCCCGCACGAAAAAAAGTGAAAAAGAATGAAAAAAGGGGTTGACTTCTGGCTGGGGAAGTGGTATTATACTCAAGCGCCAAGGGCGCGGCGAAAGAATGACTTCTGAGGAAGT